>JAJXTO010000003.1 GCA_021783695.1 Pseudomonadota bacterium | reverse complement strand
TGGTCTCGATCAGCATGGCGCGCGCGGCGCTGCCGGAAAACGGTTTGACCAGCGCCGTGGGCAGCGCGGCGACAAATTCGGTATTCATGCCCAGCCCATGCACCACCCAGCGGATGCCCTCTAGCGCATAACCCAATGCACCCGAAGCACGCAGCACGCCGACGGCGCATAGCATGGCCACCAGGTAGGGCAGCAGATCGCGCGCCACGCCGAAGCCCTCTTTCGCGCCGTCGATGAAGGCCTCGTACACCGGCACACGCTTCACAGCCCCAGCCAGCAGAAAGGCGAGGATGACGCCGAACAGCACCAGATTGCCGACCAGCGCCGACACGCTGGCCAGCGCCGCCGCACTGAGCGTCGCCAGCCCGGCGAGCAAGCCGCCCAGCAGCAGCGCGCCGCCGCCGAGATACGCCAGCGCCACCGGGTCCCAGAGCTTGAGCCGCTGCATCCAAGCCACGCTGAGCAGACCCACCAGAGTGGATACGCTGGTGGCAATCAAAATCGGCAGGAACACCAGCGTCGGGTCAGGCGCGCCCTGCTGCGCGCGGTACATGAAAATGCTCACCGGCAGCAACGTCAGCGACGAGGCATTGAGCACCAGGAACAGGATTTGCGCGTTGCTCGCGGTGTCGCTACTCGGGTTGAGCGTCTGCAACTCGCGCATGGCGCGCAGGCCGATGGGCGTGGCGGCATTGTCCAGCCCGAGCACATTGGCAGCGAAGTTCAGCGTGATCAGCCCAATGGCGGGATGGCCCGCGGGCACCTCAGGCATCAGGCGCCGGAACAGCGGAGTGAGCGCGCGCGCCAGCAGCTCGACCAGACCGGCGCGTTCAGCGATGCGCAGCAGCCCCAGCCACAGCGTGAGCGTGCCAAACAGCAGCACCATGACCTCGACCGACAGCTTGGCCATGGCAAACAGGCTGTCTGTGATTGCGGCAAACACCACGGCGTCGCCGCCAAGCCAGCGCGCCGCAGCGGCTGCGGCTGCCACCCAAAAAAAGCCGAGCCAGAGCCGGTTGAGCATCAGATGCGCGGTTGGACAGTCGTCATGGGCAAGCCCTGCCCGTGCCCCTCAAGGCTTGCGTTTGAACGCCTTGCCGCCAGGCATCGGCGCCGCGCGGCGCTTGGGTGCGGGCGACATGTCGCCTGATTCGAAACGTCGCGACGGCGCACGGGTCGCCGGACGTTCGCGCGCTGTGTCGCGCACCGGCTCGGCCTTGCTGAGCTGCAACTGACGTCCACCGACCCAGGTTTTTTGCAGGGTGCGGAACACATCCTTGGGCATGCCTTCGGGCAGTTCAACAAAGCTGTGGTCGCCACGAATGGCGATATTGCCGATGTGCTTGTTCTCCAGCCCGGCTTCGTTGGCAATGGCGCCCACCAGATTGCGCACCTCCACGCCGTGATCGCGCCCGACCTCGACGCGGTAGGTCTCGAAACGTAAGTCGCCGGCAGCGGCGGGCGCACTGCGTGCAGGACGCTCGGCATGCACAGTGTCAACATCGACGGCTTCGACATGCGCCGCGCGCTGCGGCACGCCCACGTCTTCACGCACCTGCATGAGCGTCTGGGTGAACGCTTCCAGGTCACGGGGCTTGGCGCGCTCGCGGGGAGGACGCACTGGCGCCGCATCGTCGCGCGGTGCACGCGCCGGACGCGGCGCGCGCGTCTCACGGGTTTCGCGCGGCTCGCGCTCCCGGCGCGGGGCTGCGGTCTCCGCGCTGTAGGACGGCTCGCTGCCCGGGCGCATCAGCAGCGGCTTGTTGCCCTGCACCATGCGTGCCAGCGCCGCGGCAATCTCGATGGCCGGAATGTCGAATTCCTGTTCATAGCGCTCGACCAAGCGCTGGTAATCCTCCAGACCTTCCTGCTCGCGTGCTGCGGTGATGCGCTCCATGAAGCGGCTGATGCGACTGTCGTTGACCGCCTCGGTGCTGGGCAGCTGCATCTGCGTGATCGGCTGGCGTGTGGCCCGTTCGATGGCGCGCAGCAAATGCCGCTCGCGCGGGGTGACGAACAAAATGGCATCGCCACTGCGCCCGGCACGACCGGTACGGCCGATGCGGTGGACATAGCTTTCGGTATCCGTCGGGATGTCATAGTTCACCACATGGCTGATGCGCTCCACATCCAGCCCACGCGCTGCCACATCGGTGGCGACGAGGATGTCGAGCTGACCATCCTTGAGCCGCTGCACCATGCGCTCGCGCAGCGCCTGCGGCACGTCGCCATTGAGCGCGGCTGCGGTAAAGCCACGCGCCGCGAGCTTCTCGGCCAATTCCTCGGTCGCCTGCTTGGTGCGGGCAAAGATGATCATGCCCTCGAACGGCTCGACCTCCAGGATGCGGGTGAGAGCGTCGAGCTTGTGCAGCCCGCTGACCATCCAGTAACGCTGCTGGATATGCGTGGCCGTGGTCGTGGCCGCCTTGATGGTGATCTCCTGCGGATCGCGCAGATAGGTTTGGGCAATGCGCCGGATGGCTGAGGGCATGGTGGCCGAAAACAGCGCCACCTGACGCTGCGGCGGCGTCTTCTGCAGGATGGACTCGACATCGTCGATGAAGCCCATGCGCAGCATCTCATCGGCCTCATCCAGCACCATGTGGGCAAGCTGGTCGAGCTTGAGCGTGCCGCGCTCCAGGTGGTCGATGATGCGCCCTGGCGTGCCCACCACCACATGCGCGCCACGCTTGAGCGAGGCGAGCTGCGGAACATAGCTTTGCCCACCGTAGATCGGCAACACATTGAATCCCGGCAGATGGGTGGCATAGCGCGCAAAGGCCTCGGCCACCTGGATGGCCAACTCGCGCGTGGGCGCCAGCACCAGCGCCTGAGTATGGCGGGCAGTGCAATCGATTTTCGCCAGAATCGGCAGCGCGAATGCGGCGGTCTTGCCAGTGCCGGTCTGTGCCTGGCCGAGCACATCGCGCCCTGCCAGCAGCGGTGGAATGGTGGCCGCCTGTATGGGCGACGGCGTTTCGTACCCCACATCGCGCAGGGCCTGCAGCAACGGTTCGGGCAAGCCGAGTTCGGCAAAGGGGGAAGTTTCTTGGGAAGTCATGATCATGGCCTGGAAGACGGCTAAACCTCCATTGTGCGCGTTGTGGCAATCATCCACCGCACTCACCCAATGACAGTTCGCCTTGACGCGCTCTAATTTTTGAAACAACGTTATGGTTTTTTTGATTTTTCACCAACGCGCCAATGCTCCTCTCAAGGAAACGCTGGACAGTCCCAAGTTTCTTTGTTCTCCGTGCAGTTGGTAGGCCTCTCGGATTCGGCTGCGTCTGATCAGCCGCAGGCCAGCTCGGAACGGCGGGGCGCGTCCACGGCGAGGGGCGTGTCGGCTTGCCCTCCAGGGCACACAGACAGCCGGTCAGAGTCGATTTTCTTGCATCCTGAATGTTGACACCTCCCGAAATTGCATGGCGTCGGCACGAAAGCGTCATGTCCGGAAGAATTTTTAACCGCCTCCCCGAGCCTCCGCCGGGGCATCGTAACCAGCCATACAGTGAAAGTGATCGGCCTGATGTAACGCAACTCAAGCCGATATTTTTTGCCAAGTTTTTCACGGAAGTCACAAAAATTCACTATAAAGCCAACGGCGGCATACGCTTGCCGTGGATGCACCCCAAACAACGACACTCTTGGAGTCTTCATGTCCGCTTCCATCACGACACCCTTGCCCAGACCGGGCCTCCTCGACCGCGAGCGCACGGTCGCCGGTCCGCGTTTCAATCGCTGGCTGGTTCCCACCGCGGCGCTGGCCATCCACCTGTGTATCGGCATGGCCTACGGCTTCTCCGTGTTCTGGCTGCCGATGAGCAAGCTGCTCGCGGGCACCGATCCTGCGGTATGCGGCAGTATGGGTTTCTGGGGACATCTCACCACCACGACGTGCAACTGGACGGTGCCTTCGGTCACCCACATCTTCGAGGTGTTCATCGCCTTTCTCGGCATCTCCGCGGCCATCTGGGGCGCCTGGCTGGAGCATGCGGGCCCGCGCAAAGCCGGCTTCATTGCAGCGCTGTGCTGGGGCGGTGGCCTGGTGCTCGGTGGCATCGGCGTGTACATCCATCAGCTCTGGCTGGTGATTCTGGGCGCCGGTGTGCTGGGTGGCATCGGTCTGGGGCTGGGCTATATCTCGCCGGTTTCCACGCTGATCAAATGGTTTCCTGACCGCCGCGGTCTGGCCACTGGTTTTGCCATCATGGGTTTCGGCGGTGGCGCGATGATCGGCGCGCCCCTGGCTGTGGCGCTGATGAAATACTTCAGCGCCAGCAGCCCGCAAGGCGTGGCGCCCACCCTGATCTTCATGGGTTTGCTCTATCTTGTGGTGATGAGCATCGGGGCCTTCGGTTTTCGTGTGCCGCCCACCGGCTGGAAACCGCTGGGCTGGACGCCCAGGGCCAAGGGCGGCAATGCCATGATCACCGACCATGAAGTGCACTTGAACAAGGCCATGAAAACACCGCAGTTCTGGCTGGTGTGGTGGATTCTTTGTCTGAACGTTACTGCGGGCATTGGCGTCATCGCCATGGCCAGCCCGATGTTGCAGGACGTGTTCGGGGGCCGGCTCATTGGCCTGGACAGCAATGCTGTGCTCGACGCGACGCAGAAGGCTGCGCTCGTTGCCGCCGCTGGTGGTCTGGTGGGGCTCATCAGCCTGTTCAACAGCGGCGGCCGCCTGTTCTGGGCCGCGCTGTCGGACTACATCGGCCGCAAGGCGACTTACGCCGTGTTCTTCGCCCTGGGCGTGGCCTTGTATGCCAGCCTGCCCACCCTGGGCCACAGCGGTGCGACTGGTCTGTTCATCCTGGCAGTCTGCACCATCATGACCATGTACGGCGGCGGTTTCGCCACGGTGCCCGCCTATCTGGCTGACCTGTTCGGCACGCAGATGGTCGGCGCCATTCATGGCCGCCTGCTGACTGCGTGGTCGGTGGCCGGTGTGGCCGGGCCTTTTCTCATCGCCGCCATCCGCCAGGCCCAAATCGACGCCGGCATCGCAAAAAATCTGGTCTACGACCGTACGCTCTACATCCTGGCCGGTCTGTTGCTGGTGGGTTTCGTTCTCAACCTGCTGGTGCGCCCGGTGGCCGCCAAGTACCGCATGACGCCGGAAGAACTCGCCCGCGAGCGCGCACTCAAGCACGAGGACCGCATCGCGGGTGATGCCGAGCACGCCGCACGCGGCAGCTTCGGGCTGGGCGGCGTGCTGGCCTGGGCCGCAGTCGGCATCCCGTTCCTCATTGGCGTGTACATCGCCCTGCAGAAGGCCGCTGTTCTGTTCTAAGCTGTGTCTCAAATCGGGCGGCATCCCCAGTTCGCCGCCCGGGCCGATACCCCCGACAAGCCGGCCCGTGCCGGCTTGTTCAGTTCTGGATTTCACCTCCTCCCGCATGACGCGTCCTATGCCTTCCCCCACGTCCCCATTCACGCCCGCCGCGGTCGAAGCGCAACGCAGCGCGGCTCGCCCGCAACCCGTGCGCTTCACCCGCACCACCCCACGCGGCGGGCTGGTCAGCCCCGAGGCGCGCGGCGCGGTGCAGGCTGCCTGCGGCGACTTGGCCGCGCGCCCTGACCTGCTGATGGAGCATCTGCACCGCCTCAACGACGCCGAGCGCGGGCTGCGACCGTCGCGGCTGGCGGCGCTGGCGGAATGGCTGCGCCTGTCCGCCAGCGAGGTCTATGAGGTCGCCAGCTTTTATCACCACTTCCGCCTGCTGCGCGAGGACGAGGCGGCGCCCGCAGCCGTCGTGCGTGTCTGCACCAATCTGAGCTGCACACTGGCCGGATCTGACGCTCTGCTGCGCGATCTGCAACAGCGCTGCGGCGCTGACGTGGCGGTGGAAGGGGTCTCGTGCATGGGCCTGTGCACTCAGGCACCTGGCGTGCGCGTGGGCCAGCATGCAATCGGCCACGCCACAGTGGACTCCGTGCTGGCCGCGCTGCCGCAGGCCGGGGCCGAACCACTCCTGCCTGCGGATGCCGAAGACCTCGCTGCCTATCGCACAGGCGGCGGCTATACCCTCCTGGCCGATTGCCGGGCAGGGCGCATCCCCCCTGAGGCGGTGATGCAGCGCCTCGAAGATGCCGCGCTGCGGGGCCTGGGCGGCGCCGGTTTTCCCAGCGCGCGCAAATGGCGCACCGTGGCGCAGCAGCCCGGCCCGCGCCTCATGGTGGTCAACGCCGACGAAGGCGAAGTGGGCACCTGCAAGGATGGCCACCTGCTGCGCACCACGCCGCATCGCCTGCTCGAAGGCCTGCTGATCGCCGCCTGGGCCGTGGCTGCGGGCCGCATCTGGATTTATCTGCGCGACGAATACGCCGCCGAAGGCGCGCTGCTGCACCGCGAGCTGCAGGCGCTGCACGCCGCCGGGCTGCTGCGCTACGGCGGGGTGGACATCGGCGGCGCGAAGGATGACGAGCCCGGCGATGACGCCGCTGTGCGCGCACGCCTGCCGCAAGTGGCGCTACGCCGCGGCGCCGGGGCGTATATCTGCGGCGAGGAATCGGCGCTGATCGAATCGCTCGAAGGCAAGCGCGGCATGCCGCGGCTCAAGCCGCCCATCGTCGCCATTGCCGGGCTGTTCGGCAAGCCGACACTGGAACACAACGTCGAGACGCTATGGTGGGTCCGTGATCTGGTACAGAACTCCGCATCCGATTGGTTCACCCAAGGCCGCCGTGGCCACAAGGGCCTGCGGCGCTTCACCGTATCGGGCCGCGTGGCCCGGCCAGGCGTCTATCTGGCGCCGGCCGGCATGACTTCGCGTGAGCTGATCGACGAATTCGCTGGCGGCATGGCGCCGGGCTGGACGCTTTACGGTGTGCTGCCCGGCGGCGCGTCCGGCGGCATCCTCAATGCCGAGCAGGCCGATCTGCCGCTGGACTTCGGCACCCTGGATGCGCAAGGCTGCTTCATCGGCTCGATGGCCGTGATCGTGCTCGGCGCCAGCGCCACGCACACCGATACCGCGCGCGCCGCCGCCGCCAACCTCATGCGCTTTTTCGCCGAGGAAAGCTGCGGCCAGTGCACCCCCTGCCGCGAAGGCACGCACCAGATGCTCGCGGCGATGGCGCCGACACAGTGGAACACCGCGCACATCGGCGCCCTGAGCCAGCTCATGCGCGATGCTTCCATCTGCGGCCTCGGCCAGGCCGCGCCCAATCCCACAGACAGCGTGCTGCGCCACTTCCCGCACGAAGCGTCCGCAACCAAGGAGTGACCCGATGGACATGACCCCACCCACCATCGCCTTCGATCTCGACGGCAAGCCGCTCACCGCGCACCCCGGCGAAACACTCTGGGCCGCTGCCGCGCGCCACGGCGTGGAGATTCCGCATCTGTGCCACAGCGATCCGCTCCGTCCAGTGGGCAATTGCCGCGCCTGCATGGTCGAAGTGGAAGGCGAGCGCGTGCTCGCCGCCTCGTGCTGCCGCGCCGTCACGCCCGGCATGAAGGTGCATGCCACAAGCAAACGCGCCCGCGCCGCGCAGCGCGGCGTGCTCGAACTTCTGGCCGCGCGCAAGCCGCAGCGGGTAGACCGGGTGAACGACGAACTCGACCACTGGGCGCAGCGACTGGGGGCCGACCGCAGCCGCTACGCCGCAGCCTTTCAGGGGACGCAGGCCGAGGCCGCGCACTGGCCGCAAACACCCGCCGCCGATCAGACGCACCCCGCCATGACCTTCAACGCCGACGCCTGCATCCAGTGCACCCGCTGCCTGCGCGCCTGCCGGGAGGAGCAGGGCAATGACGTCATCGGTCTGTCCGGGCGCGGTGCGGGCGCGCGCATCGTGTTCGACCAGGGCACGCCCATGGGTGAAAGCACCTGCGTGGCCTGCGGCGAATGTGTGCAGGCCTGCCCCACTGGCGCGCTGGCTCCGGCCAACGGGTCGTGGGCCAAGGTCAGCGAGCGCACGGTCGATTCGGTCTGCCCGTATTGCGGTGTCGGCTGCGCGCTGACCTACCATGTGCAAGCCGACGCAGCCGGGCGCGAGCACATCGCCCGTGTCGAAGGCCGCGACGGCATCGCCAACCACGGGCGGCTGTGCGTCAAGGGCCGTTTCGGCTTCGACTATGTCGCCAACCCCGCGCGCCTGACCAAGCCGCTGATCCGCCGCGACGACGCGCCGAAGGACCCCGAGCAGGTCAAACTGGCCGATTGGCGCAGCGTGTTCCGCGAAGCCAGTTGGGACGAGGCGCTGGAGCGCGCCGCAGGTGGCCTGCTGCGCATCCGCGAACGCCAGGGCGGAGCCGCGCTGGCCGGTTTCGGCAGCGCCAAGGGCACCAACGAAGAGGCGTATCTGTTCCAGAAGCTGGTGCGCGCCGGTTTCGGCACCCACAACGTCGACCACTGCACCCGGCTGTGCCACGCCTCCAGCGTGGCGGCTCTGCTCGAGGGCATCGGATCGGGCGCGGTGAGCAACCCGGTGATCGACGCGCTGCAGGCCGACGTCATCCTGATCATCGGCGCCAACCCCACGGTGAACCATCCCGTCGGCGCCACCTGGATGAAGAATGCCCTCAAACGCGGCACCCGCCTCATCCTGGCCGACCCGCGCCGCACCGAGCTGGCGCGCAAGGCCTGGATGACCCTGCAGTTCACGCCCGGCGCCGATCTGGCCCTGCTCAACGCCATGCTGCATGTGGTGTTCGCGGAGAACCTGCTGAACGAGGCCAGCATTGCCGCGCGCTGCCATGCCGAAGACGTGCAGGCCATCCGCCAGCATGTGGCCGCGCTGTCGCCGCAAGCCATGGAGCCGATCTGCGGCGTGCCCGCCGCCGACATCCGCGCCGCCGCACGCGCCTTTGCCACCAGCAAGGGCTCGATGATTTTCTGGGGCATGGGCATTTCGCAGCATGTGCACGGCACCGACAACGTGCGCGCGCTCATCGCCCTGTGCCAGCTCACCGGCCAGATCGGCCGTCCCGGCACCGGACTGCATCCGCTGCGCGGGCAGAATAATGTGCAAGGCGCCAGCGACGCCGGGCTGATTCCGATGATGTTTCCCGACTATGTGCGCACGCAGGACGCCGGCGTGCTCGACAAGGTGGAGCGCTACTGGTCGCTGCCGCCGCAAAGCCTGAGCCGCACGCCGGGGCTGACCGTGGTGGAGATCATCCACGCCGCGCTGGCCGGGCAGATCCGCGGCATGTATATCGAAGGCGAGAACCCGGCGATGAGCGACCCCGACGTGCACCACGCCCGCCAGGCTCTGGCCGGGCTGGAGCATCTGGTGGTGCAGGACATTTTCCTCACCGAGACCGCCGCGCTGGCCGACGTGGTGCTACCCGCTTCGGCGTGGCCGGAAAAAACCGGCACCGTGACCAATACCGACCGTCTGGTGCAGCTCGGCCGAAAGGCGCTGCCCTGCCCCGGGCAGGCGCGGGCCGACCTGTGGATCATCCAGGAAATGGGCCGACGCCTGGGTGTTGCGCCCATTGCCGAGGTGGACATGCACGGCGGTGAAACCGGCGTGGGCGCGGTGTTCGAAGAGATGCGCGGCATGATGCCGTCCATCGCCGGGATCAGTTGGGCGCGGCTGCAGCGCGAAGGCGCCGTCACTTACCCCTGCGCGGCCGAAGACGAGCCGGGTCATCGCATCGTGTTCACGGACGGCTACCCTACAGCCGACGGCCGCGCCCGCCTCAAGCCCGCGCCACTGGGCTTCGCCGACGAGCAGCCGGACAACGCCTATCCCTATGTGCTCATCACCGGCCGCGAGCTGGAGCACTGGCACACCGGCGCCATGACCCGCCACGCCAGCGTGCTCGACGCGCTGGAACCGCAGCCCACGGTGAGCATCCACCCCGCGCTGCTGGCCAAGCTGGGGCTGCGCGCGGGCGAGGCTTTGCAGGTGCGGTCACGCCGCGGCGTCATTGTGCTGGCCACCCGGGCCGATCCCGCAGTGCCCGAGGACGCGGTGTTCATTCCCTTTGCCTATGCCGAGGCCGCGGCCAATCTGCTGACCAACGCCGCCCTCGACCCCTGGGGCAAGATCGCCGAGGTCAAGTACTGCGCGGTGAAGCTGGGAAAACCGGAGGAAGCCCCTGCAGCGGTTTGAAGCCCAGCTCCGCAGGGAACGGCAGCGGCTGAGCCTGGGTGCTATAACCCTCGCAAGAGAGTGAGAAGATCAGTCCGCCGCCAGAATTTCCAGTCTTGGGGACGGCGGATCTGCAGTGTGCGCCAGCGCAGTGCTCCGGCGAGGGTGAGTTGTACCCCGCCGTCCTGCAGCACGGCCTGGGCAATGGCGGCGGACAGGGCGTCGTCGAGTTGGCGCATGCCCTGCGCCGGGTCTTCTGCCAGCAACGTGCGGGCGTCGAACAGGCGCAGCGGCGCCAGCGTACCGGCGCGCGGCCGCAACGCCAGGCCACGCAGAGCGGCGGCAAGCGCCGGGTCGCTGACGGCGTCGTCGGCATCGGTCAGGCGCAGGGGGCTGCGCCAGTCTGGCGGCAGCGCGCCGCAGCCGTGGATCCAGAGGGTGTTGACATCGGGCAGGCCGCGCTGCGCCCGCGCCTCGTTCGCGGCGTGGTGCTGCCAGGTCATCTGCACCTCGGTGAGCAGTTGCCGCCAAGGACGCGCCGCCGGGCCACCTGGCATCCACGCCGCCACGCTGCGTCCCTGCGCTCGCGCAACACCTGCCGTGACCACGTCGGCCAGGCTGGAATGCGCCGCGTACCAGCGCAGCGGCGTGACATGACGCAGCGTCCAGCCGGCCTCGGCAAACAGCGGAGCGACTGCGGCAAAGAGTTGCTGCGCTTCGTCTGCGCTCAGGTCGAGCGCGGCAGGATCGGTGAGCGTCAGGCTGTCACGCCCCAGCCGTAGGTGCGCCGGGGTGAGCAGGCAGAGCGGCTGGTCCGCGGGGAAGGCGTCCGCCGCACCGTCGGCCAGCGCGGCCAGGCGCGCCCAGGGGGCTTGCTCGGCCTCGGCGCCGCCCAGGCGCAGGGCGTGCAGCAGCCAGCGTTCCGCCGGAGTCAGCCAGGCAGCCTGCGCGTCCTCGCGCGGCGCCTCCTGCTCCAGCACCAGGGCCTGGCGACAGAGCGTGGCGGTGGCGGGCAGGCCGGGTTGGATCAGCAGCTGGGCAAACGCCGGTGACGCGGTCGGCAGATCAAGGAGCAGCAGGTGTTGCATGGCGGATGCGGTGGAGGCGCTTCACTCGTAGCGCAAGGCCTGCGCCGGCTGCACCCGCGACGCGCTCCAGCTCGGATACAACGTGGCCAGCAACGACAGCACCAGCGAGGCGATGGTGATGGTGGTGATGTCGGAAAAGCGCGGGTCGCTCGGCATGTGGTGGATGAGATAGACACTGCGCGGCAGGAACTGGGTGTGCAGCATGCCTTCGAGGAAGGACACGATGGGATCGAGGTTGAAAGCAATCAGACAGCCCAGCGACACCCCTGCAAAGGTGCCGAGAAACCCGGTCACCGCGCCTTGCAGCAGGAAGATGGACATGATGGAACCGGGACTCGCCCCCTGCGTGCGCAGGATCGCAATGTCGGCCAGCTTGTCCGTTACGGTCATCACCAGGGTGGAAACGAGGTTGAACGCCGCCACCGCGACGATCATGGTGAGGATGATGAACATCATGCGCTTCTCGATCACCACGGCCTCGAACCAGGTGCGGTTCTGCTCGGTCCAGGGCTGGGCAACGAGGTCGGGCGGCAGCACGCGCTGCAGGTCTTGTGCAATCTGCGGGGCGTCGTTCATGTTACGGGTCTGCACCCGCAGGCCGGTGGGACCGCCGGTGCGAAACAGGGCGCTGGCATCCTGCAGATTGACCAGCGCCAGGGTGCTGTCGTATTCGTAATGGCCGACGTTGAAAATGCCCACCACCTGCAGGGTGCGCAGGCGCGGAATCATGCCGGCCGGCGTAATGGAACCACTGGGCACGACCATGGTGACCTGATTGCCCAAGGTCACGCCCAGGGTGTTCGCCAGTTCGTTGCCCAACACCACGCCGAAGTCACCCGGCTTGAGCGCTGCGAGGCTGCCGGCCACCATGTGTTCGGGGATTTGCGACACCTGCGTTTCCTCGCCCGGCTCCACGCCCCAGACCAGCACGCCCTGCAGTTGGCTGCCCTGCGCCACCAGCGCCTGACCCTGCACGAACGGCGCCACGCCCGTGACCGCCGGATTGCGCTGCACCTGTTGCGCCACGCCATGCCAGTCCGGCAGGGCCTGGCCATTGACGCTGAAGATCTGGATGTGCGGAATGACGTTGAGCATGCGGTCACGCACCTCTTTCTGAAATCCGTTCATCACCGAAATCACCACGATCAGCGCGGCCACTCCCAGGGCAATGCCGCCAACCGACACTGCGGAAATGAAGGAGATGAAGCCATTACGCCGACTGCGCCGCCCGCTGCGGGTATAGCGCCAACCAATGAGCAATTCGTAAGGCCAGGAGAACGATGTGGACATGGGAGCGCAGTGTAGGGGACGGCAGGCAGCGCCTGCTCAGCGAGGGAATGCAGCGCGGCACAAGGCACAATACCGTTTTTCCGTTTTCGCTGCCGTCGCATGCTCCACGCCACCGCCTTGTCTGCTCTGCTCTGCTGGCTGGGCTGCGCCGCGCTCATCGTGCTGGGACGCCGCAAACACTTCGGCCTGGACGAAACCGCCGGTGTGCAGAAATGGCATCGGCACCCCACGCCGCGCACCGGCGGCTTCGCCATGGCACTGGGCATGATGATCGGCATCCTGTGGCTGATGCACCTCACCTACATCAGCGCATCGAATACCGGCCTGCTGGCGGCTGCCACCCTGCCGGTGCTGCTCGCGGGCGTCATCGAAGATCTGCGGCGGCATGTGCCGCCCCTCTGGCGGGCTCTGGCCACGGTGCTGGCGGCCGCACTGTCGGTGTGGCTGCTCGACGCCAGTGTGAGCCGCATCGGCCTCTGGCCCTTTGATGCATGGCTGCTGGAGTGGCCGCCGCTGGGCTGGCTGATTGCACTGGTCGCCATCAGCGCCATGCCGCATGCGGTCAATATGATCGACGGCTACAACGGCCTGGCCGGGATGGTGAGTTTCATGATCTTCGGCGCCATCGGCTATGTGGCCTTCAAGGTCAGCGATCCGCTGATCATGGCGCTCAGCCTCGCCGCAATCGGCGCGCTGCTGGGCTTCCTGTTCTGGAACTGGCCGCGCGGGCAGATTTTTCTCGGCGATACCGGGGCCTATCTGCTCGGCTTCTGGATGGCGCTGCTGAGCGTGTTGCTCGTTGCGCGCAACCCCGCGGTCTCGCCCTGGTTCGCGCTGATGGTGCTGGCGTATCCGGTTTGGGAGTTGCTGTATTCGTTGTGGCGGCGCAAGTTCCGGCAGCGCGCGGGCACCGCCCCCGATACCCTGCATTTGCATCATCTGGTGTACTGGCGGCTGACCCGACTGCTCGACCATGACGAGCACCCCGACCCGCGGCAACGGCGCAACGCCGCGACCTCACCCTACCTCTGGGCCGTCGCCGCGTTCAGCGTGGGGCCGGCCATGCTCTGGTGGGACAGCACGTCGATGCTCATGCTGTGCTGCGTCGCCTTTGTCACGCTGTATCTGCTGGCCTACCGTCTGCTGGTGCAGCGACGCATCTGATCCGCAGCGTCAGGCCACGCCCTGCCAGTCGAAACTCCAGGTGCTCTGCAGCAGTTTTTCCAGCCAGAAGGCACCGATCACGGTCTTGACGTCCGTGATCTGCCCATGACGCACCCAGTTCAGGGTGTCCTGCGGGTTGGCCTCGAACACATCGAGCAACTCGTTGTCGTCCAGCGACTGCGCCCCCGCGACCAGACCACGCGCGAAGGCGAGGTGGATGGTTTCGTCGGAATAGGAAATGGCATTGTTGATCGGGCCGATGTAAGCCCACTCCCGCGCGCTGTAGCCGGTTTCTTCACGCAGCTCGCGTTGCGCACAAGCCAGCCAGCTTTCACCGGCGTCGAGCTTGCCAGCGGGAAACTCCACCATCACCCGCTGCATCGGAGTGCGGAACTGGCGCTCCATCAGCACATTGCCGTTATCCAGCAGGGGGATGATCATCACGGCGCCGGAATGGCGGATGTATTCGCGCGTCACCTGCGCGCCATTGGCCAGACGCACCAGATCGCGCGAAATGTTGAGAAAGGTGCCACGAAACACCATCTCGCTGTCGAGCGTGTGTTCGCGCAAGGCCGCAGCCTGCGGCACGCGTGCCGGATCGCTGCTCATGCACGACTCGGGGCTGGGTGCCGCTTGACCATATAACGCAGCACATAGCCGGGAAAGGCCAGCACCAGGAACATGGCGAGCGAGACCGCGTAGAACTCCCAATGCTGCGGATAGTTCTGCCCGATCCGCGCCTCAAACGCGCGGCCGATGAAGCCGACGACAAAGAACAGGATCAGCAGTTCAGCCAGCCGCAGCCAAATCGATTTGGGGGTCTTTTTGAGCGGGAACACGAGAAAAAAGCGGTTGGAGACAAACGGCAGATTGGCGGCGACGAATGCCAGCACGATGACCAGCCAGATGGCGGAAGTTTGCACGGTGAAATCCTTTCAATGCAGGGTTTTGGCGATGGCCTGATAACACAGCGTCATGAGCCCGCCGGGCATCAATCCGAGTACCAGGACAGCCAGGCCGTTGAGCGAGAGCAGCGCACGCGCACCGCCCACGCCAGTGGCGCGACTGGCCGACAGCGCGGTGGGTGCATCGAAGTACATGACCTTGACCATGCGGATGTAATAGAACGCGCCGATGACCGACAGAATCACCGAGTACACGACCAGCCAGACCCGCCCGGTATTCAACAGAATGGTGAGCACTTCGAGCTTGGCGTAAAAACCGGCGAATGGCGGAATGCCAGCCAGAGAGAATAAGAGAAAGGTCATGACACCTGCCATCCAGGGGTCTGTCTTGGCCAGCCCGGCGAAATCGCGGAGGTCTTCAGCCTCGAAACCGTCGCGCGCCAGCAGCAGTATGACGCCGAACGTGCCCAGGGTGGTGAGCACATAGATGACCATGTAGAACATGGCGCCGCTATAGGCGGTGGAGGCCGACAGGCCGTTGCCGTTGAGCATGCCAGAGAGCAAGGCGAGCAGCACGAAGCCGATCTGCGCAATGGTGGAATAGGCCAGCATGCGCTTGAGATTGGTCTGCGCAATGGCTGCAAGATTGCCCAGGCCGATGGACAGCACGGCAAGCACCACCAGCATGCCTTGCCAATCCATCGCTAGCGGGAACATCCCCTCGACCAGCAGGCGGATGGCCATGGCGAAGGCCGCGAGCTTGGGCGCTGCGCCCACCATCAGCACCACCGCGGTGGGCGCCCCTTGGTAGACGTCGGGAATCCACATATGGAACGGCACGGCGCCCAGCTTGAAGGCCAGCCCGGCGACGATGAACACCACGCCCAGCACCAGCACCGCCCGGTTGATCGGCTCGACCGCGATCATGCGGAAAATGGTGACCAGATCGAGTGAGCCGGTGGCACCGTACAGCATGGACATGCCGTACAGCAGAAAGCCCGAAGCCAGCGCGCCGAGCACGAAATACTTCATCGCCGCTTCGGTGGACTGGGCGTGATCGCGGCGCAGCGCGACCAGGGCATACAGCGCAAGCGACAGCAGCTCCAGCCCCAGATAGATGGTCAGCAGGTTATTGCCCGAGATCATGATGAACTGCCCGAGCAGCGACAGCAGCACCAGGCTGAACAGCTCGCCGCCCCACATACCCCGATCCAGTGCGTAGCGGCGTGAATAGACCAGGGTGACTGCAGTGGCGGCCACGGTGAACAGCTTGAGCAGCATGGCCATCGGATCGACGATCAGTGCCCGCGCCATGGCGAACTGCTGCATGCCTGAGGCGTAGTACAGGCCGCACAGCACGCCAAGCGCAGCCAGGCCGGTCAGGGTGATCCAGTAGCTCACACGGTGCTGCGTGTCTTTCACAAACAGGTCGACGAGCATGACCACGCAGGCCAGCACGAGCAGGAAAATTTCCGGATAAATGGCGATCCAGTTCATGGCGGTTGTTGTCACTGCAATTTGGAAGACGCCGCAAACTGCAGCAAATGTTGCACCGAGGCCTGCATCGGGTCGGTGAAGAATTTGGGATACACGCCCATCCAGATGACCGCACCCACCAGCACAGCCAACATGAAGAACTCGCGCGCGCCAATGTCCTTGAGGGCGGCGACATGGGCGTTGCCGATCGGGCCGAAATACACCCGCTTGATCATCCACAGGGTGTAGCTGGCGGCAAGGATCAGGGTGGTGGCTGCGAGCAGGCCGATCCAGAAGTTGAACTTCACCGCGGCCAGAATCACCATCCACTCGCCCACGAAGCCGCTGGTGCCGGGCAGGCCCGCATTGGCCATGCCGAACAGCACAGCCAGTGCCGCAAACTTGGGCATGGTGTTGGTGACGCCGCCGTAATCAGCGATCTGGCGGGTGTGCATACGGTCATACAGCACGCCGATAGTCAGGAACATGGCGCCGGAAATGAAGCCATGCGAAATCATCTGCACCAGTCCGCCCTGCACCCCAAGTTCGGAGAACAGGAAAAAACCCAGGGTGACAAAACCCATGTGGGCGATCGACGAATAGGCCACAAGCTTTTTCATATCGGTCTGCACCAGGGCGACGAAGCCGATATAGATCACCGCGATCAGTGACAACGCGATCATCACCGGTGCAAGGGCGTGGCTGGCGTCTGGCAGCATGGGCAGAGAGAAGCGGATGAATCCGTAAGCCCCGAGCTTGAGCATGATGGCGGCCAGAATGACGGAGCCGCCCGTGGGTGCCTCGACGTGCGCGTCTGGCAGCCAGGTGTGCACCGGCCACATCGGTATCTTCACCGCGAAGGCGAAGAAGAAGGCAATGAAAATGAAGATCTGCGCCGTCATCGACAGCGGGACGTGATACCAGCTGGCGATGTCAAAGCTGCCACCCGACTGCAGGTAGAGATAGATCAGCGCTACCAGCATGAGCAGCGAACCGGCCAGGGTGTAGAGGAAGAACTTGAACGCGGCATATACCCGGCGCGGGCCTCCCCAGATGCCGATGATGAGGTACATCGGAATCAGCGTGGCTTCGAAGAACACATAGAACAGCAAGGCATCGGTCGCGGCAAATACCCCAATCATCAGTCCAGAGAGAATGAGAAAGGAACCGAAGTAAAGGTTGACGCGGTCCTTGATGACCTCCCAGGCGCTGATGACCACAATCACCGTCATCAACGCGGTCAACGGCACGAACCAGAGCGACACTCCGTCCACGCCAAGCGCGTAGTTGATGTTGAAGGGGCGAATCCACGGCACCGATTCGACGAACTGCATGCCGGCCTGGGCACTATCAAACCCACCGATCAGCGGCACGGTGACCAGAAAGGCGATCAGCGAGCCGATCAGCGCCAGCCAGCGCGCAGCGCCTGCCCGGTGTTCGCCCTGAACGAACAGCAGCACGACACCAAAGGCGATGGGAATCCAGATGGACAGACTGAGCAGAGGAAGAGATTGCATTCTTTGTATCGCGCTTCGCTGTTATCTGATGAACCAGCCGGACAACAGCTTGCCCGGAACAAAGTAGCCCATGAACACCACCACACCGGCAATCATCGCCAGGGCGTAGTAGTAGATGTAGCCGGTCTGCAGCAGACGCACCACCCGCGCAGTCCAGCCAACGGCGCGCGCCGTTCCGTTGACCAGCAGGCCATCGATGAGCCCGACGTCACCGCCCTTCCACAGTCCCTTGCCGAGCAGGCGTGCCGCGGCAGACAGCACATGCTCGTTGAACCAGTCAAAGTAGTAGTTGTGGTCGAGGATGGTGTAGACGGGCCCGAGGGCACGCTGCACCGTGCGCGGGAAATTCAGATTGACCATATAGGCGTAGTACGCGGTGGCAAATCCGGCCACTGCAAGCCACAGCGGCAAGGTCGTAAACCCGTGCAGAGTCATGGCCAGTGCGCCGTGGAAGTGTTCGGCCAGATCGGCCATGGCGGGATGCGCTGCGGCATTCACGAAAATCGCACCCTGAAAGAAGTGGCCATACAGCAGCGGCTGGATCAGGACATAACCAGCCACCGCCGAGGGAATCGCCAGCATGATCAGCGGAAAGGTCACGACCCATGGCGACTCGTGGGGCTCGCCGCCATGGCCGTGACCATGCGCATGATCGTCGTGGCCGTGGGCATGGTCATGCGCAACATCGCGGAAGCGTTCCTTGCCGTGGAACACTAGAAAGTAGAGCCGGAAGCTGTACAGCGCCGTGACGAACACACTGGCCACCACGGCGAAATAGGCGAAGCCCGAGCCCGGGAGATCGCTGGCATGCACCGCCTCGATGATGCTGTCTTTCGAGTAGAAACCGGCGAAGAACGGCGTGCCGGTCAGCGCCAGGGTGCCGATGAGGAAGGTGATCCAGGTGATCGGCATGTATTTGCGCAGCCCGCCCATGTGGCGGATGTCCTGATCATGGTGCATGCCCAGAATCACCGAGCCGGCACCCAGGAACAGCAGCGCCTTGAAGAACGCATGGGTCATCAGATGGAAGATCGCCACCGAATACGCCGAGGCGCCCAGCGCCACGGTCATGTAGCCGAGTTGCGACAGGGTGGAATAGGCAATGACGCGCTTGATGTCGTTCTGGATCACGCCGAGGAAACCCATGAACAGCGCGGTGATGGCGCCGATGACCAGGATGAAGGACAGCGCGGTGTTGGACAGCTCGAACAAGGGCGACATGCGCGCCACCATGAAGATGCCGGCCGTCACCATGGTGGCAGCGTGAATGAGCGCGGAAATCGGTGTCGGGCCTTCCATCGAGTCGGGCAGCCAGACATGCAGCGGGAATTGCGCACTCTTGCCCATGGCGCCGATGAACAGGGAAATGCAGGCCACGGTGATGAGCATCCAGTCGGTGCCCGGCAGATGCAGCAGCGCCAGTTCAGGACCCTTGGCGAAAATTTCGGTGTAGTTCAGGCTGCCGGTGTACGCGGCCAGCAGGCCGATTCCCAGAATGAATCCAAAATCGCCCACGCGGTTGACGATGAAGGCCTTCATATTGGCGAACACCGCCGTGGGCCTGGTGAACCAAAAGCCGATCAGCAGGTACGACACCAGGCCCACCGCTTCCCAGCCGAAAAAGAGCTGCAGCATGTTGTTGCTCATCACCAGCATCAGCATGGAGAAGGTGAACAGCGAGATGTAGCTGAAAAAGCGCTGGTAGCCGTCGTCATCGGCCATGTAGCCGACGGTGTAGATGTGCACCATGAACGACACGAAGGTCACCACGGTCATCATCAAGGCCGACAGGCCGTCGATCATGAAACCGACTTCCATGTGCAGTTTGCCCACCACCATCCAGTCGTAGATGGTGGCATTGAAGCGTGCGCCGTTGATCACGTCGTTCAGCACCACCAGTGACAGCACGAATGACAGTCCGACCGACAGCGTGGTCAGCCAGTGCGAGGCCGAGCGGCCAATGCTGCGTCCGAACAGGCCGACGATGGTGGACGAGACGAGGGGCGCCAGTGCGATGACCAGCAGCAAGGTGGGGTTCAGCGTGGCTTGCATGGACTCAGCCCTTGAGTTGGTCGAGATCCTCGACGTCGATGGTGTTGAGATTGCGGAACAGCACGACCAGGATGGCCAGGCCGATGGCCGACTCCGCCGCCGCAACCGTCAGAATGAAGAACACGAACACCTGACCAGCGAAGTCTTGCAGGTAGTGCGAGAACGCGATGAAGTTGAGGTTGACGGCCAGCAGCATCAGCTCGATGGCCATCAGGATGACGATGAGATTCCGACGGTTGAGAAAAATACCGACCACAGAGATGGCAAACAGAATGGCGCCAAGCACCAGGTAATGCGCCAGGGTCAATGATCCGAGCATGGCTTACTCCTTGGGCTGGGCGGGCATGGACACCAGCCGCACGCGGTCTGCGCGGCGGGCCTTGATCTGCTCGGACGCTGGCATGTGCCGCGCGTCCTTGCGTTTGCGCAGGGTCAGCGCTATGGCGGCAATGATGGCCACCAGCAGGATGACTGCAGCAATTTCCACTGCGAACAGATATTGCGAATACAGCACCACGCCGAGGGCGCGGGTGTTGGACAGGTGCGTGAGCGGGTTGTCGGCAGACACTGCGGCCCCGATCTGCGCGGCGCGCGTCATGCCGCCGATCTGGAAGCCCTGCATCAGCACCGCGGCCATCTCCAGCACGATGAGCACGCCCACCAGCGCGGCCACCGGGAAGTAACGCCAGAAGCCCTTGCGAATACTGTCGAGGTTGATGTCGAGCATCATCACCACGAACAGGAACAGCACCATCACCGCTCCGACGTACACCAGAACCAGCACGATGGCGAGGAACTCCGCATGCAGCAGCAGCCAGATCGCCGCCATCTGAAAGAACGACAGCACGAGGTAGAGCGCCGAATGCACCGGGTTGCGCGCCGTGATCACGCGCAGCGCGGCGAACAGCAGCACGGCGGAGAACAGGTAGAACAGAATGGTTTGAACGTCCATGGTCACAACGAAGGCCTGACCGAGGCAGAGCCGTCGGCATTGAAACAAAGGGAACAGCGCCGGGCCTGCTTCAGCTTGCAGCAGGTTTGCGGCGATCAGCGGTATGGGGCGTCGGCCTCCTTGGTGGCGGCGATGTCTTTTTCGTAGCGGTCGCCCACGGCCAGCAGCATCTCTTTGGTGAAGTAGAGATCACCGCGTTTTTCGCCGTGGTATTCAAAAATGGGCGTCTCGACGATCGAATCCACCGGGCAACTTTCCTCACACAGGCCGCAGAAGATGCATTTGGTCAGGTCGATGTCATAGCGGGTGGTACGGCGCGTGCCATCGTCGCGCTGTTCAGATTCGATGGTGATGGCCAGCGCCGGACACACGGCCTCGCACAGTTTGCAGGCGATACAGCGTTCTTCGCCGTTGGGATAGCGGCGCAGCGCATGCAGGCCGCGAAAGCGCGGCGACAGCGGCGTCTTTTCCTCCGGGTACTGCACCGTGATCTTGCTCTTGAAGGCATACTTGCCTGTCAGTGCCAGTCCCTTGAAAAGCTCGACGAGGAAGAAGCTGTTGAATGTGTCACGCAAAGCGGCCATGGTCTTGTCTCACTTCCAGATGTTCCAGGGGGTTTGCATCCACGCCGCCACCACGACCAGCCAGATCAGGGTGACGGGAATGAAAATCTTCCAGCCCAGACGCATGATCTGGTCATAGCGGTAGCGCGGGAATGTGGCCCGCAGCCAGAGGAACATACTGACCACGACAAAGGTCTTGATCCCCAGCCAGATCCAGCCCGGAATGAAACCGAGGAAGGCCACTGGCGCGTCCCAGCCCCCGAGGAACATCACGGTGGTGAGGATGGAGATCAGGATCATGTTGGCGTATTCGGCCAGGAAGAACATGGCGAAGGCCATGCCCGAATACTCGACCATATGGCCGGCGACGATTTCCGATTCACCTTCGACCACGTCGAACGGGGCGCGATTGGTTTCGGCCACGCCAGCGATGAAATACACCACGAAAATAGGCAGCAGCGGCAGCCAGTTCCACGACAGGAAGTTCAGCCCCATGGCGGCAAAAGCGCCCTTGGTCTGACCCATCACGATCTCGGTCATGTTCAGGCTGCCGGACACCATGAGCACGATGACCATGGCAAAGCCCATGGCGATTTCATAGCTCACCATCTGCGCGGACGCCCGCATGGCGCCGAGGAAGGCATATTTGGAATTGGATGCCCAGCCGGCGATGATGACGCCATAGACCTCCAGCGAGGTCAGCGCCAGCAGCAGCAACAGCCCGGCATTGACGTTGGCCAGTGCCACATCCGGGCCGAACGGAATGACCGCCCAGGCTGCCAGCGCCGGCATGATGGTCATCACCGGCCCCAGCAGGAACAGGCGCTTGTTCGAGCGGAAGGGGATGACGATTTCCTTGAGCAGCAGCTTGAGGCCGTCGGCGATGGGTTGCAGCAGGCCGAACGGGCCGACCCGATTGGGGCCGACGCGGATCTGGATCCAGCCGATCAGCTTGCGCTCCCACAAGGTCAGGTAGGCAACGGCGCCCATCAGCGGCGCGACGATCACAATGATCTTGATCAGATTCCAGACGATGGGCCAGGCAATGGGGCCGAGCAGGGACAGACCGCCTTGGTTGAAGGATTCGAGCATGTCAGACCTTTTCAACAGCGTGCCCGGCTGCGGCTTGCGCTGCGGCAACCGGCGCAGCCCGTTCAATCTGCACGGCGCCAAACATCGCACCCAGCGCAGCCGCCTCCGACCAGGCAGCGGCAATGCGCACCACATTGTTGGCAAGCGCTTCATCGCGGCGCGCGGGCAACACAACCGCCTGGCCGTTTCCGCTGGCACTCAAACGCACCGCGTCTCCGTCCTGCAGACCCAGTTGTTGCCAGAGCGCAGCCGACACGCCGACCATGCGGGCATCCCGGGCATCGCGCGTGCGCTGCAGACTGGGCGCGCGGCGCACGATGGCGTCACTGGAATAGATCGGCACAGGAGCAAAGCGCTCGACCGTGTTCGCCGACGTCGCGGCCAGACTGTGCGGCAGCGGCAGCTCCTTGTGCGGTGCCAGCTTGGCGGCGATCTGTTCGGCCCCGTTCAAGGCGCCGAGCGCCTCGGCGCGCACCTCGGCCACGCTCTGAAAATCGAAACCCTTGAGATCGAAAAGATTGCCGAGCACGCGCAGCACCTTCCAGCCGGGACGGGTTTCACCCAGCGGCTGCACCACGGGGTTGAAATGTTGCAGACGCCCTTCCGCATTGATCAGGCTGCCCGCAGTTTCGGTATAGGGCGCGATCGGCAGCATGACATCGGCATGGCCTTCTGCCGCGTTGACGAAAGGGCTGAAGGACACGATGAATTCGACCTGCTCCAGTGCCTTTGCCAGCGCCAACGGGTCTGCACTATCTTCTTCCGGCTCGACATCGAACAACACCAGGGCGCGAGGCGGCTGCGCCACGATGCGCGCGGCATTGCGCTCAGCCGCCAGCGGCGACACGCCCAGCAGCGCGGCGCCAACGGTGTTGCCCGCCTCCGTCAGATCGCCGCAAACCGCACCGGTTTCGCGGGCAATCCATTGCGCCAGAGCGCGCAACACCGATGCCTGGGGATGCTGAACCGCCGCATTGCCGAGAAAGATGGCCTTGCGCTCCGCACCGAGCAGGCTGGACGCGATCGAGTTGGCCTCAGCGCTCGGCTCGGGCAGGGACTGCAAGGCTGCGGGCAGGGCAATGCCTTTGGCCTGAGCCACCGCCACGGCAATGCCGCCGAGCTGCTCCAGCCACTGGCTTGGTGCGCTGGCAATGCGCACGTGCATGGGCATGAGCCAGTCATCGCTTGCGGCATGGAGGGTGGAAATTTTTGCCCCCGCCTTGGCCACATGCCGCAGCCGGGTTGAAAGCAAAGGCTGCTCCTTGCGCAAGATGCTGCCGATGAACAGGGCGGCCTGCAACTGACCGATATCGGCAATCGGCATCCCCAGCCAGGGAATTCCGGCATCCTGTCCATCCGCAGAAAAATCGCTTTGGCGCAACCGGGTGTCCAGGCTGTTGCTGCCCATTCCCGTGAGCAGTTTTTTCAGCAGGTACAGCTCTTCAACCGTGCTGCCCGGCGCGGCCAGCGCAGCCAAACTGTTGTCGCCAGTGCCCGACCCAAGAGCGCGACGCAGACCCTGCACGGTAAAGTCGAGCGCAGTCTGCCAGTCCACCGGCTTCCATTGCCCGTTCTCGCGGATTTGCGGCGTGGTCAGCCGTTCGGGGCTGTTGAGTCCTTCGTAGGCGAAACGGTCGCGATCGGACAGCCAGCATTCATTCACCGCCTCGTTGTCCTGCGGCACCACGCGCATCACGCGGTCCCCCTTGACCTGCACGATGAGGTTGGCGCCAATGCTGTCATGCGGGCTGATGGACGCACGACGCGACAGCTCCCAGGTGCGCGCGCTGTAGCGGAACGGCTTGCTGGTGAGTGCGCCGACCGGGCAGAGGTCGATCATATTGCCGGACAACTCGGAATCAACCGTGCTGCCGACGAAGGCCATGATTTCGGAGTGCTCGCCCCGATTGACCATGCCGAGCTCCATGATGCCCGCAATTTCCTGGCCAAAGCGCACGCAGCGGGTGCACTGGATGCAGCGGCTCATCTCCTCCATGGCGATGAGCGGACCGACGTCCTTATGGAAGATGACGCGCTTTTCTTCTGTATACCGCGAGGCCGAGCCGCCATAGCCCACGGCCAGATCCTGCAGCTGGCACTCACCGCCTTGGTCGCAGATGGGGCAATCAAGCGGATGGTTGATGAGCAGAAACTCCATCACGCCTTTTTGCGCCTGCAGCGCGCGTTCGGAATGGGTGCGCACCACCATGCCCTGCGCCGCCGGCGTGGCGCAGGCGGGCAGCGGCTTGGGTGCCTTCTCCACATCCACCAGACACATGCGGCAATTGGCCGCGATGGTCAGCTTGTGGTGATAGCAAAAGTGCGGCACATAGATGCCGAGCTGCGTCGCCGCGTCCATGACCATCGCCCCTTCGGGCACCTGGACTTTCTGACCGTCAATTTCGAGTTCAACCATGATGGGGCGTCCTGTGCGGAATCGGGACAAGGATCGGTTCAGACATAAGCCGGTACGAGGCAGGTCTTGTGAGTGACGTGATGCTCGAACTCGTTGCGGAAATGCTTCACGAAGGATTTCACCGGCATGGCCGCAGCATCTCCAAGCGCACAGATGGTGCGCCCGGCGATGTTGTCGGAGACGGAACTGAGCAGATCAATATCTTCCATCCGCCCCTGTCCGTTTTCGATGCGATGTACCACGCGGTACAGCCAGCCCGTGCCTTCGCGGCACGGTGTGCACTGGCCGCAGGATTCGTGCTGATAGAAATAGGACAGTCGCATCAGCGACTTGACCATGCAGCGCGTCTCGTTGAGCACGATGACTGCGCCTGACCCCAGCATGGAACCGGCTTTGGCGATGGAGTCATAGTCCATGGTGCAGTCCATCATGATGCTGGCCGGCAAGACCGGTGCCGACGACCCCCCGGGAATCACGGCCTTGAGCTGGTGGCCATCGCGCATGCCGCCCGCGAGTTCAAGCAGGGTGGAAAACGGCGTGCCCATCGGCACTTCATAGTTGCCCGGCTTGGCCACGTCGCCAGACACCGAATAAATCTTGGTGCCGCCGTTGTTCGGTTTACCCACGTCGAGATAGGCCTGGCCGCCGTTGCGGATGATCCAGGGCACTGCCGCAAAGGTTTCGGTGTTGTTGATCGTGGTCGGCTTGCCATACAAACCAAAACTCGCGGGGAAAGGCGGCTTGAAGCGCGGCTGGCCCTTCTTGCCTTCGAGCGATTCGAGCAGCGCGGTTTCCTCGCCGCAGATGTAGGCACCGAAGCCATGCGACGCATGCAATTGGAAGCCGAAACTGCTGCCCAGAATGTTGTCGCCCAGATAGCCGACTGCTCGCGCCTGGCGCAGCGCCTCTTCGAATCGCTCGTAGTCTTCGAAGATTTCGCCGTGGATATAGTTGTAACCCACGGTGATGCCCATGGCGAAAGCGGCGATCGCCATGCCTTCGATCACGGCGTGTGGATTGAACCGCAGGATGTCGCGGTCTTTGAACGTGCCCGGTTCGCCTTCGTCGGAGTTGCACACCAGGTACTTCTGCCCTGGAAACTGACGCGGCATGAAACTCCACTTCAGCCCGGTGGGAAAACCGGCACCGCCACGTCCGCGCAGGGCCGAAGCCTTGACCTCCGCAATGACTTGCTCGGGCGTCCAGCCCTCGGTGAGAATTTTGCGCAGCGCCTGATAGCCGTCACGCGCCAGATAGCCGTCGAGGTTCCAGTTGCCGCCGTTCAGTCCGGCAAGAATTTGCGGCTGGATGTGACGCCCATGGAAGCAGCTCTCCTGCCCCGTGCTTTGTCCGAAAGGATGGCTCATTTGGACTCCCCGTTCGGCGCCTGCCTGGCCGCTTCAGCGCGCAGCTCTTCCACCAGCGCATCGAGGCGCTCAGGGCGCATGAAGCTGCATAGTCTGCGGTCATTGACCAGCATGGCCGGCGCATCCCCACACGCACCGAGGCATTCGGACTCTTGTAGCGTGAACACACCGTCCGCAGTGGTTTCGCCCAGCGCGACGCCCAGTTTTTCGCTGAGATACTGCGCCGCCGCGTTGCCGCCGCTCAGGGCGCAAGGCAGATTGGTGCAGACGTTGAGCTTGAATCGCCCGACAGGCCGGGTGTTGAACATGTTGTAGAAGGTCACCACCTCGTGCACGGCGATGGCAGGCATGCCGAGATGGTCGGCCACCGCCTTCTCGGCCTCGGGCGAGACCCAGCCCTGTTCCTGCTGCACGATGGACAGCGCAGCAATCACCGCAGACTGCTTTTGCTCCGCGGGATACTTGGCAACTTCCTGATCGATGCGCTGGCGCGTGGGTTCGGACAACATCATGCGTTGCATTTCATGCGTGATAGGTGAGCGGTCCATCAACGGTCGATCTCCCCGAAAACGATATCGAGAGTTCCGATGATGGCGACGACATCGGCAATCATGTGGCCGCGCGACATTTCATCGAGCGCCGCAAGGTGCGCGAAGCCTGGCGCGCGGATCTTGAGCCGGTAGGGCTTGTTCGCCCCGTCGGACACCAGGTAAATGCCGAACTCGCCCTTGGGATGCTCGACAGCCGCATAGGCCTGTCCCTCGGGCACACGCATGCCTTCGCTGAACAGTTTGAAATGATGGATCAGCGCTTCCATGCTGGTCTTCATTTCCTCGCGCGCGGGCGCGGCAACCTTGTGGTTGTCGGTGATGACCGGGCCCGGGTTGACACGCAGCCAGTCCACGCACTGCTTGATGATGCGGTTGGACTGGCGCATCTCTTCCATGCGCACCAGATAGCGGTCGTAGCAGTCGCCGTTCTTGCCCACTGGAATATCGAAATCCATGCGGTCATAGACGTCGTAGGGCTGGGTCTTGCGTAAATCCCACACCACACCGGAGCCACGCAGCATCGGGCCGGTCATGCCCAGATTCATCGCACGCTCGGGTGTCACCACGCCAATGCCCACGGTGCGCTGCTTCCAGATGCGGTTGTCGGTCAGCAGGGTTTCGTATTCGTCGACATAGGCGGGAAAACGCTTGGTGAAATCGTCGATGAAGTCGAGCAATGAGCCTTGGCGACCGGCGTTGCGCGCCTCGACGGCGCGGGCGTTGCGGATTTTGGACTCACCATACTGCGCCATGCTGTCCGGCAGATCGCGGTACACCCCACCGGGACGGAAATAAGCCGCATGCATGCGCGCGCCAGATACCGCCTCGTACATGTCGAACAGGTCTTCGCGCTCGCGGAAGGCGTAGAGGAAGATGGTCATCGCGCCACAATCCAGACCATGCGCACCCAGCCACATGAGGTGATTGAGCAGACGGGTGATTTCGGCAAACATCACGCGGATGTATTGCGCACGAACCGGCACATCAACACCCAGCAGCTTTTCAATCGCCAGGCAATAGGCGTGCTCGTTGCACATCATGGACACGTAATCGAGACGATCCATATACGGCAGCGCCTGAATATAGGTCTTGTGCTCGGCCAGCTTTTCGGTCGCCCGGTGCAGCAGTCCAATGTGGGGGTCAGCGCGTTGCACCACCTCGCCATCGAGTTCGAGCACCAGACGCAACACGCCATGCGCAGCCGGATGCTGCGGCCCGAAGTTCAGGGTGTAATTCTTGATGTCAGCCATATCAATGCCCCAGGCCGCCGTAGCCAGGCTCGCGGATGACACGCGGCGTGATTTCGCGTGGCTCGATGGTGACGGGTTGGTAGATCACCCGCTTGCTGTCCGGGTCGTAGCGCATTTCCACAGTGCCGGACAACGGAAAATCCTTGCGGAACGGATGACCGATGAAGCCATAATCGGTGAGGATGCGGCGCAGGTCCGGGTGCCCTTCAAAAATGATGCCGTACAAGTCGAAGGCTTCGCGCTCGAACCAGTTGGCGGCGTTCCAGATATCGTTGACCGACGCGACCAGCGGCAGATCGTCTTGCGGGCAACGCACCCGAACGCGCAGACGCCAGTTGTGCTGCAGCGAAAGGAGGTGCAACACCACCATGAAGCGGCCCTCTTCGTCACACGGAGTGTTGCCATACCGCGCATAGTCCACTCCGCACAAATCGATCAGTTGTTCAAAGTGCAGGTCTGCTGCATCACGCAGGGCAAGGCAGGCGTCACGGTAGTGCGTCGGAGCAACGTCGAGCGTGAGCTCCCCCACCCTGGCGTTCAAGGCCACGATGCGCTCGCCAAGGGTGGCTCGCAGCGCGGTGTCGAGTTGTTCGAGCTTGCTGGTCATGGCATCGGATGGAAGATGTGTCTTGAGGACGCTTGATCTCAACGCGCAATGGTTTCCGTGCGGCGGATCTTGTTCTGCAACTGAATCAGGCCATAGAGCAAGGCTTCTGCCGTGGGCGGGCAGCCAGGCACATAGACGTCAACCGGCACGATGCGGTCGCAGCCACGGACCACGGAGTAGGAGTAGTGGTAGTAGCCGCCGCCGTTGGCGCAAGATCCCATCGACAGCACCCAGCGCGGTTCTGCCATCTGGTCGTAGACCTTGCGCAGCGCCGGCGCCATTTTGTTGCACAGCGTGCCGGCCACGATCATCAGATCGGACTGGCGCGGGCTCGGGCGGAACACGATGCCGAAACGGTCGAGGTCGTAGCGCGCAGCACCGGCATGCATCATCTCTACCGCGCAGCAAGCCAGGCCAAAAGTCATGGGCCAGAGCGAACCCGTTCGTGTCCAGTTGATCAGCTTGTCCGCCGAGGTGGTGATGAAACCCTCCTGCAAAACGCCTTCAATACTCATGATCCACTCCTGACCAACTGTTCAGACCGGCGTCGCCGCATAGGGGTTCACTGCAATCGGGCACAGACAGACTCATTCCCAATCGAGCGCCCCTTTTTTCCATTCGTAGATGAACCCGATCGTGAGGATGGCAAGGAAAATCATCATCGCCCAGAAGCCGATCTGACCGATATCTTTCAGGGCGACAGCCCAGGGGAAAAGAAACGCAATTTCGAGGTCGAACAGGATGAACAGAATGGCGACGAGGTAGTAGCGCACGTCGAACTTCATCCGCGCATCTTCGAAGGCCTCGAAGCCGCATTCATAGGGGGAATTTTTCTCGGCGTCAGGGTGGCGCGGAGCAATGAAATAACCGAGCAACTGCGGCACGACGCCAACGCCAATGCCTACCAGGATGAACAACAACACCGGCAGATACTGCTCAAGGTTCATCGCACTCCATCTCCTGTTGTTATCTGGGCGGATTGTGACCCTGCCCTTCAATCTTTTGGTGCCGACGGCGAGACTCGAACTCGCACAGCTTTCGCCACTACCCCCTCAAGATAGCGTGTCTACCAATTCCACCACGTCGGCTCAAAACCGGATACCGCCCGAACACCGCCGCTAGACTCGCACGGCGAAGGCAGCCCAGCGCAACAAATTGCAAAAAGACAGAGCGCGTCGATCTGTAGGACGATCTCCGGCTGGCAGATCATGATGTATTGCGACATCTGCCGCGATACATCACTACCAACTGTCTGGCTGCTGCGCAGACCGCACATTCGCATGGAGCAAATTCACATGTGCCGCGCTTGTTTGTTACTGGATTTGCAAAACAGAAGAATCTTACATGCTCCCCATGCTACGAAGCAACACGGAACATTGGGATATTGCGCTAGCTCAATGCCTCAATTCACCACGGATTGACAAGCCGCAGGGCTTGTGTTTGCTGCAACGCACAATCCCCGCAACACTTGACGCACCTCAAGCGGAATTTACTTGCTTGTGGAAGCACTCGGCTTCGGGGCCGCCTGGGATGCGGCGCTGATTGCTCCGGGAACCGGCGGAACTTGACTGATCGGGCCACCGGGCTTCGCTGGCGAGACCACCGAAGCCACGGGCGCCGGCGCTGACAGCTTTTCCATCAAGCCGCCGTCACCGGAATTTGCACGATTGCCAAAGTAGGCCATCATCAGCGTGGCGACAAAAAACAGGGTCGCGGCCACCGCGGTGCTGCGGCTCAGAAAATTGGCCGATCCGGTGGCGCCAAACAGGCTGCCAGAGGCGCCGGAACCAAAAGACGCGCCCATGTCGGCGCCTTTGCCATGCTGCATCAACACCAGAACAATCATTACCAGCGCAGACAGGATCTGCACCACCAGGGTCAAGGTCATCAGAATTTGCATTTGCGTACCCAATCGCGCCAGGCGCGTTTCACAACATCACAACGTTAAAAAAAACAAGCGTGGCCAGCGAATCGACAAAACCGCATCAACGTGCCGCCGAAACAATGGCCAGAAAATCAGACGCCTTCAACGACGCACCGCCGATGAGACCGCCATCGATATCCGGCTGGGCAAACAGCACTTGGGCATTGTCCGGCTTGACGCTGCCACCGTACAGAATGCGCACACCGTCGGCAGTCCCATCGACACGACACAGATGCGCGCGCAACACGGCATGCACTTCCTGCGCCTGCTCCGGGCTGGCGGTACGCCCGGTACCGATCGCCCACACCGGCTCGTAGGCCACGACGATGCGCTGCGTCTGCTCGCCCAGCAGATGCGTCACGGCCTGCAACTGGCGCAGCACCACCGCGGAAGTCTCCCCCGCCTCGCGTTGCTCCAGGGTTTCGCCGACGCAGACAATGGGCGTCATGCCCGCTTCGAGCACACGCTCTGCCTTGGCGGCGACCTGCACATCGGATTCGTGGTGATCAGCCCGGCGTTCGGAGTGGCCGACGATGACATAACGGCAGCCGAACTCCTGCAGCATGCTGACCGCGACTTCGCCGGTGTGCGCACCACTGGAATGCATGGAGCAATCCTGTGCGCCCAGCGCGACCTGGCTGGTTTGCAGCAGTTGCTGAACCTGGGACAGGTAGGGATACGGCACGCAGACTGCCACTTCACAGCGCGCTGTGGCGACTGAGGCGAGGACCTCGCCCAGCAGAGTGGCGTTGCTTGCCAGACTGCCGTGCATTTTCCAGTTTCCGGCGACGAATTGCTGACGCATGTCTTGCTCCAATTTGATGTTGTCGTTTGCGTAGTCGGTCAGACCCAGCGCAGAACCAGTTTGCCGATGTGCTGGCCCTGTTCCATGCGCTGATGGGCATGCACGATCTGTTCTGCCGCAAAAATCGTGTCCACGACAGGCCGCACCTGCCCTTGCTCGATCCAGGGCCAGACCTTCTCGCGCAAGGTCCGGGCGATTGCGCTTTTGAACGCCACGCTGCGGTTGCGCAAGGTGGAACCCGTGAGGGTCTGGCGCTTACGCATCAACAACCCCGCATCGATTTCGGCCTGCAGGCCTCCCTGAACGGCAATGACGACCAGTCGTCCGTCTTCTGCAAGGCAGCGCTGCTCGCGGGCGATATAACTGCCGGCCACCATGTCGAGCACCACATCCACGCCGCGCTGCGCCGTATGGGACAGAACGGCGTCGACAAAGTCTTGGTCGTGGTAGTTGATGGCAAGCTCGGCACCGAGATGGGTGCAGGCGGCGCATTTGTCGGCTGACCCTGCTGTTGCGATGACGCGTGCGCCTGCCGCAACCGCCAGTTGAATGGCCGCGGTGCCGATGCCGCTGCTCCCGCCTTGCACGAACAGCGTTTGCCCAGCCTGCAACTGACCCCGCTCGAACACATTGTGCCAAACGGTGAACAGGGTTTCGGGCAAGGCCGCCCCCTGTTCCGGGCTCAGGCCTGCGGGCAAGGGCAGACACTGTCCTGCTGGCGCCACGCAGTATTCGGCGTAACCCCCACCTGTAAGCAGCGCGCAGACCAACTGCCCCATCTGTAAATCGGTGCCGTCCAGATCGCCCGACACGATCTCTCCGCATACCTCCAGACCGGGAATGTCAGACGCGCCCGCAGGCGGCGGGTAGAGTCCGCGACGCTGCAGCGCATCTGGCCGGTTGACCCCGAACGCCCGCACGCGCAGCAGAACCTCGCCGACGCCCGCTTGCGGCAGGGGCCGCTCGCTGAGGCGCAGGACTTCCGGGCCTCCAGGCTGGGAGATTTCGATGGCGCGCATGCGTCGGATTGCGAGCGGGAGGTCAGATGCCGGGTTCGAGGTCGGTATCCGCCGCGGCGGGTGCCACAACCGTTGCGGATGCATCGGTAGCGTCGCCCAGCAGCGCCTTGATCGACAGGCGGAAGCGGCCCTTGTCGTCGGTCTCGATGACCTTGACGCGGACCTTCTGGCCTTCCTGCAGGTAGTCGCTCACCTTGTTGATGCGCTCGTTGGCAATCTGCGAGATGTGCAGCAGGCCGTCCTTGCCGGGCAGCACGTTGACCAGCGCGCCGAAGTCGAGAATCTTCACCACGGAGCCGTCGTACACCTGCCCCACATCCACTTCGGCGGTCAGATCGACGATGCGTTGCCTGGCCATCGCAGCCTTGTCGGCGTCCGTCGAGGCGATGGTGATGGTGCCGTCCTCGGCGATGTTGATCTGCGTGCCGGTTTCTTCGGTGAGGGCGCGGATGGTTGCGCCGCCCTTGCCGATGACATCACGGATGCGCTCGGGGTTGATCTTCAGAGTGTAGAGCCGCGGCGCAAACTGTGACACCTCCTCGCGCGCACCGCCCACCGCCTGCTGCATGATGCCCAGGATATGCATGCGCGCCTCGCGCGCCTGCGCCAGCGCCACCTGCATGATTTCGCGGGTGATGCCCTGAATCTTGATGTCCATCTGCAGCGCAGTCACGCCGGTGGCCGAACCCGCGACCTTGAAATCCATGTCACCCAGATGATCTTCGTCGCCCAGGATGTCGGTCAGCACGGCGAATCGGTTGCCTTCCTTGATCAGGCCCATGGCGATACCGGCCACATGCGCCTTCAGCGGCACGCCGGCATCGAGCAGCGCCAGGCAGCCGCCGCAGACCGACGCCATCGACGACGAGCCATTGGATTCGGTGACTTCCGACACCACGCGCATGGTGTAGGCAAAGTCTTCCTTCTTCGGCAGCACGGCGAGCAGCGCCCGCTTGGCCAGACGACCGTGGCCGATTTCGCGGCGCTTGGGCGTGCCCACGCGGCCAGTTTCGCCGGTGGCGAACGGCGGCATGTTGTAGTGCAGCAGAAAGCGATCGCGGTATTCACCGCCCAGCGCATCGATGATCTGAGCGTCCTGTTCGGTGCCCAGCGTGGCCACCGCCAGCGCCTGAGTTTCGCCGCGCGTGAACAGCGCACTGCCGTGGGTGCGCGGCAGCACTGAAGTGCGGATGCTGATGGGGCGCACGGTGCGGGTGTCGCGACCATCGATGCGCGGATCTCCCGCGAGAATCTGGTCACGCACGATGCGCGCTTCCATATCGAACAGAATGCCGTCCACCTTGGCGCCGTCTGCGTCCACGCCAGCCTCGGCCAGACCGGCGTGCACCTTGGCGGTCACCTCTCGAAGCGCCTGGGTGCGGGCCTGCTTCTGGGTGATCTTGTAGGCAGCGCGCAGTTGCTCGCCTGCCAGCGCCTGAATACGGTCGATCAGCGCCCGATCCGTCTCGGGCGCGGTCCAGTCCCAGACGGGCTTGCCGCCATCGCGCACCAGTTCATGAATGACATTGATCGCGGCCTGGAACTGGGCGTGCCCGAACATCACGGCTTCGAGCATCACCTCTTCGGACAGCTGATCGGCCTCGCTCTCGACCATCAACACCGCAGATTCCGTCCCCGCGACCACCAGTTCCAGGCGGCTGCTGGCCAGCTCGGCACGGCTGGGATTGAGCACATATTCGCCGTTGACATAACCCACGCGGGCCGCGCCCACCGGGCCATTGAACGGCAGACCGGAGACTGCCAGCGCCGCGCTGGACGCCAGCAGCGCGGGAATGTCGGCATCCACTTCCGGGTTGATCGACAGCACATGCACAACCACCTGAACCTCGTTGAAAAACCCCTCGGGAAACAGCGGACGGATGGGGCGATCGATCAAGCGCGAGGTCAGTGTCTCGTTTTCGCTGGGGCGGCCTTCGCGTTTGAAGAAGCCACCGGGAATGCGACCAGCGGCGTAAGTCTTCTCGATGTAGTCAACGGTCAGCGGGAAAAAATCCTGCCCCGCCTTGGCGCTACGCGCGCCCACCACGGTGGCGAGCACCACCGTATCGTCCATATTGAGCAGCACGGCGCCGCTGGCCTGGCGCGCAATCTCGCCCGTTTCCATCGTGACTTGATGGCGGCCCCACTGGAAAGTTTTGACGACTTTATTGAACATGGCAAACTCCTTGTCAGAATGCAACCGCCGCCTTCATCCACAGATCCGAACACTCGGCCCCGCATCGGGCGCGGACACATCCGCTGAAACATCCGGCGGAGTGATGCCATTCCAGCGACGCCCGGATGTGCCGGAGCGCCGGTGGAATGACACGGGTCACACCGCCACCTGAAACGATTGAAACAAATACAAAAAACGCCTGTGCCGAAAAACTATCACAGGCGTTCTCGCAACACAGCGACTTACTTACGCAGACTCAGCTTGGCGATCAGGGCGCGATAACGATCCACGTCCTTGTCTTTGAGGTAGTCCAGCAACTTGCGACGACGGCTCACCATCTTGAGCAGACCGCGGCGACCGTGGTGGTCTTTGGCATGCGTTTTGAAGTGACCGGTCAGGTCATTGATGCGTGCGGTGAGCAAAGCAACCTGCACTTCCGGGGATCCGGTATCACCGGTACCACGCGCATTGTCGGCGACGATTTGCGCCTTGTTGAGATCAGCTACGGACATATCAGTTTCCTAAAGAGAGAACACGCGAACGCAGAAGAAACCATTCCGCGCCGTGAAAGGTGAAAGCCTGCCATTGTAGCCACAACGGCTCGCGCGCCCGGCTTTGCGCTTGCACCGCACCGTACCAGCGAATTTGCGATCACCCATTTCACCATCTTGAAAAATGGACAAGCGGCGGCATATCGAAGCCATCGGGGTAGCGAACCCCTATTCACACTGGAGATGCATCATGGCTTATTCGATCACAACCCCATCCAACCGCGTTTCTCTCTACAGCAGTGGCCTCGAACCCACATTCGGCCGTCTGTTCGACCAGGCTTTCCGCGATTTTTTCGCTGCGGCTGACAACGGTGGGCAGTCTCTCAAAAAACTCAGCATGGACGTGTCCGAAACCGAAACCGGCTACGTGGTGCATGCCGATCTGCCTGGCGTTGAAAAATCGGCGATCAAGATTCAGATCGACGGCCCGCGCGTGACTATTTCGGCAGAGACCAAAAAGCAGGACGAAAAGACCGAAGGCGGCAAGGTGATCTACCGCGAACGCAGCGCCAGCCAGTTCTACCGCTCCTTTGAACTGCCTGCCGAACTCGACCCAGCCGCAGCGCAGGCCAAGCTTGAGAACGGTGTGCTGACGCTGACCTTGCCGCGCAAGGCACAGGCCACCATCCAGCAGATCGCCGTGGAGTGACTCGCATGCCGGTGCGGCCAGGACGGCCGCACCGGCCCACGCGTGCTGCGAATTAGTTCACACCGCGGCCAACTCCTTGCAACTGCGGCGCGAACAGATCGGCCGAAGCGGTTTACAGTGCGTTTACACAACATTGCACGCACTGCTCGCCGCGCCATGCGCATTCAACTTCTGTCCGATCTTCATCTGGAAACCGAGATCTTCGTGCCCCAAGTGGCGCCAGAGGCCGATCTGCTCGTCCTGGCTGGCGACATCGACGCCAATCACGCGCAGATCGATCAATTCAAAGACTGGCCCGTCCCCGTCATCTATGTACCGGGCAATCACGAGCATGACCGCAAGGATTTCGACCAGACGCTCGATGCCCTGAGGGAACGCTGCGGCCGTCTGGGCTTCACCATGCTCGACTGCGAGCAAACCCGCATCACCCATCAGGGCCGCACCATCCGCGTGCTGGGCACTACCCTCTGGAACGACTTTGAACTGTTCGGCCCCGAAGGCCTTGAACGCAGCATGCGTGCCGCGCGCTATTTTGCCGAGCAGGTGCAATGCGCCACCCGGCATGGCAAACCCATGGGAGTTGCAGAACTGCGCGACGAAGGCCTGCGCTGCCGGGACTGGTTGCGGGAACGGCTCACCAATCCAGCGCACCACGCACCGCAGGACGATGCCACGCTGGTCATCACGCATTTCGCGCCCAGCCTGCGCAGCAACGACCCGCGCTATCCCTTGAACGCCTCGACCGCGAGTTTCTGCAACGCGTATGACGACATGATCGAGCACAGCACCTTGTGGCTCCACGGACACCTGCACTGCAGGCATGATTACCGCGTCGGCGCTGCGCGCGTGGTGTGCAACGCGCGCGGCCTGGCGAGCAAGGGCGAAGACAGCGACTTCCAAGCGCGGGGAGTTTGGGAAATCTAGGCGGCCTCGATCTGCGTCAGATCCCAGCGCGGCAGCACATCGAACGGCCCTGCCGTGCGCGCTGCATCGGGGTGCGCCTGCAAGCGCAGTGCTCCTGCCAAGGCAATCATTGCGCCGTTGTCGGTACACCATTCCAGTTCGGGAAAGAACAGTTGCACTCCCCTGGCAGTGAGCGCGGAAGACAGCTTTTCGCGCAACTGCCTGTTGGCCCCCACGCCCCCTGCAACGACAACGGACAGACGCTTTGTGGCCTGTTGCGCGCGCAGGGTCTTGTGAACCAGCACATCCGTAATGGCCTCCTGCGCGGCAGCGGCCAGATCGGCCCGGCTTTGTTCGCAGATGTTGGCGCCCAGTCCACGCACCTTGGTCAGTACGGCGGTTTTCAGCCCGGCAAAGGAAAAATCCAGATCCGGACTATGCATCTTGGGACGCGGCAACTCGAACGCCAGCGCATTGCCGAAGGCGGCAAGCCGCGCCAGTTCCGGCCCACCGGGATAGCCCAGACCAAGCAGTTTGGCGGACTTGTCGAAGGCTTCACCGGCTGCATCGTCCACCGTTTCACCGAGCAGGGTGTACTGCCCGAAGGCCTGCACATCGAGCAACATGGTGTGGCCGCCAGACACCAGCAGGGCCAGGAAGGGAAATGTCGGCGGCCGCTTCGACAGCAGCGGAGACAACAGATGCCCCTCCAGATGATGCACACCGATCAGCGGCTTGCCCAGCGCCATGCCCAGTGCAGACGCCACACCGGCCCCGACGAGCAGCGCCCCGGCGAGACCGGGGCCGCGGGTGTATGCAATGGCATCGACATCGTGCACGCGCATCCCGGCCTGCCTGAGCGCGAGGTCGGTCAGCGGCAGCAGGCGGCGAATGTGGTCGCGCGAAGCCAGCTCGGGCACCACGCCACCGTAGGCCTGATGCATGTCGACCTGCGAATGCAAGGCGTGGCCCAGCAATCCCGCTTCCGTGTCGTACAGTGCGGCGGCGGTTTCATCGCACGACGTTTCAATTCCAAGAACCAGCATGTCCAGCAGTCTAGCCTCCAGCCCTTCTCCCCGCGCTGCGCCGCAACGCTTTGACGCCATCGTGCTTGGCGCCGGGGCGGCCGGCCTGTTGTGTGCCGCGCTTGCGGGCCAGCGCGGACGGCGCGTCTTGCTGCTGGATCATTGGCCAAAAATCGCCGAGAAAATCCGCATTTCCGGCGGCGGGCGGTGCAACTTCACCAATCTGCACACCCGCCCGGACAATTTTCTGTCCGACAACCCGCATTTCTGCAAATCGGCTCTGTCGCGCTACACACCGCAAGACATCATCGGCCTGCTGCAAAAACATCGCATCGGGTTTCACGAAAAACACAAAGGCCAACTGTTCTGCGACGACTCCGCCGAGCAGCTCATCACGGCCCTGCTTGACGAGTGCGCTGCAGGCGGCGTGACGCATTGGCAGCCCTGCCCCGTTGAGGCGGTGGAAGCGACCGCACCCGGTTTTCGCCTGCGCACGGCAAGAGGCTGGGTCAGCGCAGACGCCTTGGTCGTGGCCACAGGAGGACTCTCGATCCCGCAGATTGGCGCCACACCGTTTGGCTACCAGCTCGCCGAGCAGTTTGGCCTGGCCATCGTGCCGCCGCGCCCCGCCCTGGTGCCGCTTGCGTTCGACCCTGCACAGTGGGCGCCCTTTGCCGACCTGAGCGGCGTTTCGATCGAAGTCGACATCCAGGTGGATGCCGTCAGGTTCCGCGAAGACCTGCTCTTTACGCATCGCGGACTCAGTGGTCCGGCCATCCTGCAGGCCTCCAGCTACTGGCAGCCGGGCAAGGACTTGCGCATCAACCTGCTGAACCAGGTGGATGAGGCGACATGGCTCAAGACCAAGCAGGGCAACCGTCGCACGCTGGCCGGAGAACTCGCCCAGCACATGCCGCAGCGTCTGGCGCAAGTGCTCGCCGCGCAGACTCCGGATGCAGACCGCCGCATGGCCGACTTCAGCGACAAGGCGCTGCGCGCCCTATGGCAGCAGTGGCACGACTGGCAGGTCCGTCCGGGCGGCACTCTGGGCTGGCGCAAGGCCGAGGTGACCGCCGGTGGCGTTGCCACAACGGCGCTGTCATCGTCCACCATGATGGCGCACAAGGCCCCCGGGCTGTATTTCATTGGCGAGGTGGTGGACGTCACCGGCTGGCTGGGCGGCTACAACTTCCAATGGGCCTGGAGTTCGGCTGCGGCCTGTGCACGGGCCATTTGAACCACGGAAATTTGTTGCTCGCCGGTTTTGTGCATATAATCTTTGGGTTTTATATTTCGCAGCGGCTAGCCTCAAATCCTTCTGAAGCTACCGTCACGGCGATCCACGACGAACCACGGCGGCTCCAGCAGTGGCCAAGGCATGACAGAGGCCAAGGTGTCTGACTGAGTGCCAGCCGGGTCTGCCCACATTTGATTCAAGTTCATCAATGACCATTATCCGCATCAAAGAAAACGAGCCGTTCGACGTTGCTCTGCGCCGCTTCAAGCGCACCATTGAAAAACTCGGCCTGCTGACCGAACTGCGCGCCCGCGAGTTCTATGAAAAGCCCACCGCCGAGCGCAAGCGCAAAAAGGCTGCTGCGGTCAAACGCCACTACAAGCGCATCCGCAGCCAGACGCTGCCTGAGCGCAAGTACTGAAATTTGAGCAATCCAATGCGTGCCCGTTGTTTGGGCGCCCGCAACGGAGTTCCGTTTGAAACAGCCCGCCATCGATGCGGGCTTTTTGCATTGAACACGCCATGACCATCAAAGACCGTATTCAGGACGACATGAAGGCCGCCATGCGCGCCAAGGATGCCCCCCTCCTGGGCACCATCCGCCTGCTGATGGCGGCAATGAAGCAAAAGGAAGTGGATGAGCGAGTCACCCTTGACGACGCAGCCGTGGTTGCCATCATCGACAAAATGATCAAGCAACGCCGTGACGCCATCGCCCAGTTCACTCCCGCGGGACGGCAAGACTTGGTGGATAAGGAAGCTGCTGAGATCATCGTTCTCGAACGCTATCTGCCCGCACGGCTGGACGCCGACGCCATTGACGCCGAAATCCGCGCCCTGATGGTGCAGACCGGCGCCAGCGGCCCGCAGGATCTGGGCAAGCTCATGGGGCCACTCAAGACGCATCTCGCTGGTCGTGCCGACATGGGTCTGGCTGCAGCGCGCGCCAAGGCCTTGCTGGCCGGCGCCTGAACCCTGCCCTGCGCGACGCCGTGAACCCCCCTTCCGACGTCGATCAACGCCCGCTGCTGGTGTTTTCCCACGCCAACGGCTTTCCCGCCGCGGTATACCGCAAGCTGTTCCAGTCGCTGGAACCGGCATTTCGCGTGCGCGCCGTGCCCGTGTTCGGCCATGACGCGCGCTATCCGGTGCGAGACGGCTGGAAACCACTGGCGCAGCAATTGGTCGACTATCTGCAGCGCGACTGCCACGCCGAGTCCGCCGTTCTGGTGGGCCACTCGCTTGGCGGTTATCTCAGCCTGATGGCGGCCCATGCCCACCCGGAACTGACACGGCAAGTCATCCTGCTCGACTCACCCGTGGTCGCAGGCTGGCGGGCGCGCCTGCTCTGGCTGTCCAAGCGCACAGGGCTGGGCGAGCGGTTTTCGCCCGCCGCCGCAGCCAAACGGCGCAGAATCCAGTGGCCAGATGTCGCCGCGATGCAAACCCATTTCTCTTCCAAACCGGCGTTCCGGCAATGGGATCCGGAAATGCTGCAGGATTACTCGCGGTTCGGCACCACCGCGACACAGCATGGACGCGCCCTGGCCTTTGCGCGCGAGGTGGAATATCGCATCTACAAAACCCTGCCCCACCAGCTCGGCCAACTGGCGCGCATGCCATTTCCGGTGCCGGTGAGTTTCATTGGCGGCCGCTCTTCCCGCGAAACTCGCATGGCCGGCCTGCAGGCCACGCAGCGCCTGGCGCAGGGACGCGTGCACTGGTTGGACGGCTCGCATCTGTTTCCATTCGAGTCTCCGCAAGCGACAGCGCGGCTGATCGAACACGCTTTTGAGGCGGCAGACAGCGCCTGTCATCCAGGTCTCAAAACCTGCTCCCTATAATGCACTTTTACCGGCATTCGTCGCGGCTATGACCAAATATGTGTTCGTCACCGGCGGGGTGGTGTCCAGCTTAGGCAAGGGCATCTCGTCCGCATCTCTCGCCGCGATTCTTGAATCGCGCGGCCTCAAAGTCACCCTCATCAAACTCGATCCCTACATCAACGTCGACCCAGGGACGATGAGCCCGTTCCAGCATGGCGAAGTCTTCGTCACCGAAGACGGCGCCGAGACCGATCTGGATCTGGGGCATTACGAGCGCTTCATCACCACCCGCATGCGCCGGGTGAACAACTTCACCACCGGCCAGATCTACGACAGCGTGCTGCGCAAGGAGCGACGCGGCGAGTACCTCGGCAAGACGGTGCAGGTCATTCCGCACATCACCAACGAAATCCAGGACTTCATCCGACGCGGCGCCGGCGATGGCACGGCCGACGCGGTGGATGTCGCCATGGTCGAGATCGGCGGCACGGTGGGCGACATCGAATCCCTGCCCTTCCTCGAGGCCGCGCGGCAGATGAGCCTGCGCATGAAACGGGGCGACTGCGCCTTCGTCCACCTCACTCTCGTCCCCTTCATTCCGGCTGCCGGCGAGCTCAAGACCAAGCCCACGCAGCACAGTGTGCAGAAACTGCGCGAAATCGGCATCTCGCCCGACGCCCTGCTCTGCCGTGCCGACCGGCCGATTCCCGACGACGAGCGCGCCAAGATCTCCATGTTCTCCAACGTGCATGAAGACGCGGTGATCTCGGTCTGGGACGTGGACACCATCTACAAAATTCCGCAGATGCTGCACGCGCAGCACCTCGACGACATCATTTGCGACAAGCTGGGCCTGAGCGCGCCACCGGCCAACCTCAAGGTTTGGGACGATCTGGTGCAGGCGCTCGAGCACCCGCAGCACGCCGTGCGCATCGCCATGGTGGGCAAGTACGTCGATCTGTCCGACTCGTACAAATCGCTCAATGAAGCGCTGCGTCACGCCGGCATCAAGACCAGTTCGCGCGTGGACATCACCTATCTCGACTCCGAAACCCTGGATCCCGGCAACATTGCCCAGCTCGACGCCTTCGATGCCGTGCTGGTGCCTGGTGGCTTTGGCAAGCGCGGCATCGAGGGCAAGATTCTGGCGGCGCAATTTGCCCGCGAGCACCGCATTCCCTATCTGGGCATCTGCTTGGGGATGCAGGTGGCCACCATCGAATTTGCCCGCCATGTGGCCGGTCTGCCGCAAGCCAACAGCACCGAGTTCGATCCCGATACGCCGCAGCCCGTCATCGCACTGATCGACGAATGGCAGGACCGCGACGGCACCATCCAGAAGCGCCACGTCGGCTCAGATCTCGGTGGCACCATGCGTCTGGGCGCGCAAAGTTCCGACGTGAAGCCGGGCACCCTGGCGCACAGCATCTATGGCAACGTGGTCACCGAGCGTCACCGCCACCGCTTCGAAGCCAACGAGCATTACCTCGCCGCGCTGCAGAAGGCCGGACTGGTGATTTCGGCCATCACCCAGCGCGAGCATCTCACCGAAATCGTCGAGCTGCCGCAATCCGCCCATCCCTGGTTCGTCGGTGTGCAGTTCCACCCCGAGTTCAAGTCCACGCCCTGGGGCGGGCATCCGCTGTTCACCGCCTTCATCGAAGCAGCCCTGCAGCGTCATTCTCGCAACGCCTGACCGATTCGCCACTCCATGCCCACACCCCAAACGCTCTGTGGCTTTCCGGTCGGTCTCGACCAGCCGTTCTTTCTCATCAGCGGCCCCTGTGTGGTCGAGTCCGAGCAACTGCAAATGGACGTGGCCGGGCAGTTGCGCGACATCTGCCGGTCTCTCGATATTCCGCTGATTTTCAAGTCCAGCTACGACAAGGCCAACCGCTCCAGCGGCACATCATTTCGCGGCCCCGGGATGGAGCAGGGTCTGGAGATTCTCGCCAAGGTTCGGCGCGATCTGGGCGTGCCCGTGCTCACCGATGTGCACACCGCCGAAGAAGCGCCCCGCGTGGCGGACATGGTGGACGTGCTGCAGACCCCGGCCTTCCTGTGTCGCCAGACCGATTTCATCCATGCCGTCAGCAGTCTGGGTAAGCCGGTGAATATCAAGAAGGGCCAGTTTCTCGCGCCGGGCGATATGAAAAACGTCATCGCCAAGGCGCGCGCGGCTGCCGCGCAGGCAGGACATCCCGACACCCTGTTCATGGCCTGCGAACGCGGCGTGAGCTTTGGTTACAACAATCTGGTCTCCGACATGCGCGCACTGGCCATCCTGCGCGAGACGCAAAGCCCGGTGGTGTTCGACGCCACCCACTCCGTGCAACTGCCGGGCGGCCAGGGCACGAGTTCGGGCGGCCAGCGCGAATTCGTGCCCGTGCTCGCCCGCGCCGCCGTGGCCGCGGGTGTGGCCGGGGTGTTCATGGAAACCCACCCCGACCCGGCCAAGGCCCTGAGCGATGGCCCCAACGCGGTGCCGCTGCACCACATGCGCGCCCTGCTCGAAAGCCTCAAAGACATCGATGCTGCGGTCAAGCGACGCGGCTTCCTCGAAACCCACTTCAACTGAATCTTCTATGAGCGCCTACATCATCGCCCATGTCGACGTGACCAATCCGCAGCAATACGAGCAATACAAGCTGCTGTCTTCCCAGGCCATCGCCGCGCATGGCGCCGAAGTCTGCATTCGTGGCGGCGCGGTCGAAGTGCTCGAAGGCGACTGGGCGCCGACCCGCATCGTTCTGCTGAAGTTTCCCGACATGGCCGCGGCCCGCGCGTTTTATGCCAGCGCCGAATACCAGCTGGCGCGGCAGGCACGCGCAGGCGCCGCGACCATGCGCATGATTGCCGTGCAGGGCATGTGAAGCCCGCATTGCCAACCTTCTTTTCACTACACCATTCCCCGAACAGGAGCTTTCATGAGTGCCATCGTTGACCTCACCGCCCGCGAAATTCTCGATAGCCGCGGCAATCCCACCGTCGAGTGCGACGTGGTGCTGGAAACCGGTTTCATCGGCCGCGCCGCCGTGCCGTCGGGCGCATCCACCGGCACGCGCGAAGCGATGGAACTGCGCGATGGCGACAAGTCCCGCTACGGCGGCAAGGGCGTGCTGCGCGCCGTCGAACACATCAACACCGAAATCACCGAAGCGGTGATGGGACTGGACGCCACCGAGCAGACTTTCCTCGACCAGACCCTGATCGACCTCGACGGCACGCACAACAAGTCGCGCCTGGGCGCCAACGCCATTCTGGCCGTGAGCATGGCCGTGGCCAAGGCAGCGGCGGAAGAAGCCGGCATGCCGATCTATCAATATCTCGGCGGCTTCTCGGCGCGTGAACTGCCGGTGCCGATGATGAATGTGATCAACGGCGGCGCCCATGCCAACAACAGCCTGGACATGCAGGAATTCATGATCATGCCGGTGGGCGCACCCAACTTTCACGAGGCGCTGCGCTACGGCGCCGAAGTGTTCCACGCACTCAAGGGCATCCTGAACGATCGCGGCATGCCCACCACCGTGGGCGATGAAGGCGGTTTCGCGCCGAACGTGACCAATCATGAGGCGGCGCTGCAGCTCATTGTCGAAGCCATCGAGAAGGCAGGTTACCGTCCTGGCGAGCAGATCGCCATTGCCCTCGACCCGGCTTCGAGCGAGTTCTACAAGGACGGCAAGTATCACCTCGAAGGCGAAGGGCTGGTGCTGTCCACCGAAGAGATGGTCGACTTCTACGACAACTGGCTGGGCAAGTATCCCATCGTGTCCATCGAAGACGGCTTGGCCGAGCAGGACTGGGATGGCTGGAAGCTGCTCAACAGCCGCCTGGGCAAGAAAGTGCAACTGGTGGGTGACGACGTGTTCGTCACCAACACGTCCATCCTGAAAAACGGCATTGCGGACAAGCTGGCCAACTCCATTCTCATCAAGGTCAACCAGATCGGCACCCTCACCGAAACTTTTGCCGCCATCGAAATGGCCAAACGCGCCGGCTGGACAGCGGTGGTATCGCACCGATCGGGCGAGACCGAGGACAGCATCATCGCCGACATCGCCGTGGCAACCAATGCCGGGCAGATCAAGACCGGCTCGCTGTCGCGCAGCGACCGCATCGCCAAGTACAACCAGTTGCTGCGCATCGAGGAGAACCTCGGCGAGACTGCCCGTTTCCTCGGCCGCGACGTGTTCTACAACCTGCGCTAATCGCGCCGCTTGAGGCGACCGCACCATGCGCTGGGTCACCGTCCTGCTCGTGAGTCTGCTGCTGCTGTTGCAGTGGCCGCTGTGGTTTGGCGAGCGGGGCTGGTTTGCGGTGCAGCGGCTGCAAAATCAGCTGGCTCAACAAGTTCAGGCCAATCTGAAGGCCCAGCAGGACAACGACCGCCTCGGCGCGGAAGTGCATGATCTGAAATCGGGCCTGAGTGGTGTGCAGGATCAGGCCCGCCGTGAAATGGGCATGGTCAAGCCCGATGAGATTTTTGTGCAGATCGTGCCGCCGGCGCGCGCGGGCAGTCTGCCTGCCAGCGCGGCGGTCACTCCGGCCTCAAATCATCAATGACGGTTTGACGCCACTGGCGGTTGCGCCAGCGTGTTGAGGAAAACCTGCGCGGCGTCGATGGCATCGAAGGCATAGCCCTGACCGCAGAATTCGCAGCGCACATCCACCTCGCCCTGCTCCGCAAGAATCGACTCCACCTCATCGCGCCCGAGCATGCGCAACATCCCGGCTACGCGCTCGCGCGAACAGGTGCAATGAAATCGCGGCGACTGCGGCTCGAACACGCGCACTTCCTCTTCCCAGAACAGGCGCCGCAAAATGTCCTCGGGCGCCAATCGCAGCAGTTCTTCCGGTGTCAGCGTAGCTGCCAGATGGCGCGCCCGGGCGAAGTCCTCCTCGGTCTGCTCGGCACCTTCAGCAGCGTGCTGCGCTGCGGGCATGCGCTGCAGCAACAAGCCACAAACCGCCTGCTCGTCGCTGGCCAGCATGAGCATGGAATCAATCTGCTCTGACTGCGCCAGATACTGTTCCAGCATCGCCGCGAGCGATGGCAGGGTGGCACCCTGCGGATCGGTCAGCGCCACGATGCCCTGGTAGGGCTGCAAGCCAGACTCGGGATTGCGCGGATCGAGGGTAATCGCACAGCGTCCTTTGCCGTGCAGATTGACCAGCGCGGCCAGATCCGTTGGCAGGACGGCGTCATCCTGCAGATCGTCGGCCATCTTGGCCGTGGCGCGCAGGCCGAAGTCTGGCTGGCACTCGGCCACAGCGAGTTTCAAGGGGCCATCCCCCTGGATTTGAAGCACCAGCGCGCCATCGAATTTGAGGCTGCCAGCCATCAGAGTGCTCGCAGCGGCCATCTGCCCGACCAGCGCGGAGATCGCCTGCGGGTAGCTGCGGCGTTTCTGCAATTCGGCCCAGGTGGCATCCAGGCGCACCAGAACGCCGCGCACATGACCCGTGCCCAGCATGAATTTGACAAGTTGATCGTTCATGGTTGAATGCGTTGAAGTTCCTGTGCAAAACGCGTGGCGCGTTCGACGTAATGCCGGGTGTTGGCCTGGATGGCGGCGATGGCCTCTGGAGTCAGTTCACGCGCCACGCGCGCAGGAGAGCCGAGAATGAGCACGCCATCGGGGAACACCTTGCCCTCCGTCACCAGCGCACCGGCGCCGACCAGACAGTTGCGGCCAATTTCTGCCCCATTCAAGATCACGGCCTGAATTCCAATCAAACTGCCCTCGCCGATGCTGCAACCATGCAGCATGGCCTGATGGCCGATGGTGACACGCGGCCCGACTGCGAGCGGATAGCCGGGATCGGTATGCAGCACCGCGCCGTCCTGCACATTCGACTCCTCGCCAATGTCGATGGGCTCGTTGTCCCCGCGCAGCACCGCGCCGAACCACACACTGGCACGCGACTGCAACCGCACACGCCCCATGACGTGCGCACCCGGCGCAACATAGGCATCCGCAGCAATCTCGGGCCGCCAGGCGGCGAATTGGTAAATTGACATGATGCATGACTCCAGACACTCGCCATGAACTGGCAACTCCCCCGGCTCGCACCGGGAGAAGACTTTCCGCCCGCATCGCAGGCTCTGCCTGCATTGTCGCCTTTCCCCGGCCTGCTTGCCGCTGGCGGTCGGCTCGATGCCGACACCCTGGAGCGCGCCTATCGGCGCGGCATCTTCCCCTGGTTCAGCCCCGGCGAGCCCATTCTGTGGTGGAGCACCGATCCGCGCATGGTGTTGCGCCCCGAGCAGTTGCGCGTAACGCGCTCGCTCAAACAATCCGCGCGCCGCTTCGTCCGCAACCCCGCCGTGCGCCTGCGCATCGACTCGGCATTTGCGCACGTGATGCAGCAATGCGGTGCGCAGCGCGCAGATGCTGGCACCTGGATCACCCCGGGCATGCTGAGCGCCTATTCCGCCCTGCACGCGCGCGGCCTGGCGCACAGCTTTGAACTGTGGGAAGGCGAGAGCTTGCGCGCCGGACTGTACGGCGTGTGCATCGGCCGCATGTTTTTCGGCGAATCCATGTTCACCACCGTGGCCGATGGCTCCAAAACCCTGCTGATGGCGCTTTGCGGCTTCTGCCTGCGCGAGGGCATCGACCTGATCGATTGCCAGCAGCAAACAGACTATCTGGCGCAGATGGGTGCAGCCCCCATCGCCCGCGAGACGTTCCTGCGGCATGTGGAGGAATCCACATCGCTGCCTGCGGTGCAGGGCTGGCAGTATGATCAAACGATGTATCTGACCGACTGCGCGCGCTGGCTGTGACTCACCCCAAAGAACTTCCGCTCACGACCCTGCAGTTCTATGCCACGGCGAGCTATCCGTGCAGCTATCTGCCAGGGCATCAGGCGCGTTCGCAAGTCGCCACCCCAAGTCATCTGATCAATGCCGACGTGTATTCCGATCTGGTGCGCGCCGGATTTCGCCGCAGCGGCCTGTTCACTTACCGCCCGCAATGCGAAGACTGTCAGGCCTGCCTGCCCATCCGCGTCCTCGCTGCGCAGTTTTGTCCGAACCGCGCACAACAACGGGTGTGGAAGCGGCATGGTGGGCTTCAGGTGCGTGTGCTCAAGCTCGGGTTCATCCCCGAGCATTACCAGCTTTATCTGCGATACCAGGCCGCGCGGCATACCGGCGGCGGCATGGATCATGACAGTATCGACCAGTACGCCCAGTTTCTGTTGCAAAGCCGTGTGAACACGCGACTGGTCGAGTTCCGCGAACCCGCGCGGCAAGGCGAAGAACTCGGCTCGCTCAAAATGGTGTCGGTGGTCGACGTGCTCTCTGACGGCCTATCCGCCGTCTACACCTTTTTCGAAACTGCAGATCCCCGCAGCAGCTACGGCACCTATAACGTGCTCTGGCAAATCGAACAAGCGCGCTCCATGCAGTTGCCGCATGTCTATCTTGGTTACTGGATTGCCCACAGCCGCAAGATGGCATACAAGTCCAACTTCACGCCGTTTGAAATCTACCGCGGCGGCAACTGGTTCAACCCCATGGAACAAGTCGCCACGTCGTGATTTGCTCTCAACGCGTCAGACTGGACTTGATCCGCTGTGCGAACTGCTGTTTGAAAGTGGCCTGCGTCGGCACGGGCAGATCGCGAGAGGCCGTCCAGCCTCTGGCCCCGGCAAGGTGGTGCAGGCGCTTGCGTTCACCGCCCAACAAGCGCAGCAATCGTGACGCCATTTTCGCCCCCGGCCGGTACAGCCAGGGATTCCGCGCCGCATAGCTCCACAGGCGCAGCGCCCAGCGCTCCATACTTGGCCGCATGTCACGCTCGAACTGTTGTGTGCGCAGATTGCGCAGCAGATCGGGCAGCGGAATTTTCATCGGACAGACCACTTGGCATTGTCCGCACAATGTGGCGGCCTGCGGCAGATCCAGGGTGCTCTCCAGTCCCTGATAGCTCGGAGTCAGCACCGAGCCCATCGGCCCCGGATAGACCCAGCCATAGGTATGCCCGCCAATCTTCTGATAAACCGGGCAATGGTTCATGCAGGCACCACAGCGAATACAGCGCAGCATCTCGGAAAATGCCCCGCCCACCAGGCTGGTTCGTCCCCCATCGAGCAGCACCACATACATGTGCTCCGGGCCGTCGAGATCGCCGGGGCGGCGCGGGCCGGTCAGCACGGAAAAATAATTGCTGATGGCCTGCCCTGTGGCCGAGCGCGGCAACAGCCGCATCACCGCAGCCAGATCTTCGAGCGTAGGCAACACCTTCTCGATCCCCGTCACCGCCACATGCACCCGCGGCAGAATGGTGCACATCCCCTCATTGCCTTCGTTGGTCACCAGGGCGACGGAGCCGGTCTCGGCCACCACGAAGTTACCGCCAGTGATCCCAATGTCCGCAGCCAGAAATTTGGCCCGCAGGACCTCGCGCGCTTCGCGGGTCATCTGAGGAATATCGGTCTTGCGCGCGGTGTGGTGTACTTTGGCAAACAGATCGGCAATTTCCTCCTTGTCCTTGTGCACCACTGGGGCAATGATGTGCGATGGCGGCTCGTTGCCGTTGATCTGCAGGATGTATTCGCCCAGATCGGTTTCGGTGACCTGCACCGCCGCCGCCTCGAGCGCCGCATTCAATCCCATTTCCTCCGAAACCATGGACTTGGATTTGATCGCCTGCTTGCAATCATGGCGGCGCGCGATCGCCACCACCAGATCGGCTGCTTCCTGCGGGGTTTGAGCCCAGAGCACCGTCGTGCCGCGGCGCTGCGCCTCGGCTTCAAACCGTTCCAGCCAGACATCCAGGGTGTTCAGCGCCAGGTTGCGACGGCTCACCGCCGCGTCCCGAATGTTTTCAAATCCGTCGAGAGCAGCAATGGCGGCAGCCCGCCCTGTGACAAATTTGGTGGACAGCTTTTTAAGGTTTTGCTGGAGGCGCTGATCGGCAAGTTTTTGCCCGGCGCGCGCCTTGAACTGCATGGATTGCGATTGCATGGTCAGTGCTTTCCGGTCAGGACTTCGGCAATGTGCAGCACCTGTGTCGTGTTGTCACCCTGCCGTCGCAGCCGCCCCTCGATCTGCAACATGCAGCCTAGATCGCCGAGCACCACGGCACGTGCCTTTGTCGCCTGGATATTGGCGCATTTGTCGTCGGCAATGGCGGCTGAGATATTGCCGTATTTGACCGCGAACGTGCCGCCAAATCCGCAGCACTGCTCGCATTGCTCCATTTCGCAAAGGCTCAGCCCCGGCACGAGGGACAGCAACTGACGTGGCTGTTGTTTGATGCCCAGTTCGCGCAAGCCCGAGCAGGAGTCGTGATAGGTCACCTCGCCCTCGAACTGACCGGGAACCTGGCTGATGCCCGCCACGCTCACCAGAAAATCGGTCAGTTCATACAGGCGCTGCTGAATGGCGGCAAAACGGCGCAACAGATCGGGTTGATCCTTGAGCACGTCCGGATAGTGGGTTTTGATAGTGCCCATGCACGAGCCGGATGGGGCCACTGTGTAGTCGAACATCTCGAATTCATCGAGAAATTTTTCGGCCAGCGCCAATGTCGTGCGGCGATCGCCTGAGTTGTAGGCCGGCTGGCCACAGCAGGTTTGCGCCATGGGCACATGCACTTCAAAGTGCGCAGCTTCCAGCAACTCCACCGCTGCCATCGGAATGCCGGGCCGCATCACATCGGCCAGACAGGTGATGAAGAGTCCCACACGTTTTTTCATGTGCTCATTATCAACCGGCCGGCTTGTGGTTTGCTGACGAGGGATCGCAGTCTGTTGCCATTTTCAGTTCCGCGTTTTTCCGATAGGCAAAAACGCATTCCGGACTATAAAATTTCTGCAATGCATCATTCTTCAACCCGCAAACCATCTGAGCCGGTTGCCCAGGCTGTTGAACCGACCATCCAGGTGCTCGGACGTGCTTTCGCTGTGCTCGATGTCCTGGCGCGAAATCCCGATCCGATGCAGCTCAAGGATATCGGCGGCGCCACCGGACTGCATCCCTCCACCGCGCACCGTATTCTCAACGATCTCGTGGTGGGGCATCTTGTGGAACGGGTCGATGCCGGCACTTACCGTCTAGGCATGCGCCTGCTCGAATACGGCAATCTGGTGAAAGCACGCCTGAGCGTGCGAGATGCGGCGCTCGGCCCCATGCGAGACCTTCACCGGCTCACCCATCAGCCGGTCAATCTCAGCGTGCGTCAAGGTGACGAGATTGTCTATATCGAACGCACCTACAGCGAGCATTCCGGCATGCAGGTCGTTCGTTCCGTTGGCGGACGCGCACCTCTGCATCTGACATCCGTGGGCAAGCTGTTCCTCGCGGCCGACGACTCGCCCCGCGTCAAGGCCTACAGCCTGCGCACGGGGCTGGCGGGACAGACACGCAACAGTATCACCAATCCACAGCAACTCGAACGCGAGCTCGGAAAGGTTCGCCAAGAAGGTTTTGCGCGCGACAATGAGGAACTCGAACTCGGCGTGCGCTGCATGGCTGCGGGCATTTACAACGACGCAGGCGAGTTGATCGCCGGACTTTCACTCTCGGCTCCGGCGGATCGGCTGATGGAAGATTGGCTGGACAAAGTGCAATCGACCGCCCAGCGTATCTCTGCAGCGCTGGGTTATCGAGGGTCACGCCGTTAGCGTATGCACTGAATGCACTTCAGCCGTCAACGCGGCCAGGTTCACTCGCCAATCGCTGCGGGCGCTTTTTCCACAAGGGCGGTCCGCACCAATCCTGGTTGTGCGGCCGGAAGCGCTGCAGCTTCTCCAATCGTTGGGGCAGGATCATGCAAGGCATTGAACCCTCTGGCCTCCAGCCAGGTGCGAATACGCTGTGCATCGCCAAAATGCGAGTATTTTCCCCAAGCATCGAGCAAGACCACAATCACCCTGCGCCCCTCAAACTTGGTCTGTAAAACCAGGCAATGCCCAGCTTCGTTGATATAGCCGGTTTTTTGCAGCAGGATATCCCAACCGCGATTGAACACCAGATGATCGGTGTTGCGGAACTGCAGCGTGCGCGACCCGACATCCACCTCGCTTTCCGGGTGGGTTGAAAATTCTCGGATCAGGGGGTAGTGGTAGGCAGCCTTGACCAGCAGGGCAAGATCATGCGCTGTCGACTCGTTCTGCGGCGACAAACCGGTCGGCTCGACGTAGCGCGTGAAATTCATGCCCAGCGCATGCGCCTTGGCATTCATGGCCGGAATGAAGGCGGCCAAACCGCCAGGGTAATTTCTCGCCAGCGCATGCGCAGCCCTGTTCTCGGATGACATGAGGGCCAGCTTGAGCAGTTCTTCCCGGGTGAGTTTCGTTCCCGGGCGCAGACGCGACGCGCTCCATTTCAGCGTGTCAATGTCCGCATCGGTGATCTCGATGACCTGATCCATGGGCTGGTGCGCATCAAGAATCACAGCCGCAGTCATCAGCTTTGTGAGAGAGGCAATGGGGCGTGCTGTGTCCGCATTTTTGCTCAGGAGGATCCGACCTGTGCCCTCATCGACCACCAAGGCAGAACCGGAGCGCAGCGACAGGGGATCATCGTTTGCCGCAGTGGATGCGGCTGAAACCTGCAATTTGTCAGTCGCGCGCACCACCGAGGACGCCGCGTCAGAAACGAGTGCTGTCTTCAGAACCAGCGGATCGGGACGACGCGATCCGACAGAGTTGGATGCTTTCGCTTTTCCCGCCAAAGTCGCAGTCACGCGCAAGTTCACACGCGACTTCGCAACCACTCGCCCTTGCCTGACGCGCTCATGTTGTACGACGCGCACTGATTTTCTTTTGCCCCCCGACTTCGAAACGTCTTTTTGAGTCAGTCGCGCTGTCGCTATCGGCTTTTCTACTTTGCGCTGACGTGCCTCTCTCAGCTGTTTCAAAGTCCGTTTTTTTATAGCCTGCTGTTTGGTGACTTCCCGCTTGAGTTCTTTGTTGACGGCGGCAAAAGCGGGCATACTGCCCAGAGTCACAACAAAAACCGCGACAAGCAGCAGCCCCTGCAGGCGAAACAGCGAATGAAAAAAGGGCGAGCGCATATCGGCGAAAACTCAAAACGAAGAACGGCGTCCAGCCTATCAAATGCCAGAATAAGTAGCAAGATCAGAAACTTGAGAAAACCTCTTCAAGTCGCAACTGCATTCGTGATTTGGGCATGCTTAAAACAAACAGCCCGCAAAAAAGCGGGCCGTTGGCAAGGAGGACAAAAGATCAGCAATCAGAACATCTTGCTGTAGTTTGCCAAGCCGGGGTTGCCCTTGACACCAATGAGCTTGGGCTCGTTGACCTTCAAGGGCTTGATGACCTTGTTGTGCTTGAGATATTCCTCGACGATATCCCAGATTGGCGGGTTATCCGGCGTGGCGCTGGCTTGCTGCACCGGTGCCCATCCAGCCACCTTGTAAGTTTTCTTCGGATCAATCGGCTTGCCGCCCAGGCGCATGTCCTGAATGCGGTTTCCAATCTTTTCCTTGGGCGCGCAGGTGTACTCCAGAGCGCCCACGCGCACCATGTCCCCGCCTTGCTGGTAGTACGGATCGGGATTGAACAGATTGTCGCAAACGTCTTCCATCACGCCCTTGACCGTCTCGCCCGTCATTTCAGACAAGGTGCAATACGGATAAGTGATGGCGAGCTGCGTCATCATGTCCTCACGAGTGATCGGCGCCCCAGGCAGGAGACTGCCACCCCAGCGGAAGCCAGGGGAGAATGCCAGATCGCCACCACGCACCGCCAGCATCGCATCCACGACCAATTGATCCCAAGTGCCGTTGAAATTGCCACGGCGATACAGCACACCTTCCGTGTGCGCAAGAACTTCTGTGAGCTTGCTCTCATACGGAGCGCGCACTTTGGTGATGAGTGCCTCCATCTCCGGATCAGCAGGCAGCAACTCGGAAAAGACCGGCAGCAGTTTGTATTTGTAGCCCACCATCTTGCCACCGCGAACATCGAAATCCATGACACCCATGAACTTGCCATGCGAGCCTGCGTTGGTGACGAGGGTCATGCCTCCCGATGGGCGGCGAACCTCCACCGCGACAGCCTCGCCATCGTGTGTGTGGCCACCGAAGATGCAATCAATCCCTTCCACCAGACTGGCCATCTTGCGGTCCACGTCCATCCCGTTGTGGGAGATGACGACCACAAGCTGAGCTCCCTTCTGCTTGACTTCCTTGACCACTTTTTGCATGTGCTCTGTGTCAATGCCAAAGGTCCAGTCGGGGATCAAATAGCCCGGGTTGGCAATCGGGGTGTAGGGAAAGGCCTGACCGATGATGGCGACCTGTACGCCATTCATCTGCTTCATCACATAGTTCGGGAATACCGGGTCGCCAAAATCAGCCGTCTTGACGTTCTGCGCTACAAAGTCAATCTTGCCCTTGAAATCCTTGTTGACAATTTCCTTGACGCGGTCTTGACCGTAAGTGAATTCCCAGTGTGCGGTCATCACGTCCACACCCAGTTTCAACTGGGCATCAACCATGTCCTGGCCCTTGGTCCACAGTGACAGCGCAGTACCTTGCCAAGTGTCGCCGCCGTCAAGCAGCAAAGCACCGGGGCGCGACGCCTTCAGTTGCTTGACCAGAGTCGCAATATGAGCGTAGCCGCCCATCTTGCCGTACTGCTTGGCGGCACGCTCGAAGTCGAGATAAGTAAAGCCATACGATTCGCGGGTATTGGGCTTGAAACCGACGCGCTTGAGATAGTTCGTACCAACCAGGTGCGGCAGATGCCCCTCCATCCCGGCGATACCGATATTGACATTCGGCTCGCGGAAATACACCGGACGTAAATGGGCATGACTATCCGTCATGTGCAAAAAATGCACATTGCCCGTCTTTGGCGGGTTATACAGACTCTTGACCTCTGCTGCAGTTGCTTCACGGGTCATGGGGAAACCAGTAGCTGCTGCAGCTGCAAGCACACCCATAAATTCACGACGGGTCAGGCTCATTCAAATATCCTCATCAAAAAAATAAAAAACCCGCCAAATCAATAGCGATTGGGCGGGCGCCACTCATACTAAATAAATATTATTATGGTCAGTTCGCGTTAACAGGAGATTTCGGGTCCATCAGCAGGGCCATCACATCCTTCATCTGCTGCTCCGTCAGAATATGATGAGCACCAAAGGACGGCATCCAGCTGCATGCATTGTAAGCTGCGGAATCATAGATGCGCCCCCAGGTGTACTTCAGGATTGCCTCACTGTTACCACGGAGTTTTCCGTAATCAACAAGAGATGGGCCGATATTGCCTTGCGATGGATCGTTCTTCACCATCTCGTGGCAGGCGAGACAATTCCCGCCACTCGGCACACTTGGGTTATCACTCCATTGTTTACCTTTGCCGTCCTGCGCGATCTTCAGGCCGGCTTTCCAGTCACCCAAGAATTGACCGTCCTTCGGATAGACTATACCCGCCATCGCTTCGGACTCCAGCTTTTTGCTTACATCAGCTGGCATGGGTTTGCCCAAATATTCATATTTGGAGCATTCGTACTGTTGCTTGGTCTGAACCAAACGATCAAGTTTCGCTTGCCCCTTGGGGACGAAATCGTTTTTCAGAATGCTCTGGAATGAAGCGGTCGCAAAAGGATCGCTTCCGCTCGATGCCGATTGGTTCATGCCAGCGCAACCGCCAAGCACCCCAGCAGCTGCGGTCATGAGTACAAACAAAGTGGTTCTTTTCATGTTGTCTCCTCGATCTCAGCGCTTGAACGACGGTGTGTTCAGTGTCGCACCGTTCGAATTCACACCCATGTAGGTTATCAGGTCGATCACAGCATTCGACGTCATTTTCGGCATGGGGAAACGTTGTTGACGGAAGCAAGCCAGCATCCGCCACTCAAGCGTACGCGCCACACCCTGTGAGTTCGGATAGGCGGGCCATGTCGCATAGGACACTGCAGCGCCCTTTGGTCCTGTATCTACAAGGTCGGGGAGAGCAGAAATCTTGATGCGCTTGTCTTTCTCTGAGTGGCAGGTTGCGCAGGAAAAGCTGAATGGGCCACCGCGATAGAAGAATAATTTTTTTCCGTTCTCATACGCCAGCTTTTCTTCGGGCGCATTTTGCGGAATGGCGATTTTCATCTTGTCCGATTCATGGGCAACGTACATCGCCATGTTGACCAAGGGTGTTGCATTACCGCTTTCCTTTGCGAATGCGTCATGTTCAGCCTGTTGCTCGGTAAAACCCTGAAGAGTTTCCATACAGGTAATCAGGCGGGACTCCAAATCCTGAACCTTACCTGTATCCGCGAAATAGCGTGGCAATTGAGCATAGGCGCCCTTGAGCACGCCCGGGCCAAGTCCAAGATTACATTGTTCCATTGAGGCATTCTTGGGACCGCGTTTTTCAGTCCACAATTTTTTGCCATCATCAATATTGAAATCAGCAGGATTCCCGCCCATTTCATTCATCAAGGCAAGATACTGATTGCCTTCACTTGTGACTGAAGCCGCGTTTGCCTGGTTGGCAAATCCTCCGACCCACAACATGGCGGGTAGCGCAACCCCGGCCAAGATGGCCGTTTTTTTTGTACGGTTTCTCATAGTCTCCTCGCAGCGGTGAATAAACCAAAATGCGCGAAACCTTACGGCTTCGCGCATGAAAGACATCAGGACACCGTGGTGTCCGCAGTGGAAGTGTCGCCCTTGTTATCGATCCAGGATACAGTCACTTTGTCACCGGACTTGCCGCCTTTGAAACGGAACTCCAGGAAGGGGTTCTTGGAAATGGCGGTGCCCCAGTCGCAGGTCAGCACAGTCTTGTCATTGCTCTTGCAAGTGACCGACTGAATGAAGTGAGCCGGGATAACCTGACCAGCCTTGTCTTTCAGAAGGCCGGTTTCTTCGGGGTGGGTCATCAGTACGCGCACCACAACTGCGTCGCCTTCGATGTTAGCCCGCATACGCATCGGATAAGCCATAGTTTTACTCCTTAAATTTGAGTGGTTGCTGTGAGACAGCAGATTCTGAAGATTTCAATGGGTGCCTGGCGCTGCGATTAACCGCCGCAACCACCCAGCGTGACCTTGATCTCTTTCTTGCTGAATAGCAACTTGTCGCCGACTTTCGCCACAGCGTACACATTGCAGGTTTGGGCCATCTTGACGCGAGTGGCCACATTGGGCACCGAGACGTCAGTCAGGTTGAACTGGGCAGCCAAAACGGTCGGATTTTTTTCGACCACGATGCCCAGAGCAGTGGTACCGGCAGCATTGCTTTTGACACCGATGGGAACCACGGCGCCGTTTTCAGCGATATCCGGGCCGATGATGGTCACATCAGTGCTTTCGGTCGGTGTGCCACCCCAGATCTTGGCCGCATCGGCAAACGTTTTGGCTTCAAACAGGGGTGCGTTCCAGCCCGGTGCATCAGCGGCCAGCGCGACATTGGGCATGAGGCCAGCCGTTGCAGCAACGCCCAAGGCGGCCGCGCCTGCACCAATCTGCATGACCTGGCGACGAGTTTGATTCATCAGTCTTCTCCTTAAAGTGAACAGGGCAACCCTGTATCTAAATAACGTATTACTGCTTGGCGCCGTCGACAACCCATTCGGCAATCATCTTGGCATCCGCTTCGCTGATGGTCTGCGGTGGCATGGGTATCGATCCCCAAACACCCGAGCCCCCCTTGATGATCCGCGTGGTGAGTTCGGAAATCATGTCCTTCTTGCCAGAATATTTGCCGGCAATTTCCTTGTACCCAGGCCCGACCAGCTTGTTGTCGCCGAAGCTGTGACACGCGATACATCCACTGCCCTTGATCAAGGCGATCACTTTCGCATTGGGGTCGTTGGCTGCAGATGCTTTTTTCTCCTCGGCTTTTTTCAGTTCGGCTTGGGAGACGGTCACCAGGCCGCGGATCGGCCCCCAGGGACGCGTTTCATCGGCCAGATTACCCCATGTGTTCATGGCGTAAGCCGGGATAAACGTTTCGACCTTGGGCTTCGGAGCGCAGTCTTTCATGCATCCGACGTTGTGGGTATCCGGGATACCCCCATTACCGATCTCCTTGCCGGGCCACATGCCGTGGTTCCAAGTCATGCCATTGCGGTTGGGCAACATGTCCTGGACTTGTTGCACGTTGTCGCGGGTCAGCACGAAATTGCTCGGAACCACATTGGCCAGATTCATCAGATAGGCCACCAGCGCATATGTGTCATCCCAACTGAGGGACAAAGGCGCATTCCAAGGCATGGCGCGATGGATGTAATCGAACAGAGTCGACACAGTCGAGAGACGCTCGATTGAGGTCCCGCCATTCACCAGTGCGGCAACCCGGCCCGTCTTGATGTCTTGCTTGGACGCCTGATAGGCGCCGACCAGCGGAGGAAATACCGCATTGGAATCAGCGAAATCACCATGACAGGACGCGCATTTGGCTTCCCACAGTTTGGTTCCGGTTGCAACGCTGCCCTGCCCCGGAGGCAAGCCGGCGAAATCAGGACGGACGTCGATGTTCCATGCCTGAATTTCATCAGGAGTTGCCGTACGGCCCAGCATGCCGTCCGTCTTGATTGCCTGAGCCGGCACGCGGGTGTTTACAGGCACACCTGCCGCCATTGCGGAGCCGACAAAGACTCCGCCCAAAATAACCGCCAGCGCGGCCTTACGAATTCGCGAGTTGGACATTGCGAATATCTCCAGTTTCTTCAACTTGCCAGGTTTGAATTGCGTTGTTGTGGTAGACCGAGCGGGAGCCACGGATTTTGCGCAGCTCCTGATAGGTGGGCTGCACCATGCCGGTTTCGTCCACAGCGCGACTTTGCAGGAAGGCGGACTTGCCGTTCCACACCCAGGGGATGTTGAAACGCGTCAGTGCCTTGTTTTGCACCGGCCCCTCCACGCGGGCGGGCTTCCAGCTGATGCCGCCGTCAAAGGACACATCCACGCGCTTGATCTTGCCGCGGCCCGACCAGGCAATACCGGTCACGTTGTACACACCTTTATCCATCAGCACCTGACCGCCAGAGGGCGAGGTGATGACCGACTTGCACTCCATGATGGAAGTGTATTGACGCTGCATGCCATCCGGCATCATGTCAACGTAGCCCAGCACTTCGTCCTTGGTGGCAAAAGGCGCACGGCCCAGTTTGATCCGACGCAGATACTTGATCTGCGACACACCTTCCACTCCCGGCACGACCAGACGAAGCGGGTACCCGTTTTCAGCGCGGAGCATTTCACCATTTTGGCCATATGCCACCAGAACCTCGCCGGACAGCACGAGCGACATGGGGATGGTGCGGTTTTCGTGAGAACCGTCCGCACCTTCAGCCATGATGAAGCGCACGCCCTTCAGGTCGGCGCCGCAGTCTTCCAGCAGGTCAATGAGAGGGACACCGGTGAACTCGCTGCATGACACCATGCCATGCGTGTACTGCACCGTCGGCACGGCGACATTACCCCACTCCATCGCTGTGTTGGCACCGCACTCGATGAAGTGAATGCGGGAGACGGGCTGCATGCGCATGATGTCGCCCACGGAATACACCTTGGGGTTCTTGATCAGACCCTTCTCGCCCATCACCATCAGGCGGAATTCCTCGGGGTTGATCTCGTACCAGCCCTGGTGCGAACGGTTGAAGTGCAGGCCGGATGGCGTGATGATGCCGAACATGCCCTGCAGCGGCGCGAAAGCCACGTTGGCCTGGGTGACTGCGGCCAAGCCCGGGCTGATGCGGCGCACGAGATTTTTTTCGTACTTGATCGGCATGCCATAAGGCGGCTCGTCCACACCCCGGCCCAGGGTAGTACCCCACTCAGGGTTGTCGAGGATGAGCTTGCTGCCCTTGTTCCCGTCCCAGTCTTTACGATCGTCCGCATAGGCATTTGCTGCGCCGCCAGTGGCCATGGTGGCCGTGGCAGTGAGAAATGTCTTACGCAAAAAATCGCGGCGGCCCGCCTGAACCTGAGCGACCTGCTCAGTACTCAGGAAGTCTTCCGGCGCTTTGCGCAGCCGGCCTAGCTTTTTTGTGTAGTCACTCATCCTCTTTCTCGCTTTTAGTAAGCACGTCGTGCCAGGCGATCCGTCTGCGAAACCGATTCAGGATCGTCGAGCTCGATGGCAATTTGAGTACACACGGTCCGGCACAACTGCACTGCCTTCTCGCTCTGCACACGGTAGTAAACCAGATTGCCGACGCGACGCTTGGCGACGACACCGGCTTGATACAACACCTTGAGATGCTGGGACACGTTGGGCTGGGTCGATTCGACCAGGCTCATGATGTCACTGACACTTTTCTCCCCGGTACAGATGGAGTTCAGAATCCGCAGGCGTAGCGGCGTCGCGAGAACGCCGAAAAGCTCTGCGGCGGAGTCGAAAACTCTGCCCACATCAACCGAGAGATCGTCTGCAGGTGATGTGACCAGTTCCGGGGGCGTGTCGTTTTGGAGCATGTGAATTTGCTTATAAGCAAGCACTGATATTTTTCAAACCAAGAGGAGCCTTGTCCACCCTTGGCGGCTAGGAGTTTCCCTAGTCAGGGGCGCGCAATTGCATCAGGAATTTGCTGAAGGGCAAGCGGATCTTCAAGTGTAGTGAGGTCGCCAGGGTCGCGGCCTTCGCAGATCGCCTGAATGGCTCGGCGCAGCATTTTGCCAGATCGGGTCTTGGGCAAGGCCGTGACCAGGCAGATGCGCTGCGGCCTGGCGACGGCGCCCAACTGTGCATCCACATGCGCGGCGATCGAGGCCTGCTGCGCGGCGGCGGCATCAATCTGCCCCGGCCGCAACACCACGAAAGCCCAGGCCGCCTGACCCTTGAGCGCATCCTGCACGCCCACCACGGCCACCTCGGCGACTGCCGGATGGGCGCTGATACTCTCTTCGATTTCGCGGGTGCCCAGTCGATGTCCGGCGACATTGATCACATCATCCGTGCGGCCGAGGATGTACAGATACCCGTCGGCGTCCTGACGTCCCCAGTCAAAGGTGGAATACACCTGCCTGTTGGGGTATGTACTCCAGTAAGTTTGGACGAACCGCGCATCATCGCCCCAGATGGTTTGCAGGCAACCCGGGGGCAGCGGCCAGTCCATGGCCACAACGCCCTTCTCACCGGCAGCAACCGGGGCACCATCGGTTTCGTTGCGCAGACACACTTTATAGCCCGGCATGGAAACGCCGGGCGATCCGGGGCGCGACGCCACATCCGCGAAGCCCTGCGGCGTTGCCAGAATGGGCCAGCCGGTCTCCGTCTGCCAATAATTGTCGACCACGGGCTTGCCGAGGGATTCGGCCACCCAGCGTCCCGTCGGCTCGTCGAGCGGTTCGCCTGCAAGAAAAATGGCGCGCAGAGCCGACAGGTCATGGCGCTGCAGCAGGGCTGGATCGTGGCGCCTGAGCACACGCATCGCCGTGGGGGCAGAGAACAGCAGATTGACGCGGTACTGCTGCGCCACCCGCCAGAACACGGCGGCATCAGGACGGACTGGCGTCCCCTCAAAAAGGATGGTGGTCATGCCGGTGAGCAAGGGCGCATAGACGATATAGCTGTGCCCCACGACCCAGCCGATGTCGCTGGTGCAGAAAAAGGTCTCGCCAGGTTTTCCGCCATAGATCACGCGCATGGACAGGTGCAGCGCCACGGCATAGCCGCCTGTATCGCGCTGTACTCCCTTGGGTTTGCCGGTGGTGCCTGATGTGTAGAGAATGTAGCTCGGGTGCGTAGACTCCACCCAGACACAGGGCACTTTCGCCAGCGCATGCCTGGCGCGCAGATCGCCGTAACTTTCATCTCTGCCGGGCTGCCGCGCCCAGTCCGCCAGACCGCGATCCACCACGATGACTTGCGCCGGCGGATGCTGAGACAGGCGCAGGGCGTCGTCGAGCAGGGGTTTGTACGGCATGACCTTGCCGCCACGCGACCCGGCGTCTGCGCTGACGATCACCTTCGGGCGGGCATCATCGATACGCGCGGCCAGGCTCACCGAGGCAAATCCGCCAAACACGACCGAATGCACCGCACCGAGCCGCACGCAGGCCAGCATGGCAAAGACCGCTTCGGGAATCATCGGCATGTAGATGAGCACACGGTCGCCCTGGCTCACACCCAGACTCTGCAGACTCGCGGCCATGATCTGCACCTCGCGGTGCAGATCGGCATAGCTGTAAGTGCGCTCCTGTCCGGTTTCTGTGGAGACGTAAACCAGCGCGGCCTGCTCCGCGCGGTCCGCCAGATGCCGATCGACCGCGTTGTGGCACAGATTGGTCAAACCGCCGACAAACCAGGCGGCGAAAGGTGGGTTGCTGCGGTCGAGCACCTGACCCCAAGGCCGCTGCCATGCGATGCCCTGCGCCTGCTCGGCCCAGAAGGCTTCGGGGGACTCCACACTGTGGCGATAAAACGCCGCGTAAGAGGGATCGGACATTACATGGTCTCCTTTGTCGTTTGGTGCTTGGCTCGGACCAGCCTAGGAAGAGGCGCTGACGCCGGACTGACGCCCGACCTCCCGAGCTTCCCATCAGAAGATCAGATTTTGACGACCAGCCGCCCGCGCACCTGGCCGTCGAGCAGACTCCGCGCCGCCTCTGCAGCCTGGTCAAGCGGGATCTCGTGGGCGATGCGCTCAAGCATCTGCACATCGATCAAATCCACCAGTTTCTGCCATGCCTTGCAGCGGGCCGCCCGCGGCTGCATCACACTATCGATACCGACCAACGTCACCCCGCGCAGAATGAACGGCGCCACTGTGGTCGGGAAGTCCATTCCCCCGGCCAGGCCGCAAGCCGCCACCACGCCGCCCCACCGGGTTTGCGCGCAGGCATTGGCGAGTGTCTGGCTGCCCACCGTGTCCACCACGGCCGCCCAGCGTTCCTTCTGCAAGGGTTTTCCAGGGGACGACAAGGTGTTGCGGTCGATGATGTCCGCTGCGCCAAGCTCCCGCAGATAGGCTTGCTCGTGCAACTTGCCGGTGGAAGCCACCACCGTCCAGCCCAGCCTGGCCAGCAGCGCCACGGCCACACCGCCCACCCCGCCGCTTGCGCCCGTCACCAGCACGTCTCCCTGTGCCGGATGAGCTGCGTGCCGCTCCAGCGCCAGCACGCACAGCGCAGCGGTGTAGCCCGCCGTGCCCAGCGCCATGGCCTGGCGACTGCTGAGTCCTTTGGGCAGAGGAATCAACCAGTCGCCATTCAAGCGCGCGCGCTGGCTCAGGCAGCCCCAGTGCGTTTCGCCCACGCCCCATCCATTGAGCAACCAGCGGTCGCCCGGACGCCAATCAGGGTGTGAACTCTCCAGCACCGTCCCCGCGCCGTCGATGCCCGGCACCATCGGCCATCGCCGCACCACGGGGCCGCGATGGGTCAATGCCAGCGCGTCCTTGTAGTTGAGTGTGGAATATTCCACCGCCACGGTCACATTTCCTTCGGGCAGATCGCTCTCTTGGAACTGCGTCAGGGCCGCGTGAAATCCCTGTTCCGTTTGATCCAGGCGCCAGGCTGTGAACATGCGGTTGCCTCCAAAATGGGTTTTGATTTTGCACTGCACAATCGTTGACACAACGAGCCAATTTACCTAAATTCGGTCGCTTATGCGTGTCAATCCCATATTCGTCCCGTTCGCTTTTGCGTGCTGCGTGCTGTGCGGCACGCCCGCTTGGGCCGACTCCGTGGCGTTGCCGCAGATCGATCCGGCGCAGCCTTCTGCCAACGCGGTGCGAGATGTGAAAAACGCCCAGCGCGACGATGCCTCGCTGAAACAATGGCTGAACAATAACGGTTTCGTGCACCAGGTGTCCACCCGTGCATCCGATCTGGTGGTCAATGCGCTGAGCTTTCTCGGTGTGCAATACCGCTATGGTGGCGACTCGGCCCGCAGCGGATTTGACTGCTCGGGGTTCGTGCGTTACGTCTATCAGGAAACCCTGGGTACGGTGCTGCCGCACAACGCAGCACAACAGGCCCGGGAAGGCGAAAAGATTTCCGAAAATCAGCTCAAGCCCGGCGATCTGGTGTTCTTCAACACCCTGCGCCGGGCTTTCTCGCACGTCGGCATCTATATCGGCAACGGCCAGTTCATTCATTCTCCGCGCCCCGGGCAGACCATCCGCATCGAAGACCTCGATGCGCCCTACTGGGCCAAGCGCTTCGATGGTGCGCGTCGCATTCTGACTGGCAACCACACCGAAGTGGCGCAGGACGATCCGCGGTCTTCTGTCGATTCATCCAACGGACAGTAGAGCGTCTGGAAAAAACGGGCTTCAGCCCGTTTTTCACCGTCTTGCTGGCGGCAGATCGGTGCAGCTCCCCTCGGCCGTCTCCGCCGCCAGACCGATGGATTCGCCCAGCGTCGGGTGAGGATGGATGGTGCGGCCGATGTCCACCGCGTCCGCGCCCATCTCGATGGCCAGGGCGATTTCGCCGATCAGATCGCCGGCATGCGTGCCGACGATGCCGCCGCCGACGATGCGGTGGGTGGCCTGGTCGAACAGCAGTTTGGTGAAACCTTCATCACGGCCGTTGGCAATGGCGCGGCCCGACGCCGTCCACGGAAACAACCCCTTGGTGACGGCGATGCCCTGCGCCTTGGCGGCGTCTTCGGTCAGACCGACCCAGGCGATTTCCGGGTCGGTGTAGGCCACGCTGGGAATCACCCGAGCGTCGAATGCCGCCTTCGCCAGCGCGTCGTCGCTGCGCAGCTCACCCGCGCAAACCTCGGCGGCCACATGACCTTCGTGCACCGCCTTGTGCGCCAGCATGGGCTGGCCGACGATGTCTCCGATGGCGAAAATGTGCGGCACGTTGGTGCGCAGTTGCGCATCCACTGAGATGAAGCCACGCTCGTTCACCGCCACACCGGCCTTGTCGGCGGCGATCTTACGGCCATTGGGCGCGCGGCCCACGGCCTGCAACACCAGGTCATAGCGCTGCGGCTCAGCAGGCGCGCCTTCGCCCTCGAACGTCACCCAGATGCCGTCGGCCCTGGCCTCGGCGGCCACGGTTTTTGTCTTGAGCATCACGCGGTCGAAGCGCTTGGCGTTGCGCTTCTGCCAGACCTTGACCAGATCGCGGTCGGCGCCGGGCATCAGGCCGTCCAGCATTTCCACCACGTCCAGACGAGCGCCGAGGGTGGAATACACCGTGCCCATTTCCAGGCCGATGATGCCGCCGCCGATGATGAGCATGTTCTTCGGCGCGTGCTGCAGGGTGAGTGCGCCGGTGGAATCGACGATGCGCGGATCGTCGGGCAGGAAAGGCAGGCGCAGCGCCTGCGATCCTGCAGCAATGATGGCGCGGGCAAAGCGCACCGTTTGTGTGGCGCCCGTCTTGCCCTGCCCTTCGCCTTCGGTGGCTTCGACCACGACATGATGCGCATCGGCAAAGCTGCCGTAGCCGCGCAGCACCGCGACCTTGCGCATCTTGGCCATGGCCGCCAGCCCGCCGGTGAGCTTGCCCACCACCTTGGCCTTGTGCGCGGCGAGCCTGGCGCGGTCCACAGTCGGTGCGGCGAACGTCACGCCCAGCTCGGCAAAGTGCGCGGCCTCGTCCATGACTGCTGCAACATGCAGCAGCGCCTTGCTCGGAATACAGCCGACGTTCAGGCACACCCCGCCCAGCGCGGCGTAACGCTCGACCAGCACCACCTTGAGGCCGAGATCCGCGGCGCGAAACGCTGCGGAATAGCCGCCCGGCCCGGCGCCAAGCACCAGCACATCGCACTCGACATCGGCCTTGCCCTCGAACGCGGCAGCAGGCTGCGGCGCGGGCGCGGGGAAGGACTGCACCGCTGGCTGTGCCGCCGGAACCGGGGGAACCTCTGCAGCGGGCGCAGCGGCTGGCGCGGCATGTTGCGAGCCCACGGCGTCGAGTTCGAGCAGCACCACGCCTTGGTTCACCTTGTCGCCCAGCTTGACCCGCAGGGCCTTGACCACCCCGGCTGCGCTGCTGGGTATCTCCATGCTGGCCTTGTCACTCTCCACCGTGACCAGCGATTGATCCACTGCGATCGTGTCGCCAGGCTTGACCAGCACCTCGATCACTTCCACATCCTTGAAATCCCCGATGTCGGGAACCTTGACCTCGACTGTTGCCATCTCAAGTCCCTGTTCAGATCAGCACACGCCGCAGATCGGCGAGCAGCTCGCCGAGCAGGGTGGTGAAGCGCGCGGCCATCGCGCCGTCGATGACGCGATGGTCATACGAGAGCGATAGCGGCAGCATCAGCCGCGGCTGGAATGCGGCACCGTCCCACACCGGCTTGATCTGCGACTTGGACAGCCCGAGGATGGCCACTTCCGGCGCGTTGATGATGGGCGTGAACGCCGTGCCGCCCACCCCGCCCAAACTGGAAATGGTGAAGGTGGCGCCCTGCATGTCGGAAGGCTTGAGCTTGCCCTCGCGCGCCGTGGCGGCCAGTTCGCCCATTTCCTTGGCGATCTGCGCCAGCCCTTTCTTGTTCACGTCTTTCAGCACCGGCACCACCAGGCCCTGCGGCGTGTCGGCGGCGAAACCGAGGTGGATGTAGTCCTTCAGAACGAGGTTCTCACCCGATTCATCGAGCGAGCTGTTGAACGTCGGCATCTGTTTGAGCGCGCTCACGCAGGCCTTCATCACAAAGGCCAACATGGTGAGCTTGACGCCCTGCTTGGCCATGCGCTCGTTGGTGGTCTTGCGGAATTCTTCCAGTTCGGTGATGTCGGCCTCGTCGAACTGGGTGACATGCGGAATCATGGCCCAGTTGCGTGCCAGATTGGGACCGGAGAGCTTTTTGATGCGCGACAGCGGCTGGCTGCTGATGGGGCCGAATTTGGCGAAATCCACCTTGGGCCAGGGCAGCAGATTGAGCCCGCCCAGGCTTGCGCCGCCCTTGCCTGAGGCGACACCCGCTTCGGCAGCAGCCTCTGTGACGGCCTGGCCCGCCATCACCGCCTTGACGAAGGCCTGCACGTCCTCGGCCGTGATGCGGCCCTTGGCGCCGCTGCCCTTGACTTCCAACAGCGGCACGCCGAGTTCGCGTGCCAGCTTGCGCACACTGGGCGAGGCATGCGGCAACTGCGCAGACGTGGCGGCTGGCAAGGGCGCCGCCAGGGCCGCAGTGGGCGGGGTGTGATGGCGCGGCTCGGAGGCGAAACCCACACCGACTGCCGCGGGAGGCGGGGCGACGGGCGGTGGTGTCTCGGGCTGAGCAGGCGCAGGCGCGGCTGCGGCCGGAACTGCTGCGGCGGGCTGCGCGGCGCTGGCGGCATCCGCGGCGTCGAGTTCGAGCAGCACCACGCCTTGGTTCACCTTGTCGCCCAGCTTGACCCGCAGGGCCTTGACCACCCCGGCTGCGCTGCTGGGTATCTCCATGCTGGCCTTGTCACTCTCCACCGTGACCAGCGATTGATCCACTGCGATCGTGTCGCCAGGCTTGACCAGCACCTCGATCACTTCCACATCCTTGAAATCCCCGATGTCGGGAACCTTGACCTCGACGACGGCCATGTTGTGCGTCTCCTGTTGTGTGTGCGGGTGGCTGTCGTTCAGGCGTAGAGCGAGAACACCTTGTCGGTGTCGATGCCGTACTTGGCGATGGCCTCGGTGAGCTTGGCCGCAGGCAGCGCTCCTTCATCGACCAGCCCGCGCAGCGCGGCCAGCGCGATGTAATGCCGATCCACCTCGAAGTGACGGCGCAGTTCGGTGCGGGTGTCGGAGCGGCCAAAGCCGTCGGTGCCGAGCACGCGATAGTTGCGGCCCTTGGGCAGGAAGGGACGGATCTGCTCGGCAAACAACCGTACATAGTCGGTGCTGGCCACCACCGGGCCGGCATGTTTGTCCAGTTGCTGCGCAACAAAAGGCACGCGGGACGTTTCGCCAGGGTGCAGCAGATTCCAGCGCTCCGCCGCCTTGCCGTCGCGGGCCAGTTCATTGAAGCTGGGGCAGCTCCACACGTCTGCGGCCACGCCCCAGTCCTGTTCCAGCAATTCCTGCGCGGCCAGACTTTCGCGCAGGATGGAGCCGGAGCCGAGCAACTGCACGCGCAGCTTGTTCTTGGTCTTGCCCGGCTTGCAGAGGTACATGCCCTTGAGGATCTGCTCCTCGGTGCCTTTCTGCAGCCCGGGCTGGGTGTAGTTCTCGTTGAGCAGGGTGAGGTAATAGAAGACGTCTTCCTGGTTTTCGACCATGCGCTTGAGGCCAGCGTGCAGGATGACGGCCACTTCGTGCGCGAAGGTCGGGTCGTAGCTGACGCAGTTAGGCACATTGGCCGCCATGATCTGGCTGTGACCATCTTCGTGCTGCAGGCCTTCGCCATTGAGCGTGGTGCGCCCGGAAGTGCCGCCGAGCAGGAAGCCGCGCGCCAGCATGTCCCCGGCGGCCCAGATCAGGTCGCCGATGCGCTGGAAGCCGAACATCGAGTAAAAGATATAGAAGGGAATGGTGATGCGGTTGCTGTGCGAGTAGCTGGTGGCCGCGGCGATCCATGAGCACATGCCGCCTGCCTCATTGATGCCTTCCTGCAGAATCTGCCCGGACTTGTCTTCGCGGTAATACATCACCTCGCCACGGTCCACCGGGGTGTATTTCTGCCCTTCCGGCGCGTAGATCCCGATCTGGCGATACAACCCTTCCATGCCGAAGGTGCGGGTTTCGTCCACCAGGATGGGCACCACGCGCGGGCCGAGCGTCTTGTCGCGCAGCAGCTGGTTGAGGCAGCGCACATAGGCCTGGGTGGTGGAAATTTCGCGGCCTTCGGCGGTGGCTTCCAGCATGGGCTGGAAGATCTCTTTCAGATCGGGCACCGGCAGGTGTTCGTCGGCTTTCTCGCGGCGCTGCGGCAGAAAGCCGCCCAGGGCCTTGCGGCGCGCGATGAGGTATTGCATCTCCGGCGTGTCGTCCGCCGGTTTGAAGAAGGGCAGCTTGGGCAGTTCGCCGTCGGGCACCGGGATGTTGAAGCGGTCGCGGAACTCGCGGATGTCTTCGTCGGTGAGCTTTTTCACCTGGTGTGCCACGTTGCGCGCCTCGGCTGCGCGGCCCATGCCATAGCCCTTGATGGTCTTGACCAGCAGCACCGTGGGGCCGCCCTGGTGGTTGGCCGCGGCGTGGAAGGCGGCGTAAACCTTTTGCGGATCGTGACCGCCGCGGTTCAGGCGCCAGATATCTTCGTCGCTCATGTGCTCGACCATTTTGAGCAGTCGCGGGTCGCGGCCGAAGAAATGCTTGCGCACGAAGGCGCCGTCGTTGGCCTTCATCGCCTGATAGTCGCCGTCGAGAACGTCCATCATCACCTGGCGCAGGATGCCGTCCTTGTCACGTGCCAGCAGCGGGTCCCAGTACGAACCCCAGATCAGCTTGATGACATTCCAGCCCGAACCACGGAACTCCGCTTCGAGCTCCTGGATGATCTTGCCGTTGCCGCGTACCGGGCCGTCCAGACGCTGCAGATTGCAGTTGACGACGAACACCAGGTTGTCGAGCTTTTCGCGTGCTGCCAGACCGATGGCGCCGAGCGATTCCGGCTCGTCCATTTCACCGTCACCGCAGAACACCCAGACCTTGCGCTTGGACGTGTCGGCGATGCCTCGGGCATGCAGATACTTGAGATAGCGCGCCTGATAGATGGACATGATCGGCCCCAGGCCCATGCTCACCGTGGAGAACTGCCAGAAGTCCGGCATCAGTTTGGGATGCGGATAGCTCGACAGCCCCTTGCCGCCCACCTCCTGGCGGAAATGCGCCAGTTGCTCCTCGCTCAGGCGGCCTTCCATGTAGGCGCGGGCGTAAATACCGGGAGAGCTGTGGCCCTGGAAATAGATCAGGTCGCCGCCATGGTCGGCGGTCGGTGCGTGCCAGAAGTGGTTGAAGCCGGTGCCATACATGGTGGCCAGCGAGGCGAACGAGGCCATGTGCCCGCCGAGGTCGCCGCCATCGGCCGGATGCAGCCGGTTGGCGCGCACCACCATGGCCATGGCGTTCCAGCGCATGTAAGCGCGCAGACGTTCCTCGATCTCGACATTGCCGGGGCTGCGCACCTCGTCGTCGGTGGCAATGGTGTTGACATAGGCGGTGTTGGCGGAGAACGGCATGTCCACACCGCTTTGCCGCGCCTGCGCCATCAGCGACTCCAGCACGAAGTGCGCCCGATCCGGGCCTTCAGAAGCAATCAGCGCCTCCAGCGCATCCAGCCACTCGCGGGTTTCCTGCGGATCCGCATCTCCCCGTGTTGCGGACAGGGATGTCGGTTGCATCTCGGGTAATGCGGCCATGTTGTTTCTCCTCATGAATTTGCGCGCAGTATCGCAAACAATTTTTCAAATCACAAGATTTGATTTCATATAGTGAAAATTTATAGGAACTTTCCACATCCTCCTGCCAGGAATGCGCACTGGCCTGCGCAGACGCAAGATTCGCCCGCCAGGAAAGAGCCCTGACCCTGCCGCCAGCAGACTCTAGACTCTCACTGTGAAATCTTCAAAACCCATCTCCATCCTGAGGCGCCGCAGCTGGACGCAGCGCCTGGGTCTGCTGCGCGCGCGCGCCCTGCTGCGGCGCATGCAGTCTGACAGAGTGTTGCTGGTGCTGCCACTGATCGTGTTCGTGCTGTTTCTGGCGGCCATGGCGGCGCTGGTGCGCTACTCGCAGCAGGCCGATCTGCAACGTGACAAGGACAATCTGCAGCGCGACAGCGAATGGGCGCAGCAGCGCGTCAGCCTCGATCTCACCCTGGCGCAGGATCAGGTGCAGGCCATTGCCAACAACCTGTCACTGCACGAAGACCGCGTCGGCCCCTTTGACGTGCAGGCGCTTCGGCTGCTGCGGCGCTATCCGCAAATCCTGCAGGTGTACTACGCCCACCCTGACGGCACGGTGATGTTCAGAAAGGGCAGCCCCAATCTGGCCACCGAACAGCTTGCGGCCCTGGTCGGCAAGACGCTCAAGCGCGCCAACAGCCTCCAGTTGATCCAGCAGGCACTGCTGACCCAGCGCACCGCCTATTCCACGCCATTCAAGAGCGCGGACAACGGCTGGCTGCTGGAAACCGCCACCCCGGTGTTGCGCAACGATGCCCTCGTCGGCGTCGTCGGCCTGATCTACTCGGTCGACGGCATTTTGCGCAACTCGGTGCCTGAGGACCTGAGCGCCAGCTACGCGGTGTCCCTGCTGGGCGGCAACAACCAGCTGCTGGTCAGCGCCTCGAGCCAAGCCATCCGTGACAAGGCGCTGCAATACCGTGCTCCGCTGCCACCGTTCGAGCCGGGGCTGGTGCTGCAGGTCAGCAGCTATCGCAGCAGCCCGAGCTGGACCACCAAGGGCCTGTACTGGAGCGTGTTCCTGCTCTCGGCGCTCACACTGTGGACGCTGCTGACGAGCTGGAACCAGCTGCGCCAACGCCTGAGCGCACAGGAGGCACTGACGCGCGAAACCGCGTTCCGACGCGCCATCGAGAACTCGCTCTCCACCGGCATGCAGGCGGTGGACATGCAAGGGCGCATCCAGTATGTGAACCTGTCGTTCTGCCGCATGACCGGGTTTGAGGACAGCGATCTGATCGGCAGCCAGCCGCCCTACCCATACTGGCCGTCGCAGCAAGGGGCGGAGATGGCGCTGGCCATTCAACAAAGCCTCGACGGCCTGGCGCCGCCATCGGGCTTCGCGCTGAAAATTCGGCGCAAGAACGGCAGCGAGTTCGACGCCCGCGTCTACGTCTCGCCGCTGATCGACGTGCGCGAAAAACAGACTGGCTGGATCATGTCGGTGACGGATATCACCGAACCGACGCGCATCCGCCAGGAACTCGCAGCGTCACACGAGCGCTTCGTCGCCGTGCTCGAGGGGCTGGACGCGGCGGTGTCGGTCATCTCGCTGGGCACCGAGGAACCGCTGTTCGCCAACAAGCTCTACCGCCAGTGGTTCGGCGCGTCGGTGCACGGCCACCTCATGCTCAACGGCGGGCAGCTCACCTCGATGGCCGACGACGATCACGCCGACACCGTGGATTCCTTCGCCGGACTGCCGGCCGATGAAATCCTCGACGGCCATTCCAATGCCCACGAAACCCATGTCGAGGCGCTCGACCGCTGGTTCGACGTGCGCCAGCGCTACATGCAATGGGTGGACGGCCGCGTGGCGCAGTTGCTCATCGCCACCGACATCACCCCACGCAAGCGTGCCGAAGAAACCGCGCGCAAGCAGGAAGAAAAAGCGCAGATCACCAGCCGTCTGATCACCATGGGCGAGATGGCATCGTCGCTGGCGCACGAACTCAACCAGCCGCTCACCGCCATCAGCAACTACACCTCGGGGATGATCGCCCGCGTCAAAACCCACGGCATGGCGCAGCACGAACTGGTCGATGCGCTGGAGAAGACCGGGCGCCAGGCGCAGCGCGCCGCCGGAGTCATCAAGCGAGTACGCGACTTTGTGAAAAAGAGCGAGCCCGCCCGCGTGTCCTGCCGCGTGCAGGACATCGTGCGCAACACCCTGGAACTGGCCGACATCGAACTCACGCGCCGCAACGTGCGGCTGCTCAACTTCGTCGCCCCCGGCATTCCCACGCTCTACGCCGACCCTATCCTGATCGAGCAGGTGCTGCTCAACCTGCTGCGCAACGCCGCTGAATCGGTCGACAAGGCCGGGCGGCAAGGCAATCTGCGCAGCATCGAACTCAAAGTGTTGTCCGACGCCGAGCGCGTCACCTTCTCCGTCAAGGATCACGGCACCGGCATCGACGACACCGTGATGGAGCGCCTGTTCGAGGCCTTCTACACCACCAAGGCCGAGGGACTGGGCATCGGCCTGAACATCTGCCGCTCCATCATCGAGTATCACCAAGGCCGTCTGTGGGCCGAGAATTACTACAATCAGAAGCTGATTGCTGGCTGCATTTTCAGCTTCACGCTGCCGCTAGGCGGACCCAAGGCGCGCCCGCAGCCACCGGGCGACAGCGCACACCCGGACTTTCTCCCCTCCCGTTTCTGAACCGACTCCAAGCGCATGAAAACAGCAAACAAAGGTACCGTGTACGTGGTGGATGACGACGAGGCCGTGCGCGATTCACTGCAATGGCTGCTCGAAGGCAACGACTACCGTGTGCGCTGCTTCGAGTCCGCCGAGGGTTTTCTCACACGCTTCGATCCGCGCGAGATCGCCTGCCTCATCGTCGACGTGCGCATGCCTGGCATGAATGGCCTTGAACTGCAGGACGAACTGCTGCGCCGCGGCTGCACCATGCCACTGGTGTTCATCACCGGTCACGGCGACGTGCCGATGGTGGTGGACACCATGAAGAAGGGCGCGATCGACTTCATCGAAAAGCCGTTCAACGAAGTCGTGCTGCGCGATCTGGTCGACCGCATGCTGCAAAAGGCCCGGCTCGACGCCGAGCATCAGCAGGCCGAGGCCAGCCGCGGCGCGCTGCTGGGGCGTCTCACCGCCCGCGAATCGCAGGTGCTCGAACGCATCGTCGCCGGGCGGCTGAACAAACAGATTGCCGACGATCTGAACATCAGCATCAAGACGGTCGAAGCCCACCGCGCCAACATCATGGAAAAGCTCAACGTCAGCACCGTGGCCGATCTGCTCAAGATCGCGCTGGGCTCGTCGAAATAAGCCGCCGCAATCGTCCCTCCCGCACACGCCCGCCACTGCGGGCGTGTGCGTTTCCAGCCTCCTGAACCGCACGCACCATGACAGCTCAACGCATCGACGGTCTTGCTCTTTCCGCCCAAATCCGCAGCGAGGTCGCGCAGCGCGCCCGCGCCTGCAGCGCCGTCGGCCATCAGCCCGGGCTGGCCGTCATTCTGGTCGGGGACAATCCGGCCAGCCAGGTCTATGTGCGCAACAAGATCAAGGCCTGCGAGCAGACCGGCATCCACTCGGTGCTGGAACAATACCCGGCTGACCTGAGCGAGGCGGCATTGCTGGCACGCATCGCGGCGCTCAACGCAGACCCGGCGATTCACGGCATTCTGGTGCAACTGCCACTACCGAAACACATCGACGCGCACAAGGTGATCGAGGCCATCTCGCCCGCCAAGGACGTAGACGGCTTCCATGTATCCAGCGCCGGGGCGCTGATGGTGGGTGAGCCTGGCTTCAAGCCCTGCACACCATATGGCTGCATGAAGATGCTCGAATCCATCGGTCTGCGCGATCTGCGCGGCAAATCAGCAGTGGTCGTGGGGCGGTCGAACATTGTGGGCAAGCCCATGGCACTGATGTTGCTCGCGGCCAATGCCACGGTCACCATCGCCCACAGCGGCACGGCCGATCTGCGCGCGGTCTGCCGCCAGGCCGACATCCTGGTCGCCGCTGTGGGGCGCGAAAACCTCATTACCGCCGACATGGTCAAGCCCGGCGCGGTGGTGATCGACGTGGGCATGAACCGCAACGCCGAAGGCAAGCTGTGCGGCGATGTCGACTTCGCCGGGGTCAGCGAGGTTGCGGGTTGGATCACCCCGGTGCCCGGCGGCGTGGGCCCCATGACCATTGCCATGCTGCTGGTCAATACCCTGGAGTCGTGCGAACGCGCCCAGGGCAACCCATAATCCATATAACTCACGCCCGCTTTTTTCATTCGCCATGACGCTCTCGCTGCCTGCCAACAATCCCCTGTGCGATTTTCACGATCTGCCTGACTACGCCGCAGTCAAGCCGGAGCACATCGAGCCTGCGCTCGACGCGCTGATCGCCGCAGCCGAGCAAACCCTCGAACGCATCACCGGCCCGCACACCCCGCCCACCTGGGACGCCGTGATCGAGCCACTGGAGCGCGCGACCGAGCACCTGGGCCGCGCCTGGGGCGTGGTCAGCCACCTCAACGCCGTGGCCGACACACCAGAACTGCGCGCCGCCTACAACGCCATGCTGCCGCGCGTGACCGAGTTCTGGACCCGCCTGGGGCAGAACGAAGGCCTGCTGCGCCAGTACCAGGCGCTGCAGCAGAGCGCCGACTTGACTGCCCTCAGTCCCACCCGCCAGCGCATCATCCTCCACGCTTTGCGCGACTTCCGCCTGAGCGGTGCGCTGCTGCAAGGACAGGCGCGCACCCGCTATGCCGAGATTCAGGAGCGCCTGGCCGCGCTCAGCCAGACCTTCTCCGAACATGTGCTCGACGCCACCGCCGCGCATGCCCAATATGTGGGAGACGACGAGATCGCAGGCATTCCGCCTGATGCTTTGCAGGCCGCGCGCGAAGCGGCGCAACGCGATGGGCGCGAAGGCTACAAATTCACCCTGCACTACCCGTCCTACATGCCGGTGCTGCAACACGGCGAGCACCGCCCGCTGCGCGAGCGCTTGTACCGCGCCTACGTCACCCGTGCCAGCGAGCTGGGCGACGCGCAGTTCGACAACTCCGCGGTCATGGCCGAGATCCTCGCCCTGCGCGACGAGGAGGCGCATCTGCTCGGCTACGCCAATTACGCCGAAGTGTCGCTGGTGCCCAAGATGGCCGACACGCCGCAGCAGGTCATGCACTTCCTGCGGGATCTTGCCGCGCGCGCCCGCCCTTTCGCGCAACGCGACCTCGACACCCTGCGCACCTTCGCCCGCGAGCGGCTCGGTTTGGCGCAACTCGAAGCCTGGGACCTATCCTGGGCCTCGGAAAAATTGCGGCAGTCGCACTACGCCCTGTCGGAGCAGGACGTGCGGCAGTATTTCACCCTGCCCGCTGTCATCGCCGGGTTGTTTCGCGTGATCGAAACCCTGTTCAGCGTGCGCTTGCGCAAGGTGGAGGGCGACATCCGTGCCTGGCACCCCGACGTCGCGCTCTATTGCATCGAGCGCGCCGACGGCCATGCCGTCGGCCAGTTCTATCTCGATCTTTACGCACGCGATGGCAAACGCTCCGGCGCCTGGATGGATCATGTGCGCTCGCGCTGGCTGCGTGTGGACGGCACGCTGCAAACCCCGGTGGCCACACTGACTTGCAACTTCCCATCGCCGGTCGGCGGCAAGCCTGCACTGCTCAGCCACGACGACGTACAGACCCTGTTCCACGAATTCGGCCATGGCCTGCATCACATGCTCACCCAGGTGGACGACATCGCCGTGTCGGGCATCTCCGGTGTCGAGTGGGACGCTGTGGAACTGCCCAGCCAGTTGATGGAAAACTTCTGCTGGGAATGGGAGGTGCTGCGCTTTCTCACCCGCCACGTCGACACCGGCGAGCCCATGCCGCGCGCCCTGTTCGACAAAATGCTCGCCGCGAAAAACTTCCAGTCCGGCATGCAAACCCTGCGACAGGTCGAATTCTCGCTGCTCGACATGCGGCTGCACCACGACCTCACCAGCTACACTCCGGCCGCCATTGAAGCTCTGGTGGATGAGAATCGCCGCGAAATCGCCGTCTTGCTGCCGCCACCGTTCAACCGTTTTGTCTGCAGCTTCTCGCACATCTTCGCCGGAGGCTACGCCGCGGGCTACTACAGCTACAAATGGGCGGAAGTGCTGTCGGCCGACGCTTACGAACGCTTCGAGGAAGAAGGCCCGCTCAGTCCGTCCGTGGGCCAGAGCTACCAGCAGGCCATCCTCGCCGTGGGCGGGAGCCGCGACGCCATGGATTCCTTCAAGGCCTTTCGCGGCCGCGAACCGCGTATCGACGCCCTGCTCCGCCATGGCGGCATGACCGCACCGGCTGCATGAACGCGCGCTGCAACGCGCGGTGTGGCAAAAACACCGCGCCCTAGCACCAGAGCGCGCCCAGTCATGGCACACTTGCAGCTTGATGTCCAATCTGCTGCGCACCCAGATGAAACGACCCCACCGCTCCGCCATTGTGTTGTCCGCCGCGCTCGGGATTGGCCTATGGGCGGCAAGCCCCGCCTGGGCCATCTACAAAATCGTCGGCCCCGACGGCTCCGTCACCTTCAGCGACGTACCTCCCAGCACAGCGCAGGGCAAGAGCGTGCAGTCCCTCAATGCCAGCGGGAGCGCCATCTCCCAAAACAACTTCGCGGGCTTTCCGACCGGGCTGCGCGAAGCTTCCCGCAAATATCCGGTCACCCTTTACACCGCGCCACAATGCGACGCTTGCGACGCCGCGCGCGAGTTTCTGCAGCAGCGCGGCATTCCCTTTGTGGAAAAGACCATCACGAGCAATGCCGACATCAAGGCGTACAAGGCCTTGTCCGATGGCAGTGACCGCCTGCCGTTCATCGCCATCGGCGACACCAAGCTGCCTGCGGGCTTCAGTTCCAGCAATTGGGGCATCGCCCTCGACGCTGCTGGCTACCCGAAGACCAGCGCTCTGCCCCGCACCTATGTGCGCCCTCAGCCCATGGCGCTGGTTCCACCGCCCACCGTCAAAAAGGACGCTGCAGCGAATGGGGCAAGCGGCCCGGCTGAACCCTCGGTGCTGCCGCCGCCCAACCCGAACGCGCCGAAAGGCTTCCAGTTCTGACGGGGCGAGCGCACGCGCTGCGCGCTCAGGGAAAGTCGCGCCGCTCCACGCCGGTCGGCGTTCCCACCAAGGCCACATTCGCACCGCGCAGGGCGAACAGCCCAACCGTGACCACGCCCGGAATCTGATTGACACGGCTCTCGAAATCGCGCGGCTGGCTGATCTGCAGGCCATGCACATCAAGAATCAGATTGCCGTTGTCGGTGATGTAGCCCGTACGTTCGCGCGGATCGCCGCCCAGGGCGCGCAAACGTCGCGCCACCAGTTCACGCGCCATCGGCACAACCTCGACCGGCAGCGGAAACTTGCCCAGCACCGGGACCAGCTTGCTCTGATCGACGATGCAGATGAACCGCTCGGCCGCTTCCGCGATGATCTTCTCGCGCGTCAGTGCGCCGCCGCCGCCCTTGATCATGGCGCCGGACGCGTCAATTTCGTCCGCGCCGTCCACATAGACCGAGAGCTGTCCGACTTCATTGAGGTCGAACACGGTAATGCCATGCGCCCGCATGCGCTCGGTGGAACGCTCGGAACTCGATACCGCACCCACGATCTGGTCCTTGATTTGCGCCAGCGCGTCAATGAAAAAATTCACCGTCGAGCCGGTGCCCACTCCAATGATCTCGCCACGCGGCACCTGGGTCAACGCTGCTGCGGCAACCTGCTGTTTGAGTTCGTCTTGCGTCATTTCGGGTCTTCACGAAAAATGTCAGAGTTCATTATCGCCGCGCGCGCTCGTGCGCAGCGGCCCGCACCGCTCTCATGCCCCTGTCCTATCCGCTGATTCGCCCGATATTGTTCCGCCTCAATCCAGAGTGGGCGCATCACCTCACGCTGAGTGGCATCCGCCTGGCACATTCCGCCGGGCTGTCGATCCTCTACGCCCACGCGCCGGTCAGTGACCCTGTGGAGCTGTTCGGGCTGCGCTTTGCCAATCGTGTCGGACTCGCTGCCGGACTGGACAAAAACGGCGAGGCCATCGACGCCCTCGCGGCAATGGGATTCGGCTTCATCGAAGTGGGAACCGTCACGCCACGGGCGCAGCTTGGCAATCCTGTGCCGCGCATGTTCCGCCTGCCGCAGGCGCAGGCGCTGATCAATCGCATGGGTTTCAATAACGATGGACTCGACGTGTTTTTGCGCAATGTGCGCCGCAGTCATCGCCCCGTGCCGATCGGGCTGAACATCGGCAAGAACGCCAGCACGCCAGTCGAGCAGGCGCTCGACGATTACCGTCTTGGTTTGCAAGGGGTCTACGCCCGTGCCGACTATGTCAGCATCAATGTTTCCTCGCCCAATACCCGCAACCTGCGGCAATTGCAGCAGGACACCGCCCTGCACGCCCTGCTCAAAGGATTGTCAGACACGCGCGAACAACTGCGCCAGCAGCACGGTCGGCATGTGCCCATGCTGCTGAAAATCGCGCCCGATCTGGAAGATGGCGACATCGACATGATTGCCGATCAGTTGCAGGAGCACGGCCTGGATGGCGTCATCGCCACCAACACCACCGTGTCGCGCGACGGCGTGGCGGGTCTGGACCATGCGGAGGAGGCAGGCGGCTTGAGCGGCGCGCCCGTGCGTGCGGCGTCCACCCGGGTAATCCTGCGCCTCCGCCAGCGCCTGGGACGGAGTTTCCCGATCATCGGGGTCGGCGGCATTCTGCACGGGGAAGACGCTGTGGAAAAGCTTCGCGCCGGCGCCGATCTGGTGCAGCTCTATACCGGTCTGATCTATCGCGGCCCTGGTCTGGTGAGGGAATGCGCCTTGGCCCTGGCACGCGAAGCCAGCCAAGGGGGGGCAACCTCGACCCTATCCTGATCAGCCGGACAAAACAAAGAGCGCCTGCAGCTTTTACTTGCAGGCGCTCTTTTTTCTGGGTGATTATTTCTGCTTCAGGCGGGTTTTGTTTGCCGTGATGTGCTCGTAAATTTCGCGGGAACGCTGGGAGAGCGGTCTGCCAAATCCCTCGCGCCAGGGCGAGGACACCTTCACTTGGGGGCGCTTACGGAAAGTGGAAGCCACTTCCTCGGCGTTTTGCATCATCAAATCCCAGGGATCCGCAGATTTTGTTGTGGTGGAGGAGTTTGACTCATCGAGTTCAACACCGTTGGTTTTGCTTGTGGTCGTCGCTTTTGCCACGTTTACCCCTCTGATGGAACTGTGGGACAACACTGTCTGCCGCATACCACATGCAACAGATAAATTGTCCCGTTAAACACCTGCAAATTATAACCGGAAGTATGCTCCAGCGCCCATTGCGCGAGAAGGAAAATAACTACAGGCTGGCGTCCATGCGCTGAAGCACAGTCTCGCGGCCCAGCAGCGCCAGCACGGCATCGACCGCCGGGGTCTGCTCGCGTCCGGTCACCATCAGACGGACCGGCATGGCGAGTTGAGGCATTTTGAGGCCATGCTGCTTGAGCACGGCCTTGAATGCCGCACTGATCGCTTCACGCGACCACTCTGGCAACGCTGCGAGCCGCGCGCGCAGGTCCACGACCGCCACCTTTCCCTGTTCGCCAAGATGCTGTGTCAGCGCGGCGGCATCCGGCGCGGTGGGGCGGTAAAACAGCAAGGTTTGCTGCGCCAGTTCGGGAATGGTCTGGGCGCGATCATGCAGCAGGGCGCACACTGCGGCCAGATCGGGGTTGTCGGCTTCGACACCGTCTTTGTCCAGCCAGGGGCGCACCAGCGCGGCCAGCTTTTCAGGTGGAGTGTGCTTGATGTAATGGGCGTTGATCCAGCGCAGCTTGGCTTCATCGAACTGCGCTGGAGAACTGCCGAGATGGTCGAGATCGAACCATTCGAGAAACTGCGCGCGCGAAAAAATCTCGGCATCGCCATGCGACCAGCCCAGCCGTGCCAGATAGTTGACCACGGCATCGGGCAGATAGCCCTCGTCACGGTACTGCAGCACGCTTTTGGCGCCGTTGCGCTTGGATAGCTTTTCGCCCTGGTCATTGAGCACCGTGGGCAGGTGCGCATAGCGCGGGGGCTTGACTCCAAGCGCCTGAAAGATGTGCAGTTGACGCGGAGTGTTGTTGACGTGGTCGTCGCCGCGGATCACGTCGGTGATGGCCATGTCAATGTCGTCCACCACGACGCAGAAGTTGTAGGTCGGCGTGCCATCAGGGCGCGCCACGACCAGATCATCGAGTTCCTCGTTGCGAATCTCGACACGGCCTTTGACAAAGTCATGCCAGGCGACCACGCCCGTGGTCGGTGTCTTGAAGCGCCAGACCGGCCGCACCCCTTCGGGGATGGGCGGCAGGGTCTTGCCCGGCTCGGGCCGCCAGGTGCCGTCATAGCGCGGCTTTTGCTTCGCCGCCAACTGCCGCTCGCGCAGGGCATCGAGCTCGGCCGTGGACAGATAGCAGGGGTAGACCATGCCGGACTGTCGCAACTGCTCAAGCACTTCACGGTAACGCGGCATGCGCTGCATTTGATAGAACGGCCCTTCGTCATAGTCCAGACCGAGCCAATCCATCGCCTGCAGGATGACCTGCACCGCCTCTTCAGAGGAACGCTCGGTATCGGTGTCTTCGATGCGCAGGATGAAATCGCCACCGTGATGCCGTGCGAACGCCCAGGGATACAGCGCGGAGCGGATATTGCCCAAGTGAATGAAGCCGGTCGGGCTGGGTGCGAAGCGGGTGCGGACGCGGTGAGATGGGGTGGACATGGGAGAACGGTCTAAGCGCCTGTGCGGCAATCAATCAAGCGAAACGGGTATCAATTCAGGGTATCCAGACCGCGGGCTAGATCGCGTTTGAGGTCAGCGAGGTCTTCCAGGCCGACCGCCAGACGGATCAAGCCCTGACCGATGCCAGCGGCTTGCCGCTGTTCTTCCCGCAGGCGGCCATGCGTGGTGGTGGACGGGTGGGTGATAGTGGTCTTGGTGTCGCCGAGATTGGCGGTGATCGAGCAGACGCGGGTCTGGTCGATCACATGGAAGGCACGCGCCCGCGCCTGATGGGCGTCTGCCGCCTTCAGCTCGAACGACAGCACGGCGCCGCCCGTCTTTTGCTGGCGCATGGCCAGCGCATGCTGCGGATGCGATTCCAACCCCGGATAGAACACGCGCTCGACCGCAGGATGCTCCTGCAACCATTGCGCCATGTCCAGCGCCGCCACGCTATGCGCCGCCATGCGCACGCCCAGGGTTTCCATGCCCTTGAGCACCACCCAGGCATTGAAGGGCGAGAGCGACATGCCCACGGTGCGCTGCACCGGCAGCAATTTGTCGTGGATGGACCCGGCGCGGCCGCATACCGCCCCGGCGATCACCCGGCCTTGGCCGTCGAGGTATTTGGTGCCGGAATGGATCACCCAGTCCGCCCCGAGCGCCAGCGGGCGCTGCAGCGCGGGCGAGCAGAAGCAGTTGTCCACCACCAGCTCCGCGCCGGCGCCGTGCGCCAGATCGGCCAGCGCGGCGATGTCGCAGATTTCGGTCAGCGGGTTGGAGGGCGTTTCCGCAAACAGCAGGCGTGTCTTGGGACGCAATGCGGCAGCCCATTGCGCCACATCGGTCTGCGATACGAATGTGGTGTCGATGCCAAAGCGCGCCAGTTCGCGCCCGAACAGGTTGATGGTGGAACCGAACACCCCCTGCGAGCAGACGACATGGTCGCCCGCCTTGAGCGTGGCCATCGCCAGCAGCAGAATGGCCGCCATGCCGCTGCCCGTGGCCATGCAGCCTTCGGCGCCTTCGAGCGCGGCCAGCCGCCGCTCGTAGCTGGATACCGTGGGATTGGAAAAGCGCGAGTAGACAAAGCCGTCCTGCTCCCCGGCAAATCGCGCGGCGGCGGTGGCCGCGTCCGGGTGAACGAAGCTGCTGGTGAGAAACAGCGCCTCACTGTTTTCCCCGTACTGGGTGCGCGGCAACGCCTCGCGCACGGCCAGGGTGTCCAGCCCCAGCGGCGTGTCGTGGTTCTGCTCGCTCATGTCGCCTGGCCCTGCTCTTCGGCGCCTTGCAAACTCAGGCGGCCGGTATTGGGTTCGACATAATCCGCTGCACGATTGCGGCCTTCGTCCTTTGGCAGGGTTCCGGCGATATAGCAGCCGTCAAAACACGATGCCTCGAACTCGGCGATGGCCGGGTTGATTTCGCGGATCACGCGTTTCATCGCGTCGAGGTCCTGGTAAATCAGCACGTCGGCGCCGATGATCTGGCGGATCTCCTCGATGTTGCGGTTGTGCGCGACCAGTTCGGAGGCCGTGGGCATGTCGATGCCGTAGATATTGGGATAGCGCACCGGCGGCGCCGCCGAGGCCAGATAGACCTTGCGCGCTCCGGCCTCGCGCGCCATCTGCACGATTTCACGCGAGGTGGTGCCGCGCACGATGGAGTCGTCCACCAGCAGCACGTTGCGTCCGGAAAATTCCTGGCCGATGGCGTTGAGTTTTTGCCGCACTGATTTTTTGCGCACCGCCTGCCCCGGCATGATGAAAGTCCGGCCCACATAGCGGTTTTTCACAAAGCCTTCGCGGTAGGGGCGCCCCAGCTTGTGCGCCAGTTGCATCGCCGAGGGGCGGCTGGATTCGGGGATGGGAATGACCACGTCGATTTCGCTGGGCGGCAGCACCGAGATGACTCGCTGCGCCAGGGTTTCGCCCATGCGCAGGCGGGCACGGTACACCGACACGCCATCGAGCACCGAGTCAGGCCTCGCAAGGTAGACGTACTCGAAAATACAGGGATTGAGCTGCTGCGCCGTGGTGCATTGCTCGGACTGCAGGCGGCCTTGCAGGTCGATGAAGATCGCTTCGCCAGGCGCGATATCGCGCTCGAATTTATAGCCTGCGCCCTCGAGCGCCACAGACTCGCTTGCCACCATGGTTTCTTCACCATCGGCCGATGTGCCGAAGCACAGCGGGCGGATGCCGTAAGGGTCACGGAACGCCAGCAATCCATGCCCGGCTATCAGCGCCACCACGGCATAGGAACCGCGCAGCCGCTGGTGCACCGCGCGCACCGCGGCAAAGATGTCGGCAACCGACAGCGGCAGTCCATGCGTGCGGCGCTCCAGCTCATGCGCCAGCACATTGATCAACACCTCGGTATCCGACTCGGTGTTGATGTGGCGGTGATCCACCGTGAACAGCTCGCGCTTGAGCGCCACAGCATTGATCAGATTGCCGTTGTGCGCCAGCACCAGACCAAAGGGCGCATTGACGTAGAACGGCTGCGCCTCTTCCTCGCTCTCCGCGTTGCCCGCAGTGGGATAACGCACCTGGCCGATACCGTAATTGCCCGGCAGCGACCGCATATTGCGCGTGCGGAACACATCGCGCACCATGCCGCGCGCCTTGTGCATGTAAAGCTTGGAGCCCGACCCGGTGACGATGCCCGCAGCGTCCTGGCCGCGATGCTGCAACAGCAGCAGCGCGTCATACAACAGCTGGTTCACGGGTTGCTGGGAGATGACACCGACGATGCCGCACATGGGAGTGGTCTTTCAGGGGAACAAAATTGGAGGAATTTCAACGCTGCGGGAGGTGAGACACAAACGCAGTCGGCAACCAGGGACGTATGACCAATAACAACGATTGCGCCGGAGGAATGAGCACGGCGCTTCTCCACATGGCGCTTTGCGCCAGCGCGGTCTGCGCCGCCAGCGCCACCAGCAGCAGGGACAATGCCGCGCCCTTGACCAGCCCGATGAGCGCGCCCATGCTGCGATCAAAAATACCCAGTCCCGTCGCCCGCAGCAACAAACGCAGCACCGAGGCAAGAATTCCCGCACTCAGCACCACCACGATGAAACACATCGCATAGGCAGCCAGAAGTCGCATGTCCGCATTGTCGATCGCCTGCAAATATCTTGCACCGATTGCGGGGGCAAAATGCGCGGCGAACCAGACGCCACCGATCCAGCCCAGCAGGGTGACGATCTCATACACCGCGCCACGCAGCAGGCTGATCAGCACGCTCAGCCCCACCACCACGAGCAGAAACCAGTCCAGCGGGCTCACAACGTCAACACCGCACCGCTGAGGCCAATTCTCTGGAGCTGATGCAAGGCCCGCTCGGCATCCTCGCGCGAGGCAAAAGGACCAACCCGCACCCGCACCCGCTTGCCTTGCGGCGTATCGACCACCTGGGTGTAGGTCTTGAATCCTGCCTTCTCGATTTTGTTGCGCACGGTCTGCGCGGTATGGGCGTCGGCAAACGCCCCCGCCTGCACGACAAACCGCGCATTGGACGGTACCGCGTCCTGCTGCACCGGCTGTTTTTTGTGCGCCAACGCGGCCTCGGCCTGCGCGACTGTAATCTGCTCGGGCGACTTGCCCTCCAGCGCGGCCAGGGCCTGGCGCGCACTGGCCAATTCCTTGGTGTGCTGTGGCGCGACAGGCGGCTTCGGTGCTGCAACGGGTTTAGCCGCGGGCTGGGGCGCTTCGGTTGTCACCGTCGGATTCGGCGCGGCTGGCGACACTGGAGCAGCTGGAGCCACGGGCACGGGCTTGGGCGCGGACTTCTCGGCTGCCGCAGACGACACGGGCTTGGGCGCCACGGCGGGCGCGGGCGCGGACTGTGCGACTGCGGCGCGTTCGCCAGAGGGCACCGCCACGGCGGACGCGGCGGCGAGCATGGGCGCGGACGCCGGTACGGACAGGCCAGGCGCCTTGCTCTGCGAGGGGATGTCGAGCGCGATGGTCGACGGAACCGGCTTGGGCTTGGAGTCGAACACCAGCGGGAAGACGATCACGCCCAGCAACACCAGCGCCACGGCGCCGATCAGCCGCCTGCGGGCGCGGGCGCGCAGGCTGTCCTGGCTTTGCGTGTCCGAAGCATCGCCCCGGTTGGTGCGACGGGCAGAGTTGCGTGGTGCGCCGAAAGTCATTGCGGGGAAGGGCTCAGATGCTTGCCATGAAGGCGGGGCAGCCCCTCCTGCATCACACCGCCCACGGTGTAGAAGGAGCCGAACACCACGATTCTATCGGCCAGCTCCACTTCGGCCGCCGCTGCGCGCAGCGCCTCCAGCGGGCTGGCATGGATCTGAATGCGGGCCGCCGGTTGCAGCGCACGCAGATGCGCGGCAACCTGCTGCGCCTGTGCTGCGCGCGGCGTGGGCAGATCGCACAGATGCCAGACGTCGATGAGGGGCTGCATACGGCGCAGCATGCCCGGAATGTCTTTGTCGGCCATCGCGCCGAACACGGCATGCGTGGCAGGAAAGTAGCCCATGCTGTCGAGGTTTTCCGCCAGCACGGCGATGGCATGCGGGTTGTGACCGACATCGAGCACCAGAGTCGGCTGGCCCGCCAGCACCTGAAAGCGCCCGGGAAGTTCGGCCCGCGCAAACCCCTCGCGCACCGCCTGCGCCGCCACCGACAGGCGTGCCTGCAGCGCTTCCAGCGCGGCGAGCACGCCACTGGCGTTGAGCAGTTGGTTGGCGCCGCGCAGCGCCGGAAACGCCAGACTGTGCCGCCGCTGCGCGCGCCCTTGCCAGCTCCATTGCTGCGGCAAATGGGTGTAGTGGAAATCGCGCCCAGCCAGCCACAGATCGGCGCCGATGGCCTGCGCGTGGTCGCGCACCGATTGCGGCGACTGCGGATCGCTGACGATGGCGGGCTTGCCACGGCGCAGGATGCCGGCCTTTTCGCGGCCGATGGATTCGCGGTCCGGGCCCAGATACTCCATGTGATCGAGATCGATGCTGGTGATGATGGCGCAGTCGGTGTCGATGACGTTCACCGCGTCGAGCCTGCCGCCCAGTCCGACTTCGAGGATCACGGCGTCGAGTTGCTCTGCCGCCAGCAGCGACAGAATCGCCAGGGTCGTGAACTCGAAATAAGTCAGGCTGACCGCCGCTCCGTCCCGCGCCGCAGCATGACGCGCCCGCTCCACCGCGGCGAAATGCGGCAGCAAGGCCTGTGCGCTCACATCGTTGCCGCCAATCCGGCAGCGTTCCTCGAAACGCACCAGATGCGGCGAGGTGTACGCGCCTACCCGGTATCCAGCCGCCATCAGGATGGATTCAAGCATGGCTACTGTCGAGCCTTTGCCGTTGGTGCCGGCCACGGTCATGACCGGGCAGCCGAAGCGCAGGCCCATGGCGGCACGCACCGCCTGCGCCCGCTCCAAGCCGAGATCGATGGCGCGGCCATGCAAGGCTTCGGCATGGGCCAGCCAGCCGTCCAGAGTGTAATGTGTGGAGGTCATGCAGCAGAACCGCCGCCAGCGTGCTGGCGTCCGGCGCACTGAAAAAAGATCAGGACGCGATCGCCTCGGCAGGCTGACGCAGCAACATGGCCAGCATCTGCGCCAGTTCGCCGCGCAGCTCACGGCGATCGACGATACGGTCGACCGCACCCTTTTGCAGCAGGAATTCGGCGCGCTGGAAGCCCTCGGGCAGCTTTTCGCGCACGGTGTTCTCGATCACCCGCGGTCCGGCAAAACCGATCAGCGCCTTGGGCTCTGCCAGCACGATATCGCCAATGAAGGCAAAGCTGGCCGACACTCCGCCCATGGTCGGGTCGGTGAGCACACTGATGAACGGCAGCCCCGCTGCGGACAACCGTGTGAGCGCGGCGTTGGTCTTGGCCATCTGCATCAGGCTGAGCAACCCCTCCTGCATGCGCGCGCCGCCGGTGGCAGTAAAGCAGATGAACGGCACCTTTTGCTCGATGGCCGCCTGCACTCCGCGCACGAAACGCTCGCCGACGACGGAGCCCATGGAGCCGCCCATGAACTCGAACTCGAAGCAGGCCACCACCACCGGCAGAGTCTGGATGGCGCCGCCCATGACGATCAGCGCATCGGTCTCCTGGGTGTTTTCCAGCGCCTCTTTCAGCCGATCGGGATACTTGCGGCTGTCCTTGAACTTGAGCGGATCGACCGGCAGCACCTCCTGCCCGATTTCATACCGCCCCTCGCCGTCGAGCAAGGCATCGAGCCGTGCCCGTGCGCCGATGCGCATGTGGTGGCTGCACTTCGGGCAGACGTTCTGATTGAGTTCCAGATCCGATTTGTAAAGCACCGTTTCGCAGGATGGACACTTGACCCAGAGCCCTTCGGGCACTTGGCGACGATCCTGCGGGCTGGTTTGCTGAATTTTTGGGGGAAGGAGCTTTTCGAGCCAACTCATGTGCGTTTCTCCTCAGAGTGTGTCGAGCGCCTGGCGAATGTCTCGGATGAAGTGGCGCGCAACGTCAGCCGCTTGCTCGGCGGGCTGCGCCTCCATCAGTTCGATCAGACGCGAACCAATGACCACAGCGTCGGCCAAGGCACCGATGGCGCGCGCGGTCTGCGCATCGCGAATGCCGAATCCTACTCCCACGGGCACCTTCACATGGGCACGGATGCGTGGCAGCATGTCCGCCACCGCCGAAGTGTCCAGATGCCCCGCCCCGGTCACGCCCTTGAGCGAGACGTAATACACATACCCGCTGGCGATACGGCCCACGTCCGCCATGCGCGCGTCCGTGCTGGTGGGAGCAAGCAGGAAAATGGGAGCCACGTCCACCGCCTTGAGCGCAGCGGCAAACGCCGTGCTTTCCTGCGGCGGGTAGTCGACGATGAGCACACCATCGACGCCTGAGGCCTTGGCCGCGGCAACGAAGGCGGCCACACCGTAGCGTTCCACCGGATTGGCATAGCCCATCAGCACGACAGGGGTGACCGCGTCCGTCCGGCGAAAATCGCGCACGAAATCCAGCACTTGGGGCAGGCCAATGCCGTGGGCAATGGCGCGTTCGGTGGCGCGCTGGATCACCGGGCCGTCGGCCATCGGATCGGAAAACGGCACCCCGAGTTCGATCACATCCGCCCCGCCCTGCACCAGGGCGTGCATCACCTCGACGGTCACCGCAGGCGCTGGATCGCCCGCGGCAATGTAGGGGATGAGCGCCTTGCGATTCTGGGCGCGAAGCTGGGCGAAACACTGGTCGATGCGGTTCATGTCGGTTCCGCGCGGACGTGCCGAAGCAGCTGACACTCCTTCGGCGGCAGATGCGTGCAGCGCGTCAAGGGGCAGATTCATTGCTGTCCTCCAGGCTGGCGGGCAAACAGGGTGTCGAAGTTCACACCCTCGCGCTCGGCGACGGTGTTGATGTCCTTGTCCCCTCGCCCCGAGAGGTTGACCAGGATGATCTCATCCGGGCGCATTTGCGGCGCCAGCTTGATGGCATGCGCCAGGGCATGACTGGATTCCAGCGCCGGGATGATGCCTTCGATGCGGCACAGCTCATGAAAGGCGGCCAAGGCCTCGTCGTCGGTAATGCCGACGTACTCGGCGCGCCCGAGGTCATGGAGCCAGGCATGTTCGGGGCCGACACCCGGGTAATCGAGCCCGGCAGATACCGAATGCGTCTCCATGATCTGACCGTTGGGGTTCTGCAGAAGATAGGTGCGGTTGCCATGGAGTACACCGGGCGTGCCCGCCAGAATCGAGGCCGCGTGTCGGCCCGAATCCAGCCCGTGTCCTGCCGCCTCGACCCCGATGAGCCGCACTTTTTCATGCGGAATGTAGGGATAGAAGATGCCCATGGCATTGCTGCCGCCGCCTACGGCGGCAATCACCGCATCGGGCTGGCGGCCAGTCATTTCGGGCATCTGCTGCAGACATTCATCGCCAATGACGCGCTGGAAGTCGCGCACCATCTGCGGGTAGGGGTGCGGACCCGCCACGGTACCGATGATGTAAAAGGTGTTCTCCACATGGGTGACCCAATCGCGGAGCGCCTCGTTGAGCGCGTCCTTGAGCGTCTTGCTCCCGGATTCGACCGGCACCACGCGCGCACCCAGCAGATTCATGCGGTAGACATTGGGCGATTGGCGCTTGACGTCCTCGCTGCCCATATAGACCACGCACTCCATGCCATAGCGCGCGGCAATGGTGGCCGTGGCCACGCCGTGCTGCCCCGCGCCGGTCTCGGCAATCACCCGAGGTTTGCCCATGCGCCTGGCGAGCATGGCCTGGCCGATGGTGTTGTTGATCTTGTGCGCGCCGGTGTGGTTGAGGTCTTCGCGCTTGAGGTAGATGCGCGCGCCACCCAGTTTGTCGCTCAGGCGGGCGGCGTGATAGATGGGGCTGGGGCGGCCGACGAAGTGCTTGAGCTCGTAGCGGAATTCGGCCAGAAAATCCGGGTCATTCTTGTAATGGTCGTAAGCCGCCTGGAGTTCTTCCAGCGCGTGGCTCAGGGTTTCGGCAATGAAGCTGCCGCCATACGGTCCGAAATGGCCGCTGGCGTCGGGATAGGCGTAGTCGAACATGGTGGGGTCTCTTATGGCGCCGGGCGGACGATCCACCTGGGCGCAATTACAGGTCAGCAGCGCGAACCGCGGCAACGAATTCAGCGATGCGCTGCGCGCTCTTGATGCCCTTGGACGCTTCGACGCCGGAACTGACGTCAACCGCCCAGGGGCGCACCCGCCGGATGGCAGGCGTCACATTTGCAGCATGCAACCCACCAGACAAAACGAGGGGAAGCGCGACGTTTGCGGGAATGCGTGACCAATCGAAGACCTCGCCGCCGCCGCCGTATCCGGGCTGATCCGTGTCCAGAACGAGGGCTTGAGATGTGGGAAAACGAGATGCAAAGTCTAACAAATCCAGCCCTTCGCGCATGCGCGCAGCGCGAATGTAGGGATGGCCGTAGCGGGTGCAGTCCCCAGGGGCTTCATCCCCATGAAACTGCAGCAGCGCCGGGCGCACCTGAGCAATCACGTCCTCGACGAACTGCGGCGCAGCGTTCACGAACAGGGTGACAACCGAGATAAAGGGCGGAACACTGGCCGCAATCTCGCGCGCCTGCGCCAGCGTGACGTGGCGCGGACTCGGCGGATAGAACACCAGGCCGATGGCGTCCGCCCCGGCATGGGCGGCGGTCCACGCGTCTTCTATACGGGTGATGCCGCAAATCTTGATGCGGGTGCGGTGCGACGTGCGGATTTGCGGGGCGGTTTCAGACATCGGGAATCAGATCAGCAGGCCGATCTGGCGCGGCGGTTCGGGAAGGTTGAATTCTGCCGGGTAATCGGGTCCGAGAAAATATAAGCCATCGGGCATGAAGGTCGGCGCAGCCTGACTGCGGTCACGGCTGTGAAGCACGGCGGCAAGCCATGATGTGGGTTTGGAGCCATTGCCAACTGCCAGCAGACTTCCCACCAGATTGCGCACCATGTGATGCAGAAAGGCGTTGGCGCGCACGTCAAACACCACATGATCGCCCAGCTTGGTGATCTCGATTGCGTACAGGGTTTTCACCGGACTCAGTGCCTGGCATTCGCTGGAGCGAAATGCGCTGAAATCGTGCTCGCCGATCAGGCATTGCGCTGCTTCGCGCAAACGATCCAAATCAAGTGGACGGTGCGTCCAGCCAACCCGCCCGTGGTCGAGCGCGGGACGTACTGCCTGGTTGCGCAGGACGTAGCGATATCGGCGCTGCCAGGCGCTGCGGCGGGCATCGAAGGATGGCGGCATGTCAGTCCGCGCCCATTGCACTGCGATGTCGCTTGGCAGAAAGGCGTTGACGCCACGCACCCAGGACGACGAGTCGCGTGTCAGGGGCGAGTCGAGATGCACCACCTGACCGACCGCATGCACACCGGCGTCCGTGCGCCCGGCGCAGACAGTGCGGGTTGCGCAACCGAGAAATCGGGCGAGCGCCTGCTCGAGACGATCCTGCACTCCGCAGGAGCCGGGCTGACTTTGCCAGCCACAATAGGATGATCCGTTGTAACTCAGACCGAGCACCACACGGCGCCCGGCCTGAGAAGGAAGCTGAGAGGGAAACCGAGGTGGCAAGGACTCAGTGGCCAAGCTTGTCGAGCATGTCCTGCGCCCGCTTTTTCAGTTGCGGATCCCCCTCGGCGATCACTTCACCCAGCAGATTGCGCGCGGATTCGGTGTCGCCGATCGCCATGCTCTCAGCGGCCAGCTCAAGACGCAGATCGAGCGAGAGCTTGGATTCGCTGAACTGCGGCTCCAGCTCGGGCAGGGCATCGTGCAACTCGGCCGATGCTTTGGGCTCGGCCTCCTGCAGCGAAATGCTGCTGAGATCGAACTCCATGCTGTTGTCGTACGCGACCGGTGCGGCGGCCTTGCCCACATCGGCGGCGGCCAGCGTGGAGGCTGGGGCGCCAAAGTCCGAGGGCATATTGAAGTCAAGCCCGCCAGACATCAGAAAATCTTCATTCTCCGATCGCCCTGTGGCTTGCGTCGTGCTGGCGGCAACAGCAGGCGTCTTGAGTTCCGGCAGCGTGGGAACGGACAGCGGTGTCGTCGCTTGCGGCGACGGGGCGGAGGTTGTCTCGCCTGCTGGCAGACTCAGATCGAGATCCAGGTGTTCGGGCATGGTCTGCTTGGCCGCGGCCGTCTCCATCCCGGAGAGCATCTCGGTGCTGGGCAAGGTTTGCGGGGTCAGCGCAGCCAGCGCCGTGGGAGTCGCTACCGGAAATTCCGTTTGCGGCATGGTCGACGGATTGCCCAGGGTGCTTGGCATCACAGTGTTGTGATAAAGCGGGTTGACCGGATCGAGACTGCGGCCAAGATCCTGTGCGCGCTTCCAGTCTTCGCCTACCCCCTGGGTCAGTGCAAACAGCTCGGCCGCGCCCACTTCAAACGAACGCGAATCCTTGCGCTTGGCGTAAATCTCCAGCAGCTTGAGACGTGCCGCCAGCCGGTCCGGGTTGGCCTTGACCGCCTCTTTCAGAATTTCCTCAGCCTGCAGATCGCGTCCGTACGCGAGATACACATCCGCCTCGGCAACCGGGTCGACATCGTTGGTGTCGAGCTGGCTGGAGGAGAAGGTGGAACTCATATTGCCGTTGCGCGTATCCACGCGTTCACCGCCCGTGCCGCCAAAGAAGCTGTCCGCCACGCTCATGCGACTGTCAAACACCGAAACATCGCGCTGCGACTTGGACGTCTTTTTGCGCTGCGCCAGCCAGGCCAGCAGGAGCAGCAAGACCACCAGGCCACCGCCGGCGGGCAGCAGCAAGGGGTTGGACAACAGACTGCTGAAGAAGCTTTCCTGCTCGACGGGCGTCGGCTTGCTCATTTTGGGCGCGGCAGGCTTGACCGCGGGGGCCGAGACCGGAGCGGATGACGGAACCGAGGACGCAGCAGGTGACGCAGCCAATGCCGCATGCGGCGCCGATGCCGTAGCGACCGCAGCAGGAGCGCTCGGCGTCACGGCAGGCTTGGCCGCAGAGGCCGGAACGGGACTTGCCACAGGCACGGTGACTGCCGCAGCCGCCTTGCTTGCAACCGCAGCGACGGCCGGGGCGGCAGTCGGAGCGGCGGACTGCGGCTTGGCCGCGGCGACGGTCTGTGCCTGTTTGGACAGTGCAGTCAGCTCGTCGACATTTTTTTGCAGCTGCTTGATTTTTTGTTCATCCAGCGCAGCTTGCTTCTGGTCAGCGATGTGCTGCGCCTTGTTTGCCGCGCCCTGCGTTGCAACCTCGGCCTTGCTGAGCTTGAGCTTGCTTTCCGCCTGCACTCCGGACGAAGCGGGTTCCTGCACCTGCGCCTGCACCTTGCCTGTGGCCTCGCGCTGCGATTGCTGCGCCTGGGGCTTGGCCTGCCCACCCATCTCGGCAAGACGTTGGCGATAGGCGTTGAAATTCTCGCTCTGGGCCACCACGAAACGCCGCGCTTCCTTCTGCGGAATCCCTTGAGCCTGCTCGGCGCTTGGCATCTGCAACACCGCGCCAACCTTCAGCAGGTTGATGTTTCCGTCAATGAACGCCGATTGATTGGCACGGTAGAGCGCGGTCAACATCTGGTCGAGCGAGACCGCCTCGACCCCGGATGCCGCGGCGATCTTGCCCAGGGTGTCGCCCCGTTTGACCACATACTGGCCTTCAGCGGCAACCCGTTTGCCGATTGGCCCCGGCTTTGCCACCGGCGTCACCGGAGTTTGCACGGCGGGTGCGACCGGCATGGCGGGTGCAGCGGCAACCGAAGGGGCTTGCGCCGGGGTTTCCACCGCAGGGGCCTGCACCGGAACCTGCGCCGTGCTGGGTGCGGCCTGGAAATTGGGTGGGTCGAGCAGCAGGGTGTAGTCCCGGCTGACCTGTCCGCTGGACCACTGCGCGCGGATCAGCAAATCCAGGAAGGGCTCATTGATCGGGCTGCTCGATGTAACGCGCAAGTAGGCACGGCCATCGGGACTGCGCTCGAGCTTGATGCGAATGCCGGACAGGGTGCTGTTGTATTGCAGCTTCGCAGCCTGGAACGCCTCCGGCGGTGCAACGCCCACTTTCAGCGAGGAGGCCTCATCGGCACTCAACTGGGTGATGTCGATCTCCGCCCTCAGCGGCTGGCCCAAGGCCGACTGCACCTTGATTCCCCCCAGACCGAATGCGTAGGCTTGCCCAGCAGTTGCGCCCAGGGCGATTGCCAGGGCCAGGCGTCGAGTGTTCAATCGCAGCATGTCGGCTGCCCCCCAATTTTGGTGAATTCGAATGCGCGCATTTCCCTGCGGTTGCAGCGATAAATTGCGTCAAATTTCACCATATCATCAACAAATTAGGCTGACAAGTTGATGCGCGAAGACATGCGTGCGCAAACACGGCAACTGTGGCATTCCGGCGATTCCAGGATCGCCGCAATGCCCTAGGGCCTGTTCACGCTATTTCTGTACCCGCGCCGGGGGCCTGGGCGGATGCAATGCGAGGCGCAGGCCGCGCCGTGGTGTGTTGCACCACAAGCGGACTGCAACGTGGCAGTGCGCCGCCCAGGCCCCCGGCCCGATGGGTTGCCCCCAGGCGGGGCGTCTGCGGCGTTGTCGGGCACAGGCAAGGCGGACCAGCCTTGCCTGTGCCCTCCGCCTCGCATCCATCCCCACCTGGGGGCAACGCGGGTACAGAAATAGCGTGAACAGGCCCTGGTTCAATGCCGTTCGAGCAGAATGCGCAGCATGCGACGCAGCGGCTCGGCAGCGCCCCACAGTAGTTGGTCGCCCACGGTGAATGCGCCCAGGTAGTCCGGCCCCATGGCCAGCTTGCGCAGGCGGCCCACCGGGATCTGCATCGTTCCGGTCACGGCAACTGGCGTGAGCTGCTGCATGGTGGCTTCGCGGTCGTTGGGCACCACCCGCACCCAATCGTTATCGGCGGCGATCATCCCTTCGATCTCGTCGAGCGACACGTCTTTCTTGAGCTTGAAGGTCAACGCCTGACTGTGACAGCGCATCGCGCCAACGCGCACGCAAAAGCCATCCACCGGCACCGCGGGCGAGCCGAAACCCGTGCCTTGGCCGAGGATTTTGTTGGTCTCGGCGCCAGCCTTCCACTCTTCGCGCGACACGCCATGCCCCAGATCCTTGTCGATCCAGGGAATGAGACTGCCGGCCAGAGGCACGCCAAAGTGCTGGGTCTGCGTGGTGTCGAGCGCCTTTTGCTGCGCCAGCACGTCGCGGTCGATGGCCAGGATGGCGGAAGCCGGGTCGTCGAGCAGGGGTTTGACGGCACCGTTGAGCGTGCCAAACTGGGTGAGCAGCTCGCGCATGTGCTGCGCACCACCGCCCGAGGCGGCCTGATAGGTCATGCTGGTCATCCATTCCACCAGACCGGCCTTGTAGAGCGCCCCCACGCCCATGAGCATGCAGCTCACGGTGCAGTTGCCGCCGATCCAGTTGAGCCCCCCCTTGGACAGGGCGGCATCGATGACCGGCCGGTTGACCGGGTCCAGGATGATGACGCAGTCGTCGCGCATGCGCAGGGTGGAGGCCGCGTCGATCCAGTGCCCAGTCCAGCCGGAGGCGCGCAGTTTGTCAAACACCGCCGCGGTGTAGTCACCCCCCTGCGCGGTGACGATGATGTCGCAGCGGCGCAGTTGCTCCAGGTCGTGCGCGTCCTGCAAAACGGTTTCGTTTTTCGCTTCCGGCGGCGCTTTGCCGCCGACATTGCTGGTACTGAAGAACAGCGGCTCGATCAGGCCAAAATCGCCCTCTTCGCGCATGCGTTGCATCAGCACGGAGCCCACCATGCCGCGCCATCCCACCAAACCCACCAATGTCGTTGCCATCATTCCATCCGTCGTTCGTTGTATTTTCAATGCGCGCTCAACCCAGCGCGGCCACGACCGCATCGCCCATCTGCGCGGTGCTGACTTTCTGCATGCCGGGCGCATGAATGTCCGGCGTGCGCAACCCCTGCGCCAGTGCCTTCTGCACCGCGGACTCGATGCGGTCGGCCTGCTGCGGCAGTTTCAGCGAGTGCCGCAACATCATGGCCGCGCTCAGAATGGTCGCCAGCGGATTGGCGATGCCCTGACCGGCGATGTCCGGCGCGCTGCCGTGGCTGGGTTCGTACAGCCCCTGCCCCTTCTCGTTGAGCGAGGCCGAAGGCAGCATGCCGATGGAGCCGGTGAGCATCGACGCCTCGTCGCTGAGGATGTCGCCGAACATATTGCCGGTGACGATGACGTCGAACTTTTTCGGCGCCTTGACGAGCTGCATCGCCGCGTTGTCCACGTACATGTGGTCGAGCTGCACGTCCGGGTACTGCTGCCCGATCTCGGTGACGATGTCTTTCCAGAACTGGAAGGTCTCCAGCACATTGGCCTTGTCCACGCTGGTCAGGCGCTTGTTGCGCCCCTGCGCGGCCTTGAACGCCACATGCGCGATGCGCTCGATTTCCGGGCGGCTGTAGCGCATGGTGTCGAAGGCTTCGGGCTGGCCGGCGAAAGCACCATCTGGCGCCGTGCGGCGGCCGCGCGGCTGGCCGAAGTAGATGTCGCCGGTCAGTTCGCGCACGATCAGAATGTCAAGCCCGGACACCACTTCGGGCTTCAGGCTGGAGGCGTCTGCCAGTTCGGCGTACAGAACGGCCGGGCGCAGATTGGCGAACAGGCCGAGGTTCTTGCGCAAGCCCAGAATGGCCTGCTCGGGGCGAAGATGCCGCTCCAGGGTGTCGTACTTCCAGTCGCCCACGGCGCCGAACAGCACGGCGTCGGCCGACCTGGCCAGATTGAGCGTGGCCTCGGGTAGCGGGTGGCCGCTCGCGGCATAGGCAGCGCCGCCGACCGGAGCGAACTCGAAGGTGAAGTCGAATCCGTCCTGCGCGATGCGCCGGAGCACCTTGACGGCTTCGGCAATGATTTCGGGCCCGATTCCGTCTCCGGGCAATACGGCAATATTCATGTGAGCGATTCGCGTGGAAATTAAAGGATGCGGTTGTCGAGCCAGGGCATGCGCGCCAGGCGCTCGGCCTCATAGGCGCGAATCTCCTGCGCGTGGCCAAGAGTGAGGCCGATGTCGTCGAGGCCGTTGATCAGGCAGTGCTTGCGGAAGTCGCCCACATCGAAGGCAAGCTCGGTGCCGTCCGGCTTGACCACCACCTGCCGCGGCAGGTCGATGGTGAGGGTGTAGCCGACGAAGCCGTAAAGCTCGTCGAACAGCCGCGCCACCTGTGCCTTGGACAAGACAATCGGCAGCACGCCATTCTTGAAGCAATTGTTGTAGAAGATGTCGGCGTAGCTGCTGGCAATCAGGGCGCGAAAGCCGTACTGCTGCAGCGCCCAGGGCGCATGCTCGCGTGATGAGCCGCAACCGAAGTTGTCGCGCGCCAGCAGAATGCTGGCACCGGCATACCGCGGCTGGTTGAGCGCGAAGTCGGGGTTGGGCTTGCGCGTGGCCGGGTCTTGCCCCGGCTCGCCGTGGTCGAGGTAGCGCCATTCGTCGAACAGGTTGGGGCCGAATCCGGTTCGGTGGATCGACTTGAGAAACTGTTTGGGAATGATGGCGTCGGTATCGACGTTGTCGCGATCCATCGGCGCGACCAGTCCTTTGTGGACGACAAATTGTTCCATTGTGCAGACCCGCGTCACCGCGGCCTTTTCGATTTACTTCGCCTGATCGGCTGCGTTGGTGATGGCCTGACCGCCGGCCTTGAGATCCTTGCCCACTCCCGCAACGGTGTTACAGGCGGTCAGTGACAGCAGTGTTGCAGCGAGCAGAAGGAGGGAGAGAAGAGATTTCATGGCGAACTCCTGTTGAAACGTGGATGGGCGCTCAGAGCTTGCGCACATCGACAAAATGTCCGGCAATCGCCGCTGCGGCAGCCATGGCCGGACTGACCAGATGGGTGCGGCCGCCCGCGCCCTGCCGCCCTTCGAAGTTGCGGTTGGAGGTGGAGGCGCAGCGCTCGCCGGGCTCCAGGCGGTCGGCATTCATCGCCAGACACATGGAACAGCCGGGCTCGCGCCATTCAAAGCCGGCGGCCGTGAAAATTTTGTCCAGCCCCTCGGCCTCGGCCTGCGCCTTGACCAGACCCGAGCCGGGCACCACCAGGGCTTGACGCACGTTCTTGGCGATATGCCGCCCAGTGACCACTTGCGCGGCGTCGCGCAGATCCTCGATGCGCGAGTTGGTGCACGATCCGATGAACACCTTGTCGATACGGATATCGGTGATGGCCTTGTTCGGTTCCAGGCCCATATAGGTGAGTGCGCGCTCCATGGCCGAGCGCTTGTTGGCGTCTTTTTCCTTGTCGGGATCTGGCACGCGGGCGTCGACCGGCAGCACCATTTCGGGCGACGTCCCCCAGGTGACCTGCGGCACAAGTTCGCGGGCATCGAGGGTGACCACGCGGTCGAAGCGGGCGTCGGCGTCGGAATGCAGTCCGCGCCAGTATTGCACTGCCAGGTCCCAGGCCACGCCAGTGGGCGCAAAGGGGCGGCCGCGCACATAGTTGACGGTGGTATCGTCCACGGCCACCAGCCCGGCCCGCGCACCGGCTTCGATGGCCATATTGCACAGAGTCATGCGGCCTTCCATCGACAACGCCGAGATGGTGCTGCCGGCAAACTCGATGGTGTAGCCCGTGCCCCCGGCAGTGCCGATCTTGCCGATGATGGCCAGGGCGATGTCCTTGGCGCGGCAACCCGTGGGCAGCGGGCCGTCCATGCGCACCAGCATGTTTTTCATCTTGGGCGCCAGCAGGGTTTGCGTCGCCAGCACATGCTCGACTTCACTGGTGCCGATGCCGAAGGCCAGCGCGCCGAAAGCACCGTGGGTACTGGTGTGTGAATCGCCGCAGACCACCGTCATGCCCGGCAGGGTGGCGCCCTGCTCCGGACCAATGACGTGGACGATGCCCTGGCGCCGGTCGTTCATGCGGAACTCGGTGATGCCGCTGGCAGCGCAGTTGGCGTCGAGCGTCTCGACCTGTAAGCGCGAGATCGGATCGGCAATACCCTCCCGACGGTCTGTCGTGGGCACGTTGTGGTCGGCCACCGCCAGATTGGCGCTCAGGCGCCAGACTTTGCGCCCCGCGAGTTGCAGCCCTTCAAACGCCTGCGGGCTGGTGACTTCATGCACCAGATGGCGGTCGATGTAGAGCAGCGCGGTGCCGTCTTCCTCGGTGCGCACCACATGCTCGTCCCACAATTTGTCGTACAGCGTTCGGCCCATCGGCTTCTCCTGCGTCTTGCGCGCGGTGCGCGCTTGACTTGTCATGAAAGGTTGATTTTAGTGGGTGTGCCTCAGGCCACGCTGGGCTGGGTCTGCATCCACGCCACAGGCAGATCGAACGAGCCGTCCGCCTGCAGACGGAATGCCGCACGCGCTTCCTGTGGCGCTTGCGCAAACACATCGCGGATCGCCTGCACCCGCAGCGTCGGCGTGCGCATGCGCGCCACCCACGAAGCGAATTCCATGGTCAGCGACCAGCTGTCGGACTGTGGCACGGCAAACCCGGCCTGCCGGAGCAACTCACGCCATTCGGACCGGCGGTAATCGCGCACATGTGAGGCGTCACGCAGAATTTCCACCGTCTGCAGCAGCGTGTCGCACAACGGGGATTCCAGCGCAACGACATCAATGATCACCAGCGTTCCACTCGGCTTGATCACCCGGCGCACCTCGCGCAGCGCTGCCGGGACATCGAGCCAGTGATGCGCGGAAAACCGGGTGACCACCAGATCGAAACAGGCTGCGGCAAACGGCAGGGCATCGACCGAACCCTGCTGCGTGCGCACGCCGGTCAACTGCCGCGTCGCCGCCTCACGCGCAACGATCTCCAGCATCTCGGAGGCAAGATCGACGGCGGTGACCTGCGCACCAGCGGCAGCCAAGGCGAAACTGGCATGCCCGGCCCCGCAGCCGAGATCCAGCGCGCTGCCACATTGCAACTGCCGCGCCAGCGCACCAAGGCGGCGCAAATCCTCCCCCTGCGCATGCACTGCGCTGGAGAGATAGGCAGCAGCCGTGGTGCCGAACTGTTTTGCTGTCAATGCGTGTTGTTGCATGCGATGTTCTCCGGGATCGAGAGTCAGAGATACGCGGCTCGGTCGATAGGCAAAAGATAGCGGCGCCTAATTCCTGGTACAAGATGAGAAAATATCCTGGTATAAAAACCCACCAGTCTGTGCAACTTGCTTCTGCGCATGCCGCCATGTCCACCCCCGCGTCCACCGTTCCGCCCGACCCGCACCAAGGCAGTCGCCTGCTGGGCGAGTTCATCCGCCTGCACCGCAACCGCCTGGCGCCTGCCGCAGCGGGCCTGCCCTCGGCGGGTCGCCGCCGCGCCCCTGGTCTGCGCCGGGAAGAACTCGCCACGCTCTGCGGCGTCAGCGCCACCTGGATCACTTGGCTGGAACAGGGCAGGCAGGTCGCCGCATCGACCAAGACCCTGGAGCGGCTGGCGCAGGCCTTGCAACTGTCTGCGGCAGAGCGCGCCTATCTCTTCGAGCTGGCCCGGCGACGCGACCCCAGTGCGCCCGTGGCGCCGCCCAAGGCAGTCGATGCGGTGCTGCGCAGCGTGCATGCAATTCAGCATCCCGCTTATGTGCTCAATCAGCGTTGGGATGTGGTGGCTGGAAACGCCCAGGCCGCGGATCTGTTCCTGGGCTGGCAGTCATCCTCGGAAGACGAGCAGGCGGGCGCGCCTCCCAATCTGCTTCGTTTTTTGTTCTTCAACCCGCAGGCGCGCGATCTGATCGAGAACTGGGCGATGCGCTCACAGCGGCTAGTGGCGGAATTCCGGGCGGACTGCGGCGGGCGATTGCACGCCGCGCCCCTGCGCGAATTGATCGACGCATTGAGCATGCGCAGCCCGGAGTTTGCCGCGTTGTGGAAACTCAACGACGTGCAAGAGCGTGAAGGCGGCGAGCGCGGCTTTCAGCACCCCCGGCAAGGGCGCCTGGTCTACGAGCAACTGACCCTGCGCGCCGCCCTGCACCCGGAATACAAGCTGGTGATGCTGCTGCCGCTCAACCCCGCTGAGCAACAGGCTTGACGTCGCGGCGCATCGCGCCGGTGAACAACTGGCGCGGGCGGCCAATCTTGTACTCGGGGTCGGTGAGCATTTCGTTGAGCTGCGCAATCCAGCCCACGGTGCGCGCCAGCGCGAAGTTGGCGGTGAACAGCGACACCGGCACGCCAATGGCCTTCTGCACGATGCCCGAATAGAAGTCCACGTTCGGATAGAGCTTGCGCTGGATGAAATAGTCGTCTTCCAGCGCGATTTTTTCCAGGGTCATGGCCAGTTTGAACAGCGGGTCGTCGTGCAGGCCCAGGGCATCGAGCACTTCGTGGCAGGTTTCGCGCATGAGCTTGGCGCGCGGGTCGTAGTTCTTGTAGACGCGGTGGCCGAAGCCCATCAGCCGCACCGCGGAATTCTTGTCCTTGACCTCGCTGATGAATTCGCCGATCTTGGCCACGCCGCCCTTGGCCTGGATGTCGTCGAGCATGTTCAGGCAGGCTTCGTTGGCCCCGCCGTGCGCCGGGCCCCACAGGCAGGCCACGCCGGCGGCAATGGCGGCAAACGGGTTGGTGCCGCTCGAAGCGCACAGCCGCACCGTGGAGGTGGAGGCGTTCTGCTCGTGGTCGGCGTGCAGAATGAAAATGCGGTCGAGCGCGCGCTCGATCACCGGGTTGGGGGTGTAGTCCTCGCAGGGCGTGGCCCACATCATGCGCATGAAGTTGCCCGCATAGCTCAGGTCGTTGCGCGGATACATGTAGGGCTGGCCCATGTTGTACTTGTAGGCCATGGCCACCAGCGTGGGCATTTTGGCGATGAGCCGAATGGCGGAAATGTCGCGCTGCTCAGGGTCGTTGACATTGATCGAGTCGGGATAGAACGCCGACATCGCGCCGACCAGCCCGGTGAGCACGGCCATCGGGTGCGCGTCGCGGCGGAAGCCGCGCAGGAAAAACTGCATCTGCTCATGCACCATGGTGTGCTTGGTGATGCGCTCGGCGAACACCATTTTCTCCGCCGCGTTGGGCAACTCGCCGTACAGGATGAGGTAGCAGGTTTCCAGGTAATCGCACTGCACCGCAATCTGCTCGATGGGGTAGCCGCGGTACAGCAGCTCGCCCTTGTCACCGTCGATATAGGTGATGGCCGAGCTGCACGAGGCGGTGGACAGGAAGCCCGGGTCATAGGTGAACTTGCCGGTCTGCGCATAGAGCTTGCGGATGTCGATCACGTCCGGGCCGGTCGTGCCCTTGTAGATTGGCAGTTCGACGCTGGGTGCGCCGTCCGCGAAAGACAGCGTGGCTTTATCGCTTGAGGGGGTCATTTTCTAATCTCCGGGGATTGTGGTGTGAAGCTCCCGGAGACCTGCTCCGGGGACGGAATGACGCGAGCCGCGAACAGTACCAAGCTCACAAGCGCTGCAAGGTTTCGAGCAAATCCCGGACCTGCGGCCGGTCCAACTCCCCTGGAAGCGGGGTATTGCGCAGGAACAGATCGAACAGGGTGTTGTCGTCCAGGGCCAGCAGGGCATCGAGCGCCGCGACCTCGTCCTTGCCGAGTGGGGTATCACGCTGCGCGAAATAGCGTTGCAGGATCAGATCGTTCTCCAGCATGCCGCGCCGGGCACGCCAGCGCAAGCGGGAGAGTTCGGCAGCGTCTGCGGGGGCGGCGGCAGTCAGCATGGTGTGTTCAGACGGCGCGGCGCACCATCATGTCCTTGATCTTGCTGATCGCCAGCGTGGGGTTGAGCTCTTTCGGACACACGTCCACACAGTTCATGATGGTGTGGCAGCGGAACAGGCGGTAGGGGTCTTCGAGGTTGTCCAGGCGCTCGCCGGTGGCTTCGTCGCGGCTGTCGGCAATGAAGCGATAGGCCTGCAGCAGTCCCGCCGGGCCGACGAACTTGTCCGGGTTCCACCAGAAACTCGGGCAGGAAGTGGAGCAGCTCGCGCACAGAATGCACTCGTACAGGCCGTTGAGTTCCTCGCGCTCGGCCGGGCTTTGCAGGCGCTCCTTTTCCGGGGGCGGAGTGTTGTTGACCAGATAGGGTTTGATCGAGTGGTATTGATTGAAGAACTGGGTCATGTCCACGATCAGGTCGCGGATGACCGGCAGGCCGGGCAGCGGCTTGAGCACCACCGGCTCCTTGAGGGTGAGCAGGTTGGTGATGCAGGCCAGACCGTTCTTGCCGTTGATGTTCATCGCATCCGAGCCGCACACGCCCTCGCGACAGGAGCGGCGGATGGACAGAGAGTCGTCGAGTTCCCACTTGATGCGCTGGATGGCGTCGAGCAGCATCTTGTCGGTGTGCAGGAGCGTCACCTCATAGTCCTGCATGTAGGGCTTGGCGTCCTTTTCGGGGTCGTAGCGGTAGATGGAAAACTTCATCTTGCGCGTATCGCTCATGTGCACTCCTCTTGCCCGATCAACCGGGCGAATCATGGATCAGAAAGTTCGGGCCTTGGGTTTGAAAGGCTCGACGGTCAAGGGCTTGAGCTGGACCGGCTTGTAGCTCAGGCGGCTGCCCTCGCGCCACCACAGCGTGTGCTTGAGCCAGTCCTGGTCGTCGCGCTCGGTGTGGTCGTTGTGATAGTGCGCGCCGCGGCTTTCCTTGCGGGCTTGAGCCGAGACCATGGTGGCCTTGGCGACCTCGATCAGGTTGTCGACCTCCAGCGCCTCGATCCGTGCGGTGTTGAACACCCTGGATTTGTCTTTGAGGTGAATGCGATCGACCTGGTCGGCAATGTCGGCAATGGCCTGGACCCCTTCGGACATGAGTTTGTCGGTACGGAACACGCCGCAATGGGTCTGCATCGCCGTGCGGATGGCGTCTGCCACCACATGGCTGCCGTCTCCGGTCTTGGAGGCGTCGAGCTGGGCAAGACGCGCCAGCGAGCGCTCGGCCGCGTCTTTCGGCAAGGGTTTGTGTGCGCGCTTGTGCGCCTCGCTGGCGATGATGTGATTGCCGGCAGACCGGCCGAACACCATCAGGTCGAGCAGGGAATTGGTGCCCAAACGGTTGGCGCCATGCACGCTCACGCAGGAACATTCGCCGATGGCGTAAAGCCCACCCACCACTGCCGTGGGGTTGTCGCCCTGCGGCACAACCACCTGGCTGTGGATGTTCGCCGGCACACCTCCCATCTGGTAATGAATGGTCGGCACCACGGGAATGGGTTCCTTGATCGGATCGACGTTGGCAAAACGAATCGCAATGTCGCGGATGGAAGGCAGCCGCTTCATGATGGTCTCTGCCCCGAGGTGATCGAGCTTGAGCAGTACATGATCCTTGCGCGGCCCGGCACCACGCCCTTCCTTGATTTCCTGGTCCATCGACCGCGAGACATAGTCGCGCGGCGCCAGGTCTTTGTAGGTGGGGGCGTAGCGCTCCATGAAGCGCTCGCCGTTGGCGTTGAGCAGAATGCCGCCTTCGCCGCGCACCCCTTCGGTGATCAGCACCCCGGCGCCCGCCACCCCGGTGGGGTGGAACTGCCAGAACTCCATGTCCTGCAGCGGAATGCCGGCGCGCGCCGCCATGCCCAGGCCGTCTCCGGTATTGATGAAGGCATTGGTCGACGCGGCAAAGATGCGCCCTGCCCCGCCGGTGGCCAGCACCGTGGTCTTGCCCTCGAAAATGGTGACGTCACCGGTTTCCATTTCCAACGCGACCACGCCGAGCACGTCGCCTTCGGCGTCGCGAATCAAGTCCAGCGCCATCCATTCGACAAAGAAATGGGTGCGCGCGGCGACGTTTTGCTGGTAGAGCGTGTGCAGCATGGCATGGCCGGTGCGATCAGCTGCGGCGCAGGCGCGCTGCACGGCTTTTTCGCCAAAATTGGCAGTATGGCCGCCAAACGGCCGCTGGTAGATGGTGCCATCGGGATTGCGGTCGAACGGCATGCCCATGTGTTCCAGCTCGTACGCCACACTGGGCGCCTCGCGGCACATGAACTCGATGGCGTCCTGGTCGCCGAGATAGTCCGATCCCTTGACGGTGTCGAACATGTGCCAGTACCAGTTGTCCTCGCTCATATTGCCGAGCGAAGCGCCGATGCCCCCTTGGGCCGCCACGGTATGCGAACGCGTCGGGAACACCTTGGACAGCACCGCCACGTCCAGCCCGGCGCGCGCCAGCTGCAGCGCGCAACGCAATCCGGATCCGCCCGCGCCCACCACCACCACATCGAATTTGCGATTGCTGACCTGCATTTACGCTCTCCACAACACTTGCAAGGCCCAGCCCGCGCAAGCCAATAGCCACACAATGGTGCCGATCTGCAGCAGCAGACGCACCCACACGGGTTTGACGTAATCCATCCAGATATCGCGCATGCCCACCCAGACGTGATAGATCAGCGCCAGCACGGTGACGAAGGTCAGCAGCTTCATCCACTGCTGCGCGAACAGGCCGTGCCAGCGGGCATAGTCGAGCGGGCCGGGGGCGAGGAAATACGCCAGCAGCACCACGGTGAACACCGCGATGATCGCCGCTGTGACGCGCTGCGCCATCCAGTCGCGCAGACCGTAATGCGCGCCCACCACCAGGCGCTTGTTGCCGATGTCGTTGCCGCCCATTTCAGTACACCCCCAGCAGCTTGAGGCCGAACAGCCCCGTCAGACCGAGCGATACGACAAAAGTGATGACGGCCAGTTGCAGCCCCTGCGCCTTGCTCACCGCATGGAATGCGTCCATCCACAAATGCCGCACCCCGGCGACGAGGTGATGCATCAGCGCCCAGAACAGACCCAGCAGAACGAGCTTGACGACCCCGTGCGAAAGAAACTGCGCGATGGCGGCATGACTGTCGGGGCTGCGCAGGCTGGCGTCGAACGCCCAGAGCACCAGCGGCAAGGCGAGAAACATCACCGCGCCGCTGACCCGGTGCAGGATGGAGACAATGCCCGCCAGCGGCAGGCGATAGCTCACGATCTGGGTAATGTGGATGTTGCGATAAACCGGCCGAGCCGGTGGCGACGCAGGTTTTGTCATGACGCTGGCCTCGTTGTGAACGGAAATAGCATGACCGGAAGCTCGTATTGAGTGTTCTTGTTGGTGTCCTTGAATACGCCAGAAAACGCTTCAATATTTTGTTTGTATTTTCAGTCTATTGCATTGCAGCATACGGACGACCCGTCAGGCAGCCACGGTTTTTGACTCTCTGGCAGGTTCAGTTCAACTCATTGCGATAGTGATGATGCCGGGTGTCGTACAGCCCCCGGCGGTATTCCGCAGGCAGTTCACCATAGCTGAATGACAGCCGCTCCACGAGCAGCAGGGCCTCGCCCTCCTTGACCCGCAGCAGCCGCGCTTCCTGCTCGGTTGCGTTGACGGCGCGAAGTTTTTCCTCGGCCCGCACCATGCGGGTGGAAAACTCCGATTCAAACAGGGCGTAAAGCGGACCGCGATAGCTCTCCAGCCGTTCCGCAGTCAAGGCACGGAAGGCGGGGCCAGGGAGGTAAATGTCTTCATACACGACAGGATTGCCCGCAAGCAGCAGCAGGCGCCGGATCTGCGTCACGCTTTCACCCGACCGGATGCCGAGCATCCGCGCCACATCTTGCGATGCGCGCGTGCGCTTGCACTCCAGAAACTGCCGCTCCATGGGCTGCGGCAGCGCGCGCGCGTCCTCGGCGACATCAGGCACCAGACGCAAAAAGCGGAACTTCACCCGCTCTTCGTGGTGCGTGGACACAAATGTGCCGCGGCCCTGCCTGCGCAGCAGCAGACCTTCGGCAGCCAGTTCGTCCACGGCCTTGCGCACCGTGCCCTGACTGACACCGAAGCGACGCGCCAGATCGGATTCGCTGGGAATGAGTTCGCCCGGCTTCCAGTCCCCGTGCTGCAGGCCACGCGTGATCAATCCCTTGATCTGCCGGTACAAGGGGCTGAAACTCGGGTTGGACGAAGCAGGCGATTGCGCCTCGGGCGCTGGATCTGGAGCAGTGCGGGACACCATCATGTCGTGCATTGCAGCATAGGCACAGCGGGCTTGTCCAGCGTTTGCTAAAAAACATCTTATATAAGATAGATGAGCTGTTGACTCCGCTCCAGGCCCGACCTACACTCGCCTGGATACTGCAGCGCACAACAACGTGCCGCGGCGTGCGCACCCGCCTGCCCGACCCTCACCGAAACAGGAGTTCCCCCATGTCCAAAGCCCCCGTTCGCGTCACCGTCAGCGGAGCCGCTGGCCAGATCGGCTATGCGCTGCTGTTTCGCATCGCCTCCGGCCAGATGCTCGGCGCCGATCAGCCTGTCATTCTGCAGTTGCTCGAAATTCCTGACGAGAAGGCGCAGAAGGCGCTCAATGGCGTGATGATGGAATTGGAGGACTGCGCCTTTCCGCTGCTGGCCGACATGAACGCGCACGACGATCCGAACACCGCGTTCAAGGACGTGGACTACGCCCTGCTGGTCGGCGCCCGTCCGCGCGGCCCAGGCATGGAGCGGCGCGATCTGCTCTCGGCCAATGCGCAGATCTTCACCGCGCAGGGCAAGGCGCTCAATGCCGTGGCCAAGCGCACGGTCAAGACGCTGGTGGTCGGCAACCCGGCCAATACCAACGCCTACATCGCCATGAAGTCCGCGCCCGATCTGCCGGCCAGGAACTTCACCGCCATGCTGCGCCTGGATCACAACCGGGCGCTGAGCCAGCTCGCCGCCAAGACCGGCAAGGCCGTGGCCGATCTGGAAAAGGTCTGCGTCTGGGGCAACCACTCGCCCACCATGTATGCCGACTATCGCTTCGCCACCGTGGGCGGCCAGTCGGTCAAAGACCTGATCAACGATCCGGTGTGGAACAGCGAGGTGTTCCTGCCCACCGTGGGCAAGCGCGGCGCTGCCATCATCGAGGCGCGCGGCCTGAGTTCCGCCGCATCGGCAGCCAACGCCGCCATCGACCACATGCGCGACTGGGTGCTGGGCACCAACGGCAAGTGGGTCAGCATGGGCATTGCATCCGACGGTTCCTACGGCATACCCAAAGACACGATGTTCGGTTTCCCCGTCACCTGCGCAAACGGTGAATACCAGCTGGTACGCGATCTGCCCATCGACGCCTTCTCGCAGGAGCGCATCAATAAAACACTTGCCGAACTGGAAGAAGAAAAGGCCGGTGTGCAGCACCTGCTGTAAAGCCACACACCATATGACAACGCCAAGTGCAGGCGAGCGCTTCCGCCACGCGCTCTCACAGGAAAGTCCGCTGCAGATCGTGGGGGCCATCAACGCCAACCACGCGCTGCTGGCGCAACACGCGGGCTTTCGCGCCATTTATCTATCGGGCGGCGGCGTTGCCGCCGGTTCGCTGGGCCTGCCCGATCTGGGCATCAACACTCTGGACGATGTGCTCACCGATGTGCGCCGCATCACCGACGTCTGCGACCTGCCGCTGCTGGTGGACGTGGACACGGGCTTCGGCCCCAGCGCCTTCAACATCGCGCGCACGGTCAAGAGTCTGATCAAGTTCGGCGCGGCGGCACTGCACATCGAAGACCAGGTCGGCGCCAAGCGCTGCGGCCACCGGCCGGGCAAGGAAATCGTGTCCAGCAGCGAAATGGTCGACCGGATCAAGGCTGCGGTCGACGCGCGCACCGACCCCGACTTTTTCATCATCGCCCGCACCGACGCCATCGCTGTGGAAGGTCTGGACGCGGCCATCGCCCGCGCCCGCGCCTGCGCCGAGGCCGGGGCCGACGCCATCTTCGCCGAAGCCGCACTCGATCTGGACACCTACCGCAAATTCGGCACCGCCGTGGGCGTGCCGCTTCTGGCCAACATCACGGAGTTCGGCGCCACGCCGCTGTTCACCGTGGACGAACTGCGCAGCGCGGGAGTGGCCATGGCGCTCTATCCGCTGTCGGCCTTCCGCGCCATGAACAAGGTGGCGCAGACCGTCTACCAGACCATCCGCCGCGACGGTTCGCAGCAGGCCGTGGTGCCGCTGATGCAGACCCGCGCTGAGTTGTACGAGAGCATTGGCTATCACGCTTACGAGCAGCGCCTCGACGCGCTGTTTTCCGGCAAACCCAAACCATAAGAGCACCGAGGAGACAACCCATGAGTGACAACACCGCGCCAGGCGGCATGACCTTCAAGCCAAAAAAATCGGTCGCCCTCTCTGGGGTCGCGGCGGGCAACACGGCGCTGTGCACCGTGGGTCGCAGCGGCAACGATCTGCACTACCGCGGCTACGACATTCTCGATCTGGCCGAGGCCTGCGAATTCGAGGAAGTGGCGCATCTGCTGGTCCACGGCAAGCTGCCCAACGTCTCCGAGCTCGCCGCCTACAAAACCAAGCTCAAGCGCCTGCGCGGCCTGCCCGCCGCGGTGAAAACCGCGCTGGAACAACTGCCCCCGTCCGCCCATCCGATGGACGTGCTGCGCACCGGGGTGTCGGTGCTGGGCTGCGTCATGCCCGAGAAGGAAGATCACAACATCGCCGGCGCACGCGACATTGCCGACAAGCTCATGGCCTGCCAGGGGTCGATGCTGCTGTACTGGTGGCATTGGGCCGCCAACGGACGGCGCATCGAGGTGGAAACCGATGACGACTCCATTGGCGGCCACTTCCTGCACCTGCTGCACGGCCACAAGCCCAGCGCGCTGTGGGAGAGGGCGATGCACACCTCGCTCATTCTCTACGCCGAGCACGAATTCAACGCTTCCACCTTCACCGCCCGCGTCATCGCCGGGACGGGCAGCGATCTGTTCAGCGCCATCACCGGCGCCATCGGCGCGCTGCGCGGCCCCAAGCATGGCGGCGCCAACGAAGCGGCCTTCGAGATCCAGAGCCGCTACGCCAGCCCGGACGAGGCCGAGGCAGACATCCGCCAGCGGGTCGCCAGCAAGGAAGTGGTCATCGGCTTCGGCCACCCGGTCTACACCATCGCCGATCCGCGCAACAAGGTCATCAAGGAAGTGGCGCGCCGCCTGTCCGCCGACCAGAGCGACATGCGCCTGTTCGCCATCGCCGAACGGCTGGAGGCGGTGATGTGGGACGTGAAAAAGATGTTCCCCAATCTCGACTGGTTCAGCGCCGTGAGCTATCAGAAAATGGGCGTGCCGACCGCCATGTTCACCCCGCTGTTCGTCATCTCGCGCACCAGCGGCTGGAGCGCGCATGTTGTGGAGCAGCGACAGGACAACAAGATCATTCGCCCCAGCGCGAATTACACTGGCCCGGAAAACCTGCAGTTCGTCCCGCTCGCACAGCGTTCCTGAGCCCGGTCACGCGCACTCACCGTCATGCAGCCGCGCCTGATCAACCACTCACAACGACCTGGAGCGGTCTTTTCCCGTGGTCCAGTTCGTGGAGTCGTCTGATATGAAGCTCAAGTTGCACCTTCTTTGCGGCCTGCTCGGCCTGTCCTTCGCCCTCGCCCTGCCCGCCCACGCGGCTGGCGAATCCGGCCCGGCCAAAACGCCAACCCAGACCCACAAGGCAAAAACCAAGGTCAAGCCTGCCTCCACGGTCGCCATCGCCGCGGCCACACCCGCGCTGCTCACGCCGGAAACCGCGCAGGCCCAGCCTGTGGGTACCGAAAACGGCTATCCCGATGTCAACCCGGTCTTCGCCTTCAAGGACGGCCGCATGCTGTGCGGATCGCAACGGCAGCCCATGGACATCAAAGTCGAGGCAGCCGACGATCAAGCGGTTCTGGTGACCTGGAACCGCAAGCATTACCTGCTCAAGCGTAAGCCCACGTCCACCGGCGCCTATCACTTCGATGATGCCAAGGTCGGCTTCGTCCTCATCCAGATTCCAGCCAAGAGCATGCTGTTCGACAAAAAGAACATGACGCGCCTGGCCGACGACTGCGTTCCCATCCACTAATCCCTTGATCTATGTCCTCAGCGATTTCCAACGTCCGTCCCACTCCTGACCAGGTTCTGGTCGACATTGCTGACTACGTCCTCAAGACCGAGATCGACAGCGCGCTGGCCTACCAGACCGCCCGCAGCTGCCTGATCGATACCCTCGGGTGCGGATTGGAAGCGCTGGAGTACCCGGCCTGCACCAAGTTGCTCGGCCCCATCGTGCCGGGCACCATCGTTCCGCACGGCGCCAAGATTCCCGGCACCCAGTTGCAGCTCGACCCGGTGCAGGCCGCGTTCAACATCGGGACGATGATCCGCTGGCTGGACTTCAACGACACCTGGCTGGCCGCCGAGTGGGGCCACCCATCGGACAACCTCGGCGGCATCCTCGCCGTGGCCGACTGGCTGAGCCGCAACGCCGTGGCTGTCGGCAAGAAGCCGCTGACCATGCGCGACGTGCTCACGGCGATGATCCAGGCGCATGAAATCCAGGGTGTGATCGCGCTGGAAAACAGTTTCAACAAGGTCGGGCTCGATCATGTGGTGCTGGTCAAGGTCGCCACCGCCGCCGTGGTGGCACGCATGCTGGGCCTGAGCCGCGACGAGATCATCAACGCCGTGTCGCTGGTCTGGGTGGATGGCCAATCCCTGCGCACCTACCGCCACGCACCCAATACCGGCAGCCGCAAGAGCTGGGCCGCGGGCGACGCGACCAGCCGCGGCGTGCGTCTGGCGCTCATCGCCAAGACCGGCGAAATGGGCTACCCCAGCGTGCTGAGCGCCAAGACCTGGGGCTTTTACGACGTGCTATTCAAAGGCCAGCCGTTCAAGTTCCAGCGGCCCTATGGCAGCTATGTGATGGAAAACGTGCTGTTCAAGATCAGTTTCCCCGCCGAGTTCCACAGCCAGACCGCGGTGGAAGCGGCCATGACCCTGCACCAGCAGCTCAAGACCGCGGGCAAGAGCGCGGACGACATCGCCCGCATCGTCATCCGCACCCATGAAGCCTGCATCCGCATCATCGACAAGACAGGCCCGCTGAACAACCCGGCCGACCGCGATCACTGCATCCAGTACATGGTGGCGGTGCCGCTGCTGTTCGGCCGCCTCACTGCCAGCGACTACGAAGACGCGGTGGCCGCAGATCCGCGCATCGACGTCCTGCGCGACAAGATCACCTGCGTCGAAGACCCGCAATACACCCGCGACTACCACGATCCCGACAAACGCTCCATCGCCAACGCCCTGACCGTCACCCTCAAGGACGGCTCGGTGCTGCCCGAGATCGCCGTGGAGTACCCCATTGGCCACAAGCGCCGCCGCGCCGACGGCATTCCCCTGCTCGAAGCCAAGTTCCGCACCAATCTGGCCCGGCGCTTTCCGGGCAAACAGCAACAGGCCATTCTCGACGTGTCTCTGGATCAGAACTTGCTTGAATCCATGTCCGTGCACGACTACGTCGATCTGTACGTCATCTGACCCCGGAGAACACCATGCCAGCCAAACCCGCCAGCGTCGTGCCCTCGCACGCCTTCGCCAAAACGCGCAAGACCTTCAAGACCGCTGCGGGCAAGACCGCGTCGTTCTATTCCCTGCCCCAGCTCGCCAAGGAGCTTGGGCAGGATCTGTCGCGCCTGCCGGTATCGATCCGCATCGTTCTGGAGTCTGTGCTGCGCAACTGCGACGGCAAGAAAGTCAGTGCCGAGCACGTCAAGCAGCTCGCCGCCTGGAAGCCCAATGCCGCCCGCACCGATGAAATTCCCTTCGTCGTCGCCCGCGTGGTGCTGCAGGACTTCACCGGCGTGCCACTGCTGGCCGATCTGGCCGCGATGCGCAGCGTCGCGGCGAAGATGCACAAAAACCCCAAGGCCATCGAGCCGCTGGTGCCGGTCGATCTTGTCGTCGATCACTCGGTGATGATCGACGACTACGGCAACAAAAAATCGCTCGACCTCAACATGCAGATCGAGTTCCAGCGCAACCGCGAGCGCTACCAGTTCATGAAGTGGGGCATGCAGGCCTTCGACACCTTCGGCGTCGTGCCTCCGGGCTTTGGCATCGTGCACCAGGTCAACCTGGAATATCTCGCCCGCGGCGTGCACAAAACCAAGGACGGCGTGGCCTACCCCGACACCCTGGTGGGCACCGACAGCCACACCACCATGATCAACGGCATCGGCGTGGTGGCCTGGGGCGTGGGCGGCATCGAAGCGGAAGCCGCCATGCTCGGCCAGCCGGTGTACTTCCTCACTCCCGACGTGGTCGGCGTGGAACTCAAGGGCAAACTGCGCGGCGGCGTGACCGCCACCGATCTGGTGCTCACCATCACCGAAATGCTGCGCAAGGCCAAGGTGGTCGGCAAGTTTGTCGAATTCTTCGGCGAAGGCACGGCCAGCCTGTCGGTCACCGACCGCGCCACCATCGGCAATATGGCCCCGGAATATGGCGCCACCATGGGTTTTTTCCCGGTGGACGACAAGACCATCGACTACTTCAAGGGCACCGGCCGCACCAAGGCCGAAATCGAGCTGTTCGAGGCCTACTTCAAGGCGCAGAAGCTGTTCGGGGTCCCCAAGGCCGGGGACATCGACTACTCGCAGGTGCTCACACTCGACCTGGGCACGGTCGCGCCTTCGCTGGCCGGTCCGAAGCGTCCTCAGGACCGTATCGAACTCGGCAACGTCAAAGACCAGTTCGAGACGCTGTTTTCGGCGCCGGCGGCCAACAACGGCTTCAACCAGCCGCACGAGCGTCTGCAGCAGACCTTCCGGGCCAACGACGGCATTGAGCTGGCCGATGGCGACGTGCTCATCGCCGCCATCACCTCCTGTACCAACACCTCCAACCCCAGCGTGCTGCTGGCCGCGGGCCTGTTGGCCAAGAAGGCGGTGGAGGCCGGCCTCAAGGTGAAGAAGCACATCAAGACTTCGCTGGCGCCCGGTTCGCGCGTGGTCACCGAATATCTTGAAAAGGCCGGCCTGCTGCCCTACCTGGAAAAGCTGGGCTTCAACGTCGCCGCCTACGGCTGCACCACCTGCATCGGCAACGCCGGGCCGCTGGCGCCCGACATCGAAGCCGCTGTGGTGTCCAACAACCTGGTGTGCACAGCCGTGCTGTCGGGCAACCGCAACTTCGAGGCGCGCATCCACCCCAACATCAAGGGGAACTTCCTCGCCAGCCCGCCGCTGGTCGTGGCCTATGCCATTGCCGGCACGGTGCGCCGCGATCTGATGACTGAACCGGTGGGCCATGGCAAGGGCGGCAAACCCGTGTACCTGGGCGACATCTGGCCGAGCAGCGACGAGGTGAACAAGCTGATGAAGTTCGCCATGAACCCCAAGGTGTTCAGGGAGAACTATGCGCAGGTTGCCGCCAACCCCGGCAAGCTGTGGAAAAAGATCGAAGGCGTCAAGGGACAGGTCTACGACTGGCCCAAGAGCACTTACATCGCCGAGCCACCGTTTTTCGCCGGGTTTGACATGCAACCCGCGGCCACGTCCCCGCATGTGCGCGGGGCGAAGGCGCTAGCCCTGTTTGGCGACTCCATCACGACCGACCACATCTCGCCGGCCGGCTCGATCAAGGACAGTTCACCCGCCGGGCAGTGGCTGCAGGCCAACGGCGTGCTCAAGGCCGACTTCAATTCCTACGGCTCGCGCCGCGGCAACCATGAGGTGATGATGCGCGGCACCTTCGCCAACGTGCGCATCAAGAACCTGATGATCCCGGCTGGCGCCGACGGCTCGCGCGAGGAAGGCGGCGTGACTGTGATGCAACCTTCCGGCAAGAAAATGTTCATCTACGACGCGGCGATGCAGTACATCGCCGCCGGCACGCCCACCGTCATCTTCGCCGGCGAGGAGTACGGCACCGGCTCCAGCCGCGACTGGGCCGCCAAGGGCACGCAACTGCTGGGGGTGAAAGCCGTGGTGGCGCGCAGCTTCGAGCGCATCCACCGCTCCAATCTGGTCGGCATGGGTGTTCTGCCGCTGCAATTCCTCGGCAATGATTCGTGGGAATCGCTGGGCATCCAGGGCAACGAGACCTTTGCCATCGAGCTGGGCGACAGCCTGCGCCCGCAACAGGACGCGCTGCTGGTCATCACCCGCGCCAACGGCAGCAAGCAGGAGGTCAGGCTCAAGCTGCGCATCGACACCCCGATCGAGGTCGATTACTACCAGCACGGCGGCATTCTGCCCTTCGTGCTGCGGCAACTGCTGGCCGCCTGACCGCCACCGCCCCGCTCCCACATGGCCGACACCGCGCCGAGCGCCGACGTCCTCGTCGTCGGCTCCGGCCCGGCCGGGGCGATGGTGGCGCGCGATCTGGCGCGCTCAGGGGCGCGGGTCGCCATTCTGGAGCAAGGCTCCGGCCCGCCTCCGGGCACCAATCTGCTCAAGCTCTTGCGCCGCAGGGAAGCGATGCAGATCGCGCCCGGCGTGGTGCTGCTGCGCAGCCTGCGCGTGGGCGGCGGCTCGGTCACCTTCTATCACACCGCAACACCGCCGCCGCTGGCCATGTTCGCGCGGCACGGCGTCGATCTGTCCTCGGCACTCGACCAGGTTCTGGCCGAATTGCCCCACGCCCCGCTGCACGATGGGTTGATGGCCTCCGTCTCCACGCGGCTGATGCAGGCGGGCCAGTCGCTGGGTCTGCCCTGGCAGCCACTGCCCAAGATGATCGACCAGTCCCGTTGCCACGACGGGAACTGCCCGCCCGAGGCATTTTGGTCCACCCACGGGCTGTTGCAGCAGGCGGTGAAACACGGCGCGCACCTGCACACCGGCGTGCAGGCGCTGCGCGTCCTGTTCTCACAGGGAAAAGCGATCGGGGTCGAGGCGCGCAGCAATGACGTGGTGCAGACCTTCCGCGCCGACCGGGTGATTCTCAGCGCCGGAGGCATCGCCAGCCCGGCCATCCTGCAGCACAGTGGCGTGGAACAGGCGGGAAGCGGCTTTTTCTGCGATCCGCTGCGCATTGTCATGGGTCACCTGCCCATCGCCCGCGCGCCGCAGGAAATCTCGATGTCCGCGGGTTATTTCAACGCGGACGCCGGCTACATGCTGTCGGACATCACCGTCCCGGGCAATTTTTTCCGCGCCTTCACCTGGGCGGCGTGCCGACCCGATCAGTTGCTCAGCTACGGCCATACGGCCATGATCATGGTGAAAATCCGCGACGACATCGACGGCCGCATCGACGCGCATGGCCGCCCCTGGCGCCGTTTCGGCCCCGCAGACAGGCAGCGCATGCAGTCAGGCGTGACGCAGGCGCGGGCCGTGCTGCGAGCCGCCGGCAGCGGCAAACCGTATGTCTCGCCCTGGGTGGCGGCGCACCCCGGCGGCAGCGTGCGTCTGGGAGAGATGGTGGACGAGAACCTGAGCTGCCACAGCCCCAATCTGCATGTATGCGATGCCTCGGTCATCCCCGGCTCCTGGGGCCTGCCGCCCACCCTCACGCTGCTGGCTCTGGGCGCCTATCTGGCGCGACGTCTGACGCAGTCAGCGCGCGCCATTGCGCCGCATCGAACCCCACCAGCAGCATCTTCCAGCCCTCCACCACCGGGCGCTTGATGGCGCTCGGGTGATGCGCCAGAACCGCCACGGCGCTGGCCGCATCCACCACGCTTGCCTGCGTGGCGGGATCGAGTTTGCGCCAGGTCGTGCCACGCTTGTTCAGCAGGGCGTCCCAGCCGACTGCGTTCGCCCAGGCCGCAATCTGCGTGGCGCTCGGCGGCGTTTTTTTGAAATCGACAAAGCGGTACTCCACGCCTTGCGCCTCGAGCCAAATCCGCGCGCGTTTGACAGTGTCACAGGCGCTCAGGCCGTACACCGTGAGCATGGGCACAGGACTCATCCCACCGCCTTGTCGCGGCGGAACACCCACTGGTCGGCCTTGGACGCCTCGGGCACGAAGCGGTAGCCGTCGCTGGTGAAGCCTTTGAGCTGTTCGATCCCGGTGAGCCGGTTGACGATGACATGCCGCGCCATCAGCCCGCGCGCACGTTTGGCATAGAAACTCACCACTTTGTAGCCGGTCTGCGGCGTGCCATCCTGGAACACCGGCTGCACCACCCGCGCCTTCAGCGCCTTGCGGTCGACGCTGCGGAAGTATTCATCGGACGCCAGGTTCACCAAGACCGGTTCGCCCTGGCCTGCGGCCAGTTCGGTGCTCAGCGTGTCGGCAATCTGCCTGCCCCAGTAGGCATACAGATCCTTGCCCTTGGCGTTGGGCCAGGTCGTGCCCATTTCGAGGCGGTAAGGGCGCATCAGATCGAGCGGTCGGAGCAAGCCGTACAGGCCGCTGAGGATGCGCAGATGCTGCTGTGCCCAGTGCAGGTCAGCCTCGCTCAGGCTGGGCGCGTCCAGACCTTCGTACACATCGCCATTGAACGCCAGCACCGCCTGTTTGCTCTCCTGCGGCGTGAAGCTGGGCTTCCACTCGGCAAAACGCGCGGCGTTGAGCGCGGCGAGCTTGTCGGAAATGCCCATCAGCGCACCAAGCTGCTGCGGGGTCTGCTTGCGCAGGCCGTCCACCAGCGCCTTGGCCTGCTTGACGAACTGCGGCTGGGTGGCCGCCGCCGTGGTCGGCGGGGTGGTGTAGTCGAGCGATTTGGCGGGGGACAAAACCATCAGCAACATGTCGGTTCTCACAAAGTCGGACGTGCGCCATTGAGTGTATCGAGGGCCTGCTGCGCGCCCCTGCCGCTTCAGGCTGCCATGGCTTCAGCCGGCTGCGGCATGGGCGTGCGGATGAGATAGTCGAAGGCGCTGAGCGCCGCCTTGGCACCGTCGCCAGCGGCGATGACGATCTGCTTGTACGGCACGGTGGTCACATCGCCCGCGGCCAGCACGCCCGGCACCGAGGTCTGGCCTTTGGGATCGACCACGATTTCGCTAAACCTGCTCAGGTCCACCGTGCCCCTGAGCCATTCGGTATTGGGCACCAGGCCGATCTGCACGAACACGCCTTCAAGCGCCAGATGATGGCTGGCGCCGCTGGTGCGGTCGGTGTAGTTCAGCCCGTTCACCTTGCCGCCGTCACCGGTGATCTCGGTGGTCTGCGCGTTGGTGTGGATGGTGACGTTGGGCAGGCTGCGCAGCTTGCTCACCAGCACCGCGTCGGCGCGCAGTTCGGGGGCGAATTCCAGCAGCGTCACATGCGCCACCAGACCCGCGAGGTCGATGGCCGCCTCCACACCCGAGTTGCCGCCGCCGATCACGCTCACGCGCTTGCCCTTGAACAGCGGGCCATCGCAATGCGGGCAGTAGGCCACGCCCTTGTTGCGGTATTCGGCCTCGCCCGGCACGTTGACCGTGCGCCAGCGTGCGCCGGTGGAGAGAATGACGCTGCGCGCCTGCAACCGCCCGCCACTGGCGAACTCCACCGTGATCATGCCGCCTTCCTGCTTGGCAGGAATGAGCTTTTCGGCCCGCTGTTGATTCAGAAGTTCGACGCCGTATTGCCGCACATGCGCCTCAAGCGCCATGCCGAACTTCGGGCCGTCGGTCTCCAGCACGGAGATGTAGTTCTCGATGGCGAGAGTGTCGTTCACCTGACCGCCGAAACGCTCCGCCGCCAGCCCCACGCGGATGCCCTTGCGCGCCGCATACACCGCAGCCGCAGCGCCGGCGGGGCCACCGCCGACGATGAGCACGTCGTAAGGCTCCTTGGCGTTGAGTTTGGCCGCATCGCGTTCGGCGGAACCCGTATCGAGCCTGGCCACGATCTCCGCCACATCCATGCGCCCGCTGCCAAACCATTCGCCGTTCAGATAGATTGCTGGCACCGCCATGATCTGCCGCGACTCGACCTCGCCCTGGTGCAGCGCGCCGTCGATCACCACGGTCTGCACCCGCGGGTTGAGCACCGCCATGAGCGACAGCGCCTGCACCACGTCCGGGCAGTTATGGCAGCTCAGCGACATATACACCTCGAAGCGATAGTCCCCACCCAGCGCGCGGATCGTCTCGATCGTCTCTGGCTCGACCTTGGGCGGGTGCCCGCCGGTCCACAGCAGCGCCAGTACCAGCGAGGTGAACTCGTGCCCCAGTGGAATCGCGGCAAAGCGCAGGTGCAGCGCCTGGCCCGAGGCACGCTCCAGCGCAAAGGAGGGACGGCGCGCATCGCTGCCGTCAAAACGCACGGCGATCTTGTCCGACAGTCCTGCGATCTGCTCCAGCAGGGTGCGCATCTGCGCGGCGCTGGCGCTGTCGTCGAGCGAGGCCACCAGCGTGAACGGCTGGGCGACGCGCTCCAGGTAGGCCTTGAGTTGCGCAAGCAGGGTATCGTCGAGCATGGCGTGCTCCTTGGAATGGCGAGGGGGAAGGAAAGGTCGAGCGGATCGCGCGCAGAACCGGCACAAGGCCGGGCGCGCGTCGCGCCGCGCCAGGCGCAGCGCGAAGATGGAACGGTCAGATCTTGCCGACCAGATCGAGCGAGGGCTTGAGGGTGGCTTCGCCCTGCTTCCACTTGGCCGGACAGACTTCGCCCGGATGCGAGGCCACATACTGCGCCGCCTGCACCTTGCGCAGCAGTTCCTTGGCGTCGCGGCCGATCCCGTTATCGTGGATTTCGCACAGCTTGATCACGCCTTCGGGATTGATGAGGAAGGTGCCGCGCAGTGCCAAGCCTTCCTCTTCGATCATCACGTCGAAGTTGCGGGTCAGCGCGCCGGTCGGGTCGCCGATCAGCGGGTACTTGACTTTCTTGATGGCCTCGGAAGTGTCGTGCCAGGCCTTGTGAGCGAAATGCGTGTCGGTGGACGCGCCATACACTTCGACCCCGAGCGACTTGAAGGTGTCATAGTTGTCCGCCAGGTCTTCGAGCTCGGTCGGGCAGACGAAAGTGAAGTCGGCGGGGTAGAACACCAGCACAGACCACTTGCCCTTCAGGCTGGCCTCGGTGACGTCAAAAAACTTGCCGTTCTGGAATGCGGTGGCCTTGAAAGGCTTGACTGCGGTGTTGATCAAAGACATTTGAAACTCCTTGAGGTTTCTGTGGACGATCGACCGTTGGTCGACGCTTGGAGAAGGTTTTACCTTCATTTATGTTGCAGTGCACACTGTAGAGGTCGCATCCCTGATCGTCCAATGGACAGTTTCAATTCGCCTCATAGAAAGTGGCTATTTGTTTAGGCAAAACGTACTGTTTCAGCGCTTTCTTTCCAAAAATCTGTCTGCACTGATGACATGAACACTCCAATTACATTCATCGGCCTGGGCGCCATGGGCACGCCCATGCTGGCGCATTTGCTGCAACAAGGCTGCCGCGCGACCGTTTATGCGCGCAGCGCAGCATCGCGTGCTGCCGCAGCCGATCTTGGCGCACGGCTGTGTCCCACACCGGCCGAAGCGGCGCGGGAGGCGGCCTTCGTCTTCACCAACGTCACCTCGACGGACGACGTGCGCGCAGTGCTCTGCGGTCCGGATGGGGTGATGCACGGCGCCCGCCCGCAGACGATCTGCATCGACCACAGCACCATCGCACCAGAGGGCGCACGTCAGATCGCGCAGACACTTGCAGACGCCGGGCTGCATTTTCTCGATGCTCCGGTTTCCGGCGGCGTGAACGGCGCGAAACAGGCCAGCCTGAGCATCATGGTCGGCGGGGAATCAACGGTGTTCGACCGTGCCCTGCCGCTGCTGCGCGTTCTCGGGCAGAACGTGCGCCATGTGGGCCCGAGCGGCAGCGGCCAGGTGGCCAAGGCCTGCAACCAGCTCATTCAGGTTGTCACCATCGAGGCCATCGCCGAAGCGATGCTGTATGCCACCCGCCAAGGCGTGGACGCGAAAGCCGTGCTCGGCGCCATCTCCACCGGCTTTGCCGGCAGCCGCATGCTGGATCTGATAGGCCCCAAGATGGTCGGGCGCGACTTCAACGCGGGCATCGAAGCCCGGCTGCACGCCAAGGACTTCGGCCTGATCGCCGCTTCGGCGCAAGCCGCCGGACTGCATCTGCCCGCACTGGAGCAGGTCCAGCGCCAGCTCGACGCCTTGATGCAGGCCGGCTGGGGCAAGGATGACACCTCCAGCCTGCTGCGGGTACTGGAGGCGCAGCAGGCTGGATTCAGCCGTCCTGCGTGACGAGAGGCGGGATATGCGGCTGATCGATCTGGGATCTGCGCACGTCCAGCAGGTCACACATCCGCTTGTGCAACGGAGTACCAGGCTGCGCCAGGGCGTCGAGCGCGGAAAAATGGTGTGCCCCCGGCACGATGAGCGTCTTTCCCACCTGCGGCCAGTGGCGATGCATCAGCCGCGCCTGGGTGTGGAAGGCATCCGAATCACACTCCCCCACTGCAAGCGCCAGGGGGGCAGAGCCGGCCGGTGGCAGCCAGGACGGCGACATGGCGCGCGCCGCATGCTGACTGAGTTTCAGATCGCGCTGCAAAAACGCGGTCTTGCGCACGGATTCGAGGTCATACACGCCAGAGAGGGCCAGCGCACCCGCTGGAATCTGCGGCGGAAGATCGTTGCCAAACCAGTCGAAGCGGCAGGCCAGCATCATCGCCGCCAGATGTGCGCCGGCCGAATGCCCCGCGAGAACGATGCGCGAGCGGTCCACCCCAAAGTCTTCCGCCCGACGCCAAACCCACGCCAGCGCCTGCACGACATCCAGCACGATCTGCTGCATGGACGCGCCAGGAGCGAGCGAATAATTCGGCACCACCACATGCACCCCGCGTGCCACATAAGCCGGTGCGATGAAACTGTGATCCGACTTGTCCAGCGAGCGCCACCAACCGCCATGAATGAACACCAGACAAGGCGCAAGCTCCGTGGCCGCAGGTGCGAACCAGTCCAGGGACTGCGTGATGGACTCGCCATAAGCCAGATCCAGCAAGCAGGGCCAGTTCAGCCGGGACTCCTGTGAATCACGCTTCCAGCGGCCAAGGTACTCCGCCCAGTCAGGAACCAGCTCGCGATTGTTGTATTCACGGTCGAGCACTGCGGTGTCGTAACGCATCTTCCCGTCCCACCGGATCTAAGTTGAATTTGTAACAGCGTCATGGTAGGTCGGGAAGACGCATCTCACTATCGAAGATACCGTTCGTTACGCCTGCGCCCACCCCGCCACGGCAAAGCCCACCGCCAAGCTCGGTTATGATTTTGTATTCGGGCCGATAGCTCAGCTGGGAGAGCGCTGCGTTCGCAATGCAGAGGTCGGGAGTTCGATCCTCCTTCGGTCCACCATATACAAGGGCTCGGATAGTCTCCGGGCCCTTTTTCTTGCCTGAAATCCCCGCGCCGCGCGAGGTTCCGGCCACCTGTGCTGCGGGTGGCCAGCTGCCGAAACGACCGGAATGGGCCATTT
>JAJXTO010000044.1 GCA_021783695.1 Pseudomonadota bacterium | reverse complement strand
GGTTGCCCCCATTGTCCAAGATTCCCCACTGCTGCCTCCCGTAGGAGTCTGGGCCGTGTCTCAGTCCCAGTGTGGCTGGTCGTCCTCTCAGACCAGCTACGGATCGTCGCCTTGGTAAGCCTTTACCTCACCAACTAGCTAATCCGCCATCGGCCGCTCCTATGACGTGAGGTCTTTCGATCCCCCACTTTCACCCGTAGGTCGTATGCGGTATTAGCCACGCTTTCGCGTAGTTATCCCCCATCACAGGGCACGTTCCGATGTATTACTCACCCGTTCGCCACTCGCCGCCAGGTTGCCCCGCGCTGCCGTTCGACTTGCATGTGTAAAGCATGCCGCTAGCGTTCAATCTGAGCCAGGATCAAACTCTATAGTTCGATCTTTTTTTGCATTGCGAACAATGCACACTCAAGGAATTACGGAAAATTTCCGTACTTCATATGAGCGTTTGGTATATTTGCATCAAGCCAAACGCCCACGCTTATCGGTTGATTTCTTAATGAGCCCGCCGTTCGGCGTTTGCTGCATTTGCAGCGAAGACATCAATTATTGCACTAATTTTAATTCCGAGTCAAGCAGAAGGTTTAATTAACTTTCTCTTCTGCTTTTTTCGCCGTTTGCAGCGAAGACATCAATTATTGCACTAATTTTAATTCCGAGTCAAGCAGAAGGTTTTTCTAAACTCTCTTTTGCATACCTTTCTCTCGCTCTCAGCGCGTTTGGCGCCGAGAGATGAGATTTTGCAGGCCGTCTTCCAATCTGTCAAGCACTTTCTATGAAATGATCCTTTGGAACTTGTACTGCGCCCACACGCCGCAGGGAGCAGTCATGTCGATTGCGCGACTTTAGCCGTTTGATAGGCCGCGTAAAGTGATTGACTTACGGAACCTGGTTGCCCCCCGGACACACTGCGGCCGTCAAGGGCGGTGACTGAAAGCACTTCTTTTGTCGCTGAGGTGAGCAGGATTTCCTCGGCGCAGCGCAATTCCCATTCTGCTATCGGACGGAACTCCAATTTGATACCGACTTCCCTGCTGAGTTCTTCCAGCAGGGTGATACGTATCCCTTCGAGCTTGTCATGGTCACGCAGTGGTGCGCAGAGGCATCCATTGCGCACCACCCAAACGTTGGAGGCAGACGCTTCGGTGAGCCAGCCTTCCCGTATCAAAATGGTTTCCGCCGCGTCCATCTCTACGGAGAGTTGCCGGGCCAGCACATTGCCGAGTAATGAGATGGATTTGATGTGCCCGTTTCTCCAGCGCAGATCGGGGGCTGTGATGCAGGCAACGCCGCTCGCGCGCTTGGCCACCGGGATGTGCGGAAACGGAAAGCTCATCATAAAAACTGTGGGCTCGACACCGCGAGGAAACGCATGGTCACGCCGGGCCACGCCGCGGGTCACCTGGATATAGATGCACTGGTCGTCTTGTGCATTGCGCGCGATGAGCTCGCGCACGAGCGCCAGCCAATCTTCGCCGCTGCAGGGATTCGCGATCTCGATCGCACTCAGGCTGCGCGCCAAGCGTGCCAAGTGGGCATCCACGCGAAAGACGCGACGGCCATAGACCGGAATGACCTCATACACCCCGTCGCCAAATATGAATCCACGGTCAAGCACGGAGACTTGGCATTGTGACAGGGGCTGGAATGTTCCGTTGAGGTAGCACTCGGAATCGGCAGATGGATCAAGTGTGGCTGACATATCTATATCGGGGTCGTGTGGATTTGGGTGCATCAACACAGGATGGCCTATCTAACAAGTCCGCGCCGCACCGCTTCGAGCGCCGCCTCCGCGCGTGACGAGATATTGAGCTTGCGATAGATCTGCTTGACGTAATCCGCAACCGTATGACGGGACAAGCCCAGTTGCACGGCAATTTCCGGCAGGGTGTAGCCCTTTCCAACAAGTTGTAACACCTCACTTTCGCGCTCTGTCAGTGCGATGTGCTCTTCTGGTGCCAAGGAGGAAGGTAATGGCGTGGCGCTTCGCAAGTGGGTGAAATGCTGCACCATCCTTCGCGCAATGCTGGGCGACAGTGGCGGCTCGCCGTCTTGGATGCGGCGCAGTTGCGCACGCAATTCGATTTTTGGGCGATCCTTGAGCAAATAACCGAACGCTCCGGCCTGCAGCGCCGGAAACAGATGATCGTCATCATCAAAGATGGTGACGACGACGGAGCGGGCTTGCGGGCGGACTTCCGCCAGGGTGCGGATCAGTTCAAGCCCGCTGGCGTCTGGCAGACCGAGGTCGACCAGGAGGAGATCCACCGGCTCACGTTGCAGAATTTGCATGGCGTCGCTCATGCGGCCCGCTTCAAAAATCCGCGCGCCTGGATAGTTCTCTCGCAACAGTTCAACAAACCCAGCGCGCACAGCAGGAAGGTCATCAACGACCAGCGCGCATTGCATGGTGCTCATATGCATCCGTTTCTTTTCATCGCGCTACGCAGACAATGGCAGCATCAAGCCGATACTATCAACATAGGCCCCTGATCGCGGGGAATCTCCAGGCTCTTCTTTTGGCCCTGCCTATCAAACTCCCGATCCACTTCTCCCGTGCAGCTTCGACATACTTTTTCTCCACCCGACAATGCGCGGCTGGCCCAGCTTTGCGGCCCGCTGGACGAAAACCTGCGGCAGATCGAGGTGGCGTTCGATGTGCGCATGACGCGCCGCGCCGACACCATCAGTATTGAAGGCGAGAGCGGGCCTGCGCGACAGACGCTGGATCTGCTGCAAACACTCTGGTCACGCGCCGACGCCCGGTTCAATCTGGAAGACATCCAGCTCGAACTGGTACAGGCCGCGCAGGGGCAGCGCCCGAAACTTGCTGCCGCCGAGAACGAACCCGTCCTTTACACGCGGCGGGAGAGTCTGCACGGCCGAACGCCGAATCAGGTCCAATACATCCGCAACATCCTGCAGCATGACATCACTTTCGGCATCGGCCCTGCGGGCACGGGGAAGACATTTCTCGCCGTGGCCTGTGCGGTCGATGCGCTCGAGCGCCACGCCATTACCCGCCTGGTGCTCACCCGCCCCGCGGTGGAGGCCGGTGAACGGCTGGGCTTTCTGCCGGGCGACCTGACGCAAAAGATCGACCCGTATCTGCGCCCACTGTATGACGCCCTCTACGATCTGCTGGGCATGGAAAAGACGCAGAAGCTGTTCGAGCGCGGCGCCATCGAGATTGCGCCGCTGGCCTTCATGCGCGGGCGCACACTGAATCAGTCGTTCATCATCCTGGATGAGGCGCAGAACACCACGCCCGAGCAAATGAAAATGTTCCTCACCCGCATCGGATTCGGCTCGCGGGCGGTGATTACCGGCGACACCAGCCAGGTGGATTTGCCCCGCGGCGCGCAAAGCGGTCTGTCTCAGGCGCAGAAGGTGCTGGCGGATGTGCGCGGCATTGCATTCAATCTGTTCACCAGTCAGGACGTGGTGCGGCATCCACTGGTGGCGCGCATTGTCGATGCGTATGAGGCACATGCCGTACAGACCCAGACCGGCCAGGATGCGGCGGCGGGCGCCAGCGTGGCCTTGCGTGCAGCCACCAATCCACGCCGCCGGGCGCCGGGGACGCCATGAGTGCATCCGCGCGACAACCCTCCCAGGCCGCGCTACGGCTCTCGGTGCAATTTGCCGACACCAGCCATCGGACGCTGTTGCCGCGCGCGCTGCTGTTGCGCTGGGTGCGTGCGGCGTTGCGCGTCGGGCCCGAGCTTGCAGAGCCCGGTGCGGCGCTGCACCGCCCGGTCGAGCCGCACCAGATCACGCTGCGTTTCGTCGACGCGCAAGAGGGTCGCGCACTCAACCAAGCCTATCGCGGCAAGGAAAACGCCACCAATGTGCTGACCTTCGACTACAGCCACTGGCCTGTGCAGGCGGATGTGGCGCTGTGCAGCCCGGTGGTCGAGCGTGAGGCGCTGGCGCAGCACAAGCCGTTGTTGGCGCATTACGCGCATCTGATCGTACACGGCATGCTGCATGCGCAGGGGTGGGATCATCAGACCGAACGCGAAGCTCAGGAGATGGAACGCCGCGAAGTGGCGGTGCTGCAGCGCTTCGGGATTTCCGACCCTTATGCTCAGGGCAGCGACATGCGCGCAGGGTAAAGTGCGGCCGCTGCCCCTCTGCCACTGACCCGTAATGTCTGACATTCCTGCAAACCGCCCCAGCGCGGTATTGACCGACACCGCCCCGCGCCGGGGATTGTTGCGTTTGCTGGCCGCGCCCAGGTTCGCTCCCTTCCTGTCCATTTTGCTCGGCGCATTGCTTGCGCAGACCTTTGGGCGCCCGCAACTCGGCGCCTGGTCCGTCGTCATTCTGGCCGCGTGGATCAGCCTGCTGTGGGCGGATGCGCAAACTGCAACGGCCGCACGGGCCAGACGCGGTGCGCTGCTCGGACTCAGTCTGGGGCTAGGGTGGTTTACTGGCGGGCTGTGGTGGCTCTATATCAGCATGGCGATGTATGGCGGCATGGCGCCCCCAGTCGCGGGCGGCGCCTTGTTGTTGTTCTGCGCCTATCTCGCCATCTACCCGACACTGGCGGCCGCGCTGGCGGCCGCATTGGCGCCGCCAGCCGGGCGCAGCGCCTGGGCATTCGGCTCGGCATTCGGCGCCGCCCTGGTTCTGGCGGGTGGCTGGACTGTGGCGGAATGGCTGCGCGGCACCGTGTTCACTGGCTTCCCCTGGCTGGCACTCGGGTATGCGCAGGTGGGCAATCCACTGTCTGGCTATGCGCCGCTCATCGGGCAATATGGGGTGAATTTCGCTGCAGCGCTGGCCGCAGGGCTTCTGGCGCTGCTGACGCAGGTCAGCCTGCGCGGCGCCGTGGCGAGTCTGGCCCTGCTGGTCGCCCTGGTTCTGGGAGGATGGCAGTTGCAGCAACTGCGCTGGACGCAGCCCGTGGGCCCGGCGCTCTCGGTGGTTTTGTTGCAGGGCGATGTGGCGCAGTCCGAAAAATTCCGCCCGGAATCGCTCGGGCCGACGCTGCGCTTGTATGGCGACTGGCTGAGCGCGCTCAAGGCCAATCTCATCGTGACGCCGGAAACCGCCGTGCCGGTTCTGCCGGAAGACCTCGACCCCGGCTATCTGCGACACATCGAGCGTGCGCTACGCGAGCATCACACGGCGGCGCTGCTGGGCATCCCCCTCACGCGCGGCGCAACGCAGTACACCAATAGCGTGCTCGGCCTGGGCGGCGCCGCGCCCTACCGCTATGACAAGGCACACCTGGTTCCCTTTGGCGAGTTCGTGCCGTATGGCTTTGCGTGGTTCGTCAGGTTGATGGACATGCCGCTGGGCAGCTTCGCCCGGGGCGGCTACGACCAGCCGCCCTTCGTGGTGCAGGGCGTGAAGGTGGCGCCCAATATCTGCTACGAAGACTTGTTCGGCGCACAGATGGCGCAGCGCTTTCGCTCGCCCGCCACCGCGCCCAACGTCTTCGCCAACCTCACCAATCTGGGATGGTTTGGCAACACCATCGTCATCCCTCAGCATCTGGAAATTGCCCGCATGCGCTCGCTGGAATTCCAGATCCCCGGCATCCGCGCGACCAACACCGGGGCCACGGCCATCATCGGCGCGCGCGGTCAGGTCACCGCCGAATTGCCGCCCTACACCGTGGGCGTGCTGACCGGCACCGTGCAGGGCTACGCCGGGCTGACGCCGTTTGCCTGGATGGCTGCGCGCTATGGCGACTGGCCGGATGTCTCGCTGGCCACGTTGGCCCTCGTGCTCGGCTGGGCTTTGCGCCGTCCGCAGCGCGGCGGTACCCGCCACCACAATCCCGCGGTGTAGGCGCCGAAGGCCACATAGATTAATGTGAACACCCTCAGTGGCAGGCCCCAGAGCTCGAACAGAGCCCATGTCGAGGTCCTCGGTGGATCAATTCGACCTTACGGCAGGTCGGCACTACATGCGGTTACAACGTGATTCAGCCGCGAACGCTATGTTTTCACAATCAAAAGTGTCTGGTTCCTGCCAGGCGCCTGATAGTGGTTTGCCAAGTCTGATCTCCTGGAGTTGTTCCATGTCTCTGACCCTTACCCTGCGCCGTGTCGGCATGTCACTGGCGCTGTCCGCTCTGTCCATTCCCGCCACCTGGGCCGCAGGGTTCACGTTTACGCCCTACCCGAGCGCGCATACCCTGCCCCTGTCGCAAGTCACGTTCGAAAACGGACAGGGCAAGCACATGACCCTGGCAGACTTCAAGGGCAAAGTGGTGTTACTCAACATCTGGGCAACCTGGTGCCCGCCTTGCGTGCACGAAATGCCCACTCTCGACAAACTGCAAAAATTGCTGGGCGGAAAGAATTTCGCCGTCGTGCCCCTTTCAGTGGACAAGGGTGGCATCTACACAGTGAAGAGCTTTTACGACGACAACTTCATCGGCCATCTGCCCATCTACGTCGACCCGACGACACAGGTGCTCGACACCTTGAACATTCTCGGCACACCGACCTCCATCCTGATCGACAAGCAGGGCAAGGAAATCGCCCGCACCATGGGACCGGAAGACTGGGATCAACCAGCGGTAATTGCGCAGATCAAGCATTACATGGCGGCACCGGCGAGGCCCGTGGCCAAACCGCGCCAGCAGGCGCGCACACTGGAAACACGCGACACCCGCGTGGCGGAAGCACGCGCGCAAGCCAAGCCGGAGTAAGCCGACAACACCATGCCAACCGCTGTGCCGCCCTGGCGTCCAGACGATGCCTCGGCGCACGGGCACGGCGCATGGGTGCAGATTTCACCTGCAGCGCAGCGCATCATTCTGGCGCGCACCGCGCGCAGCATCGGCCAAGGCGCGCTGGTGGCGGCCTTCACCCTGTATCTGCATGCGCTGCAGTGGAACGCGCCGCAAATCGGCGCTGTTCTCAGCGGCGGTCTGTTGATCGGTGCCGCGCTGACGCTCTGGATCGGGCCGTTGAGCGACCGGACCGGTCGTCGCCGGTTTTTGCTCGGCTATGAGCTGGTGATGGTGGCCTGCGCAGCCGTTGCCTTTGTCACGGCAACGCCGTGGTTACTGGTTCCGGCGGCCTTGCTGGGCAGCTTCGGCCGCGGCGCCAACGGTGCTGCAGGGCCATTTGGTCCGCTGGAGCAGTCCTGGCTGGCGCATGGCACACCACCAGCGCTGCGCGCGCAGATTTTCAGCCTCAACTCCACACTGGGTATGCTGGGCATGGCGCTGGGGGCGGTACTAGGCGCCGCGCCGCACTGGCTGATCGCGGCGATGCCAGTGGACTGGGCCTACCGCAGCCTGTTCCTGCTGCCCCTGATAGGTTCGGCTGTCGGTTTCTTTCTGCTGTTGCAGGCACAGGATGCCCCTACCGCAGTGAAGCCTGAAGCGCTGGCTCTCACCCAAGCGACGCCAGGCATGCTGGATGTCGAGAGCGACCACACGCGGCATCTGCGCGAAAACGCCCTGCTCTGGCGCCTCGGTCTGGTCAACGCACTCAATGGGCTGGGCATCGGCATGGTGGCGCCGTTGATGGCGTACTGGTATCTGGTGCGCTTTGGGCACGGGCCGGCCAGCATCGGTCCAGCCATGGCGACAAGCTTTGTGTTCGCCGCGTTTGGCGCGCAAATCGCCAGCCGACTGGCGCAGCGCTTCGGCGTGGTGCGTGCTGTCGTTGGCATGCGCGCCGTGGGTCTGGTCATGCTAGTACTGACCCCGCTGTCCCCCGTGTTCTGGATTGCGGTCGGCTTTTACTCCCTGCGCGCCACTGCGAACCAGGGCACCATGGGCGTGCGCCAAGCCTTGACCGTCAGCCTGACAGGCTCAGACCGGCGTGGCCTGGCAGCCACGGTGAACAATGTCTCCATCCAGATTCCACGCGCCATCGGACCGCTGATTGCCGGGGTGTTGCTGCATCTGGGCTGGCTGGTCACACCCTTCCTCGTGGCAGCCACGTTTCAGGCGGCTTATCTGGTGCTCTATCAGCGGTTTTTCCGCGGGATCGAGCCGGGAAACTCCCCCTGAACTGCGTACGCCCCGCTGCGGCAGGGCGGACATCACAGTGCATCAGCCACTCAACGTGCTTTGGGAGCCCCGATGGCGCCGAGTAGCTTGCCGTTCACCTCGGTGCCATAGAGGCTGAATTTACTGTCGTGGAACTTGGCGCGGGTGGCAGCCACCGTCCCTTGCCAGCGCGGGTCTTGTGGGCGCTCGTGTGCATCCATGAAATAGGCCACATCCCAGGCTTCCTGCGGGGTGAGGCTGTAACTCATGCCGTAGGGCATGTTGGCGTAGATGAATTTGGCGGCATTTTTGTAGCTGCCCATGCCAGCCCCCCAGTTGAACGACTTGGCGCCCCACAACGGCGGAAACACGGTTTCACCGTTGACGTACTGCCCCTCGCCATTGGCGGTATGGCAGACGATGCACTTGGCTTCGTACACCTTCTGCCCACGCACGTAGTCGGGCGCCTGTACCGGGTCGGGCAGGTTGGGATAGCCCCGGCCCGCCACCTTTTCGTCCACCGGCAGCCCCTTGGCCATCCAGTAGGAGTAGGACTGCAGCGCAATCAGCGTCCGGCTACCCAGCGGCGGCGCCTTGCCGTTTTGGCTGTACATGAAACAACCCTGGAGACGCTCTTCATAGGTATTGACCTTCTTGTTCTTGCTGCGATACGCAGGATAGCTAACGTACGCGGCCCACAGCGGTGCGGAACCGGCCATACGCCCTGCGTCGGTATGACACTGCACGCAACTCAGGGTGTTGCCAACATAAGCCTTAGCGTACTTGGGGGTGTCGAGCATGATGTCGCGCCCGAGTTTGACCATCTTGCCGAACTCGTCATTGGGGATGGCCGACTCCGGCGGCGGCACAAACTTGGCACCCGTGCCGACAGAGGCGTTGATCTCCGATTTGGGCGGCGCGGACGGGACATCGGCGGCGTATGCGGAGGCAGCTAGCGCGCCAGCGCCAGCCCATGCCAGAGCCAGCACGGAGAGACGGAATGCAGTGCGTGCAGCGCCGTGTTTGCATTGCCCACGGGCGAAGGAGATGGAGTTGGTCATGGTGGCGTTCGCTATCAGTGAGTCGCAGATGATGTCTTGGTCGGCACCAGCGGTTGCGCCGCCAGCCATTGCGCGACGTCCTGCGTTTGCGCGTCCGTCATGCGCAGGGCCACGGTATGCATCATGCCCAGCGGGTCGCCGCGGCGGCTGCCCTCCTTCCAAGCCTTGATCTGCGCCTCGATGTACGCGGCAGACTGTCCGACCAGGGGAGGAAAGTTCGCACCGACCCCGATGGCGCCCGGGCCATGACAGCGGATACAGGCCGGTATACCCTTGTCCCAATCGCCACGCAACGCCAGCCGCTCGCCCGCTGCGGCAGCCGTGCCAGTTGGCATGAGGGCAGGTTTTCCGCTGGGTTTGAGCTTGGAGTAGTAAGTCGCCAGAGCCGTGACCTGCATCGCGGTTAGTGGCTTAGCCATGCCCGACATGATGGCGTTGTTGCGTGTGCCATCAGCGAAATAGCGCAGTTGATCAGCCAGATAGTTTTTTGGCAACCCAGCCAGCCGAGGATAACCGGCTGCCGCATTGCCCATGCCGCCTGCTCCGTGGCAGGCGATGCACGATGCCGCTTCAGGCGGCGAAGCAGCCCAGCTTGAGGGCGCTGCAAGCAACAGACTACCCAGAATGGCCCAAGCCTGCGGGCGGCGCTTTGATTTGAATCGACGCATAGAAAGACCTCGTTTGAATGCCAACCTTGCGATATATTTGCTGAAGCGATCGCTTGAAGAAAACCATCGCCGTGGTGAGTCGTCCATCCGCCAGAGAGCAGCTGTCAATTGGCAGGTTTCAGTAGTTTGTTGTATGCCGAAACGCAAGACGGCCGACTTTCTGCTTATCCGTCCAGATTTTACGGACTCCAAAATTCCTCAGCGTCTAATTTGCGCTTGAATTACATTCAGTTTCAAATCTCGCGACCGATAGCTGACGCTGATTTCCGCAATGCGCTCGGTCACGCGGCAGAACACGATCAACCGTGTCGGTCTGTACTCAATGCCCTGCGCCTCAACCCCAACCACTGCGTCGGCCTGATGTGCTGGTCATCCAAGCGCGATGGACAACCGATGGCAGTGACGCACGCGCAAGTCACGGCCACGAAAGGCCGCCTGCGTGTGCTCCGGCGTAGAAGTTGGCGCAGGTTTGGAGAGAACTGAGAGCAGAAGAGAGTCGAACCGGGCGACTTCAGGACGCCGTGCAGCCAGGGCGTGGCACATGCAGATCGGCTCCGAATCCCGCGTGGCGTCGCGGAACCCGGAAATGAAAACGCCCAACCGATAGAGGTTGGGCGTTGAATGGTGGTGG
>JAJXTO010000026.1 GCA_021783695.1 Pseudomonadota bacterium | reverse complement strand
ATGGGGTTGCCGCGTGGGCTCTGATGTTGTTTTGTGGGCAATCTTGTGGGCAGGCTGCCGCAGAAAAGAAATAATCCTAAGTGAATCAATCACTTAGGATTATTTTTTGGCGGAAAGGGAGGGATTCGAACCCTCGGTAGGCTTGCGCCTACGCCTGATTTCGAGTCAGGTACATTCAACCACTCTGCCACCTTTCCGGGTGTTTATGTTCCGCGGCAATTCGGGAAACGGTAGAGTATATCAAGTGTTCGGCAGTAGCTCGGACAGGCCACTCATGTACGGCTGCAGGGCCTTGGGGATGTCGACGCCTCCATCGGCGCGTTGGTGGTTTTCGAGCATGGCGACCAAGGCGCGGCCAACGGCGAGGCCGGAGCCGTTCAGAGTGTGTGCCAGTTCGGGTTTGCCGCCTTCCGTACGGTATCTGGCTTGCATACGGCGGGCCTGGAAGGCTTGCATGTTGGAGCAGGATGAAATTTCGCGGTAGGTGTTCTGCGCGGGGAGCCAGACTTCGATGTCGTGGGTGCGCGCGCTACCAAACCCCATGTCCCCAGTGCACAGCACGATCGTGCGATAAGGCAGTTCGAGTCTCTGGAGAATACTTTCGGCGTGGGCGGTGAGTTGATCGAGTGCGGCTTCGGAGTCTTCGGAACGGGTAATCCACACCAGTTCCACCTTGTCGAACTGGTGCTGGCGGATCAACCCACGGACATCTCTCCCACCCGAACCGGCCTCGGAGCGGAAGCACGGTGTATGCGCAACAAATCGCAGCGGCAGCTGATCGGCGTCGAGAATCTGTTCACGCACCAGATTGGTCAGAGGCACCTCGGCGGTGGGGATGAGATAGTGGTTCTCGCCGTCGCCATGTTTGACGGGAAACAGATCTTCCTCGAATTTGGGCAGCTGTCCGGTGCCGCGCAGAGCCGGTGCGGAAACGATATAGGGGACATAGGCTTCTGTGTAACCGTGCTCGGTGGTGTGCACATCGAGCATGAACTGCGCCAGCGCGCGATGCAGCCGGGCAATCTGTCCGCGCAGGACGGCAAAACGGGCGCCGGACATGCGGGCGGCTGCTTCAAAATCCAGTCCGAGTTCGGCGCCCACGTCAACATGGTCACGCACGGGGAAGCTGAAGATGCGCGGCGTGCCCCAGCGACGCAGCTCGACGTTCTGGTTCTCGTCCGCTCCGATGGGGACGCCTGCCGCGGGAAGGTTGGGCACGGCCATGAGCAGATCGAGCAGTTCGGCCTGCAGCGCGTCCAGTCTGGCGGCATCGGTTTCGAGTGTTGTTTTGATGCTGCCGACTTCGTCCATGATGGCCGCGACGTCTTCTCCCCTGGCCTTGGCATGGCCGATCAGTTTGGACAGTTGGTTGCGCCGCGCCTGCAGATCTTCGGTCCGTTTTTGCAGAGTCTTGCGCTCCGTTTCCAGCGCCTCGAAGCACGCGACATCCAGATACGGCTGCGGTGACTTGCGGGTTTCCAGACGGGCGATGACTTGCGGCAGATCTTTGCGCAGCAGGTTGATGTCGAGCATGATGGAGATTGAGGGAAAGAGGGCCGCAAGCGCTGGGCGGCGAAACGAAAGAAATCAGGAATCTGCTTTGACCACCAAACCGCGCGGCAGGGGGAATTGCACCGACTCGGTCACGCCGTCCACGCTACGCACCGACACGGCGCCAAGCTGCCTGAGCCGGGCGATGACTTGCTCCACCAGGGCTTCGGGCGCAGACGCTCCGGCGGTGAGTCCGATCTGCCGGGCACCGCTTACCCATTCCGGACGCAGGTCGTCTGCGCAATCCACCATGTAGGCAGGTTTTCCCATGCGCTGCGCCACTTCGCGCAGGCGGTTGGAATTGGAACTGGTGGGGCTGCCAACCACGATCAGCACATCGACCTGCGGGGTGAGCACCTTGACCGCGTCCTGCCGGTTCTGGGTGGCATAACAGATGTCCTGTTTTTTCGGCTCGTGGATTTGCGGAAAGCGTCGGCGCAGCGCGGCCACGATGTGGGCTGCATCGTCTACCGACAGCGTGGTCTGGGTGACGTAAGCCAGCGGGGCGTCCAGCGCGATGGGCAAGCGGGCGACATCGTCCACGGTCTGTACCAGATGGATGCCGTCAGCCTGCCCCATCGTGCCTTCGACCTCGGGGTGCCCGGCGTGGCCGATCATCACGATTTCCAGGCCATTGCGGCGCATTTTTGCGACTTCCACATGCACCTTGGTCACCAGCGGACAGGTGGCGTCAAACACCTGCAGCCCCAGCGCCTGCGCCTGCGCGCGCACGGTCTGCGACACTCCGTGAGCCGAGAACACGACCGTTCCGCCCTTGGGCACAGCTTCGAGTTCCTCGACAAAAATCGCGCCCTTGGACTTCAGATCGTTCACCACATAAGTGTTGTGGACGATTTCATGGCGGACATAGATCGGCGCGCCAAAGCGCGCCAAGGCATGTTCGACAATGTCGATGGCGCGATCCACACCGGCGCAGAACCCACGCGGATTGGCCAGCAACACCTGCGGTTGGTTTTGCAGGGACGTGTCTAGGGACATGGTGGGCAATTCCGTTCTCAAAGCACAGCCAGGATGTGGACTTCAAACGTGGTCGGGCAATCTGCCAGAGGATGGTTGAAATCGAGCAGCAACGCGTCACGCTCGGCATCCACCTCACGCACCAGCGCGGTGAGCAGCCCCGCTTCGCCGTCTGTGCTGATAGGCAGCCGCAGGCGCAGGACATCGCCCACGAGCGCTTGCGGACCGGGACGCTCACGCGCCTGCTCCACCACACTGCGCGATACCCAGCGCAGCAGCCCGGGAATGCGGGCGCCAAAGGCTGCGCCAGCGGGCAGATCGAAACACGTGTGCGCACCTTCATCCAGGCCGATCAGCAGCGTCTCCAGGACAGGGCTGAGTTGCCCCTGACCCAAGGTGAGCGTGGCAGGCGTGTGGCCAAAGGTGTTCACCGCGTCCACACCGCCCGGATCGCTCAGGCGGTAATGTAGGGTGAGATAGGAATCAGATTGGACGCAGGGCACGATGGAGGACAGGCAGGCAAAATAGCGCGCAGACGCAAGAGAAATCCGCGAGACAAAAACGCATTTTAGGTGGAACCCCGTATGGCCACGCGCATCGCCGATCTTCCTGCAGACGCCCGCCCCCGCGAAAAATTGCTGGCGCGCGGCCCGCACGCCCTGGCGGATGCCGAGCTCGTCGCCATTCTGCTGCGCACCGGCGTGCGCGGGCAAAGCGCCATCGATCTGGCTGCCGCCCTGCTCGACCGCTTTGGCGGCTTGCACGGACTGCTCAACGCGCCTTCCGAGCAGCTACGCAAAGTCAAGGGCCTCGGCGCCGCCAAGTACGCGGAAATCGCCGCCGTACTCGAACTCGCCCGGCGCACCCTCAGCGAGCAGATGCAGCAACAACCTCTGCTCAACTCCCCCACCGCCGTGCGCGACTATCTGCGCCTGTGGCTGGGGCCGCAGCCGGTGGAGATTTTTGCTGCCCTGTTTCTCGATAGTCAGCACCAGCTCATCGCGTCCGAAGAGCTGTCGCGCGGCACCCTGGCCCACACCAGCGTATACCCGCGCGAGATCGTGAAAGCCGCGCTGCGCCTGAATGCCGCTGCGCTGATTCTGGCGCACAACCATCCCAGCGGCCTGGCCGAGCCCTCCGCCGCCGACCGCACGCTGACTCAGGCACTGCAATCTGCCCTGGCCCTGGTGGATGTGCGCGTGCTCGACCATCTGGTGGTCACGCGCCAGAGCGCGTTTTCCTTCGCGGAACGGGGTTTGCTGTGAAGCATTCGCCTCTGCAGAAGGCCAGGGCACTGGACGCACTGCAAGACTTGCGCAAGCACCTGCGTTCGCCGCAGCCCACGCTGCACATCGCCAAAACAACCGCCTCCACTATGGCAGCTGAGCAAGCAGAACCCGCCCCCACGCAGGCCGACCGCGCCCTGTTTCGCATGGCAGCAGCGGGAGTAAGGCCACTGTGCCGCGCGGAGCATGCAGCTCCGCCCGGGATGCAGCCCAGCCCGCCCGAGGCGATTCCGCGCCAGCATGAGCGCGATGAACAGGCCGTGCTGCGCGAGGCGATGTCGGACGAACTCGACCTGGATCATCTGCTGGAGACCGACGCCACCCTGTCGTGGCGGCGCGACGGCATCGGCTCGGACACCCTGCGCAAACTGCGGCGTGGCCACTGGACCATCCAGAACGAAATCGATCTGCACGGCCTGCGCCGCGACGAGGCACGCGAGGCGCTGGGACAATTTCTGCGCACGGCCTTGCAACGGGAGTGGCGCTGCGTGCGCGTGATTCACGGCAAGGGACTGAGCTCGCCGCTGCGCGAGCCGGTGCTCAAGCACAAGGTGCGCAGCTGGCTGATGCAGCGCGACGAGGTCATGGCCTATGTGCAGGCGCGCCCCAGCGATGGCGGAGCCGGGGCGCTGGTGTTGCTGCTGCGCTCGGCACGGCGCGCGGAGCGCGGCTGAACGGTCATCAGCGGCACTCCGTGGAATTCAGCGGGGCTCAGCCATGCACCACATTGCCAGCCGGCATATTGCCTTGCTCGGCTTTGTTGCGCATCCAGTCGGCGGTGCCCGCAAAGGCCTCGTGCAACTGGCGGCGAAGGTCTGCATCCATGTCCAGTTCGTTCAAGGTCTGCACCATGCAGGCCATCCAGTCGTCGCGTTCCTTGGTGCCGATGGCATAGGGGAAATGGCGCATGCGCAGGCGCGGATGACCAAAGCGCGGCGAATACAGATCGGGCCCACCCAGCCAGCCGCTCAAAAACCAGAACAGCTTGTCGCGCGTTTCTTCGGAATGCGTGGGATGCAACGCGCGCAGATCGGCATAGTGCGGCTCCAGCTCCATCAGGTCGTAGAAGTGATCGACTAGCTTGCGCACGCCCGACTCGCCGCCAAGCCGCTGGTACGGCGTACTGGCCTCGGGTTCAGGCACGGAAGGTGCGGGTGTGATGGAGATGGCGGCAGAGGACATGAGTAGGGACTGTCAATGAAGTGCGAAGAAATGCATTTCGCATTATGGGAGAAGCGCTCAGGAAAGATTTGTTGCTAATCAATCTCTGGGGTTTGCGGCTGGTAAAAGCGATTCATCCCGGCTGACGCAGGCTTTGCCCCGGAGCGCGGCGCAAGACCTCGCGCAAACTCCACCAGCCGGCCAGCATGGCCAGCGCCGCAGCGGCGAGCATCGACGCAGGCCAGAGCATCCAGGGCGGCTGCCAGGGAAAATGGAACACCCAATGCGCCAGCGCGGCACTGACCGCAGCGGCCCCGGCAGCACCGAGCAGACCGGCGACTGCACCCACCCACAGCATCTCCAGCAGCGCCATGCGCCGCAACATCTGTGAAGACGCCCCAAGCGCGCGCCACACCGCCATGTCCCTCGCCCGGTCCTGGCGCGACAAGGCCAGCGATGCCGCCAGCACCGTCAGCCCGGCTGCCAGAGCGAAAAGGAACAGAAACTGCACTGCGGTGATGACCTGATCGATGAGTTTGCGCAGATGCGCAAGTAGGCTCCCCACATCCACCACAGTGAGGTTGGGAAACTGCCGCACCAGCGCATCGTCCATGCGCTGCGCGTCACCCGGGGCGTGGTAGGCGGCCAGATAGGTGACGGGCTGATCCTTCAACATGGACTGCGGCAGCAGCACAAAGAAATTGGCATGCATGGAACTCCAGTCCACATGCCGCACGCTGGTGATGGGCGCGGTCACGCGCTGACCCGCAATGTCGAATGTCAGGGTGTCGCCCAGCTTGAAGCCGAGGGTTTTGGCAATGCCCTGCTCGACCGACAGACCTTTCGCATCCGATCCGGCTGTGGCATCCCAGTCTCCGGCAACCAGCGTGTTGGCCTTGGGCAGCGTGGCGCTTGCAGAGAGGTTGAATTCGCGATCGATCAGGTCGCGGGCGCGGGTGTCGTCATAGTCCCGGCCGAATACCGCACGGCCATTGATCGCAACCAGCCGTCCGCGCAGCATCGGGTACCAGTCTTCCTGCGTCACGCCGTCGCCGCGCAAGGCGGCCAGAAACTCCTTCGTCTGCGCCGGTTGGATGTTGATGACGAACCGATCCGGCGCGTTGGTCGGGATGGACTCCCGCCAGGCATCGATCAGGCTGGTGCGCATGAGCACCAGCAGCACCAGCGCGAGCAGACCCAGACTCAATGCCGTGATCTGGATCACCGCGCCCCACGGCCGGTTGGACAACTGCCGCGCGGCCATCTGCAGCAGTCCACCCGCACCCTGTGACGACGCCGCATGACCCCGCATCCAGCGCCGCAACCCGTGGGTCATCAGCCATGCCAGCAGCGCAAACGCCAGGGCCAGCCCGATGAAGCCCCCCGCGGCAATGGCGCCCAGTCGCAGGTCACCAGCCTGCAGCCACAGCAGCACCGCAAACGCCCCCACGCCGGCCAGTACCGTGACGAACGGCGCCGACTGCAGCCGCCCCAGGCTGCGGCGCAGCACGGCCAGCGGCGGCACCCGCGCCAGTTGCAGGATGGCGGGCAGGCCGAATGCGAGCAACAGCACCATGCCGGTCGCCGCCGCAAACAGCGCAGGCATCCAGCCGGGCGCGGGCAGCTCGCGCACCTGCACCTGAAGCAGCCCATGCAACAGCCCGATCATCGCCGCCTGCACCGCCAGACCGAGCAACACGCCGAACGCGGCCGCCAGCCCGCCCAGCCAGAGAAATTCGGCGGTGTAGCGACGCAGCAACACCCCCTGGCGCAAGCCCAGCGCCTTGAAGACCGCGCAAGGCTGCAGGCGCCGACGCGCAAAATCACGCGCCGACTGGGCAACGGCCACCGCCGCCATCAAGGCTGTGATCAGGGCGACGAGATGCAGGAAGTCGGCGGCGCGTTTGAGCGTCTGCTCCTGCGCCGGGCCGCTGTCGGACACGGTCTCGATCCGCATGCCACGCGTGGCGGTCTGGCGCATCTGTGCCTGCGCCCAGGCAACATAGTCCGCAGCCGCTTGCACCGGCCCCGCGACCGCAAGGCGGTAGGTCACCCGGCTGGCTGGCTGAATCAGCCCGGTGGATGACAGATCGGCGCGGTTCATCATCACCCGTGGGGCAAAGTTGATGAAACCCGCCCCGGTGTCGGGCTCGCGCACCAGCACCGCGGCGATGCGAAACCGCGCATTACCAAGCTGCAGCAGATCGCCGACTTGCAGCCGCAACGCGCCGAGCACACTGGCGTTCACCCACACGGTTCCCGGCGACGGCGGGCCGCTGCGTGTCACCTCTGGCCCCTGCAGACTGTCGCGCAACACCACCTGCGCAATCAGCGGGTAATGCGCCCCCACCGCCTTGAGCGAGACCAGCCGGGTATGGTCCCCGCTCACATCCAGCGCCATGCTGGGGAAGACCGCCGTTTGCATCCACCGCAGATCTGAAGCCTGCGCCCGCTCTTCATAGACTGGTGCGATAGGATGATCGCTCACCACCACCACATCGCCGCCGATGAGTTGCGCGGCGTCCCGCACCAACGCGCCCTGCAGTCGCTGGGCGACAAAGCCCACTGCCGACAGCGCAGCCACGGCCAGAACCAGTGAAAAAAACAGCAGCCGCAGTTCGCCACTGCGCCAGTCACGCCAGAGCTGCCGGAGAGATTGCATAGGAAGCAGACGATTGGTTCGTCACTGAAGTTCGGTTTGTGACGCATTGTCCTAGCAGCGCTGCATTGCCGCAGGCAAAAGGACTTTGAACCGAAGCATCTGAAATAAATCCTGAAAAACAGGATGTCACTCCTTATCAAGCCATGCGAAGGCGCCGTGCCCTGCAGCAACGGCTTCCCGAACGCCGCCATAGGCATCTAACGACTTCTTTCACCCATTGCACACGGGAGGACTTGCCAGGCCAAAAAGCGCGCTCGCGCTGAGACTGATCCGGTCTTTGAACGAGATGGAAAAGGAATCCATTCAAAATTCTTCTTCGCCCTGTCAGGGACAGACCATCCTGTTCGATAGCGCACGCCCCTTGGGCCGCCGCGAGGTGGAGATCCACCAACCGCACACCGTCGGAACTGACCTTGCCCGCGAAAAACGTATCCCTTGCTGAGTGATTGAATCCAAGCAAGGAGAACGGACATGACGAAGACGACAAGGCGGGCACGGTACACGCTCGAATTCGAGCAAGAGGCCGTGCGGCTGGTCGAGGGTGGCCAGAGCATTGCGGCGGCAGCCCGCACGCTGGGCGTGGTGGACCAGACGCTGTTCAATTGGGTCAGAGCCCACCGGGCTGGCAAGCTCACGGGGGTGGACAGCAACATGGTGAGCGCTGAGCAGATGGAGCGCGATATCCTGGGAAAAGGTGAACCCAGAAGCAGGACATCAGCGGCATGGCATCCGCGCCCGTGGCAAGAGGTGCTTCAAGCTCACGACAGACAGCAACCACGACCTGCCGATCGCGCCCAACCTGCTCGACCGGCAGTTCAAGGTGGCCGAGCCCGACAAGGTCTGGGCGGGCGACATCACCTACATCGCCACCGACGAAGGCTGGCTGTTCCTGGCCGTCGTGATCGACCTGTTCAGCCGCCAGGTGATCGGCTGGAGCCTGCGATCCGACATGACGCGCGACATCGTCATCGACGCCTTGCGCATGGCGTGGTTCAAGCGCCATCCGAGCAAGCAGGCCGGGCTGATCTTCCACAGCGACCGCGGCAGCCAGTACGCGGCCAAGGACTTCCGCGACGAGCTGGCCGAGTACGGCATCACGCGCTCAATGAGCCGCAAAGGCAACTGCTGGGACACTCAATCTACCCTTATCCCGAGCGTTGCGTTCAGCTTGACCCGTGCTGGGATTGGTGCCATGCCTTCGCGTTGACCTGTCGGCTGCAATGCAGCGCTCATCTCGGCATGGCCGAACCTGCTGCAAGTGACCTGATAGGAGCCTTGTTCTGCACCGTGAGTGTCCTGTCCTTCGGCGAGTTCGGTCAGTCACTCTGGGGAATCCCAAAGGAGCGCGCGATGGATGCTATAGAGACTGAGCCCGAGGTCATTCTTGGGGTTGATACACATCTTGATTGCCACGTGGGCGTTGTCATCGATGGGCGCGGCAGGGTTCAGGGAACGCTGTCCATTGCAACAAACGCAGAGGGCTATCAGAAGTTGCTCGATTGGGCACTGAGCTTTGGATGCCTGCATCGCGCTGGAGTCGAAGGAACGGGGACCTACGGCGCAGCGTTGACGCGCGTCCTTGAAGGGCGTGGGGTCCAGGTCATAGAAGTGAATCGCCCAGATCGTTCGCGACGACGGCTGCGTGGCAAGAGCGACCCAACCGACGCCGAGAGTGCGGCGCGCTCTGTACTTTCTGGCCAGGCGCAAGCCCTGCCAAAATCACAGAACGGACTGGCTGAGGCGCTTCGAACATTGAGTGTTGCGCGGCGCAGCGCCGTCAAAGCCAAAACTCCGGCGATGAATCAGCTCCGCTCCCTTCTTGTGAGCGCCCCACCTTGGCTGCGTGAGCGCGTGCTTCAAGCGAAACCCGCGCAGTGTGTGGCAGCTTGCGAAGCGCTCTCCGAGTGCGATTCGAAGACGAGTCCAGAACTGGCCAGCCTGCAATTGACGTTGCGTTTGTTGGCGAAACGCTGGGTTGCGCTGGAACAGGAACTGCAGGTGCTCGACAGGCAGTTTGGCCGCCTGACGAAGCTGGCAGCGCCACGGCTTCTGTCGCGCTTTGGGGTGGGGCCTCAAACGGCGGCCACCCTTCTCCTGACGGCTGGCGATAACCCAACACGCCTGCGCAATGAAGCCGCGCTTGCTGCCTTGTGCGGGGTCAGCCCTCTGGAGGCTTCTTCTGGAAAGACCCAACGACACCGACTCAATCGGGGCGGACAGCGCCAGGCGAACAACGCCCTCTGGACGATCGCGATGGTACGGATGCGCAGCGAGCCGCGCACGCAGATCTATGTCGATCGACGAACACGTGAAGGACTCTCAAAAAAAGAGATTCACCGCTGCCTTAAACGCTACATCGTGCGTGAGCTGTACCCGTTGATCTTGGCCGATTTGAAGGACTCCAGGTGCCTGACTTGACATAGGAGCGTCAATGCCTGCAGCGAGACGCTGTTCGGGTCGCTGAAGGTGGAACGGCTACACGGGCAGCGCTTCAAGACCCGGCGCCAGGCCATGGACGAAGTCATCGCCTGGATGCTCTGGTACAAGCGAGCCCGCCTGCACTCGACGCTGGCTTACGTCAGCCCGATGCGGTTTGAAGAAAACTGGCTGGCCAGTCAACCCCGGCAAGCCACTGCATGAGTCGGCTATGGGATACGGATTCCAGGGGCAAGGTCACAACCCAACAGAACACTGAGTCCAGTATTCTGCATCCCGCAAGGAAACGCTGGGCTACCCCTGGTTCCCTTGTCCCCATGGGGTGGGTTGGGCGCAGCCCGGCCCTGGGCACTCTTACAGCAACGATGGCATCGTTGCAACGTCACGGGCTCGATGAGCAAAAAAGGACAAAGATGGATCCAATGATTCGCATGATTTATGCTAGCCGCATTACCCAACTCGGTTCGGCAGATGTGCACGACATTCTCAACAGCTCGCGTCGGAATAACCCGGTACTGGGTTTATCCGGCATGCTGGTTTTTGCAGACGGATTTTTTCTGCAGGCGCTTGAAGGCGCTCGCTCGCGGATCAACACGTTGTATGCGCGCATCTTGCGCGACACGCGGCATACTGATTCGACCATTCTGCACTATCGCGAGATTGACAAACGCCTTTTTGGCGAATGGTCGATGGGCTATGTATTGAGCAATGAAAAAAACCGCGCACTGTTTCTGTCCTATTCACTGGAAGCGCGGTTTTCTCCACTCACACTGAGTGGCTCAGCTGCCGAACAGCTCCTGGGTGAACTCGCTGAACATGCGCGATTCATTGGAGCCGCGAGTGCGACAGCCGGATGATCTGGCAATTGCGGGCTTTTGTTCTCGCCCGCCGCGCTGGACGCAACGACCCAGCCTGAGACCTCAATATGAAAAGGCTCTCCATCCCCCTATGCTGGCGACGCTGTTTCTTTCGGGCTGCTCGGTCTTTGGCATTCGTTCGGGCAAACCGGAGCCAGAATCTAGCGTGATCTCCCAGATGGCCCTGTCGAAATCCGCCATTATTCACCGCGGATTGCGGCAGAAACGACGGTCGAAGCCAGTGCCAGTGCGGCTCGCGACCAAAGAATCCGACCGCCGTTCACACCGCTTCGCCGCCTATATTTTCGGCACCAATCGCAGCAACAAAACGTTTGCCATGATGGCGCCCGTGGCTCAATCCGGCGGTGACAGAATTGCCATGACGGCTCCCGTCACCCAGTCACGTTCAGCGCAAGGCTGGGTGATCAGCTTTTGTATTCCGCGAACAATACGTTGGAGACCTTGCCAACTCCGAATGATCCGCTCGTTCACCTGATCATCATGCCTGCCGCCGGTTACGCTGTGCTGTGCTTTTCTGGCAGCAGTAACCCGGCAGCAGTCGCTCTACAACAGACACGCCCGCTGGAATGGATTGCCAAAACGTCTTGGCGTGCGTCTGGAACACCTGTTGCCTAATTTTACGATCCACCGTGGACCCTGCCTGCCTTTCGCCGCAACGAAGTTGCCGTTGAAGTGCAAAACATAGCCCTCTGAACAAGGGCGGATCCAATCCGACCGATTTCGCCACATACCGTGCAACAGTGACGCTTTTCAGTGGGGACAGATCCCATCTCGCCATGTGCTCCGTCCGGAGACAAATGGAGCAATCATGGAGGTAACGAAATGGCGGAGGCCAATTATCTGGAACTCGACAGCCATTCTCAACACGAGGGCGAATCAAGCGCAGCGCTTACACCTTGTTCCAGTCGGGCCTGGTTGTGCAATATACCGCATTCAATATTCTTTTGAATATTTTAATTCATACAGATTCAAACCATGAAAATCTCCTCCGGAGAAATGAGACGCACGAATAAAGGTTTTGAGAAAAAATATCCCTGCATTAATTCAATGCCGTGCTCTTCAAGCCACTCAACCTCGCTTAGACTTTCTACCCCTTCTGCTATAACAGATATATCCAGCTCTTGAGCGGTTGCTATAATTCCTTTGACTGCCGCTTGCTTGGGTCTTGTCTTATCGATATCACGAACCAGCCCCATATCAATTTTTATAATATTCGGCATGAGATCGGTGAGAAGCCTTAATCCAGCGTAACCAGAGCCGAAATCATCAATCGCTGTAGAAAATCCGTTACTCTGATAAACATCAAATACTTCTTTTAATTTTTCAGGTGAATTTATTTTCTGATCTTCCAGCACTTCAAAAATTATTTTGCTCGTGTCAAATCCACAACTCTTCGCTGCCTCAAGCGTTGTTCGCAAACAAAGATTGGGATTGTAAATCGCATTCGGCATAAAATTAATCGATAGGCGGACCTTTATGTTAAGCTGATGTGCGAGCCTGATCGACCGAATCCGGCATTCCTGGTCGAACCGATATCGATTATCTTCTGTATTTGATCTAATACCCATTTAGCCCCTTGTGCATCGGGGCCGCGGACAAGTGCCTCAAAGGCAAAGATGTCTTTTGTACGAAAATTAATAATGGGTTGATATGCAAAGGTAAATTCAAATGGCAGAGGCCCTGCACATATTTTACATCCTGGATCCGGAACAATAATATTCTGTTTATCAATTAACATTTTATTAACCTAATTATTTAGTATCCTGCCTGTAAATCTACACGCACATGCGCAATGCCGAAAGAATCGATTTCAGACACTTTACAACATCCGTTCAAATCTCATTTTGATCTGCCCCTGCCCCGGACTGCTCAGGCGGGACGCACAACCGCGCATCGGGCGATGTGCGCACACTCTAGACCCGTCAAACTCGCATGGAAAGATCTGGTCTGAAGCCAACCTGATCCAGCGCATAATTTTGGCTTCTTATCCAACGGAAAAACAGGAGATAGAGTGATTTATAGAATTTTTGCAGGCCGTGTTCGACCTTTCGTGCTATCACGTCCATCAGCTTATCAATTTTCCCCACTGAATCAAATCGGCGACCTGGATTGCATGCAAATGGCGAAGCACTGGGTGCGTGTCAATGGTCAAATACTGCTCAGGCTGGATTGGCCGGGCCGTGCCTGCATCGAATTCCGAAAGGAAGAAGCTGTTTGGTATAACTTGTTCCGAAAACTCTGCGGTGCGGCGTAATTTCTATGCGCGGATGGGAAAATTTACCCGCCGAAAGAATTGCAATTGGGTTGTATTGGGCGTCTTGGTTCTTGTATGCATTCTGTGTCCACAGACTAGATTGATATAAATTCATTTATTAAATTTATTTATAAAATTTTTTCAATAAAATCACTTGAAAAACGAAATAAATCACACCCCACTGATGCAGCAATATCTGGGGATGAAGGCGCAGCATCCAGACGCGCTGCTACTGTGCCGCATGGGGGATTTTTACGAGTTGTTCTACGCTGACGCGGAGAAAGCTGCCCGCCTGCTCGACATCACGCTGACCCGACGCGGGCAATCGGCGGGCGAGCCGGTCATCATGGCGGGTATCCCGGCTCAGGCGCTCGACGGCTATCTGGCTAGACTGGTGAAACTCGGTGAATCTGCTGCCATTTGCGAGCAGATCGGCGATCCGGCGCTTGCCAAGGGCCTGGTCGAACGCCGCGTGGTGCGGGTCGTCACGCCGGGCACGCTGACTGAGCAGACCCTGCTCGACGACAAACGCGACGCCGTGCTGCTGGCGGTTGCGCCCGCAAAATCGGCGCGTGGCGACTGGGGGCTGGCCTGGATGGCGCTCAGTGGCGGCGGCATCACCCTGGCGCAATGCGAGGCGGCCGCCCTTCCCGACTGGCTGGCGCGCATCACCCCGGCTGAACTACTGTGGCCGCAGAACCACACCCTGCCGGCCGCTGCGCAGCGGCCCTTCACCACCTCCCGCCCGGACTGGCATTTCGACGCAGCGCTCGGGTTACGCAAGCTATGCGCCCATCTCCAGGTGGCGCATCTGGGCGGTTTCGACGCGCAAGCACTCGGCGCCGCCCATGCCGCCGCCGCGGCCCTGCTCACTTACGCCGAGCAGACGCAGGGTGGCATTCTGCCTCTGCTGGCCGATCTGCGGGTGGAGCGTGCCGAACACACCCTCCGGCTGGACGCAGTGGCGCGGCGCAACCTCGAAATCCTCCTCCCCCTGCGTGGCGACGACGGCCCCACCCTGCTCTCGCATCTCGACACCTGCCAGACCGCCGCCGGCAGCCGTCTGCTGCGCGACTGGCTCCAAGCCCCGCCGCGCGACGCGACGATCTCCCGCAGCCGTCACGCGGCCTTGCAGGCGCTGCAGGACGGCGCCTTGCCCGCGCTGCGCGCCAGTCTGCGCGGCATGGCCGATCTGGAGCGGATCTCCGCCCGCATTGCGCTCAAGCAGGCCAAGCCGCGGGAACTCTCCGCCCTGCGCGACGGATTGCAGCGCCTGCCCGCGCTGCGTGCGCAGGCTGCGGCCTTCGAGCGCGGCGCGCTGCTGCACACCATCGATCAGCAGCTCGACCTGCCCCCCACCGCAGCCAATCTGCTGCATCAGGCCATTGCCCCCGAGCCCGCGCTGAATCTGCGCGATGGCGGGGTCATCGCCCCCGGCTTCGATGCCGAACTCGACACGCTGCGCGCCATCGACACCGATTGCGGCAGTTTCCTCATGGAGCTGGAGCAGCGCGAGCGCGCGCGCACCGGCATTGCCAATCTGCGGGTGCAATACAACAAGGTGCATGGCTTTTTCATCGAAGTCACCCACGGCCAGACCGACAAGGTGCCCGACGACTACCGCCGCCGCCAGACTCTCAAGGGCGCGGAGCGTTACATCACCCCGGAGCTCAAAGCCTTCGAGGACAAGGCGCTCTCTGCGCAAGACCGTGCGCTGGCGCGGGAAAAAGTGCTGTTCGACAGCGTGATCGAGGCGCTTCAACCCGAACTGTCCGCCATCCGCCGTGCCGCGCACGCCGTGGCTCTGCTCGACACCCTCGCGGCGCTGGCCGAGCGCGCCAGCACCTATGGCTGGGTCTGCCCCGAGCTGGTGGAAACGCCAGGGATCGACATCGACGGCGGACGGCATCCCGTGATCGAAAGCCGGGTGGATCGCTTCATCCCCAACGATTGCCGGCTGGACGCGCAACGCCGTCTGCTCATCCTCACCGGCCCGAACATGGGCGGCAAGTCCACCTATATGCGGCAGACCGCGCTGATCGCGCTGCTGGCGTATCTGGGCAGTTATGTTCCGGCCCGCAGCGCGCGCATCGGGCCGCTGGATGCGATCTACACCCGCATCGGCGCCTCGGACGATCTGGCCGGAGGGCAATCCACCTTCATGGTCGAGATGGCCGAAACCGCCGCCTTACTGCGGCAGGCCACGCCGCACAGCCTGGTGTTGATGGACGAAGTCGGGCGCGGCACCTCCACCTTCGACGGCCTGGCGCTGGCCGCCGCCATTGCCGCGCAACTGCACGACCGCAACCGTAGCCTCACCCTGTTTGCGACCCATTACTTTGAGCTGACCGACATGGTGCAGCGTCATCCGCAGGCGGCCAATGTGCATGTCGGCGCGGCGGAGACGCCGCAGGGCATCGTGTTCCTGCACGAAGTGCACGAAGGCCCGGCCAGCCGCAGCTATGGCGTGCAGGTGGCCCAGCTTGCCGGAGTGCCAGCGGCGGTGATCCGCGATGCGCGCAGGCGCCTGGACGCGCTGGAGCGCCAGCACCAGCAGCAAGAAGCGCAGCTCGATCTGTTTGCCGAGACTGCGGACACCGAACCGCAGCCCGCTGCCGGGCACGACGCCCCGCCGACAGTCAGCGCCGCGCTGCAAGACCTGTTCGACACCCTGGACGCCACCGACCCGGACACACTCACCCCGCGTCAGGCGCTCGATGCGCTCTACCAGCTCAAGGCCCTTCGCGATTGCGCTTGATGCAGGCGCGCTTTACCGCGCGGTGAAGCTCAGGGGCGCTCGATCAGTGCGTAGGCAGAGTGGTTGTGGATGGACTCGAAGTTTTCCGCCTCGGCCACATAGTGCCCGATACGCGGATCGGCATTGAGCCGTGCGGCGACGTCGCGCACCAGATCCTCGACGAACTTGGGGTTTTCGTAGGCGTGCTCGGTGACATATTTTTCGTCCGGGCGCTTGAGCAGCCCCCAGATTTCGCAAGACGCCTCCTCCTCGGCAATGCGGATCAGCTCTTCCAGCGCCACAGGCTGCAGCAACTCGGCGGTGATGGTGATGTGCGAGCGCTGGTTGTGCGCGCCGTAATCCGAAATCTCCTTGGAGCACGGACACAGCGACTTGACCGGCACCATGACCTTCGCGGTCAGCCTGACCTGCTCGCCCCGCGCCTCGGCGATCCAGCCGGCCTCGTAATCGAGCAGGCTTTGCACCCCGGATACTGGCGCGGCCTTGCGCAGGAACAGGGTGAACGCGAACTCCAGCCGTCCCGCCGTGGCGCTGAGCTTGGGCAGCATCTGCCGCGTCAGGCTGGTAAAGGCGGCGGCGTCCATCGACTCGGGCATCGCTTCGAGCAACTCGACGAAACGCGACATGTGCGTGCCTTTTTTCTCGGCAGGCAGCGCCACATCCGCGGTAACCTGCGCGATGCTCGGGAGAATGCTGCCATCGCGCAGACGCACGTTCAGCGGGTAACGCAAACCCTTGATGCCGACGCGCTGAATGGCGATGTGACGCTCGTCGACCGTGCTTTGAATATCCGGAATGGCTTCGAAGGGTTTGTTCATGGGGTGACGGGTTGGGCGGTGCAACGCGCGCGCCACCGGCCCGGGGCATTGTTGAGAAAAGTTCTCGGATTATCCCGGACTGTGCGCATCCTTGCGCGGTTTGCGGAAATGTCGGCCCGGCTCATCCCCGCGCAGGCAGCACGCGCAACAGCAGAAACAACGCGGCCGCTGCCACCACCATGGCCGGGCCGGAGGGCACATCGGAATGCAGCGAGGCCAGCATCCCGAGGACGACAGACACGGAACCAACCACCACCGCGCCCCATGCCATCTGCAGCGGAGTACGCGCCAGGCGCCGCGCCGCCGCCGCCGGAATGATGAGCATGGCCACCGTCAGCAAAATGCCCACGAGCTTCATCGCCAGGGCGATAAACACCGCGAGCACCAGCATGAAGGCCAGTTGCAGCCACTTGACCCTGCGGCCCTCTACCGCTGCGAGTTCTTCATGCACGGCCAGCGCCAGCAGGCTCTGCCATAGCCAGGCCACAACCGACAGGCCAACGAGATCGATCAGGGCCACCCACCACAGATCGGCGGCGCGAAGCGCCAGGATGTCGCCGAACAGGTAGGAGAACAAATCGACACGCACATCCTCCATGAATGCCAGCACCACCAGGCCCAGCGCCAGACTGGTGTGTGCCAGCAGGCCAAGCAAGGTGTCCTCGCCCACGCCGTCTGCCGGATTGCGGCGTGCCAGTAGGACGGCGATGACCACGCTCACCGCAAACACGCCGATGAGAGGATCGAGGTGCAGCAGCAATCCCAGCCCGACGCCCAGGAACGCCGAATGCGCCAGGGTTTCGCCAAAGTAGGCCATGCGCCGCCATACAACAAAGCAGCCCAGCGGCCCGGCCAGCAGCGCCACACCCACGCCGCCCAGCAGCGCGCGCCAGACGAAATCGGGCAGCAGGAATTCAGTCATGGCGGTGTTCCTGTTGCGACGCATCGGGAACGATGTCGCCGTGCAGGTTGTGATGATGATCGTGATGATGGCGATACAGCGCCAGCCCGGCCATGTCGCGCCCGAACAGGCGCAGATATTCCGGATGCACGCTGATGTCCTCGGGCCTGCCCACGCAGCACACATGGCGCTCCAGACAGATCACCTCGTCGGTGGCGGCCATGACCAGATGCAGATCATGCGAAATCATCAGCACGCCGCATCCTGTGGAGTCACGCAGGCGCACGATCAGGTCGTACAGATCCTGCTGGCCCTGCACATCCAGCCCCTGCGCGGGTTCGTCGAGCACAAGCAGATCGGGCCTTCGCAGCAGCGCCCGGGCGAGCAGCACGCGCTGCATCTCGCCCCCGGAAAGCGCCCGCAGCGGCCGCTGCGGCAGGCCGCCGGCGCCGTTGTCGTCGAGCACCCGCTGGCGCTGCTGCGGCGTGCTGCGTCCAGCCAGGCGCAGAAAACCGTCCACGTCCATTGGCAGGCTCGGCGGCGGGCTGAAGCGCTGCGGCACATAGCCGATCACCAGTTTGTCCCGTCGGCGCACCGTGCCAGTGTCCGCGGCAATCAGGCCGAGCAGCACGCGCACCAGCGTGGTCTTGCCAGCGCCGTTCGGGCCGACCAGGGTGACGATCTGCCGTGGCAGCACCTGCAGACTTACCCCGGACAAGAGCACAGTGCCATTGCGCTGCAGACTGATGTTGTCGAGGCGGATCAGGGGATTGGGGGTTGACACGTCAGAACGATCGAGTTGCAACTGTTATATTGTAACTAAATATAGATCCTCTCAATTCTCGAACCATGCAACGCATCACACGCAGTCTCTACTCCGCAGCCTTGGTGCTCGGCGCCCTGATTGCGCCTTGCGCCGCCCATGCCGAAACAGCACCCAGAGTGGCCGTCAGCATCAAGCCCGTGGGCGATCTGGTTGCCGCCGTCATGTCCGGCGTGGGAACACCCACGGTGCTGATTCCCCCAGGCAGTTCGCCCCATACCTACGCCTTCAGACCCTCGGAGCGCGCGGTTGCGGAACAGGCGCAGCTTGTGTTCTGGATCGGGCCCGATGTCGAGCCCGCCTTGACAAAAATCACCAGGGCGCTGCCCAAAAGCGCTCGCGTCATCACCCTGTCCACCCAGCCCGGCATGCACTTGCTGGCAGCGCGTGTCGGCGGCGACTGGGAGCGCAAGCGCCCCGCGCCCGCGCTGCAACCCTCCACGCCAGACACCCATGACCATGCGCACACCGGCAGCTTCGATGGTCACCTCTGGCTCTCGCCGACCAATGCCAAGGTGATCGTGCGCAGCGCCGCAGGCGCGCTCGAAACGATGGATCCGCACCATGCGGCGCAATACCGTGCCAACGCGGAGCAGGCCGTGCAGCGCATCGACGCCATGAGCGCTGAACTCACGTCGCAACTTGCCCCGGTCAAGGACGAGCCCTTCATCGTGTTTCACGATGCGTTCCAGTATTTTGAACAGGCGTTCGGCCTGCATGCCGTGGGTTCGATTCTGGTCAGCCCGGACGCCATGGCCAACGCCCGGCGCGTGAACCAGATGCGTGACAAGATCAAGGCGCTGGGCGTGGTGTGCGTGTTTTCTGAGCCACAGTTCGAGCCGCGGCTGGTGCAGACCCTGATCGAAGACAGCAAGGCCCGCCTGGGCAGCCTCGACCCGCTCGGTGCCAAAGGTCCGCTTGGTCTGGACGGTTACACGCAATTGATGCGAAAACTGGCAGGCAATCTGCGCGACTGCCTTTCCGGGAAGTCACCGCGCGGGCAATGAGCGGCCGCCTGTTTGCTATTCGTTCGCCGCGCGCTTCAGCCCAAGGGCAAGCAGCGCGGCAAACCGGGTGCGGATGGATGTGGCGATGCCAGCCGCATCCAGTCCCAGATCGGTAGTGATCTGCGCCGGGTCCCCATGCTCGAGCCAGGCATCGGGCAGGCCGAGGTTGAGCACCGGGATCTGCTCACCGGCCGCCTGCAACGCCTCGAGGCAGGCCGAGCCAGCCCCGCCCATCACCGTGCCCTCCTCCACCGTAACCAAGGCGTCGTGGCCGCGGGCGGCTGTGAGTAACGCGGCGGTGTCGAGCGGCTTCACAAAGCGCATATTGATCACACTGGCATCGAATTCTTCCGCCGCCTGCAGCGCAGCATACAGCACAGGGCCGAAGGCGAGAATGGCAATGCGCCTGCCCGACATCGCCGCACTGGCCCGCCGGGGCTGCGACATACCCCATGGCAGTTCCGTCAGGCCCTGCGCCACGCCGATACCGACACCGCTGCCACGCGGATAGCGCACGGCCACAGGCCCGTTCTGACGAAACCCCGTGGTGAGCAACTGGCGGCACTCGTTTTCATCCGCCGGTGTGAGCACGCTCATATTGGGCACGCAGCGCAGGAAGGCGGTGTCGAATGCACCGGTATGCGTGGCACCGTCCGCGCCCACCACACCGGCGCGGTCCACGGCAAACAGCACGGGCAGATTCTGAATGGCCACATCGTGGATCAGCTGGTCGTAGCCGCGCTGCAGAAAAGTGGAATATATGGCCACCACCGGCTTCAAGCCTTCACATGCCAGTCCGGCGGCAAAGGTCACGGCGTGCTGCTCGGCGATGCCCACGTCGAAATAGCGTTGCGGAAAGCGCTCGGCAAATTCCACCAGGCCCGAGCCCTCGCGCATCGCCGGGGTGATGCCCACGAGTCGGGCATCGACCTGCGCCATGTCGCACAGCCATTGTCCGAACACCTGGGTGAAGGTGGGCGGCCTGCCCGGCTTGCTGGGAGCCAGCCCCACGGCGGGATCGAACTTTCCCGGCCCGTGATAAGCCACTGGATCCGCCTCGGCCAGCTTGTAGCCCTGGCCCTTCTTGGTGACCACATGCAGCAGGATGGGGCCATGCATCTCGCGCAGGTTGTGCAGCGTGGGGATCAGGGCGTCGAGGTCGTGGCCGTCGATCGGGCCGAAATACTTCACGCCCAATTCTTCGAACAATGGTGACGGTGCGACCAGGCCCTTGGCGTATTCCTCCAGCCGCCGCGCCAGCCCCAGCAGCGGTGGCGCGGCGCTGAGCACCTGCTTGGCCGTGCTGCGCGCGGCGGTGAACAACCCGCCGGACAGCAGGCCGGTCAGGTGACGGTTGAGGGCACCGACAGGCGGGGAGATCGACATGTCGTTGTCATTGAGCACGACCAGCAGATCAGCTTCGGGATGCACCCCGGCGTTGTTCAGCGCCTCGAAGGCCATGCCGCCAGTGAGCGCGCCGTCGCCAATGATGGCCACCACGCGGCGTGATTCGCCCTTGCGCTGTGCCGCCAGCGCCATGCCTAGGGCAGCAGAAATGGACGTGGACGAATGTGCGGTGCCGAAGGTGTCATAGACCGATTCCTCGCGACGAGGAAACCCGGAAATGCCCCCCTTCTGCCGCAGCCCACGCATGCCCTCGCGCCGCCCAGTGAGGATTTTGTGCGCATAGGTCTGGTGGCCGACATCCCACACCAGCCTGTCCTCCGGGGTGTCGAATACCGCATGCAGCGCAATGGTCAACTCGACAGTCCCGAGGTTGGACGACAGATGCCCGCCGGTGCGTGACACAGATTGCAGAATGAATTCGCGCAGTTCCACCGCGAGTTGGCGCAGATGCGCGCGGTCGAGCGCACGCAGATCTGCAGGCGAGGCCATGCGGGACAGCAAGGGAAATGAGGAGGTCACCATCGACACGCCATCAGGACCGGCCGCCGCGCCGCATGGCGGCGAGCAGCATCATGAAAATCGCACCAAAACCCGCCGCCGACCAGAATGGCAGCGCCAGCCCGAAAACCGCAGGGGTGTCGGCACACAGACCATCCGCCCGGAACATCCAGGGCATCCACTGGGTGACACTCCAGTGATTGATGACCGCGGCCAGCGGGTCCAGGCCGCAAAGCCGCCCCGGATGCAGCACTAGCCAGATATGGCGGGCAGCAAACCCAAGGCCCACCAGCGCGCTGAGCGCCGCCAGACCTTGCAGCAAGCGGACGCCCAAGGCCGAGCCCACACGCATCAGACTCGTGGCAGAGAGCACGAAACCGAGCACTCCCAGATAGGCCATGCGCTGCAGGATGCACAGCGGGCAAGGCGCAAAGCCCTTGCGCTGCAACCACAGCGCACCGCCCAGAGCGCCCAGCGCGGTTGCTGCGGCAAGGGCTGAAAGCGCAGCAGCGCCAGAGGCGGAATGGCGACGGATGGTCACGGAAGTCTCTCGGTCAACGGGGTGAATGGAATCAATGCTCGCGCAACACGATCAGGTCGGCCAGCTCACGCAGACGCTGGCTGGATGCGCACTGTGCCGCTGGCAAGGTGTCAAGCGCGGCCTGCGCCTTGTCGCGCAGGTCGTGCGCCAGTTGACGTGCGGCATCGAGGCCGAGTGCGGAAACGTAGGTGGACTTATTCTGCTGCGCATCCTTGCCCGCGGTCTTGCCCAGCGTGGCGGAATCCGCGGTGACATCCAGGATATCGTCCACCACCTGAAAAGCCAGACCGATCGCTTCACCGTAAGTGTCCAGCGCCGCATACACCGGCGCAGCACCTTGCAAGGACGGCGAAGGCGGAGCATAGGGATCGTGACGACTGATCACGCCCCCGCACGCCGCGCCCATCAGTACGCTGGCCTTGAGCAGTGCGCCGGTTTTTCGGCTGTGCATGTGCATCAGATCGTCGCCGCCAATGGCGCCGCCGGTGGCGAGGATGTCGAGAGTCTGTCCACCAGCCATGCCATCCGCACCCGAGGCGCGTGCCAGCAGCGCGCACAGCCGGGCCTGCAACGCCGGAGCAACGCCGACATCCGGTGTGAGCACTTCGTAGGCCAGCGCCTGCAAGGCGTCGCCGGCAAGCAAGGCCAGCGCCTCGCCGAAGCGCACATGGGTCGTGGGCTGGCCGCGGCGCAGCACGTCGTCGTCCATGCAGGGCAGATCGTCATGCACCAGCGAATAGGCATGCACCAATTCCACCGCGCAGGCGGCGCGGTCCAGCGCAACAGCATCCGCCTGTACACACTCGCCGGCAGCCCACACCAGCAAAGGACGCACGCGCTTGCCGCCGAGTGCCGCTGCGTAATGCATGGCTTCATGCAGTTGCGGCACAAGCGGGTGCGCCTGTGGAACGAATCGCGCAATCAAGGCTTGCGCCTTGGACTGGTGCTGGCGCATCCACGCATCGAACGGCATGGCGACAACCACGGGCCGCACCTGCGAGCGCTCGCCCTGCAGGGCTTCAGACACGGTCATCCTCCTCGAGTGTCTCGACACCCAGGGGTTTGAGTTGCTCGCCGTCGAGCACCTGCATCTGCTGCTCCACCGCCTGCAGCTTGCTGCGGCAAAACTGCAGCAGAAGGTTGCCACGTTTGTAGGCGGACAGGGTGTCGTCCAGACCGAGCTGTCCAGCCTCCATCGCCTGCACGATCTGCTCCAGCTCGGTGAGCGCCTCTTCGTAGCTGGCCGGGGCCGAATCGGGTTTGCGGGCTGTTTTGGCGGCAGGCATGTCGTCGAGCCGGGCCATGTCCGCGGCAATACACGGCGACCCTGGAGGCTGAATGAGGAAAGTCAGCCATTTTAGGCGCGTCAGGCAGCTTTGCAGGGAGACCCGGACTCTACAATCGTCGCGCCTGGATGACCCAGGCCCTTTTTCGTTGTGGAGGTGCACCCCATCATGTCCGATCTGAGCATTCGCCTGTCGCAGGATCACCTGCAGTTGCCGGTTTCGACGTATTTCGATGACGATCTGTTCAAGCTGGAGCAGGAACAGATCTTCCGCTCCGGCCCGCGCTACCTCGGACATGAACTCACGGTACCCAAGATCGGCGACTACGCCGCGCTCGCCCAGGAGGGTGAAGGACGGGTGCTGATCCACAATCCCGAGGGTATCGAGTTGTTGTCCAACGTCTGCCGCCACCGTCAGGCGGTGATGTTGCGCGGCATGGGCAGCACCGGCAAGAACATCGTCTGCCCGCTGCACCGCTGGACCTATGGGCTGGACGGCCAACTCGTCGGTGCGCCGCACTTCGAGCAAGATCCCTGCCTGCATCTGCAAAAATACCCTCTGCAGCGCTGGAACGGCATGCTGTTCGAGGACAACGGCTATCCCGTGGCACAGACCATGCAGCAGCTCGCCGTGCTCCAGGAGTTCGACTTCACCGGGTTTGTGCACGATCACACCGAAATGCACGTCTGCAACTACAACTGGAAGACCTTCATCGAGGTCTATCTGGAGGACTATCACGTTGTGCCTTTCCACCCCGGCCTGGGCAAGTTCGTCGACTGCAGCGTGCTGCAGTGGCAATTCGCTCCCGAATGGAGCGTGCAGACCGTCGGCGTGCATGAGGGCCTGCAGCACCCGGGCAGCGCCGTCTACAGCAAATGGCATCAGGCGGTGCTGAATTTCCGCTCTGACAAGAAGCTGCCGGAGCACGGCGCCATCTGGTTGACGCTCTACCCCAACATCATGCTGGAGTGGTATCCGCATGTGCTGGTGGTCTCCACCCTCTACCCGCTGGGGCCGCAGAAAACCCTGAACATGGTGGAGTTTTTCTATCCCGAGGAAATTGCCGCCTTCGAGCGCGAGTTCATCATGGCCGAGCGGGCCGCCTATATGGAAACCTGCGCGGAAGACGACGAAATCGCCGAGCGCATGGACGCCGGTCGCAAAGCCCTGTTCGAGCGCGGTGACGACCAGCATGGTCCGTATCAGTCCCCGATGGAAGACGGTATGCGTCACTTCCACGCCTGGTTCCGCAACAAGCTGCAGGTGCCGGCCTGAAGCGCAAAATCCACCTCAACCCGTTCTGCTCAATGCCCACTTCCTACACCACCCTGATTTCCGCCGCGGAACTGATGCAGTCGCGCGGTGTCTTTGTCGTGGATTGCAGCCACGATCTTGCCAATCCGCAGGCCGGCCAGCGCGACCACGCCGCAGCGCATATTCCCGGCGCGCTGTTTCTGCATCTCGACCGCGATCTGTCTGCGCCGATGACCGGACGCAATGGCCGACATCCGCTGCCGGATGCGCAAGCGTTCGCCGCGCGCCTCGCGCAGCTCGGGCTGAATCAGAATCAGCAGGTCGTCGCCTACGACCGCGCCGGCGGTGGCTTTGCCGTGCGGCTGTGGTGGATGCTGCGCTGGCTCGGCCACGATGCGGTGGCCGTGCTCGATGGAGGCTGGCAGGCCTGGCTGGCCGCAGGCGGTGCGAGCGAAAGCGCCGCACCCGCGCCGCGTGCGCCAGGAACCTTCATCCGCCGTCCCTCGCTGGTCGGCGAAGTGCCGACCGAGGGCGTGCTGGACAACCTGCGCAGCACAAACAAACTGGTGCTCGACGCCCGCGCGCCCGAACGCTATGCCGGCGAGGTGGAACCGCTCGACCCGGTGGCCGGGCATGTCCCCGGGGCGAAAAATCGCTTCTTTCAGACCAATCTGCAGGCGGACGGCACCTTCAAGTCGCGTGAACAATTGCGCGAAGAATTCACCGCCCTGCTCGAAGACTGGGACCCGCGCGACGTGATCCACCACTGCGGCTCCGGCGTTTCCGGCTGCCACAATCTTCTGGCCATGATGCATGCCGGGCTCGATGGCAGTTTGCTCTATCCCGGCTCATGGAGCGAGTGGTGCGCAGACCCGTCGCGCCCCGTGGCCAAGGGGCGCGAGCCGGGCCGGATCTGAGAGTTCCCGCGGTCGGCTCGCCAAACCGGCAGTTTCTTGAATGTGTTTGCAGCGCATCCGACGCGCTGGTTTGATCTGCAACAAGTCTGGTAATACATTGCAGTAGCAGCATATGGCGAGTGGTTAGAGGCTTTGACAAACCACGACCCAAATCAGTCTTTTCACCCAAACGGAGCTCGCCATGTATAAAAAAATTCTCGTTCCCACAGATGGATCGGAAACAGGAGGCAAGGTGGTCGCCCATGCCGTTGCGTTGGCCAAGAGTTGCGGCGCTGCGATGGTCGGCCTCAATGTCACCGACCCATATCCCTACTCCGGTCTCGCGGAGTCCGTGCCCATCACCGCGGACCAGTACCGCGTGCATGTCACCCAACTGGCGGAAGACGCACTCAAGCCCCTGCAGGACGCCTCTCAGGCCGCGGGCGTGGCATTCGAGCCGGTGATTGCCGAAGACATCCACCCCTGGAAGGCCATGCTCGACGTCGCCAAGGATCGCGGCTGCGATCTGGTGGTCATCGCCTCGCATGGCCGCCGCGGGGTACAGGCCCTGCTGCTGGGCAGTGAAACCCAGAAACTGTTGACCCACTCGACCATTCCGGTGCTGGTTCTGCGCTGATTCACCCCGCCGGGAGCGGTGTTCTCGATCCCGGCGGCCACACCTCAAAAATGGAGCACTCCCATGTTCAATCACATCCTCCTGTCCACCGACGGCTCCGAGCTGTCTGAAAAAGCCCTGCCCTATGCCACCGAGCTGGCAAAGAAGTTCGGCTCGAAGCTCACGGTCGCTTCAGTCATCGATTTGTATCCGTACATCGGCGCCATTGAAGTCATGCCTGTCGGCATGGATCAGTGGCAGGACGAAGTGCGTAAACAGGCTGACGTCGCTCTGCAGCGCATGCGCGGACGACTGCAGGCCGCGGGCCTGAGTTGCGATACTGTGGTGGAAGAAGATGCGCAGGCTTGGCGCGGGCTTTTGGCGGTGGCAGAAAAACAGGGCTGCGACGCCATCATCATTGCCTCGCATGGCCGCAGCGGCGTGAGTTCCGCCGTGCTGGGCAGTCAGACCTCGCGCGTGCTGTCGCATTCCAAACTGCCAGTTCTGGTTGTGCGCTGAAGCGGGCAGATCCGGGCCAGCTGCAAGCGCCTCAGCCACTGAGCAGTTTGTCCACCGGGAAAATCTGCGGAAATCCTCTCTCGGTCTGGCACATGCCGTCCTGAGGCGGCTCATCCGCGGCAGCCACGGCGACAACGTGATGCTGCCGCAGCCAGGCCAGCGCGCGGTTCCATCCGTCCTGCGCGTCTTTTGCGTTATAGCTGGGGCGATAATCGGCATGGAAGCCATGGCCCGCGTCCGGATACACCACGATTTCTGATGCCTTGGCCGCGGCGTCGCCTGCGGCGAGCGCCTTGCGCATCTGCCCCACCGACTCCTGCGTGATGCCCTGGTCCTTGCCACCGTACAGGCCAAGTACAGGAGCTTTGAGATCTTTGGCAATGTCCACCGGATTCTTTGGCGACAGCGCAGACGGCGTACCCACGAGGCGCCCGTACCAGGCCACCCCAGCCTGCACCGGCGCATGGGCGCAATACAGCCACACAAACCGCCCGCCCCAGCAAAAGCCGGTGATACCTACATGCCCGGCCTTGCCGCCATGCGCCACCGCCCAATCGCGGCAGGCGTCCAGATCTTGCAGAACCTGCGCGTCGGGCACCTTGGAAATCACATTGCTCATGACCTCGGCAATGCTGCCGTAGGCCATCGGGTCGCCCTGGCGGACGAACAGATCGGGCGCGAGTGCCAGATAGCCCTGGTGCGCGAGGCGCCGCGCCACGTCGGCAATGTATTCATGCACACCAAAAATCTCGGACACCACCAGCACCACCGGCAGGTCGCTCTTGCCCTTGGGCTGGGCGCGATAGACCGGAATTTTTTGGCCGCCCGATTCAATCAGCACCTCACCCGCCAGCAAGCCGTCTGCCGACGTACTGATGGCCGTCTGCGCCACGACCGGACCGGCTGCTGCGGCAAATCCCACACCCAGGGCAGAGCGCACGAAGTCGCGCCGCGACAGCGCACCGCCGGGACGCCCCGGCGAAAGACTGTTGAATTCTGCATCCAGATTCCTGTTCCACATCACTGCCTCCCTGTTCTGTTAAATGTGAACAGATGCTACAGCGATGCAATTCCTAGACGGGTGTGGGGATAAACCCAGATTGCTCAATAGGGCGCGGGATGTTGGCGCGGGGGCTCGGGGATGGATTTGGCCCCGGGCGACAAGCCCATAGCCATCGCTATAGGCGCGAAGCGCGGGGGAAAAGACGCCCCGAAACACCCGCCAGGGCCCGCGCAGGCACGCAGCGCCGCCTATTGGACAATCTGGGTTAAACGCTCCGCCTCAGCCCTCGGCCTCCTGCGCGCATTGCGCCAGCAGCGCGGCAATGCCCGGTTTGCCGATTCGGCGCATGGTGGCCATATTGGCCTGATAAATCGTTTCGGCCTGCGGAAACGCCGCAACGGCACGATCGATGCTCGCTTCGCGGATCAGATGCAGCATGGGAAACGGCGAGCGGTTGGTCGCGTTGGTCACGTCAGAAGACGGGGTACCCGTGAACCGGTACTGCGGATGAAAACTGGCAATCTGCAATACGCCGCGCAGACCCAGCGCCTCCACCACTGTCTCGGCCTGGTCGAGAAACGCGTTGTAGTGTGCAAACGCCGTGAGAGTCTGCGGATGGATCAGCAAGGTGGTCTCCACCGCGTCCATCGGGGTCTCGGCCAGGAGTTGCAGCTCGATGGTCAGCGTTTGCAGCAGGGCCTGCGGCGTGGTGGCGTCGCAATGCACATAACGGATACGGCCCTTGACCTGCGGCGACTTGGCGAAGGGGCACAGATTGAGCCCGATCACCACCCGGTTCACCCACGCGCGGGTCAGCGCCACGGCGTGATCTGCGGGCACAGCAGTCGCGCTCATGCCACGCGTCCTGCGTCCTGCCAGCGCGCGTCGAGCTGGGCGATCCACAGCGCCTTGTCGGCGTCTGCGGCGAAGCTCGCTTCCAGGCTGTTGCGCAGCAGGGCATAGGCCTGCGACGCGCCCAGCGAGGGCTGCGCGGCAAATAACTGCAGCAGGTTGTCATTCACATAGCCGCCGAAATACGCCGGATCGTCCGAATTGACCGTGACCTTGATCCCCGCAGCCAGCAATTGCGGCAGGTTGTGCTGCGCCAGATCGGGCACCACGCACAGACGCACATTGGACAGCGGGCAGACGGTGAGCGGCGTCTGCTGGCGAGCCAGGCGCTCCATCAGGGCGGCGTCCTCGCTGGCGCGCACGCCGTGGTCGATGCGCTCGACCCCCAGCACGTCCAGCGCACCCCGCACAAACTCCGGCGGCCCCTCCTCGCCGGCATGCGCCACCCGATGCAGACCCAGTTGGCGGGCGCGGGCAAACACGCGGACGAACTTCCCCGGCGGATTGCCACGCTCGGACGAATCGAGCCCAAGACCGATGATGTGATCGAGCCAGGGCTCTGCAGCGCGCAGGGTTTGCAGTGCCTCATCCTCCGGCAGATGGCGCAGCACGCTCAGAATCCAGCCGACACTCAACCCGAGTTCATCCTGCGCGCGCTGCGCGGCCTGAATGAAAGCCGGCATGAACACCGCGAACCCGATGCCGCGTGCGGTATGGCTCTGCGGATCGAAAAACGGCTCCACGCGCACCACATGATCGCGCGCCGCCCGCTCGAAATATGCCCACGCCAGATCGAAAAAATCCTGCTCGGTGCGCAGCACATCGCACCCGGCGTAATACAGATCGAGGAAGGATTGAAGGTCGGTGAAGGCATAGGCATTGCGCAGCGCCTCCACATCGGCATAAGGCAACGTCACCCCATTGCGCTGCGCCAGCGCGAAAATCAGCTCGGGTTCCAGCGTCCCCTCGATATGCACATGCAGCTCAGCCTTGGGACTGCCCGCCAGCAAGCCCGCGACGCGGTTGCGCGGGATGGTGGCGAGTTGGGAAGGGGACGGTGCAAACATCGTATTTCGATCTCATTTCCAGAGGGAGCGGGACCCGGCACAAATGCTATCGAGCTAAACCTGACCCCTTTTATCGCGCCAAGCTAAGTGCCAGAAACTTGGTGCCAGGAACCGGGTTGTAGCTGACTGGCTGAACTGGGACGAAACCGAGAGACTCGTAGAGTCGCTGCGCGGCGACGAACTCGGGCAGTACGTCCAAGCACATGGTGGTGTAGCCGACAGCGCTAGCTTGTTGAATCATGTGCTCGACCAGACGACGGCCGGTATGGTTGCCTCGTGCGGTGGGACGGACATAGACCCGCTTGAGTTCGCACATGGCGCCGTTCACTTTGCGAAGGGCGGCGCAGCCGACGACAGAGCCAAGTTTCCGGGCGAGAAGGATGCAGCCGTCGGGCTGCGCGTAGTTGCCCGGAAGATTGGCAAACTCAGTCTCGAAGTCCTGGAATGCCAGACTAACGCTTGGACTGGCCACATACTCACGAAAGATGGCGGTGACGTCAGGCAGGTCGTCTGGGAAGCGAGCGGTGAAAAGTTCTGCCACGGCTGGGGTGAGTTCTTTGTGAAGAGTAACGCCAGCGCTGATTGTGTGCGGTCCCTTGTAGGGCCCCTTGTAGTAGAAGTCACCGGCGCTGGGAGGGGAAATGGGGTCAGGTCTAGTTATGTAGCAAGGCTATATCACAGGGTGCTACTGAACTAGACCTGATCCCATTATTTCCCACTCGGAGGCGAATGACAGGCCACACAGAGCTTGTTTCCATCGGGGTCTCGGAAATACGCGTCATAATAATACTCATGGTATTCGGGCCTCAAACCCGGCGCACCTTCTGATGTGCCACCGTGGGCCAGTGCGACAGCGTAGGCCTTCTCTACGAGGGCTCTGCTCCCGGCGAGGAAGGCAACCATTTGGCCGTTGCCTGCATCGTGTGCCAGCTTGTCGTATGGGGTGCCGATGAGGAAGAGCGGCCGTGGACCAGGATTCGACTGCCAGCCAGCCCAGGGACGCTCCCGCTCACAGAAGCGAGGTGTGATGCCAAGTGCGGACATCAGCGGGTTGTAGAAGGCTAGAGCGCGCTCGAAGTCGCTGACGCCAACGAAGATGTGTGAGAACACGCCGTACTCTCGATGTATTGGCTCGACGCCTAACGCATGTAATTTGCCGGATAACTCAGGAATCCGACCCCGGTCTTGGTCTCGCCCCCCCACATGGCATGAAGGCGGGCTGAGAGACGCGCGGCGGGTGCGGATACCGGGTTGCGCGCGGTTTTTTTACTGCCCCGGCACTTTGCCTTCGACGCCCTTGACGTAGAACGTGATGCCGTGGAGGAACTTGTCGTCAGCCACTTTGCCGGCGGCCACCACGGCCTTGCCAGACTGATCGACGATGGGACCCTTCCAGATGTTGAAGGTGCCATTTTTCAGCCCGGCCTCGCGTTCGAGGACGGTCTTTTTCAGTGTTTCGGGAACGGCAGGGCTGATGTCCTGCAACTGGATGGTGTCGTGCTTCATGCCCCACCAGTATTGCGCGGGCTTCCAGGTGCCCTTGAGCACTTCACCGGTGAGCATTTCATACAGCGGCGCCCAGTTGATGGTGGCCGACGCCAGATGCGCCTTGCCGCCGAACTTGCTCATATTGCTGTCCCAGCCGAAGCCGTATTTGCCCATTTTCTCGGCGGTCTGCAGCACGGCGGGCGAGTCGGTGTTCTGGAACAGCACATCGGCGCCCTGGTTGATCAGCGACGTGGCGGCTTCGGTTTCCTTCGGCGGATCGAACCATTTGTTCACCCACACGACCTTGGTGGTGATCCTGGGGTTGACCGACTGCGCGCCGAGGGTGAAGGAATCGATGTTGCGGATCACCTCGGGAATGGGCACCGAGCCCACCACGCCGAGGACATTGCTCTTGGTCATGCCGCCAGCCAGCACCCCGGCCAGATAGGCGCCTTCATAGGTGCGGGCGTCGTAGGTGCCCATGTTCTTCGCGGTTTTGTAGCCGGTGGCGTGCTCGAACTTGACGTTCGGAAAGTCTTTGGCCACGCGCAGCGCCGACTCCATATAGCCAAAGCTGGTGGCGAAAATCAGGCCGTCGCCCTGCTGCGCCAGATCGCGGAACACCCGCGCCGAATCCGGGCCCTCAGGAACGCTTTCGACAAACTGCGTCTTGATCTTGTCGCCGTATTTGGCCTGCAGCGCCAGCCGTGCCTGGTTGTGTGCAAAGCTCCAGCCAGCATCGCCCACCGGGCCGACATAGACGAAGCCGATTTTCAGCGGATCGACAGCCCGCGCGGGCGCGGCGGCGAGACTAAGCAACCCGGCAACTGCGGTCAGCGCGACCAAGGGTTTTTTCAAACGTGTCGTGAACATGGAGTCCTCCGAAAAAAGGGAACGAAACTGTATACAAAAATCGTGCCTGCGCGCGGCAATCTCACCCTCCAGGGGTGAAGGGCTTGCCGATGGATGTGGGCATGTTGACGCGGATCCACAGTGGGTTGCGCGACATCAGCGCCAGCACCGCGATGGTGGCAATGTAAGGCAGCATCGACAGGAATTGCGAAGGCACCTGCACGCCGCTGCCCTGGAAAAAGAACTGCAGCATGGTGACGCCGCCAAACAGATAGGCGCCCAGCAGCACGCGGGCCGGGCGCCAGGTGGCGAAGGTGGTCAGCGCCAGCGCGATCCAGCCGCGTCCTGCCGTCATGCCCTGCACCCACAGCGGGGTGTAGACCACCGACAGGTAGGCTCCGGCCACGCCCACCAGCGCGCCGCCGCACATCAGCGCCAGCAGGCGGATGCGCCGTACCGGGTAGCCCAGCGCATGCGCCGATTCGGGCGACTCGCCCACCGCGCGCAGCACCAGCCCGGCGCGGGTGCGGTCGAGAAACCAGATCAGCCCGATGGCCAGCACGATGGTGAGATACACCATGAGGTGATGGCGGAACAGCGCCGGGCCGAAGAACGGCAGTTGGCTCAGCCCCGGTATGTCCCAGGGCTGGAAATTGGGCAGGGTCTTGCCGACGTAATCGATGCCGATGAAGGCCGACAGCCCGGCGCCGAACAGCGTGAGCGCCAGCCCGGTGGCGTATTGGTTGGTGTTCAGCCAGATGACCAGCAGGCCCAGCGCCCCGGCCAGCAGCGCCCCGGCCACCGCGCCGGCGCCGAATGCCGCCCACTGGTTGCCGGTGTGCAGTGCCACGGCAAAGCCGATGACCGCAGCCATGAGCATCATGCCTTCGGCGCCGAGGTTGACCACGCCGGATTTCTCGTTGATCAGCAGGCCCAGCGAGGCCAGCGCCAGCGGCGTGCCCGCGCTCAGGGTGGTGGCGATGAGGGATGCGGTCATGTCCATGCCAGTGTCTCCTTCAGCGCTTGATGCGGATGCGGTTGTCGATCAGGGTGTCGCAGGCCAGAAGCGAAAACAGCAGCAGGCCCTGGAACACGCCGGTCATGGCGTTGGGCAGGCCCAGGCGCGACTGCGCCAGCTCGCCGCCGATATAGAACATGGCCATCAGCGCGCCCGACAGCACGATGCCCACCGGATTGAGCCGCCCGACGAAGGCCACGATGATGGCGGCGAAGCCGTAGCCCTGAGACACCTGCGGCGTGAGCTGCTGCAGCGGCCCGATGGCGTCCAGCGCCCCCGCCAGGCCGGCGAAGCCGCCCGACATCAGCAGCACCGTCCATAACGCCTTGCGCGAGGAATAACCGGCGTACCGCGCCGCCCCCGGCGCCAGCCCGCCGACCTGCAGCCGAAACCCGGCCACGCTGCGGAACAGGAACACCCACACCAGCGCCACCGCCAGCAGGGCAATGGGAAATCCCCAGTTCAGCCGCGTGCCTTCGATCAGGTGGCCCAGCAGCGTGGCTTCGGCGAACATCTTGGTTTGTGGAAAGTTGTAGCCCTCCGGGTCTTTCCACGGGCCATACACCAGATAGTCGAGCAGGTATTGCGCCACATACACCAGCATCAGGCTGACCAGGATTTCATTGGCGTTGAACCAGTCGCGCAGCGCGGCCACCAGCGCCGCCCACAGCATGCCGCCCAGCACGCCGGCCAGCAGAATGGGCAGCACAATGGCGTGCGAGGTATTGTCTCCGGCCAGCAGCGCCACGCCGCCGCCGAAAATCGCCCCGAGGACGTACTGCCCCTCGGCACCGATATTCCACACATTGCTGCGATAGCAGGCCGCCAGTCCCAGGCCGATGAGAATGAGCGGCGTGGCCTTGAGCGCCAGTTCCGACAGGTTATATGGACTCTTGACCGGCTCCCAGAAAAACATGCTCAGGCCATGCAGCGGGTTCTTGCCCATGGCCAGAAAAATGGCGACACCGAACGCCACGGTAATGCCCAGCGCCAGCAGCGGCGACAGCCACACCATCGCCTTCGAGGGCGCGCCCCGGGGTTCAAGCCGCAACATGTGCAGACTCCTGATGGTGGGGTGCGGGGGGTGCGGGGGGTGCGGGGGGTGCGGGGGGTGCGGGGGGTGCGCCGGCTTGCGGCCACAGCCCGCTCATCCAGGTGCCGATCTGCTCCACCGTGGCGTCGGCGCGGGCGATGGGCGGCGACAGCCTGCCGCCCGCCATGACCTGCAGCCGGTCGGCAATCTCGAACAGTTCGTCCAGCTCTTCGGAAATGACCAGCACGGCGCAACCCGCATCGCGCAGCGCCAGCAGCTCGGCGCGGATCTGCGCTGCCGCGCCCACGTCCACGCCCCAGGTCGGCTGCGCCACGATGAGCACGCGGGGCTTGCCGAGAATTTCGCGGCCCACGATGTATTTCTGCAGATTGCCCCCGGACAGGCTGCGCGCCGCGGCCTGCGCCCCAGCAGCCTTGACCCCGAAGCGCGCAATCACCGCCTCAGCCTGGTCACGCAGGGTCTGCCTGCGGATCAGCCCCCTGGAACTGGCCTCGGACAGCCGCGCGGTCAGCAGCATGTTCTGCTCGAGCGACATGACCGGCACCGTCGCCCGCCCCAGACGTTCTTCCGGAATGAAGTGCAGCCCGCGCTTGCGCCGCGGCCCGGGGCCGAGCGCGCCCACCGGTTCGCCCGCCAGCAGCACTGCCGCTGACCGCGCACGCCGGTCTTCGCCCGACAGCGCGGCGAGCAATTCCTGCTGGCCATTGCCCGACACCCCGGCGACGCCCAGGATTTCACCCGCGCGCACCTGCAGCGACAGGTGCTCCAGCGCCACGCTGAATTCGCCATCGCCCGGCAGTTGAAGATCATCGACCTGCAGCAGCACCTCCCCCCTGTGCGCAGGGCGGTGCTGCAACTGCGGCGGATCGGCGCCGATCATCAGGCGCGACAGGCTGGCTTCGGTTTCTTTGGCGGGGTCGATCCGCCCGCTCACCCTGCCCCCGCGCAACACGGTGCAGTTGTGGCAGAGGCTGCGGATTTCGTCGAGCTTGTGGCTGATGTAGAGAATGCTGCAGCCGTCCGCGGCGAGCTGACGCAGCACGACGAACAGCTTGTCCACCGCCTGCGGCGTGAGGACCGAAGTCGGCTCGTCGAGGATGAGCAGCCTGGGATCGGCCAGCAGGCAGCGGATGATCTCCACCCGCTGGCGCTCACCGACCGACAGCGTGTGCACCGGGCGGCGGGGGGTGCAGTCCAGGCCGTAGCGATGGGCGATCGCATCGATGCGGTTCTCCACCTCGGCCAGGCTGATGCCGCGCCCCAGTCCGAGCCAGATGTTCTCTGCCGCAGTGAGGGTGTCAAACAGCGAGAAGTGCTGATACACCATGGCGATGCCCAGCTCGCGTGCCATGCCGGGGTTTTTCATGCGCACCGGCGTGCCGTTCCAGACGATCCGCCCCGCATCGGGCTGCACCGCGCCATAGATGATTTTCATCAGCGTGGACTTGCCCGCGCCGTTCTCACCCAGGACCGCATGGATTTCCCCGGCGGCGACCTGCAGGCTGATGTCGTCATTCGCCTTGACGCCGGGGTAGGACTTGCTGATGTGTTCGAGCGTGAGCCGCATGAAGAATGTCGGATGAAACGCGATGAGTGTCGAGCCAGATTGTCCTATACCTGTCTACGCGCAGAACCCCCACCGCGCACTCCGCACGGCGGTCTCAGCCATCGCGGTAGCGCAACTGGCCCAGCACATACGCCGCCGCGACGTTGCGTTCGTCGGCCAGCAGCATCCAGGCGAACAGGCGCTCAGGCAAGCTGCGTGCCATATCTTGCCGCCGTTGCTGCACGGCACCCTCGGCCCAGCGCCAAACCACCACGTCGGCCGCGGTACCGGGGGCGACGTGACCGATCTCGTGCTCTAGATCGAGCGCGCGCGCCGCACCGCAGGGGCAGCGTAAAGCCCCTGCCAGGCCGTCATGCGCTGGCCCTGCAGCGCCAGCACTTTGTAGCCGTCGGCCAGGGTGCGCAACGGGCATAGGCTGGTGCGGGCGCTCCGCCCCCTGCCCTGCAGCATGGACTGGATCGACGAGCGCGAGCAGGAATTCCCGCCCGAAGCCTCCGCCGACGACGACGAGAATCTGTGGCCTTCCACCCTGCGCGCACTCGCGGTGGACGCCGCGGAAGCCGAAATCGCCACGGCCCCGCCCGGCGCCTTCTACCTTCTATCTGGTCCCGGTGGGTATCCCGGGCATTCCCGGCAAGGCGCCCGAAGTGATCGCCGCCTCGGTGGCAGCGCAGTTGCTCTGGGTGGCCGGGCAGGCCAGCAGGTCGGACGAGGGCTGACGCCTCAGCACCGAGCTTCAGTCTTCCAGCATCTCGACATTGCGCACCGCCCCCTTGTCGGCGCTGGTCACCAGCTTGGCATAGGCCCTGAGCGCCTGGCTCACCTTGCGGGCACGCGGTGCCGCGGGCTTCCAGCCGCGGGCATCCTGCCCGGCACGGCGGCGGGCCAGTTCTTCGTCGCTCACCTCCACGCGCACGACGCGGTTTGGAATGTCGATGACGATGCGGTCGCCCGTCTGGACCAGGCCGATGGCGCCGCCTTCGGCCGCTTCGGGCGAGACATGACCGATGGACAGCCCGGCCGTGCCACCCGAGAAGCGGCCGTCGGTGATGAGTGCGCAGACCTTGCCCAGGCCCTTGGATTTGAGATAGCTCGTCGGGTAGAGCATTTCCTGCATGCCGGGGCCGCCGCGCGGGCCCTCGTAGCGGATGACGACCACATCGCCCGGTTTCACCTGTCCGCCCAGAATGGCCTCGACAGCCGCATCCTGGCTTTCCAGCACCACGGCGGGGCCCGAGAAGGTGAGGATGCTCTTGTCCACGCCTGCCGTCTTGACGATGCAGCCGCGCTCCGCCAGGTTGCCGAACAGCACGGCCAGGCCGCCGTCGGCGCTGTAGGCGTGCGCGACGTCGCGGATGCAGCCCGCAATGCGATCCGTGTCCAGCGTGTCGTAGCGGCAGCTCTGCGAAAACGCCTTCGTGCTGCGCACACCGGCCGGTCCCGCACGGTAGAAAGTCTGAACGTCCTCGGCGGGCTGGCGTGCCACGTCCCAGGTGTCGAGCGCGGCGGCAAGCGTTGGCGCATGCACCGTCGGCACGCTGGTGTCGAGCAGCCTGGCGCGGTCGAGCTCACCCAGAATGGCCATCACGCCACCAGCGCGGTGCACGTCTTCGAGGTGGTAGTGACTCGAGGGCGCCACCTTGCACAGTGTGGGCACCTTGCGCGACAGGCGGTCGATGTCGCCCATGCCGAAATCGATGCCGCCTTCTTGCGCCGCCGCCAGCAGGTGCAGCACCGTGTTGGTCGAGCCGCCCATGGCGATGTCCAGCGACATCGCGTTCTCGAACGCCGCCTTGCAGGCGATGTTGCGCGGCAGCACGCTCGCGTCGTTGCCCTCGTAATGACGGCGCGCCAGATCGACGATGGTGCGCCCGGCACGGCGGAACAATTGCTCGCGGTCGGCATGCGTGGCCACCAGCGAGCCATTGCCCGGCAACGACAGGCCCAGCGCCTCGGTGAGACAGTTCATCGAATTCGCCGTGAACATGCCCGAGCAGGAGCCACAGGTTGGGCAGGCCGAGCGCTCGATGGCCTGCACGTCGTCGTCGGAGACCTTGTCGTCCGCCGCCGCCACCATGGCGTCGATCAGATCGAGCGCAATCACCTTGCCCGCCAGACGCGTCTTGCCCGCCTCCATCGGCCCGCCCGAGACGAACACCACCGGAATGTTCAACCGCAGCGCGGCCATCAGCATGCCGGGGGTGATTTTGTCGCAGTTGGAAATGCACACCAGCGCATCTGCGGTGTGCGCGTTGCACATGTATTCCACACTGTCTGCGATGATGTCGCGCGACGGCAGGCTGTAGAGCATGCCGTCGTGCCCCATGGCGATGCCGTCGTCCACGGCGATGGTGTTGAACTCCTTGCCCACGCCGCCCGCACGCTCGATTTCCTCGATGACGAGCTGCCCCAGGTTTTGCAAATGCACATGCCCCGGCACGAACTGGGTGAACGAGTTGGCAACGGCAATGATGGGCTTGCCGAAATCGCCATCTTGCATGCCGGTGGCGCGCCACAACGCGCGGGCGCCGGCCATATTGCGGCCAGCGGTGCTGGTATGGGAACGATAAGCGGGCATGATGCAGTCTCCGGTCTATGGATGATGGGTCGCAACGCGCAATTGTCCGAACCCCGCGCCATATTGAACAATACATTTTTGATTGTGGCGCCATACGCCTGACGAATCATGGAACTGCGACAGCTCAAGTACTTTGTGACCATTGCGGAACAGGGCAGCTTCTCCCGCGCGGCCGAACGGCTGCACGTCTCGCAGCCGCCGCTGTCCACCCAGATCAAGGCGCTCGAAGACGAAATCGGCGCCCGGCTGCTGGAGCGCAGCAACCGCGGCGCGGCGCTCACCGCCGCAGGCACGGCGTTTTACGACGACATCCGCTCCGTCCTCGCCCAGCTCGAACACGCCGTCGAAAGGGTGCGCCAGAGCGAGCGCGGCGAGGCCGGCATCCTGTCCATCGGCTTCGTCTCCATCGCCGACTTCGGCATCCTGCCGCCCACCCTCAAGAACTTTCGCGCGCGGTATCCGCAGGTCGACGTGCAGTTGCACGAACTCACCACCGATGCCCAGATCCGCGAGCTTCGCGCCGCCGAACTCGATCTGAGCATCGGCCTGGCCCCCGTGGACGAGCCCGGACTGACCTTCACCCACCTGCTGCACGAGCCGTTGATGCTCGCCGCACCGACCGCCCACCCCGTACTGCAAGAAGGCAGCGGCGCCGTCGATCTCCGCGCCCTGGCCAAAGAGCCTTTCATCGTGCCGCCTCGCGCCATAGGCCCCGGGCTGTACGACCTCACCCTCAGCCTGTGTCAGGCCGCCGGTTTCGCCCCCCGCATCACCCAGCATGCACGGCAGATGCAGACCGTCATCGGCCTGGTCTCCTGCGGCATGGGCGTGGCCCTCGTCCCGGCTTCACTGCGCCACCTCAGGCGCGCCGGCGTGCAGTACCGCCCCCTGCTCGGCAAACCGGCCACCATCGAACTCGGCATTCTTCAACCGGCCCAAACGCCCAATCCGCTGAGGGACAACTTCATCCAGGCCCTGCGAGAGGCGGCGGAGCGGCTTGAGCAGACATAAGCCGGTTGCGTGTGACCGAGTCAACCCGCTTCTTCACTTTGAAGTTAGGCTAGCCCGAGAGTATTGACTAAGACCGAATTCGGCTCTAAATTCAGTCCCACTGAACCTTGGAGGTCGCCATGCCATCCGTCAACCACATCAAGTCCATTTCCTATCTGAAAAGCCACGCCGCACAGATTTCGGAAGATCTCGTAATGAATGGCAACCCATATGTCATCACCCAAAACGGCGAAGCCAGCATGGTGATCGAGAACATCAAGCAATTCCAGGAAAAGGAAAGCCTCATCGCCGCCCTGAAAATCATCGCCCTCGGCGAAAAAGACCGGCAACAAGGGAAAGGGCTGTCAGTCGAAGCCTCGCGCGCCCAATTGAAAGCTGCCCGCCTTAGCCGAAAATAATGACCATCATTGTCCTCCCCGATGCGCAGCAAGACTTGCTTGCACTTCAGGACTACATGCTCGACAAATGGGGCGAATCAGCGTGGGAACAGGCTGAAAACGAAATATTCGGAAAACTGCGCCTGATCGAAACTGGCATTCTGGATGGCACGCCCATTCCAGAACTCGCCGCGGTTGGTCTGTATAATTATCTTAATATTTTGACGTCCCACCATAAATTGCTTTATCAGAGGTTGGATGGAACGATCTATCTCTACCTTGCCGCAAGCCACCGGCAGGATTACACAACACTTCTGATGAATCGCTTACTTCGCAGGTGAAACAGTGTCGCACTCAGGAATCACTGGCCTTCAGGTAGTACGAAGCGAGACTTGACCCTGTTTTTTACTGTTTTTTTAATGCCGTTGCGCTGATCGAGATGTGGCGTTGCCTAGCAGTTTTCTCGGGGTCGCGAGGTGAGTTGTGCGCACAAGTGCTATCAAGCTAGACCTGACCCCACTGATTTACCAGCCGGTAGCTGTCCTGCACCGGGGTGGCTGAGTTCTGCAGCGTGTAGTCGATCACACGCACGACTTGCCCGGCGCTGCGATGCGTGTCGCTGCTGTCGAACACGCGGCTGAGGTACGACCCAT
>JAJXTO010000025.1:20831-41369 GCA_021783695.1 Pseudomonadota bacterium | reverse complement strand
GTCGTTCAAGAACAGAAACTGATCGGCCGTGACCGGCTGGTTCAGCGGCGCGCCCAGAGCCTGCCAGTCCGGGAACAACTCCGTCAGCGCGCCGGGGTCCATGATGGCCCCGGACAGGATATGCGCCCCCGGCTCCGAGCCCTTTTCCAGCACGCAGACCGAGATGTCGCGCCCCGCTTTCTGCGCGAGCTGCTTGAGATGGATGGCCGTGCCCAGGCCGCCCGGCCCAGCGCCCACGACGACCACGTCGTAATCCATGGCCTCACGCGGGCCAAATTGTTCCAAGAGTTGATGCGGGGTCATCGCGGTCTCCACGGTCTGGCTGTTCTGCACTGCATTTTAAGCATGGCCGCAACAAAAAAGAACGATCGTTCGTTTTTAGTCCAGCCAAGTTTCAGGCAGCGTAATAGAGCACCGCGAAAAAGTGACACACCGTGCCCGTGAGCACAAACAGGTGCCAGATGAAATGGGCATAGCGCCAGCGCGCGTCAAAGACAAAGAACACCACGCCCAGGGTATAGGACACACCACCGGCCAGCAGCCAGAACAGCCCCATCGGAGCCATGCGTTCGGCCAGCGGCACGATGGCGATCAGCACCACCCAACCCATCCCCAGGTAGAGCGCGGTGGACAGGTGCGGAAAGCGTACCCCGGCCAGCGCCTTGAGCAACAACCCGAGCGCCGCCAGCCCCCAGACCAGGCCAAACAGCGTCCAGCCCCAGCCGCCGCGCAGCACCCCGAGAGTGAACGGGGTATAGGTGCCGGCGATCAGCAGGTAGATCGCCGCATGGTCGATGCGCTGGAGCGCTGCTTTGAGCCGTGGCTGCGGCAGGGCGTGGTACAGCGTGGAGGCCAGATAGAGCAGCACGGCGCTGGCGCCGAAAATCGTTGCCCCCACCACGCTGGCCACAGGCTGATGCTCCACCGCGTGCACGATGAGTACCGGCAAGGCGGCGATGGACAGCAGCAGCCCCAGGCCGTGGCTGAGGCTGTTGGCGATTTCCTCGCCCAGACTCTGCGGCCGCTCCCCGGCGATTGCATTTGCGTTTTGTGCCATGCAGCAAATGGTAAGCCTGGGCGCCAGTCTGCGCATCCAGCCGCCGGAAATCCGTGCCTGTGCAAAGAGTTGGGCGGCGCACTATTCTTGCGCTTGCGCAAAGTCCACGCTTTGCACCCTTCCGTACTCCTCAAAGATTCAGACCGTGAGTTCAACCCCGACCACCGCCGCCCTCGCCACTCCGGGCAGCGCGCCTGCGGAGCAGACCAAATTCCGCATTCTCGGCGCAATCAGTTTTTCGCATTTTCTCAACGACATGATTCAGTCGTTGATGCTGGCGATCTATCCGCTGTTCAAGACCGATTTTCACCTGAACTTCGCGCAGATCGGGCTGATCACCCTGACCTACCAGTTCACCGCCTCGCTGCTGCAGCCCGTCGTCGGCGCCTACACCGACAAGCATCCGAAGCCCTACTCGCTGGCCGTGGGCATGGGTTTCACACTCACCGGGTTGCTCGTGCTATCGATTGCGCCAAGTTTTCCTGTTCTGCTGATGGCGGCGGCGATGGTGGGCACCGGTTCGTCGATCTTCCATCCCGAATCCTCGCGGGTGGCGCGCATGGCCTCGGGCGGACGGCACGGGCTGGCGCAATCCATCTTCCAGGTGGGTGGCAACGCGGGCACGGCCACCGGGCCGCTGCTGGCGGCGTGGATCGTGCTGCCGCACGGCCAGAAGAGCATTGCCTGGTTTTCGCTCGCCGCCCTGCTCGCCATCATCGTGCTCACCGGCGTGGGCCGCTGGTACGGCCATCAACACCGGCTGCCGAAAAAGGCTGCCGCCAACAAAGAGTCTCCGGTGCCGCCGCATCTGGTACGGCGCACCCTGGCTGTGCTGCTCGCGCTGATTTTTTCCAAGTTTTTCTACCTGGCGAGCATCAACAGCTACCTCATTTTTTACCTGATGCATAAGTTCCACGTCAGCACCGAGGTGGGCCAGTATCACCTGTTCGTGTTCCTGGCTGCGGTGGCAGCGGGCACGCTGTTGGGCGGCCCGATCGGCGACCGCATCGGCCGCAAGGCGGTGATCTGGGTGTCCATCCTCGGGGTGGCGCCGTTCACCCTGCTGCTGCCCTACGCCAGCCTGGAGATGTCGGCCGTGCTCAGCGCCATCATCGGTTTCATGCTCGCCTCGGCGTTTCCGTCGATGGTCGTATACGCGCAGGAACTCATTCCCGGCAAGGTGGGCACGGTGGCTGGACTGTTCTTCGGCCTGGCCTTCGGTCTGGGCGGGATTGGCGCTGCAGTCCTTGGCCAGTTGGCCGATATGTGGGGAATCGACGCGGTGTACACGCTGTGCTCCTTCCTGCCTCTCATCGGCCTGCTGGCGGTGTTCCTGCCCAATCTACACACCCCCGCGGCCAAACCCGTAGCCGCATAGCGGCGCGCGGCATGGCACTGCAGCCCCGCGCCCCGGCGGGGCTTCTTCACGTCAAGGAAAAATGAAACGAGGCTGAAAGCCAGGTGGCGGACAATGAACCCGGCAGGATGAACGCGGTCTACCCAAAATGGGTCCAAACGCATCCTGAAAGGAGTCGATCATGTCCATCATGCATCAAGCCCTGCGCCGGGGCGCTCTGATCGGCGCGTTCGCCGCCTGTCTGCTCAGCCCCACCATGAGCCAGGCAGCGCAAGTGCGGCATGCGGGCAATCTGTCCTACGTCTGCGGCGGCGTCGGCGAAGGCGAGCTGCACGCGCTGCAGGCGCAGGCACTGCACTACAACTTGGGCTTCTGGATGGTGGAAGGGCCACGCGGCGCCTACCTTGCCGACGTGCCCATCCGCATCCGCCATCAGGGCAAGACCGTGGCCGAGTTCACCGCAGGTGGCCCGCTGTGCTATGTGCAGGCGCCCGCGGGCACATACACCATTGAGGGTACGCACAAACAGCAGCAGCGCAAGATCACCCTGCACACTGGAAACAAAAACGCCTACCTGCGCTGGTGAGGCACGGGAAGGCGTTGTCGGGTCGGATCTGCGAAAGCTTACAGCGGACGGCTGATGACCACCGCGCCGCGCAGCTGTCCGGGCGCATAGCCGGTGGCCTGATCGTGCGGGTAGTCGGTCTTGAGCTTGTCGGCCACGCCGGGGGCGAGTTGCGCAGCCGTGCCATGGCAGGCCAGACATTGTGTCTGCAGCACGATGGCCTTGGCGTAATGCAGCGTGGGCTTGCCATTCTCAGTAACGACCTCGCTCCATTCCAGCGTTTCGGGTTTGGCGCCCGACTTCAGGTCGGCGTTGAGATGGCCCAGCGCCTTGTGCTGCCAGACATTGGGCGTGCCCATGTCGACGTTGCGCACGCGGGTGCCCACGCGGGTGATCTGCCAGCCGGTCTTGTCGGCCAGGCCCAGGGCGATTTCCGGGGCGATGGTCTTGCACACCGTGATCGAACCCGCGGCGCCGTTTTCCTTCATGCTGGCCTGCAGCTTGCCGCTCAGAGTCTTGAGCAGTTCGCCGGTCACCGCGCGGGTGGCCTGCATCTGCTCCGGGGTGGGAGCCGATTGCGCAAGGGCGGGAACCGGAAGGGCTGCAAATGCCAGAACGGCCATCAGGGGTGATAAATGACGCATGGGAATCTCTCCAGAAAATCGCGTCCAGACGCTTTGCCGGACACCGTGGAGGGATTATGTAACAACATGTTTTTCACGTCCCCGTTAAACCTTATTCCGGCAGTGCGCCTTGATCGCCGTCAATCCATCCACGGCAGATTGTTTGGTCGCGGCAACATGCCGCAGCGTCTGCGCGTTCAAACCACTGGCAAGGGATCGAGAAATCCCCCCGCGCGATAGGTCAGCACCAGGGTATCGCGCCATCCCCCGCAGGCCTCGCCCTCGGGCAAGACTGGCGTGCTCTCGTGGATCACGCGGGTATCGTCCATCAGCAGCACGCTGCAGGGCTCGGACAGGGTAAAGCGCACACCGCGCTGCCCCGCCAGCTCGAACACACGCGTCTCGCCCCCGCGGATGCCGTGCCGGACAATGAGCACCACAGCGACGAAATCCACCCCATCGCGGTGCGCGCCCTCGGGCGTGGGACGGCCGACGCCTTCGCGGGTATCGATGCGGAACTGATGCGCCTCGACAAACCACTGCGGCGTGTCGCGCACCTGCGCGAACAGCCGCCCCAGCCCGCACAGCAAAGGCTGCCAGAACGCGGCCTGCTGCAGGTCGCCGGACAGCGGCGCAAACCAGCGCGACATGCCGCCATGCAGGGCGTTGTACGCGGTGGGCTGCCAATGCGCGCGGTGCGGCACGGTCTGCAGTTCCGCCTGCCCTGCAATCGGGTGCAGGGTCTGGATGAAACTGCCATGGCGGCGAAAGCGATAGTGGCCGCCGTCCTTGAGATAGTTGTCTGGCGGCAGATCATTCCACAGCGCGAACGCGGGCGCGCAACTTGCCAGCGCGTACCCGGCCATCGCCGCCAGTTCGGCGGCACCGAGCACGCAAAAACCTTGCTGCTGCAGCCGCTGCAACGCGCCGCTGCCCTCGGGCATGGGCGGGCCGAAACTGAGCGTGTCGCCAGGCTGATTCATCACTTTGCCCAACTGTCCTTGAGGGTGGTGGTGCGGTTGAACACTGGCTGGGCAAAGGAATGGTCGATGCGGTCGGCCACGAAATAGCCGTGGCGTTCGAACTGGAACGCAGCTCCAGCCGGGGCCTGCGCCAACGACGGCTCCACATAGGCCTGCGCCGTTTGCTTGCTGTGCGGGTTGAGCACGGCCAGAAAGTCGCGCCCGCCAGCGTCTGGATGCGCCTCGGTGAACAGGCGGTCGAACAGCCGCACCTGCGCGGGCACTCCGCGGCTGGCGCTCACCCAGGTGATCACGCCCTTGACCTTCACCGCGTCGGCACCGGGCGTGCCGCTCTTGGTGTCGGGCAAGAGTTCGGCCAGCACCTTGGTGACCCGCCCCTCGGCATCCTTTTCGCATCCGGTGCAACGCACCACATAGCCATACTTCAGCCGCGCCATGCCGCCGGGCGTGAGGCGGTGGTAGCCCTTGGGCGGGATTTCCATGAAGTCTTCGCGCTCGACCCACACCTGCTCGGTGAGGTCGAAGTGGCGCCGTCCCATCTCGGGGTGTCCGGGATGCGCTGGCGCGCCGCAAGGCTCGGCGTGCTCGGCACTGCCGAACACATCGGCCCAGTTGGTGAGTTCCAGCCTGAGCGGATCGAGCACGGCCATGGCCCGCGGGGCACGGGCGTCGAGGTCGTCACGCAGGGATTGTTCGAGCACGCTGTAGTCGATCCAGGAATCGGCCTTGCTCACGCCGATGCGGTCAGTGAACAGGCGCAGGCTCTCAGGGGTGTAGCCACGCCGGCGCAAGCCCACCAGCGTGGGCATGCGCGGGTCGTCCCATCCGTCCACATGGCGCTCGGCCACGAGTTGCGCCAGCTTGCGTTTGCTCGTCACCACATAGGTGAGGTTGAGCCGGGCGAATTCATACTGGTGTGGACGCGGGCTGGCGACCAGGCCCAGGCGCACGAGGTGGTCGAGCAGCCAGTCGTAGAACGGCCGCTGGTCCTCGAACTCCAGGGTGCAGATGCTGTGGCTGATGCATTCCATCGCGTCCTCGATCGGGTGCGCGAAGGTATACATCGGGTAGATGCACCAGGCGTCGCCTGTGCGGTGATGGTGTGCGAAACGAATACGGTAGATCGCCGGATCGCGCAGATTGATATTCGGCGCGGCCATGTCGATTTTCGCGCGCAGCACCATGCTGCCCTCGGGGTGCTGGCCGGCGCGCATTTCCTCGAAGCGCCGCAGATTGTCTTGCGGCGTGCGCAGGCGCCAGGGACTTTCCACGCCCGGTTCGGTGAGCGTGCCACGGTTGCGGCGCATGTCGTCGGCGCTCTGCTCGTCCACATAGGCCAGACCGTCTTCGATCAGCGCGCAGGCGCAGCGGTACATGAAGTCGAAATCGTCGCTGGCGTAGAACAGGTGCGAGACGCCGCCCACGGCCCAGTCGAAGCCGAGCCAGCGTACCGCGTCGAGGATGGCATCGACGTATTCCTGGTCTTCCTTCTCGGGATTGGTATCGTCGAAGCGCAGATGGCAGACCCCACCGAAATCCTGCGCCAGACCGAAGTTCAGGTAGATGCTCTTGGCATGGCCGATATGCAGATAGCCGTTGGGTTCTGGTGGGAACCGGGTGCGGATGCGTGCCGGGTCAATCTGCCCCGCGGCATGTCCGGCAGCGTCCGCCGGATGGCCGGCAAAGCGCCGGTTGGCATATGTGCCTTGCGCCAGATCGCGCTCGATGATCTGACGCAGGAAATTGGAGGGTTTGTCAGCGTGTTCCATAGCCCCGCTATTTGAACAGGTCTGGAAAAGGCGGGCGGGCGCTATGTTGCAGTGCAAACCGGACAGGCCAAGGGGATACAGGCAACACAGACGCGAGAAGACGGCACGGCCCGAAGCGAGTGCGCGAAAAAACTTCACGGCCCCTGTCGGCAAGTCCCGATTCCTCCCGTTATTCCAGCACCAACCACAGGAAGCTCAGGAGGTTCTCATCATGTTCCGTCACATTGCTCTGGTCCTTGCAGGAAGCGCCGCTTTGATTGCCGCTCCGGCAGCGCATGCGGACCGGGTGTTCTGGTCAGTCAACGTCGGGGTACCCGGGGTGGTGACCAATTTCTCAAACGCCTACCCGGTCTATCAGGCACCGCCGGTGGTGTACGCCCCACCCGTGGTGTATGCCCCGCCGCCGCCCATGCCGCCGGTTTATTTCGCCCCGCCTCCGCCGCGCCCGGTGTATTACGGCTATGGGCAGGTCTACGCGCCGGCCTATGGCGTGCCAGTGCGCCGCTGGGACCGCGATCACTGGAGACAGCACCGGGGCTGGGGCCACGATGACGACCGCCGCGACTGGGGCGATCGTTGAACGGTGCCAATAGGCGGTTCAACGCCGCTTGCCGCCCCCCAGCAGACCGCCGAGCACGCCGCGGATGATTTCGCGGCCCACGGTACTGCCGATGGTTCGGGCGGCGGATTTAGCCAAGGTTTCGAGCAGGGAATCCTTGCGCCCCGAGCCGCGTGCCAGGCCGCCCAGCCCTTGCCCCAGCGAACCGAGCAATCCGTCCCCCGAGCCAGCCGGTGACGCCGTGGTGGTGCCGGGTTCGGAGGTTTCGGTCGGTGCCTGCGCCCGGCCCTTGAGCAGTTCATAGGCGGATTCGCGTTCCAACGTCTTTTCATACACCCCGGCCACCAGCGAACCCTGCATCAGCGCCTTGCGTTCTTCCGCGCTGATGGGGCCGATGCGGCTGCCGGGTGCCAGCATCCACACCCGCTCGGTCGGCGTGGGACGGCCTTTTTCATCGAGCAGCGACACCAGGGCCTCGCCCACGGCGAGCTCGGTGATGGCCTGCGCCACATCCAGTCCGGGGTTGGGACGCATGGTGTCGGCCGCTGTTTTCACCGCCTTCTGGTCGCGCGGGGTGAAGGCGCGCAGCGCGTGCTGGATCCGGTTGCCCAACTGCCCAAGCACGCTATCGGGAATGTCCAGCGGATTTTGTGTGACGAAAAACACACCCACGCCCTTGGAGCGGATGAGCCGCACGACCTGCTCGATCTTTTCCAGCAGGGGTTTGGGCGCGTCGTTGAACAGCAGATGGGCTTCGTCGAAAAAGAACACCAGCTTGGGTTGATCCGGGTCGCCGATTTCGGGCAGGCGCTCGAACAGTTCGGACAGCAGCCACAACAGGAAGGTGGCATAAAGACGCGGCGCCTGATAGAGCTTGTCGGCGGCCAGGATGTTGACCAGACCGCGTCCGTTGCCGTCGGTCTGCATCAGGTCGTCGATATTGAGCATGGGCTCGCCAAAAAACTTGTCCGCCCCCTGCGATTCGAGCTGCAGCAGACCGCGCTGAATGGCACCCACGCTGGCCGCGCTGATGTTGCCGTATTCGGTGGTGAAGGTCGCCGCGTTGTCGCCGACCTCCTGCAGCATGGCGCGCAGGTCTTTCATGTCCAGCAGCAGCAGGCCGTTGTCGTCGGCAATCTTGAACACCAGGTTGAGCACGCCGGTCTGCGTCTCGTTGAGCTGCAGCAAGCGCGCGAGCAGCAGCGGCCCCATATCGGACATGGTGGCGCGCACCGGGTGGCCCTGCTCACCGAACACGTCCCACAGCGTGACCGGGCAGGCACCGAACTCCGGCTTGGGCAGCCCCAGGGCCTCGAGCCGTTCGGCCAATTTGGGGCTCAGACTGCCCGGCTGCGACATGCCGGTGAGATCGCCCTTCACATCGGCCATGAACACCGGGGTGCCGATGCGCGAGAACGCCTCGGCCAGCACCTGCAAACTCACCGTCTTGCCGGTGCCGGTGGCGCCGGTGATCAAACCGTGACGATTGGACAAGCGCGGCAACAGGTGACATTGCACCGCGCCATGCTGGGCGATCAGAATGGGGTCGGACATGGTTGCAGCCTTGTTGTGAGGAGGGTCGGGCGCATGGCGCGAACGTAGAATTCGCAGTCTATCAACGCCCATGCAGCGCGCTTTCGCCCTGCCGCAGGGCATTCATCAGGAGCATCGCACCACCATGGCCGGACATTCCAAGTGGGCCAACATCCAGCACCGCAAAGGCCGCCAGGACGAAAAACGCGGCAAGGTCTGGACCAAGATCATTCGTGAAATTTCCGCCGCGGCCCGCCTGGGCGGCGGCGACCCGAACGCCAATCCGCGCCTGCGCCTGGCAGTCGACAAAGCCAAGGCCGCGAACATGCCGGCCGATACGGTGAAAAAGAACATCGACAAGGCCACCGGCGCGCTCGAAGGGGTTCACTACGAGGAAATCCGCTACGAGGGCTATGGCGTGGGCGGGGCTGCGATCATCATCGACTGCCTCACCGACAACCGGGTGCGCACCGTGGCCGAAGTGCGCCACGCGCTGTCCAAGAACGGCGGCAACCTGGGCACCGAAGGCTCGGTGGCCTTCCAGTTCAGGCATTGCGGGCAACTGGTGTTTGCTCCCGGCACATCCGAAGACAAGGTCATGGAAGTGGCGCTCGATGCCGGCGCGGACGACGTGGTCACCGACGATGACGGCGCCATCGAAGTGCTCACTCCGCCGACGCAGTTCGAGGCGGTGCGTGGCGCGCTCGAAGCCGCTGCGCTGCAGCCCGAACTGGCCGTCATCACCATGCGCGCCGACAACTCCGTCGAGCTTGCGGGTGACGATGCCGAAAAAATGCAGAAGCTCATCGACACCCTGGAAGACCTCGACGATGTGCAAGAGGTCTATCACAACGCCATCTTCGGCTAAGCGGCCCCATCCACCATGAAACTCCTCGTCATCGGCTCGGGCGGACGCGAACACGCCATTGCCTGGAAGCTGGCGCAATCGCCCCGCGTACAGACGGTCTATGTCACACCCGGCAACGGCGGCACCGCGCTGGATGGCCGCTTCAGCAACCTGCAGGTGGCGAACGCCGAAGAGCTGGCCGAGTTCTGCGTGCGCGAGAAAATCGCCTACACCGTGGTCGGACCCGAAGCGCCTCTGGCCGCAGGCATCGTCGATGGCTTTCGCGCCCGCGGCCTGAAGATCTTCGGCCCGACGCGTGCCGCCGCCCAACTGGAGAGCTCAAAGGCCTTCTCCAAGGATTTCATGGCGCGGCACCACATCCCCACCGCGACCTACGCCACGTTTGAGGACGCCGCGGCGGCCCATGCCTATGTGAATGCGCACGGCGCGCCCATCGTCGTCAAGGCCGACGGCCTCGCCGCGGGCAAGGGCGTGGTGGTGGCGCAGACGGCTGCCCAAGCCCACGCCGCCATCGACGACATGCTGCAGGCCAATCGCTATGGTGTGCAGCACAACGCGGGCCGCGCGCGCGTGGTCATCGAAGAGTTCTTGCAGGGTGAGGAGGCCAGCTTCATCGTCATGGTCGACGGTCAGCATGTGCTCGCGCTGGCCTCCAGCCAGGACCACAAGCGCCTGCTCGATGGCGACAACGGCCCGAATACCGGCGGCATGGGCGCGTATTCCCCTGCGCCCGTGGTCACGCCCGAAGTGCATGCGCGGGTGATGCGCGAAATCATCCTGCCCACCGTCAAGGGCATGGCGGCCGACGGTATTCCCTTCACCGGCTTTCTCTACGCCGGGCTGATGATCGACGCCCAGGGCCGTGTCAAGACGCTGGAGTTCAACTGCCGGATGGGCGACCCCGAAACCCAGCCCATCATGGCCCGGCTGAAAAGCGACCTGTCGGTGGTGTTCGAGAAGGCCATCGCCGGCCAGCTCGATCAGGTGGAGCTGGAGTGGGACCGCCGCACCGCCTTGGGTGTGGTGCTGGCCGCGCACGGCTACCCCGACAATCCGCGCAAGGGCGATGCGATCACCGGCATTCCGCCTGAGACGACAGACTGCATCACCTTCCACGCGGGCACCACGCTCGACGCGCAAAGCGTGCTGCGCACCTCCGGGGGCCGGGTGCTGGCCGTCACCGCCCTGGGCGACTCGCCGCGCATCGCGCAGCAGCGGGCTTACGAGGTCATCAACGCCATCCATTTCGACGGCATGCAATACCGCCACGACATCGGGTGGCGGGCGATCAAGCGTTAGGGCGACTGTTAACGCGCTCTGACCCGAGTCTGCGCCAGTAGCGCAGGCAGCGCCGCAGGGTCGAACAGTTCGGTGCCCGGCTGCGCTGCGGTTCCGCTGCCGCAGGCCAGGGCAAGGCGCAGGGCGTCCGCCGGGGCCTCGCCGCGGGCAAAGCCGCTGATCAGTCCGCCCACCATCGAATCGCCCGCGCCGACTGTGGAGACCACGGACACCGCCGGCGCCTCGCCCACATAGACCTCGGTGGCGCTCGCCAGCACGGCGCCCTCGCTGCCCAGGGACACGCACACCCAGTGCACGCCACGCGCACAGACCGACTGCGCCGCCGCCACGACGGCGGCCTGGTCGGGCAAGCTGCGCCGCAGGAATTGTTCGAGTTCAAAGCGGTTGGGCTTGATGAGAAAGGGCTTTGCGATCAAGGCCTGTTCCAGCATCTCGCCCTGGGCATCGACCACGGCGCGCGCGCCTTGGGCGCGCAGCTTGCGGATCAGCACGGCGTAGTAGTCGGTCGGCACGCCGGGCATGCGCGACCCGGTGAGCACGGCATAGCCGCTTCCAGTCAGGCGTAGGACGGTGTCAGTGATGTGCTGCAGTGTGGCCGCATCGAGCTGTGGGCCGATGCCGCTGACTTCGAACTGCGCGCGCGGCTGTAGCTGCTGCAGGGTGACGTTGATGCGCGTCTCGCCGTCGATGCGCACACTGTGCAGCTGGTCGATCTGACCGGCCACCAGCCGCATGAACAGATCACCGATCTCGCCGCCCAGCACGGCGCAGGCCTGCGCCGGGGTCTGCAGACGCTTGAGCGCCCGCGCCACGTTGATGCCATTGCCGCCGGGGTCGATCCGGTTGGTGTTGGCGTGGACTTTCTGATCCTCGATCAGCCGGGTGACGTCATAGCTCACGTCCACGCAGGGATTGAGGGTAAGGGTGATCAGCGCTTGGGCAGGTGCATCCATGGCTCAACCGTATCCGCCACCGCCCGGGGTTTCGATGACAAACACGTCGTCGGCCTGCATGTCCACACTGGCCGAGGCGGGCAGCGTTTCGCTGCTGCCGTCGGCGCGCTCCACGCGGTTGACGCCCGGCGCACCCGGCGCGCCCCCCCGCAGGCCGAATGCGGGCACGCGCCGCCCGTTGGACAGGATGCCCGCGGTCATCGGCTCCAGAAAGCGGATGCGGCGCACGCCGCCATTGCCGCCGCGCCAGCGCCCTGCTCCGCCGGAGTCTGCGCGCAGCGCAAAACTCTCCAGCCGCACGGGGTAGCGCCACTCCAGCACTTCGGGGTCGGTCAGACGCGAGTTGGTCATATAGGTCTGTACGACGGAGGTGCCGTCGAAGCCGCCGGTCTGCCGCCCTTGCGCGTCGAACAGACCACCAGCGCCGGAGCCTCCGGCGATGGTCTCGTAATACTGATGGCGCGCGTTGCCGAAGGTGAAATTGTTCATGGTGCACTGGCTTGCGGCCTGCACGCCCAGGGCGCCGAACAGTGCATTGGTCACGCACATGCTCACCTCCACATTGCCGGCCACCACGGCTGCGGGCGGTTGCGGCGCCAGCATCGAGCCCTCGGGCACGATGAGCTGCAATGGGTTGAGGCAACCGGCGTTGAGCGGAATGTCGCCGTCCACCAGACAGCGGAACACATACAACACCGCCGCCACGGTGACGGCACGCGGCGCGTTGAAGTTGCCGGGCTGCTGCGGCGAGGTGCCGGTGAAGTCGATGGTGGCGCTGCGGGCACCGCGGTTGACGCGGATGGCCACGCAGATGCGCGCACCGCTGTCGAGTTCGACGGTGAAGGCGCCGTCGTGCAGCGCGCCGATCACCCGGCGCACCGCGGCCTCGCCGTTGTCCTGCACATGGCGCATATAAGCCCGCACCACGTTCAGACCGTAGTCGTCCACCAGGCGGCGCAGTTCCTGCGCGCCGGTCTGGTTGGCCGCGATCTGCGCCTTAAGGTCGGCCAGGTTCTGCTGCGGGTTGCGCGCGGGCCAGGGGCCGCTGGACAACAGGGCCAGCACCTCGGCTTCCCGCAGCCGACCGGCTTCGACCAGCTTGAAGTTGTCGATCACCACGCCTTCCTCATCGATGCGGGTGGAAAACGGCGGCATGGAGCCCGGCGTGATGCCGCCGATGTCGGCATGGTGGCCGCGCGAGCCGACATGGAACAGCACCTGCGCGCCCGCGGCGTCGAACACCGGCGTCACCACGGTGATGTCGGGCAGATGCGTGCCGCCGTGATAGGGGTCGTTGAGCATGAACACGTCGCCAGGACGCATGGATGCACGGTTTGCGCGAATGACCGTCTGGATGCTCTCGCCCATTGACCCCAGATGCACCGGCACATGCGGCGCGTTGGCGATGAGATGCCCTTCGCTGTCGAACAGCGCGCAGGAGAAGTCCAGGCGCTCCTTGATGTTGACCGACACCGCGGTGTTCTGCAATTGCACGCCCATCTGCTCGGCAATGTGCATGAACTGGTTGTTGAACAGCTCCAGCCGCACCGGATCGACCGCTGTGGTGTCGTCACGCGGCCGCGTGGGCGCGTCCAGTCGCTGCAGCTCCACATGCCCGGCGGCGGTGATGCCCGCGCGCCAGCCGGGTTCGATCAGAATGGTGGTGTGGCTCTCGGTGAGGATGGCCGGGCCGTCGCGCTGCTGCCCCGGCTGACAGTCTGCGCGCCGCACCAGCGCCACGTCCTGCCAGCGCCCGGCGATGAACACGGGCAGGGTGGCGTGGCGCGGCATGGCGCCAGTCGCAGACGTCTGCTGCGGCCCGGGCTGGGCAGGCTCACCACCGCCGGCAGCTTCGATGGTCAGGGCTTCCACCACGAGTCCGCGCCCGGGCATGTGGTGGGCATAGCGCTGCAAATAGGCCTGCTCGAACGCGGCGCGCATCGGCACGGCGGCGTCCAGGGCCACCGGCAATGCGGCGTCGCTGCCTGCATAGCGCAGCAGGACACGCACATCCAGACGGATGGCGTCTGCCGCTATACCCTGCGACTGCAAGACCTGCACCGCCTGCGCTGCCAGCGCGTCGCGCAGGCCATGCAGCCGGGGCAGCAGCGCGTCGTCCAGCGGCGCTTCCACGCTGCGTTGCTGCATGGCGGTCTGCTCGGCCAGTCCCATGCCGTAGGCCGACAGCACCCCGGCATAGCGGTGGATGAACACCCGCTGCATGTCCAGCGCCTGCGCCACAGCGCAGGCATGCTGCGCTCCGGCGCCGCCAAAGCATTGCAGGGTGTAGCCCGCCACGTCATAGCCGCGCGCCAGCGAAATACGCTTGATCGCCCCTGCCATGGCCTGCACCGCAATGGCGAGATAACCCTCGGCCACGCCCTCGGGGGTTTGCGGCTGGCCGGTGTCGCGGGCGATGCGCGCGGCCAGTGCGGCGAAGCGCTCGCGCACCACGCCGGCATCGAGCGGCTGCCTGGCCTGCGGGCCGAACACGGCGGGGAAATGCTCTGGGCGGATGCGGCCCAGAAGCACATTGGCATCGGTGATGGTCAGCGGCCCGCCGCGGCGATAGCACGCCGGGCCGGGATCGGCGCCGGCGGAGTCCGGCCCCACGCGCAGGCGCGCGCCGTCGAAGTGCAGGATGGAACTGCCGCCTGCTGCCACGGTGTGGATGTGCAGCATGGGCGCACGCACCCGCACCCCGGCCACCTGGGTGTCGAACACCCGCTCGAACGCGCCCGCGTAATGCGACACGTCGGTGGAGGTGCCGCCCATGTCGAAACCGATGACCTTGGCATGGCCCGCCTGCTCCGCGGTGCGCGCCATGCCGACGATGCCGCCTGCCGGACCGGACAGGATGGCGTCCTTGCCGTGCAAGGCAACGCCGGGCCGCCCCCCCAGGTTGCCTTGCTCTCCCCAGGGGACGGGCTGGGCAGTGTCCGGCCCAAGGGCCGGTCCGGCTGCATGCGCCTGCGTCAGCCCGCCGCTGGACTGCATGAACAGCAGCGGCACTCCCGGCATCTCCGAGGCGACCTGATCGACATAACGCCGCAGAATGGGGGAGAGATAGGCATCGACCACAGTGGTGTCGCCGCGCGAGACAAACTTCATCAACGGGCTGGTCTCGTGCGAGGTGCTGATCTGCGTGAAGCCCATGTCGCGTGCGATGTGCGCGGCCTGCGCCTCATGCGCGGTTTCGCACCAGCCGTGCATGAACACAATGGCCACTGCGCGCAGACCGGCATCGAAGGCGTGCTGCAAGTCAGCGCGCAGCGCGGCGGCGTCCAGGGGCTGCAGCACGGTGCCGTCCGCCGCCACCCGCTCCTGCGCCTCGATCACCTGGGTGTAAAGCAACTCAGGCAGCACGATGCGGCGATCGAACAGGCGCGGGCGATTCTGGTAGGCAATGCGCAGTGCGTCCCGAAATCCGCGCGTGGTGACCAGCACCAGCGGCTCGCCCTTGCGCTCCAGCAGCGCGTTGGTTGCGACTGTCGTGCCCATCTTCACGCACTCCACCTGCTGCGGCGTGATGGGCGCATCGGGCGACAGCCCCAGCAGTTGCCGGATACCCGCCACCGCCGCATCGCGGTACTGCTCCGGGTTCTCGGACAGCAGTTTGTGGGTCACCAGCACCCCATCCGGGGGCCGGGCAACGATGTCGGTAAACGTGCCTCCACGGTCGATCCAGAACTGCCAGCGGCCTGACGCGGACATGGTTCAGTCGGGCGCGCGCTTCAACTGTTCTGCACGCTGATGGTCGGGAACTTGGCGGTGTAGTCACGGCCTTGCTGCGCCACTTTCACGGCCACGGCGCGGGCGATGGATTTGTAGCTCTGGGCAATGGCGCCGTCGGGGTCGGCCACCACGGTCGGGCGGCCGCTGTCGGCCTGTTCGCGGATGCGGATATCGAGCGGCAGGCCGCCCAGATAATCGACGCCGTAGTCGGTGCTCATGCGCTGTCCGCCGCCCTCGCCGAAAATCGGCTCGGCATGGCCGCAGTTGGAACACACATGCATGGCCATGTTTTCCACGATGCCCAGAATGGGCACGCCCACCTTCTCGAACATCTTCAGGCCCTTGCGCGCGTCGAGCAGGGCAATGTCCTGCGGAGTGGTGACAATGATGGCCCCGGTCAGCGGCACGCGCTGGCTCAGGGTCAGTTGGATGTCGCCGGTGCCCGGCGGCATGTCCACGATGAGGTAATCGAGGTCTTGCCACGCCGTCTGACGCAGCAGTTGTTCGAGCGCCTGTGTGGCCATGGGGCCGCGCCAGATCATGGGGTTGTCGGCCTCGATCAGAAAGCCGATGGACATGATCTGCACGCCATAATTTTCCAACGGCTCCATGTTCTGGCCGTCGCGGCTTTGCGGCTGCCCGGAGACGCCCATCATCATGGGCTGGGACGGGCCGTAGATGTCGGCGTCGAGCAGGCCGACGCGCGCGCCCTCCGCGGCCAGCGCCAGCGCGAGGTTGGCCGCCGTGGTGCTCTTGCCCACCCCACCCTTGCCAGACGCCACCGCAATGATGTTCTTCACTTCGGGCAGTGGCTTGAGCCCGCGCTGCACCGCATGCGACGCCACCTTGCTGCGCACGGCCACCGAGACATTCTGCACCCCGGGCACGGCACGCAGGGTCGCGATGACCTGCCTTTGCAGATCGGCGTGCAGGCTGCGCGCCGGATAGCCGAGTTCGACCTCCAGCGACACGTCGCCGCCGTCCACGCGCAGGTTTTTGATGGCTTTTTCCGCCGCCAGCGATGTGCCGGTCTGCGGGTCTTGAAGAGTTTGCAGGGCGGCGTGAACCGCAGAATCGAGAGCTTGGGACATGGTCAAACGCGGTAGAAGGATGTCGAAGTCATTGGAGTGTAGGGCCGAGCGAGCCTGCATGAAGTCCCCCGGCAAGCAGCCGTTTTGATGCGCCGCGACAATGCGGCTTTCAAAAAATATTTTCATGTCTGCACACGCTTCGGTCTCCGCCCCGCAAACCGCTGCTCTTCCGCCGCTGTCACGCCATTTCATCGGCCTCATGGCGCTGGCCTGCGGTGTATCGGTGGCCAATATCTATTACGCGCAGCCGCTGCTGGAGCAGTTTGCACAGCAGTTCCACACCACGGTGGCTGGCGTGGCTGCGGTGCCTTCTGCCACGCAGATCGGCTACGCCGCCGGGCTGCTGCTGCTCGGCCCGCTGGGTGACCGCCATGCGCGCCATCGGGTCATTCTGATCATGGCCGCGCTGCTTGTCCCTGCCCTGCTGGGCGCGGCGCTGGCGCCCAGTGTGCTGCTGCTGGCCATGGCGTCGTTTGCCATCGGCATGCTCTCCAGCATTGCACAGCAGATCATTCCCATGGTGGCGCACCTGGCGCCACCGCAGGCGCGCGGCAAGGCCATCGGCCTGGTGATGAGCGGCCTGCTGGTCGGCATTCTGGGTGGGCGGGTGCTGGCCGGCGGCATCGCCGCGCTGCTGAACTGGCAGGCGGTCTATGCGTTCGCCACGCTGGTGAACATCGGCATGTGGATTCTGCTTTGGCGTGTGCTGCCGCGGCTGCCGGTGGACGCGAATGCCGCTGGCCAGAGCTATGCCGCCTTGCTGGCCTCCACACTGAAGCAGTTCGCTCTTCACCGCGATCTGCGCTTTGCCGGCATCACCGGCGGGCTATTCTTCGCCAGTTTCAGCGTGTTCTGGGTCGGCCTCACGCCGCTGCTGCAAAGCCCGGCCTACGGCTTTGGCCCGGCGGTGGTCGGCGCTTTCGGCATTCTGGGCATCATGGGCGCCACGGTGGCGCCGATTTCGGGCCGATACTCCGACCGACCCGGCGGTCCGCGTCGCGTCTTGTTCGTCGCCATCGCGGTCACGCTGCTGTCATGGGCCTTGTTCGCGCCGGGCACGCTGGGGCTGTGGTGGCTGGTCGCCGGTGTGCTGGTGCTCGACGCCGGCGTGCAAGGCGCGCAGATCGCGAACCAGACCCGCATCTATGCCCTGGACGCCGCGGCGCGCAGCCGCATCAACGCCGTGTACATGACGCTTTATTTCATCGGCGGCTCGGCAGGATCGTTTGTCGCCAGCCATGCGTGGACCACAGGCGGCTGGCCCGCCGTGACCGCAGCGGGCGTCGGCTTCGCGCTGGCGGCACTGCTGCTGCATGCCGCCAGCGGTCCGGGCAAAGCCGCTTAACGTCCGAGATCGTCGAGCACCGCCAGCGTGGCTTCGGCCTGGTTCAGGGTGTAGAAATGCAGCCCTGGCGCGCCGCTGGCGATGAGCTCGTCGCACAGGCTCCCGACCACCTCGCGGCCAAACGCTCGGATGGACTCGCGATCATCGCCGTAGCTCTGCAGTCGCAATCGCACCCAGCGCGGAATCTCGGCGCCGCAAACCTCGGAGAAGCGCAGGAGCTGGCTGGAATTGGTGATGGGCATGATGCCCGGCACCACCGGCACGTCGAGGCCGAGGGCCCGCACGTCGTCCACGAAGCGGCGATAGGCCGCGGCACTGTAGAAATACTGCGTGATGGCCGAGTTCGCGCCGGCGCGCACCTTGTCGGCGAAATGCCGCAGATCGTCGAGCGGGCTTTTGGCCTGCGGATGCATCTCGGGGTAGGCAGCCACTTCGATGTGAAACGCGCCGCCCATTTCGGCGCGGATGAACGCCACCAGATCGCGCGCATGGTGGAACTCGCCGCCGATGCCGTACCCGGAAGGCAGGTCGCCGCGCAAAGCCACGAGGCGTTTGACGCCAGACGCCTGAAAAGCGCGCAGATGCCCGCGCACCGACTCCCGGCTGGCGCCGATGCACGACAGATGGGGCGCGGCGTCCACGCCTTCGGCGAGGATGTCGCGCACCGTCTGCAGCGTGCCTTCCTGCGTGGAACCGCCGGCGCCGAAGGTCACGGAGCAGAACTCGGGCTGGCGCGCGTATAGACGCTGGCGCACCGCCCGGAGCTTGTCCGCACCCTCGGGGGTCTTGGGCGGGAAGAACTCGAAGCTGAGACTGACCGATTGTGCGGAGGCCATGCGCATCAGTACCGGTAGTGGGCGGGCTTGTACGGACCGTCCTTGGGCACGTTGATGTAGGCCGCCTGCTGATCCGTCAGCGTGGTGAGCTGCGCATTGAGGGTGCTGAGCTGCAGCCGCGCCACATGCTCGTCGAGGTGCTTGGGCAAGGTGTAAACGTCCACGGGATAGTCGCCGGTCTTGGCGAACAGTTCGATCTGCGCCAGGGTCTGGTTGGCGAAGCTGGAGCTCATCACATAGCTGGGATGACCGGTGCCGCAGCCCAGATTGACCAGGCGTCCCTTGGCCAGCAGGATGATGCGCTTGCCGTCCGGAAAGATGACGTGATCGACCTGCGGCTTGATCTCTTCCCACTGGTATTTCTCGATGCCCGCGACGTCGATCTCGTTGTCGAAGTGGCCGATGTTGCAGACGATGGCCTGATTCTTCATGCGGGCCATGTGGTCGTGGGTGATGACGTGGTAGTTGCCGGTGGCGGTGACGAAAATGTCGGCATGCTCGCAGGCATAGTCCATGGTCACCACGCGATAGCCTTCCATCGCGGCCTGCAACGCGCAGATCGGGTCGATCTCGGTCACCCACACCTGGGCGCTGAGCGCGCGCAGGGCCTGCGCCGAGCCCTTGCCCACGTCGCCATAACCGGCGACCACGGCGATCTTGCCCGCGACCATCACGTCGGTGGCGCGCTTGATGCCGTCCACCAGGCTTTCGCGGCAGCCGTAGAGATTGTCGAACTTGCTCTTGGTCACGCTGTCGTTGACGTTGATCGCCGGGAATTTGAGTTCGCCGCGCTGGTGCATCTGGTAGAGACGATGCACGCCGGTGGTGGTCTCTTCCGTCACCCCCTTGATGTGCGCCAGGCGGGTGGAATACCACTTGGGCGATGTCGCAAGCCGAGCCTTGATGGCGGCGAACAGCACGCGCTCTTCTTCACTGGTGGGGTGGTTGAGCACCGCCGCGTCGGTTTCGGCCCGCGCGCCCAGATGCAGCAGCAGCGTAGCGTCGCCGCCGTCGTCCAGGATCATGTTCGAGTAGCCGCCGTCGGCCCACTCGAAAATGCGGTGGGTGTATTGCCAGTAGTCTTCGAGCGACTCGCCCTTGACCGCGAACACCGGGGTGCCGCTGGCGGCGATGGCCGCTGCGGCGTGGTCTTGGGTCGAGAAGATATTGCACGAGGCCCAGCGCACCTGCGCGCCCAGCGCCTGCAGGGTTTCGATCAGCACGGCGGTCTGGATGGTCATGTGCAGGCTGCCGGTGATGCGCGCGCCGCGCAGCGGCTGGCGGGCGGCGTATTCGTCGCGGATGGCCATGAGCGCGGGCATTTCGCTCTCGGCAATGGCAATCTCGCGGCGGCCCCAGTCGGCCAGGCCGATGTCGGCAATACAAAAATCAGGGGAGGTTTTCAAATCGACCACAGCGTTCATACAAACTCCGAACAAAGTGGCCGGGAACGGATGCGCACCGCATCCCGCGCCCGGCACGGGTTGGGTGAGCGCCGTTGAAGGAAAGCCGTCAGCTTGAGGCGGCCTGCGATCAAAGTCCCGAGCCTGGCGACGGCGGCGATGGGCTCGCGCACCGTGCGTTGCAACGCTCCTCGGGAAGAAAAGATTCTATCGTTTTGAAGCCAAGGCAGTCCGGGCAAACAGTATCAACCCCGCGATGCCCGCGCTAGCCGCAGCCTTGTCGCGCAGCAGGCCGATACCCAGCCACACCAGATACGCCGCGCCCAGCCACTTCATCACACTGATCGCCACATCCGACGCGGCGATCAGCGCCGCACTGCGCGACACGATGAACAACATGCCCACCCCCGGCGTCATGTTGCGCAGCAAACCGGAGAGCAGGACCAGCGCGCAGTGGCGGATGTCGGGCAAGCGGATGAAACGACGGGAAAAAGACGGTGCCTGATTGAAATGCTATCGAGCTAGACCTGACCCCAAAGCTGAAAGCTGAAAGCTGAAAGCT
>JAJXTO010000025.1:0-20731 GCA_021783695.1 Pseudomonadota bacterium | reverse complement strand
AAAGCTGAAAGCGCAATGACCCCAAAGCGCACATATAATTAGGCGCCATATCATATGGCAACATCGAAATGGAACTTGAACAGAAGTACCACGCGCTCATTCAGGAAGCGCAGCGACGCAAGATGCCCGACGTGGAGGGCATTCGTCTGTGCTTTCAGACACTCTCGCTGGCTGCCAGAATCGACCGCGACTGCGCCGCACTGCTGGCGCCGCATGGTCTGTCCGAAGGCCGCTTCGTCCTGCTGTTCCTACTTGATGCCGCGCCCGATGGACTGGCGCCCAACACGCTGGCCGAACAGGCAGGCGTCACCCGTGCCACCGTCACGGGGCTACTCGATGGCCTGGAGCGCGAAGAATTGATCGAGCGGCACGCAGATGCCAACGACCGTCGCGCGTTGTGCATACGACTCACGCGCAAGGGAAAACGTGTAGCCAAGACAGTGTTCGAGCAACATGGCCGCTGGATCGCCAGCCTATACGGCAACCTTTCCACGTCGGAGCGCGAACAACTGGCGACCCTGTTGGAAAAGGTGGCCGGCAATCTCGGAGGCGCTGCGCCATGACTGCTGCCCGCAAAGGTGCAACCCGCGCTGCCGATATACCAGCCGACGTGCTGCACGCCCTGTCGCGCGGCGAGATGCAAAGCGCCACCTTGGCCGAGTGCATGGCGCTTAACCAGGCCCAACTGATGCGCGTGGCCTTTCCCGGCCTGTCGCTCAAGGCACTGAAACAAGTGGATTCCGCTTGCGAGCTAGGCGTTCTCAAGCGGATGGGACGCATCGGCGCCGTGTTACTGGATGCGTTGGGCACCGACGGTATCGAGACCTGCCGGACGCATAGCGCCGATACCGTGCGCGGCTGGGCCTGCTTCATGATCGGTGCACAGCCTGGGCTTCATCTGTCCGCGCGGTTGACCGCCATCCGTCCGCTGGCAGACGACGACCATTTCGGTGTGCGCGAGTGGGCCTGGATGGCTCTGCGCCCACACTTGGCGGAGGAGCTGGATGTGTCCATCGCCCACTTGGCGCAATGGACGTCATCGCCTTCCGAACGCTTGCGCCGCTTCGCCAGCGAAGCCCTCCGCCCGCGCGGCGTGTGGTGTGCCCATATCGCGGCACTCAAGCACGAGCCCGGACAAGCGCTGCCCATTCTGTCGCCACTGCGCGCCGATCCTTCCAACTACGTGCAGGACTCGGTGGCCAACTGGCTCAACGACGCCGCCAAGGATCAACCCGCCTGGGTGCGTGATCTCTGCGCCCAATGGCTGCAAGCCACACCTGCCGACGCCACCCGCCGCATCTGCCAGCGCGCCATGCGCAATCTCAAGTAAAGGAGAAAACCTCATGTCCCACTACCTCGTCGAACTCTATACGCCCAATGCGGACTGGAAGGCATTGACCGCCGAACAGCGCCAGGAGTTTTTGGGCGCCATCGGCACCGCTATGGGCGGCTTATCCAGCATGGGCGTTGAAGTTCTCACGCTCGCCGAAACCGAACCTGGTATAGACCGGGGCAGCGAACACCGCTTCCTGGGCATCTGGCGTTTTCCCGACCCGCAGGCGCGTGATGCGTTATTGGCCGGCATCAAGGCCAGCGGCTGGTACGGGTATTTCGACCATGTGAACGCGGCCGGTGCGGATGGGGACTTTGCCCGGCACCTTGGCGCTTTGGCAAATGCCTGAGCGCAACTCTGTAATCCCGTTCAAGACAAGCCTATCGTTTTGAAGCCAAGGCAGTCCGGGCAAACAGAATCAACCCCGCGACGCCAGCGCCAGCCGCAGCCTTGTCGCGCAGCAGGCCGATACCCAGCCACACCAGATACGCCGCGCCCAGCCACTTCATCACACTGATCGCCACATCCGACGCGGCGATCAGCGCCGACAGCCCTCCCGCCGCCGCAGTGACATGCACCAGACACCCCGTCCCCACCCCCAGCGCCGTCATCGCCCCGGCGTCATGTTCAGCAGCAGACCGGAGAACAGGAACAGCGCGAAGTGGCGGATGTCGGGCAGGCCGAAGAAACGACGGGAAAAAGGCGGTGACTGATTGAAATGCTATCGAGCTAGACCTGACCCCAAAGCGCACTCACTTGGCGATCCCCAGAAACACCGCCAAGCAACGCTCAACCTCCACCAGCACATCCACATGGATGCGTCCAAAGGCTGGCCCGATTTTGTCTCGCTTGACGGTCATGGCCTTGTCCACCATCACCTGAGAAGGTTTCTGCAATCCATTCTCTGGGTCTGGCTGCAGGGTGACGCGAAACAAAGGTGCGGCCACGAGCGCGCTGGTGATCGGCAGCACCGTCACGCTCGCATGCTCGTTGAACGCGTTGGCCTGAATCACCAGAGCCGGTCTTGGCTTGCCAAAGTCGCCCTGCATGGCGAGGGTCACGAGGTCGCCGCGCATCAATCCGTCCAGCCGTCCACTTCCGCCAAGGCGGCATCCATGAACTGCTGTAGAGACGGGTCCGCCATATCTGCCTGAGCCGCTAGACGACATTGGCGGCGGCACTCCTGCGCGAAATCGGGACGGCGTGTATCGGGCACCCAGATTTGCACCGGGCGCAGGCCCGCCAAACGCAGCGCTTGACGATGCTTCTGAACGCGGGCGTTAACGTGCGTGGTTGCCATGTGGATGCCCTCATTAAAGTTACATGCAACACTATACACGGCAACACCGTTACATGCAACGAATGTGACGCCCCCATGGATCGATGAGGCCGGGCAGGGGTCGAGTCTGGTCTATTGCTACTTTGCTAGACCTGACCCCGGCCTTTGCTTCAAAGCCTACGGATGTCAGGCATGCCGATGAACGGGCGACTGGGGCGCAATAGACTATAAGCTCTCAAAGAGAAACAACTCACCATTGCGAACTAGGGTTCAAAAGAATGCCGCCCCCAATAAACGTCATTGCGGATCGCATCATGCTCCGCGCCAAGCTGCATCGAGGCACGCTCACTGGTGCCGATCTGCATTACGAGGGTTCATGTGGCATCGATCAGGCGCTGCTTGATGCTTGCGACATTCTTCCCGGCGAGAAGATCGAAATTTATAACGTGACCAATGGCGCGCGCTTGAGTACCTATGCAATTGTCGAGCCTCGCGGGAGCGGCCGCATTACCCTTAACGGTTCTGCCGCGCGACATGCGGCAATCGGAGATTTACTCATCATCTGCACATATGCGCCGATGGACGATGCCACGGCGCGTGCGTTTCGCCCTCGAATCGCACTCCTGGACATAAATAACCGCGTCGCCTCCATGAAGGCGTAAACCACCATTCGCTGGGAATCCAAAGAATGCAAAGAATGGCGTCAGGTCTAGCATCGTTGCATCCCCACTATCACCCCCCCTTCTCCCCCTCCAACCGCAACATGCTCGCGCCTTCACCCAGCGAAATCAGCCCGGTCTTGGCATAGATGCCCAGCTTGGCGCGGGTGTCGGTGATGTCGAGGTTGCGCATGGTGAGCTGGCCGATGCGGTCGAGCGGCGTGAACGGTGAGGGAAGAATGGGGTCAGGTCTAGCATCATTGCATCCCTCTATCCCCCCCCTTCTCCCCCTCCAACCGCAACATGCTCGCGCCTTCACCCAGCGAAATCAACCCCGTCTTGGCATAGATGCCCAGCTTGGCGCGGGTGTCAGTGATGTCGAGGTTGCGCATGGTGAGCTGGCCGATGCGGTCGAGCGGCGTGAACGGTGCGTCTTCCACCTTTTCCATGCTCAGGCGCTCGGGCGCATAAGTGAGGTTGGGGCTTTCGGTGTTGAGCATGGAGTAGTCGTTGCCGCGGCGCAGTTCCAGCGTCACTTCGCCGGTCACGGCGCGGGCCACCCAGCGTTGGGCGGTTTCGCGCAGCATCATGGCCTGCGGGTCGAACCAGCGGCCCTGGTAGAGCAGGCGGCCGAGCCTGAGACCGCCCATGCGGTACTGCTCGATGGTGTCTTCGTTGTGGATGCCAGTCACCAGGCGCTCGTAGGCGATGTGCAGCAGCGCCATGCCGGGAGCCTCGTAGATGCCGCGGCTCTTGGCTTCGATGATGCGGTTTTCGATCTGGTCGCTCATGCCCAGGCCGTGGCGGCCGCCGATTTCGTTGGCCTTGAGGAACAGATCCACGGGCGAATCGAAGGTCTGGCCGTTGAGGGCGACCGGCTGGCCTTCCTCGAAGCGGATGGTCACTTCCTCGGCCCTGACTTCGACTTCTGGCTTCCAGAAGGCCACGCCCATGATGGGGTTGACGATGCGGATGCCGGAATTCAGATGCTCCAGGTCCTTGGCCTCGTGCGTGGCGCCGAGGAGATTGCTGTCGGTGCTATAGGCCTTCTCGACCGACATCTTGTAGTCGAAGCCATTGACAATGAGGAACTCGCTCATCTCCTTGCGGCCGCCGAGTTCGTCGATGAAGGTCTGGTCCAGCCAGGGCTTGTAGATCCTGAGCGCGGGGTTGGTCAGCAGGCCGTAGCGGTAGAAGCGCTCGATGTCGTTGCCTTTGTAGGTGCTGCCGTCGCCCCAGATGTTGACGTCGTCTTCCTTCATGGCCGCCACCAGCATGGTGCCGGTCACGGCGCGGCCCAGCGGGGTGGTGTTGAAGTAGGTGATGCCGCCGGTGGAGATGTGAAACGCGCCGCACTGGATGGCGGCAATGCCTTCGTGCGCCAGTTGGCGGCGGCAGTCCACCAGCCGCGCCTTCTCGGCGCCGTAGGCCAGCGCCTTGCGCGGGATGTCGTCGTAGTCGCTCTCGTCGGGCTGGCCGAGGTTGGCGGTGTAGGCATAGGGCTGGGCGCCCTTTTTTTTCATCCACAGCAGGGCGGCGGAGGTGTCGAGCCCGCCGGAAAAGGCGATGCCGACTTTTTGCCCCTTGGGCAGGTTTTGAAGAATGGTGGCCATGATGGTGCGCAGTGGGTCGATCAGCCGAAATGGCAGATGTAGTGATAGGGCTCGGTGGCGCGAATCTCGAAGCGGGTATTGCCCGGCACGCTGAAGGTCTCGCCCACGCCGGACTTCACCCAGGTGTCGCTGCCCGGCAGCTTGTATTCGCAGGAACCGGCCACGCATTCCATGATTTCCGGCGCCGCGGTGTTGAAGGTGAGCGTTGAAGGCAGGATGACACCAACCGATTTTTTGCTGCCGTCCGCCAGGGTGATGCCGTGGCTGACGCACTTGCCGTCGAAATACACATTGGCCTGGGTGCTGACGGTCACGCCGCCGATTTGGGTGGTGCTCATGGAAAGGGTTCGCAAGGGTTGAAAGGAAGCGATTATTCTAGGAGGCCACTTGACTCAGATGCCCCAGACCGGCTGCAGCCCTCGACGCAACCCGCCTTCCATGAACCCACGCACGCTCTACCCACCTCTCGAACCGTTTCGCACCGGCCAGCTCGACACCGGAGACGGCCACTCCGTCTATTGGGAGTTGTGCGGCAATCCGCAGGGCAAGCCCGCTGTGTTTTTGCACGGCGGGCCAGGTTCGGGCTGCGCGCCAGAGCACCGCCGCCTGTTCGACCCGGCGCGTTACTGCGTACTGCTGTTCGACCAGCGCGGCTGCGGGCGCTCCACGCCGCACGCCAGCCTGGACAACAACACCACCTGGCATCTGGTGGACGACATCGAGCGGCTGCGCGCCCTGCTCGGGGCGGAGCGCTTGCTGGTGCTTGGCGGCTCCTGGGGCAGCACCCTGGCGCTGGCGTATGCGCAAACCCACCCCGAGCGGGTGTCCGCGCTGATCCTGCGGGGCATTTTCACCTTGCGGCGCGCCGAATTGCTTTGGTTCTATCAGGAAGGGGCGTCCTGGCTGTTCCCGGATTTCTGGGAAGACTTTCTGGCGCCCATCCCCACAGCCGAGCGCGGCGACCTGATCACCGCCTACCACAAACGGCTGACCGGCCCAGACCTTGCAGAGCGACTGGTCTGCGCGCGCGCCTGGAGTGTGTGGGAAGGCCGCACCATCCGTCTGCTGCCGAACGAAGAAATCGCCGCGATGCATGCGCAAGACGCGTTCTCGCTCGCCTTTGCACGCATCGAGAACCATTACTTCGTCCATAAGGGCTGGATGGACGAAGGCCAGCTCATCCGCGATGCGGGCAAGCTGGCCGACATTCCGGGCGTGATCGTGCAGGGCCGCTATGACACCTGCACCCCGATGCGCACCGCCTGGGACTTGCACCGCGCCTGGCCACAGGCGGACTTCCAGCTGGTGCCCGATGCCGGGCATGCCTATAACGAGCCAGGCATCCTGTCGCGCCTGATCGAAGCGACCGATCGTTTCGCGGTCTGAAGCACTCCGACGCCGCCGCGCTGCGGCGGGTTTCCTGCGAACGCGCTTACACAGTGGCCGGTGTGCGCATCGCGCCCTGGCCCGCGTCTTCGCTCAGCACGGCGGCCTTGTCGGTGGATTCCCAGCTGAACTCGGGCTCGTCGCGGCCGAAGTGGCCGTAGGAGGCCGTCTTCTCGTAGATCGGTCGACGCAGATCCAGCATCTGAATGATGCCCTTGGGCCGCAGGTCGAAATGGCGGCGCACCAGGCGTTCGAGCTGGGCGTCGTCGACCACCCCGGTGCCCTGGGTGGTGACCATGATGCTGGTGGGCTGGGCCACGCCGATGGCGTAGGAAATCTGCACCAGGCATTTTTTCGCCAGCCCGGCGGCGACGATGTTTTTGGCCACGTAGCGCGCGGCGTAGGCGGCGGAACGGTCCACCTTGGTCGGGTCTTTTCCGGAGAAGGCGCCACCGCCGTGCGGCGCGGCGCCGCCGTAGGTGTCGACAATGATCTTGCGCCCGGTCAGCCCGCAGTCGCCCTGCGGCCCGCCGATGACGAAGCGCCCGGTGGGGTTGATCAGGTACTTGGCCTCGCCGCGCATGAACTCGGGCGGCAGGACCGGCTTGATGATGTGCTCGATCACCGCCTCGCGCAGGTCGGCCAGTTCGATGTCGGGGGCGTGCTGGGTGGACAGCACCACGGTGTCGATCGCCACCGGAACGCCGTTTTCGTAGCGGAAGGTGATCTGGCTTTTCGCGTCCGGACGCAGCCAGGACAGACGCCCGTCGCGGCGCAGCTGGCTTTGCCGCTCGACCAGCCGGTGCGCGTAGTAGATGGGCGCGGGCATCAGCTCGGGGGTTTCGTCGCAGGCGTAGCCGAACATCAGCCCCTGGTCGCCGGCGCCGATGTCGAGGTTGTCATCGTGCGCGCTGTTCACGCCCTGCGCGATGTCGGGGCTCTGCTTGTCGTAGGCCACCAGCACCGCGCAACTTTTGTGGTCGATGCCGAAGTCGGCGTCGTCGTAGCCGATGCGCTTGAGCGTATTGCGTGCCACCTGGATGTAGTCGACCACCGCATTGGTGGTGATCTCCCCGGCGAGCACGATGAGCCCGGTGTTGGCCAGCGTCTCCGCGGCCACGCGCGACATCGGGTCTTGCGCCAGGATGGCGTCGAGAATGGCGTCGGAGATCTGATCAGCCACCTTGTCGGGATGGCCTTCGGAAACGGATTCGGAGGTAAACAGGAAGTTGCTTGCCATGACGGACCTTTCTAACGGTTGGTTTGACGCCACCGTTTGGGTCTCGCACGGCGACGCTTTAGCGGACTGCCACGCGGCACAGCCCAAGGCCTGCCGCCCCTGCCACCCCGCAAGTTGTCATTAACTCGGTGGCAGAACCTGCATTCTATTCCTGCCCATCGCGTGCGGCGCTCCGTAACATGGCACCCTTTGTCCTGCAGGGAAATCCTTCACCGTGCTGCTGCGCCTCTTCCGCTTGCTGTCCGTCTTGCCTCTGAGCTTGCTCCAGGCATTCGGGGCGGCGCTCGGCCTTCTGGTTTACGCCGCGTCCGGCAACTACCGTCATCGCCTGCGGGCCAATCTGCAGCAGGCGGGATATGACCCGCAGCGCCTTGCGCTCAAGGCGGCGGCGCAGGCTGGACGCATGGCGGCCGAGTTGCCCGCAGTGTGGTTCCGGCAGGGACATGCCGCGCCAGTGCATCGGGTACAGGTCATCGGCAAGGAGCATGTGGACGCGGCGCGCGCACAGGGCCAGGGCGTGCTCTTCCTCACCCCGCATCTTGGATGTTTCGACGTTTCGGCGCAGGCTGCAGCCTTCTGGGGCCCGATCACCGTGATGTACCGCCCGCCGCGCAAGGCGGCGCTGCAGCCCGTGGCGCTGGCTTCGCGTCAGCGCCACAACCTGGCCATCGCGCCCGCCAATCTGGCCGGGGTGCGGCAATTGCTGCGCGCCCTGCGCGCCGGGGAGTCGGTCGGCCTGCTGCCAGACCAGGCACCGGGCACCGGCGAAGGTGTCTGGGCGGATTTTTTCGGCCGTCCCGCATACACCATGACCCTGCCGACCCGGCTGGTGCAAGCCGGCAACGCACGCATCATTCTGGCCTCTGCGCTGCGCCTGCCCGGGGGGCGTGGCTACACCCTGACGCTCGAACCTCTGCCCGAGCCGCTGGACACCGATCCGCAGCGCGCGGCCACGCAGATCAACCATGCGCTGGAAACCCTGATCCGTCGCTGCCCGGAGCAATATCTCTGGGGCTACAACCGCTACAAGCGCCCCCCCGGCGCGCCCGAAGCGCCCGCGCAGTCCACTTCAGGAGATGCTCGATGAACGCCCTGCTCGCCCGTCTGAGCATTGCGCTGATCTGGCTGCTGCACCTGCTGCCTTATCCCTTGCTTGCCGCGCTGGGTACTGTGGTGGGCTGGCTGTTGTGGCCGTTGGCTGGATCGCGTCGCCGCATCACCCTGCGCAATCTCCAGCTGTGCTTCCCCGACTGGAGCCCGGCGCAGCAGCGTGCCGTGGGGCGGCGGCATTTTGTCTATGTCGCTCGCGCCTTCCTGGAACGCGGCGTGCTCTGGTACGCCAGCCCCCGGCGCCTGCGGCGGCGGCTGCACCTCGACGGCGCAGTGGCCGAGGCGCTCGACGGCAGCCGCAACACCCTGCTGCTCGGCTTCCACTTCGAGGGGCTGGACGCCGGCTGGACAGCGCTCAGTCTGGTGGCGCCGCGCCCGGTGTCGGGCATGTATACCCCGCAGAAAAACAAGGTGCTCGACGCCTGGGTGGTGGCGCGGCGCAGCCGGTTTCACACTGCGGCGATCGTCTCGCGGCATGACGGCGCGGCCAGCATGTTGCGGCAACTACGCGCCGGGGTGCCGTTCTACACCCTGCCGGACATGGACTTCGGCCTGCGCAGTTCGCGCTTCATCGATTTTTTCGGTGTCCCCGCCGCCACGCTGGACGTGGCGCCGCGACTGGCGGCATCCGCTGATGCGCGGGTCTATCCTGTGGTGACCCGCATGCTGCCCGGCGCGCGTGGCTACGCCATCACCGTGCATCCCGCCTGGACCGACTTCCCCGCGCTGGACTCCAAGGGCAAGCCCGCCGACATCGACGCCGACCTGCGACGCATGAACCGCTTCATCGAAGAACAGGTGCGCACCATGCCGGCGCAATACCATTGGGTGCACAAGCGCTTCAAAAACCGCCCCGAAGGCGAGCCTTCTCTTTACTGACCCATGCAACTGGCTTTCACCAAAATGCACGGCGCCGGAAACGACTTTGTCGTGCTCGACGCCACCCGCGCGCCCGTCTCCCTCAGCGCGGCGCAACTCCGGCGGCTGGCCGACCGGCACTTTGGCGTCGGCGCCGACCAAATTTTGCTGGTCGAGCCCGCGCCCACGCCAGAGGTGGATTTCGTCTACCGCATTTTCAACGCCGACGGCGGCGAGGTGGAGCAATGCGGCAATGGCGCACGTTGCTTCGTCGCCTATGTGCACGGCAAGGGTCTCACCGCCAAACACCGCATTCGGGTGCAGACGCTCTCGGGCATCATCGCCCCCGAATTGCAGCCCGATGGCCGCATCACCGTGGAGATGGGCGCGCCTGTTTTCGATCTGCCACAAGTGCCTTTCGTCGCCAGCGGCCTGACGCCGCGGCAAGTGGATGGCTGGGAGCAATGGCCGCTCGACCTCGACGGCACGACCGATTGGGTCAGCGTGCTCTCGATGGGCAACCCGCATGCCGTGCAGCGGGTGGACGATGTGGACGCCGCCCCCGTACACCAGCGCGGCCCGCTGATAGAACGTCACCCGCGATTTCCCAACAGGGTCAATGCAGGCTTCATGCAGATCGTCGATGCCCATCACATCCGCCTGCGCGTGTGGGAGCGCGGAGCCGGCGAAACCCTGGCCTGCGGCACCGGCGCCTGCGCCGCAGTGGTGGCCGGGCTGCGCCACGGCTGGCTGCAGGGCGCGGTCGATGTCCAGACCCGCGGCGGCCTGCTGACCATTTCCTGGGCCGGGCCGGGCCACGCCGTGCACATGACCGGCCCGGCCGCCTTTGTTTTTGACGGCACGATCGACCTTCCCGATCTGCCCTGAAGGAGAACACTGCATGGAACTGAGCGAACACGATCTGGCCGCCTACCTGGCCGCCAATCCCGAATTTTTCGAGCGCCACGCCGAGCTGCTCACCACCGTGCAACTGCTCAGCCCGCACGGCAACCGCGCCGTCTCGCTGCAGGAGCGGCAGATGGAAATGCTGCGCGACAAGATGCGCACCCTGGAGCACCGCCTGGCCGCGATGATGCGCAACGCCGTGGACAACGAAACCCTGGCCGGCAAGTTGCTGTTGTGGGCGCGCGATGTCATGCTGGCGCAACAGGGCGCACCGGCGCAGTTGCCGCACGCCTTGCAGGACGCACTGAAAGCGCGCTTCGATCTGCCCATGACCGCACTCAAACTCTGGCCGGCGCGCGAGGAATTCGCCACGCTCGATTTCGCCAGCGGGGTGAGTGACGACGTCAAGACCTTCGCCGCCAGCCTGACCGCATCGTTCGTCGGCCCCAACCCCGGCTTCGAGGCCACCCACTGGCTGGCCGATGCGCAAATGGCGCAATCGCTCGCCCTCATTCCTCTGGAGAACCCGCACACCAGCATGTGCATGGGCCTGCTGGTGCTGGCTTCGCCGGACACCCAGCGCTTCACCGCCGATATGGGAACGGACTTTCTCACGCTCATCAGCCAGCTCGCCAGCGCCGCGCTTGCAGGACTGCTGGCGCGTTGAGCGCACTGCGCCGCCGCATGTCCGCGCCTGCCTCGCGCAACTCCGACAGCGCCGAACTGCGCGCCCTTGCGGCAGACTATCTTGCCCATGCGCAGACCGAGCGCCGACTGGCCGAGGGCACGCTGGTGAACTACCGCCGCGACCTCGACGACCTGCTGCAACGCGCCGCGGCGCTCACCGCGGCGCAGATCGGCGCCCAGCACATCCGCCGCTGGGCGGCGCAATTGCACGCCGCCGGCATGAGCCCGCGCGCCATCGCGGCCAGGCTGTCGGCCTGGCGCAGCTTTTTCCGCTGGATGGGTCGGCAAGGCCTCGTTGCCGCCAACCCGGTGCAAGACGTGCGTGCGCCCAAGGCCGCCAAGCCGCTACCCAAGGCGCTGTCGGTCGATCAGGCCGTGGCATTGGCCGCCTACGCCCCGCAAGACCCCGCGCCGGGACACGCCGCGCACCGCGCCGAAGCCTTCGCGGCACGCAGCGCGCGCGTGCACGCCATCGCCGAGCTGCTGTATTCCAGCGGCCTGCGCGTGTCCGAACTCACCGGGCTGGACGTGCGTGCCAGTGCAGCAGCGCGCGGCTGGATCGACTGGGACGCCGCCGAGGCGACCGTCACCGGCAAGGGCAACAAACGCCGCAGCGTGCCCATTGGCCAGCCTGCGCTGCAAGCGCTGCGGCAGTGGCTTGCGCACCGCACAGCGCTGCTGCGTCCCGACACGGATGCCGATGCGCAGGCCGCGCTGTTCCTCGGCGCACGCGGCGGCCGCCTCACGCCGCAGCGCGTCTGGCTGGAACTGCGCGAACACGCCAAAGCTGCCGGACTTGACGCCCGCGTGCATCCGCACATGCTGCGCCACTCCTTCGCCTCGCACCTGCTGCAATCCAGTGGCGATCTGCGCGCGGTGCAGGAACTGCTCGGCCATTCGAGCATTGCCACCACGCAGGTCTACACCCGCCTGGACTTCCAGCATCTGGCCAAGGTCTACGACGCCGCCCACCCCCGCGCGCGCAAAAAGCCCTGAAGGCTTGCGCCTCCACACCATGAAAACCATCCGCCTGCATCCCGGCAAGGAACGCTCCCTGCTGCGCCGCCACCCCTGGGTGTTTGCCAGCTCCATCGCCAAGGGCGGCGCCGACAGCGGCGAGACCGTGCGCGTGGAGGCAGCTGACGGCCAGTTCCTCGCCTGGGCGGCGTTCAGCCCCGCCTCGCAAATCCGCCTGCGTGTGTGGAGTTTCGATGAGGCGCAGCACATCGACGCCGCGTTCTTCAGCGAACGCCTGCGCACCGCGATCGGGCGCCGCCACACGCTGGGGATCGGCCTCACCGCCTGCCGCCTGGTGCACGGCGAGAGCGATGGCCTGCCCGGCTGCATCCTCGACCGCTACGCCGACATCGTGGTGCTGCAGGCCGGCAGTGCAGGCATCGAACGCTGGAAATCCGCGCTCGTCGGCGCACTGCGCACCCTGATGCCCGAGGTGCGCATCTATGAACGCTCCGACGCCGCGCTGCGCGAGCGCGAAGGACTGCCCCAGGCGACCGGTTGGCTGCATGGCGCAGGAGACACCCAGGTCGACATCCTTGAGAACAGCCTGCGGCTGCAGGTCCATGTCGCCACCGGCCACAAAACCGGCTTCTACCTCGACCAGCGCGACGCCCGCGTCCGTTTTGCCGGGCTGGTGCGCAGCCAGGGTCTGCGGCGCGTGCTCAACTGCTTCAGCTATACCGGCGGCTTCACCCTGGCCGCCCTGACCGGCGGGGCGCAGCAGGTGGTTTCGGTCGATTCGTCCGCACCCGCGCTGGCGCTGGCGGCGCAGCATGTGGCGCTCAACGGGTTCGACGCTGCCCGCGCGACCTTTGTCGATGCCGACGTCAACGCCACCCTGCGCCGCCTGCGCGACGAGGGCGCGCAGTTCGACGCGATTGTGCTCGACCCGCCCAAATTCGCCTCCAGCCCACAACAGGTCGAACGCGCCGCCCGCGCCTACAAGGACATCAACCGTCTGGCCTTCCATCTGCTGCCGCCCGGCGGCTGGCTGTTCACCTTTTCCTGCTCCGGCGGCGTCGGCGCCGATCTGTTCCAGAAAATCGTCGCCGGTGCCGCGCTCGACGCCGGCGCCGATGCGCAGATCGTCGCGCGCACCGGCGCCGGACTCGACCACCCCTTGAGCCTGCACTTCCCTGAAGGCGAGTACCTCAAGGGACTGCTGCTGCGCAAGAATTGATTTTTCGGCGATCGCCCCTATTTCCAAGCGTTGCCTTCAAAAGGAACCCCCCATGTCCACCCTCATCCCCGCCACCATCGTCACCGGCTTTCTCGGCAGCGGCAAGACCACGCTGCTCAAGCGTGTGCTCAGCGAAGCGCATGGCTCCAAAATTGCCGTGATCGAAAACGAGTTCGGCGAAGAAAACATCGACAGTGACATCCTGGTGCGCGAAAGCGGCGAGCGGATCGTGCAAATGTCCAACGGCTGCATCTGCTGCACCATCCGAGACGACCTGCGCGCCACGCTTGCCGATCTGGCGCACAAGCGCCGCAAAGGCGAGATCGCATTCGACCGCGTGATCATCGAAACCACCGGCATCGCCGACCCCGGGCCGGTGGCGCAGACCTTTTTCATGGATGACGAAGTCGCCAGCCAATACATGCTCGACGCCATCCTCACCCTGGTCGACGCCGTACACGCCGACCAGCAGCTCGACACCCGGCAGGAAGCCCGCCGCCAAGTGGGGTTTGCCGACCAGATTTTCATCAGCAAAGCCGATCTGGTGAGCGAGGACGCCCTCGCCGCGCTGCAACACCGCCTCACCCACATGAATCCGCGCGCCAGGCAAAGTGTGGTGCATTTCGGCGAAGTGCCGCTGGCACAGGTGCTCGACCTCAAGGGCTTCAACCTCAACGCCAAGCTCGACATCGACCCCGATTTCCTCAAGGCCGAGGAACACGAGCATCACCACCACGACCATGACCACGAGCACGGCGAGCACTGCAACCACCCACACCACCATCACCACGATGACGATGTGAAGTCCTTTGTCTTCCGCACCGACAAGCCCTTCGATCCGGCCAAACTCGAAGATTTCCTCGGCGCCATCGTCCAGGTGTATGGCCCGCGCATGCTGCGCTACAAGGGTGTACTCAATATGCGGGGCATCGACCGCAAGGTGGTGTTCCAGGGCGTGCATCAGCTCATGGGCAGCGACCTCGCTGCGCCCTGGGGAGCGCAGGAACAGCGGCAGAGCAAGATGGTGTTCATCGGCATCGATCTGCCGCGCGACATCCTCGAACAGGGTCTGCAACAGTGTCTGATCGGCTGATCGCCTTGCCTTGTCGCACGAAATGAATAGAATCGGGCGGTTTTGACTTGAACGATCCTTTGAGGGGATATCAGAGAATTCACGGCCTGATTGTGTCGATCCTTTGTCGGCCGTGCGCTGTTTTGGCTTTGGGGGTGCTGACTAGCGCCGACTGGTGCCGACCGGCCGACTACACAAAAGCACGGCGCACTGCGCAGCAAAACGGACGGCGACTTGCCGTCGGAATCGAGAAGTTCTGGAGGATTTTCGTGGTGAAATTGCCTCAAAAAGCGGCGCCCAAAAAAGCACCGTCACAAAATACGGCCGCAGCACCAGTCAATACTCCGTCCGGTGCCGCGAATAAAAAAATTTCCGTCAAACAGACTGGCGGGGCCACTGAAGTCGTGGCCTCCAAGGCGGCACCCGCTCCTGCGCCCGCTGTGCAGGCTGTACCGGCCAAAAAAGCCGCTTCATCCCTGCGGCGCTCCTCGTCTTCTGGTGTGAGTAAACTCCACGCCGCAAAGCCCTTGTCGGCGGCCATGGGGTCGCCGGAACCCATCCGACTCGATAGAAGTTCCATGAGCAGCACAACCATCGAACCCGCACCCAAAAAATCCGATCCCAAGCATGCCAATGCCTGGAAGAACAAGTCGTCCTCCGAACTGACCGAGCAGGACTTGCTGGCGATGCCCGAAGCCGAGTACATGAACGAGGTTCAGCTCGACTACTTCAAGCGGCTGCTCACCGGCATGCGCAACGATCTGATCAAGAACGCAGGCGAGACCACCGAACATCTGCGTGAAGACACCCTGCTGGTGCCGGACCCGGCCGATCGCGCCACCATTGAAGAAGAGCATGCGCTTGAACTGCGCACCCGTGACCGCGAGCGCAAGCTGTTGAAAAAAATCGACCAGTCCCTGCAACGCATCGAGAGTGGCGAATATGGCTGGTGCGAGGAAACCGGCGAGCCCATCGGCGTTGGCCGCCTGCTGGCCCGACCAACCGCCACACTGTCGCTCGAGGCGCAGCAACGGCGCGAGATCAAGCAGCGCATGTTCAACGACTAAATTCAGTTCCGGCGTGTCGACCCGACACGCGACTCAGAGGCATCGGCAGCATGAGCAGGTCGGAATCAGGCGGTTTCTGGAAACGGGTGGGTTCTTTTGTCAAGAACCCGACCCGCGACTGGTCGCTGACAGATGAGCAGGCCCTGCAGGAACATGAAAGCCTTGCCAAGGTCAAGGCGCGCGAAGACCAGAAGCGGCAGGACGACTTCATCCGCAAACGCGAACTTGATGGCTTGCGTAAACTGCGCAGACGCGAGGCCACCGATCTGGGGATGGACGACAGCCTCCAGACCAATGTCCCCGAACTGAGTTCGCAGCCGGCGCCGGTGCACGACCGGGATGAGACGCTGCGCAAGATCAACGAAATCGAGAAATCGATGGCGGGCGACCATGCCGCCGCACCGGCCAGGGCCCGCGCGCCCGTGACGCGGCAGATGCCGATGGCACCGCCTCCCAAAGCGCTGCCTCCGCTGACCTCTACGCTCAGCGCCGCTGCGCCGCCCCTCACTGCGGCATCGCTCACCCCAGAGACCACGGGCAGCGGTGCGATGCACTGGAAGGTCGACACGGCTTACGCTGACACGTCCCTGATGACCAAGCCCGGCGGGCTTTCTTCTTCCGCGCCAACAGGCGCGCCGACGCAAACCGGACCGGCAACCGCCGCCGGAACGCCAACGACGCAGCCGCCGGTTTACGCTCCCACAGTTCCCTACACGCCAACCGTCCCGCAAGAGCAGACCCGCGGACAGAGCGCTGCGCCCCTGTCGTTTGACGAGCAACCCACGCTGGCCGCCGCGACACGCCTGAGCGCGGACGCCATGCCCTCCCGGGTGTCCGTGTCGTCGGGCGACAGTTGGCTGCGGTCGAGCAACGACTTCATGCCCAGCGCGTTCTTTGCAGTGGAAGTCCACGAGGCCTTGAGTTCGAACCCGCTGTTCGACCAAGCCGTGATGGACTTTGCCAATGGCGACGACGCCGCAGCAGAAGCCGCGCTGCGCGACGCCATCTCCAACTCGCAAGACCTCGGCGCGGAAAAGGAGTTGTGGCTGGCGCTCTTCGATCTGTTTCGCGCCTCGGGACAGATCGAGAAGTTCGAGGCCCTGGTCGTCGACTTTGTCAGCCGCTTCCAGACCTCGGCACCAATGACCGATGACGGTCTGTCCACCGCGCCCAGCGCCCCCAAATCGGCCGAAGGCAGCTTCAAGCCGTCCATCACGTTTTCGGCAAACGTCGATCCGGCGCAAGCCGAACGGCTGCGCAAACTGCTGCTCAACGCGCCCACAGCGGTGGATCTGAATTTTGCGGAAATCCGCAGCATTTCAGGCCCTGCCCTGCCCGCCTTGGTTGAGTCGCTGAAAAAACTCAACCAGACCGTCTGCACCGTCACACTGCATGGCACGGAAGCCCTGCTCGCGGTCTGCCAGACGCAGGCGCCGGCCATGCAGCGCGAAGCCGATGCGCATTGGTGGGCGCTGCGGCTGGAGTTGCTCCGGCTCGTCAACCAGCAGGATGATTTTGATGCCATCGCGCTCGACTATTGCGTCACCTACGAAATCTCACCGCCCACATGGGAACCCAGCCGGGCCCGGGTTGATCTGGCCGATATGGAACCTACTTCTCAAGTCGCCAGCACCGCGCCAGCCTCGGCGAATTTCCAGAATTCCGGTTTGAACCCGCATTCGGTGCTGGGCAATGGCGGTTCGCGCTCGGCGCAGTTGCACCTCAGCGGCGAAATCACCGGCAGTTCCAGCGCCTTCCTCGGCCCGCTTGATCAGGCGGCCAAAGCGCATGAGCAGATGAGCATCTCGCTGCGCCAGCTGCGCCGCATCGATTTTTCCAGCGCTGGCGCGCTGCTGAATTGGGCCATGAGTCAGCACGACGCTGGCAAGACTCTGCAGTTCACCGGCGTGCACCGCCTCATCGCCGGGCTGTTCAGCATTCTCGGGCTGCACGAGCACGCGCTCATCCAACTGCGGCGCGACTGAGCCGCGCGGGCGCAGGTCGCGGCGCGGCCCTTGAGTTTCCTCGGTCCACCCCTACATTGCAGCATGGATCAATATCATGGCACCACCATTCTGAGCGTGCGCCGCGGCTCCACCGTGGCCCTGGGCGGCGACGGGCAGGTGACGCTTGGCAATATCGTCGTCAAATCCACCGCACGCAAAGTGCGCAGGCTCTACAACGACCAGATCCTGGCCGGCTTTGCCGGGGGCACAGCGGACGCCTTCACCCTGTTCGAGCGCTTCGAGGCCAAGCTGGAAAAACACCAGGGGCAATTGCTGCGCAGCGCCGTCGAACTCGCCAAGGACTGGCGGACCGACCGCATGCTGCGCCGCCTGGAGGCCATGCTCTCGGTAGCGGATGCCGAGCACTCGCTCATCATCACCGGCAACGGCGATGTGCTCGAACCCGAGTACGGCATCGTGTCGATCGGCTCCGGCGGGGCTTATGCACAGTCGGCCGCAAGGGCTTTGCTCGAACACACCACACTGAGCCCGCGGGAGATCGTCGCCCAGTCGCTGCGCATCGCGGGGGACATCTGCATTTACACCAACCAATCGCACACCATCGAAACCTTGGGCGAGTGACGCAATGAACATGACTCCCCGCGAAATCGTCTCCGAGCTCGACCGCTTTGTCATCGGCCAGGCCAAGGCCAAGCAGGCCGTGGCCATTGCCCTGCGCAACCGCTGGCGGCGTCAGCAGGTGGCCGAGCCGCTGCGGCACGAAATCACGCCGAAGAACATCCTGATGATCGGCCCCACCGGCGTGGGCAAAACGGAGATTGCGCGCCGTCTGGCCAAGCTGGCTGACGCGCCATTCATCAAAGTCGAAGCTACCAAGTTCACCGAGGTGGGCTATGTCGGGCGCGATGTGGACACCATCATCCGCGACCTGATGGAAGCCGCGGTAAAGCTTGCGCGCGAGAATGCCATGCGCCAGCAGCGCACCCGCGCCGAAGACCGCGCGGAAGACCGCATCCTCGACGTGCTGCTGCCTGCGCCTGCGGATTCCGGCGGCCACACGGCGTCCATCACCGAGACCAACCCGACCCGGCAGATGCTGCGCAAGCGCCTGCGCGAGGGTCAGCTTGATGACAAGGAAATCGAGATCGACATCGCCGTGCATCCGGCCAGCGTGGACATCATGGGCCCGCCCGGCATGGAGGACATGACCGAGCAGATCCGGTCGATGTTCGCCAATATGGGCCAGACGCGCAGCAAGACCCGCAAGGTCACGGTGCGCGAAGCCCAGAAGCTTCTCATCGACGAAGAAGCCTCCAAGCTGGTCAACGAGGACGAGATCAAGGCGGGTGCACTGCGCGCGGTGGAACAGAATGGCATCGTCTTCCTCGATGAGATCGACAAGGTCGCCTCGCGCAGCGACACCCAGGGCGCCGACGTCTCGCGCCAGGGCGTGCAGCGCGATCTGCTGCCGCTGGTGGAAGGCACAACCGTGAGCACCAAGTACGGCATGGTGCGCACCGACCACATTCTGTTCATCGCCAGCGGGGCGTTTCACGTCGCCAAGCCTTCCGACCTGATTCCCGAACTGCAAGGGCGCTTTCCCATCCGGGTGGAATTGGAGTCGCTGTCGGTCGCGGATTTCGAGGCCATCCTCACCAGCACCGACGCCAGCCTGACCAAGCAATACGCGGCCCTTCTGGCCACCGACGGGGTGCAAGTGGAGTTCACCGCTGACGGCATCCGCCGCATGGCGGAAGTCGCTTTCCAGGTGAACGAGAAGACCGAGAACATCGGCGCGCGGCGGCTGCACACGGTCATGGAGCGGCTGCTCGAAGAGGTGTCCTTCCACGCCGACGGTGCGCAGCGCACGACCGTGCGGGTCGATGCGGCGATGGTCAACGCTCGCCTGGGCGACATCGCCCGCGACGAAGACCTGTCGCGCTATGTGCTGTAGGGTCTGTTCACGTCGTCTGCTGCACCGCAATGCACAGCAGACCTTCGAACACCAGGTGTTCGACATGCCGATGCGGCAGGCCCAGCGCATCGCGCAGCTTGGGTGCAGCGCCGCCGGTGAGCAGCACGGCCACTTCGCCCTGCGCAAGGTCTTGCAGCCGCGCATGCATCTGCCGCGCGGCGCCTGAAATGGCCAGCGCGCCGCCGGTCATCAGCGCATCGCTGGTGTTGGTGGGGAACGCCACGATCTCGCCTTCGGGCACGCGCAGCCCGGCGGTGCCCATCTCCAGCGCCTTGAGCATCAAGCCGAATCCAGGCAGGATGACGCCCCCGATGAACACGCCGTCACGGCTGAGGCAATCGACCGTAACCGCCGTTCCCACGCTGATGACCATCGCGGCCTGACCCGGCACGCGCTGACGCGCTCCCAACTGCGCCGCCCAGCGATCCGCGCCCAGCAGCGAAGGCGTGGCATAGCTGTTGCGCACGCCGCATTGTTCCGCCTGCGCGCTGATCCAGTTGCAACGCAGCCCGAGCGCATCGAGTTCCGCGCACACCCGCGCGGTCACCACAGCGCCCGCGACCGCACAGCCGATGACCCGATCGGCGCGCGGCCAAGGCGCAAGTGCATGCCGAAGTTGATCGACATCTTCCAGCAGGAAGGCACCCCCCGCCAGCAAGTCCGCGCCTGGGCGCGGATTGTCGTAGAGACCCCATTTCAGCCGGGTATTGCCGACATCAAGAACGAGAAGGTGCATCCGGGTTGCGCATCATGCATTGGTTGGTCATGCACCATAGCAGAGCACCCCGTTGAAGAGACATCCCGCCAGCAAGTCACATCAGTGCAATTTGGCCGCCGCTTCAGTGGCATGTTGAGCAGATTGGATTGTTGCGATTGTTTTTGCAATCCACTTCGCTGAGGATGCGGACTCCAGGGGCAAGGTCATCAAGCGGTCTTCAATCTCGGGCGGGCGCACATGGATGCTGACCCTCTCGGGACTCTGGCCGCGGCGGTCATTGCCCCTGGAGCGCGGCATGCGCTTTGCATGGCCGTGGCGCAGGCAGGCCATCAACTGCCGTCGCAACTCGCCCCGGGCGTGGGCGTCGATGGCGGTGTAGATGGTCTCGTGGGAAACGTGGAGTTCGGGGCGGTCTGGGTGCACCCGACGCAGTGTGCCAGCAATCTCCTGGGGCGAATCCTTCCAGGCCAGCAAGGTGGTGACCACGCCCCAGAGGATGCCATCCCGGTGCAGCTTGGGAGACACGGGCGTGCGGCATCGCTTCGCGCCGTCGTGGCCTGCTGCGCTGCGCTGGCCGCATAGGCCGCCGCCTCAGCCGCATTGCGGCCCAACTCGCGCAAGACGGTCGAGGGCGCGCGCCCCAGTGTTCGGGCCATGGCCCGAC
>JAJXTO010000024.1 GCA_021783695.1 Pseudomonadota bacterium | reverse complement strand
TACCGTCGCCGCGCTGCGTTGCCGGCTCGCCGGCAACGCAGCGCAACCCCAACACAATGATCAACGCCTGACCGCACCGCTCACGATAGTTGTCGCTGACAGCTCAAGATAGTTGACGCCGGGCAGTGACACGTTTTTTCCGCAAATGCATGTCTGTGGTCGGCATGCCGGCCAGAATACTCAAGCGGTGATCCGTAGTTTTCACCAGCCGTGGGGCAACGAGGGCGTGGCTCAGATTCCTTCAACCCAGATTGTTCAATAGGGCGCGGGATGTTGGCACGGGGGTTCGGGGATGGATTTGGCCCCGGGCGACAAGCCCATGGCCTTCGCGATGGGCGCGAAGCGCGAGGGCAAAGACGCCCCGAAACCCCCGCCAGGGCCCGCGCTGGCGCGCAGCGCCGCCTATTGGACAATCTGGGTTCAATGAAACCGATGGGTTTGCCCCCAATGGCCTGGCGCCCTGAGGCTGTATTGCTCAGCGCGTGGTCGCCGTTCTGGCCCAAAGCGTCTGCATTCGCATGCGCAGCGCATCGTACTCCCGGTTGATCCGCGCGATTTCTGCGTTCTGGCCGGAAATCAGCGTGGTCTCCTGCTGGGTCAGCACCTTGTTCTCGTCGAGCTTGGTGCGCAATTCCAGGGGTAGGGGGCCTTGAGGGTAAAACTGCGCGTCGATGTTCAACTGTTTGAGCTGGCGCTCCAGCATGGCGAGCTGTTTTTTCGCGTCCTGAATCAACGTATTGGGGCGGTTCAGCTCGTTGATGCGGGCTTGCTCCAGCGCAGCTTCGTTCGGGTAGCGCAACAACAGAGCACGATCCTCCCGCTGCCGATCGCGCTGTTGTCTGGCAACATTCTGCGCAGCTTCATTTTCTTGCGCTGCCTGCGTTTGCTCCTTCATGGTCAGAATGCGGCGGCGCACCGTGCCGTCCGCGCCAATGACTCTCCCACCGTAGGTCAGGCAGTCACTCGTCAGACGGTCGCTCGAGACGAGTGTGCCATTCGCATCCCGGCAGAGATAAATATCGGCATGCGCCCCCTGCGCTGCAGTGAGTAGAAGACAGAAAAAAATGGGGCGAATGCGAGGCGAGGTCAATTTCATGAACGGCTGAAGTGGGGTGTCCTGCAACAATAGGGAGAGCGACTGCAGCGTTGACGGATTGCCGTTTATTGTGCCTTGCTTTTTTCTACTGTAGGCGGGATCTGTGTCGTTTCGGCGAACCATTTCAAAGAACCCGTTGTGCCCGAGTCTTTGTTCATCCCACTCAGTGACCGCCCATGATGCCTTTTCCCTTGCGTGTGACTTCCCTCAACCTCAACGGCGTGCGCTCGGCCGCAGAAAAGGGCGTCGATCTCTGGCTGCGCGAACAGGCACGTCCAGACGTGCTTTGCGTGCAGGAACTCAAGGCTCTGGATGCAGACATGACCCCAGCCCTGCGCGAACTGGGCGGACTATCCGGTGCTGCGTTTCACCATGCGGTCAAGCCCGGCTACAGCGGTGTCGGCTTGTACTGGAAACACACGCCTGACGATCTGCGCATCGGCTTCGGCCACGCCGAGTTCGATGCGGAAGGGCGCTATGTCGAGGCGATGTACAGGCTTCCGGGCGGTCAGCGGCTGACCATCGTGTCCGCCTACTTTCCGTCCGGTTCCAGTTCGGAGGAACGTCAGCAGGCGAAATTCCGCTTTCTCGCTGATTTTTATGAGCACCTTCGCGCATTGAAATCCTCGGGAGAAGTGCTTCTGTGTGGAGATGTCAACATTGCCCACAAGGAAATCGATCTGAAGAACTGGAAAGGCAACCTCAAGAACAGCGGTTTTTTGCCGGACGAGCGTGCCTGGATGACGCGCTTGTTGGATGAGGAAGGCTATGTCGATGTGTTCCGTCAACTTGATCCCAATCCCGATCGCTACACTTGGTGGAGCAATCGCGGGCAGGCTCGGGCAAAAAACGTCGGCTGGCGAATCGACTATCACCTCGCCACGCCCGGTGTCGCAGCGTGTGCCAAGCCGGGCAGCGCCTGGATCTACACAGATCAACGCTTTTCAGATCACGCCCCGCTCAGCATTGATTACGCATGAGCTTCGCAGCGGTGGGACCTGAGTGGAAAGCAAAAAACAGCCGATCTGGCTGTTTTCAGTGGGGGAAAGAATGAAGAGCCTGTGTGCTGGTGGCAGGTTTGGCATTCGATCGGTGAGGACATCGAGTTCGTTGTGGATCATGCCATTGCGCAGAGCTCTTCGGAGTCGGGCGAGTCTAGGCAGCCTCATCCTGCGATTTCAACTGTTGAAATCGTCCTCGTAAAACTCCAGTTTGCCCCGCGCCCCTGCGGCGCGGGTCGCCTCGATGTTGCGCAGCTCGACGCGGCGGATCTTGCCCGAAATGGTCTTGGGCAGTTCATAGAACTCGATGCGACGGACGCGCTTGTACGGCGCGGCGCGTTCGCGCACGAATTGCAGAATATCGCGCGCCAGTTCGGCGCTGGGGCAGTAGCCGGTGCGACACGCGATGAAAGCCTTGGGGATGGTGAGCCGCAGCGCGTCGGGGCAGGGCACGACGGCGGCTTCAGCCACGGCGGGATGCTCGATCAGCAGGCTCTCCAGTTCGAACGGGCTGATGCGGTAGTCGGAGGACTTGAACACATCGTCGGTACGGCCGACGAAGATGTAATAGCCGTCGGCATCCCGCTGCGCCACGTCGCCGGTGTGATACAGGCCGTCATGCATCACCTGTGCGGTCTTGCTGGCGTCGCCGACGTATTCCATCAGCAGCCCGGTCGGGCGCGGGTCGGTCTCGACGCAGACTTCACCTTCTTCGGCTGGGTTGCCGTCCGCGCCGACCAGGCGGATACGGTAGCCGGGCATGGGCCGCCCCATCGCTCCGGGTTTGACCGGCTGGCCTGGCGAATTGCCGATCAGGGCGCAGGTTTCGGTCTGGCCGTAGCCGTCGCGAATGGTGATGCCCCAGGCGGTGCGCAAGCGCTCGATCACTTCGGGGTTGAGCGGTTCGCCCGCGCCGACCAGTTCGCGCAGCTTCACCGCATGGCTTTTCAGGTCTTCCTGAATGAGCATGCGCCAGACCGTTGGAGGAGCGCACAGGGTGGTGACGCCGCAGCGCGACAGGGTATGCAGGGTGGCCTGAGCGTTGAAGCGGCTCTGGTTGAAGGCAAAGATGGCCGCGCCGGCGTTCCACGGCGCGAAAAAGCTGCTCCATGCATGCTTGGCCCAGCCGGGGGAACTGATGTTCCAGTGCAGATCGCCGGGTTGCAGGCCGATCCAGTACATCGTGGCCAGCGTGCCCACGGGATAGCTTTGATGGGTGTGCAGCACCAGCTTGGGCTTGGAGGTGGTGCCGGAGGTGAAGTACAGCAACAACGGATCGGTGGCGCGGGTGGGGGTAACCGGTGTGTACGCGGCCGGGGCGGAGTCGGCACCGGCCAGGGCGACCCACCCGGCGGGGGCCGTGCCCGCGGTGAACCGGCCTGCAACCTGCGACCAGATGGCTTGTGGCAGAGGGCTGAACTTGGGAGTGTCGGTCGGCAGGCAGACGACATGGCGTACCGCGCCGCGACCGATGCGGTCTTCGAGGTCGGTCGGAGTGAGCAGGGTGGTGGCCGGAATCATCACCGCGCCGAGCTTGATGCAGGCCAGCATGACGTCCCACAGCGCCACGCAGTTGGGCAACATCAGCAACACGCGGTCACCGCGCGCCACGCCCTGCGCGTGCAGGAAATTGGCCATGCGGGCGGAGCGCTGCGCCATGTCGGCATAGCTGTGCCGGGCCTCGGTGCCGTCTTCTTCGACGATCCAAAGCGCGAGGGCCTCGTTGCCCTCGGCGACGCGGTCGAAATAGTCCAGCGCCCAGTTGAAACGGTCGAGCACCGGCCAGCGGAACTCGGCATAGGCACGGGCGTAATCGGTGCGATGGCGCAACAGCAGATTGCGTGCGTCCAGAAAGCCGGGGTGTGCCTGGGGCATTGCTTGTCTCCTGAGTCTTTTTATGCGCCGATCGTAGTCCGATCCGGCGGGGTGGAACATGGGGGCAACGCAGCACTCGGGATCAATCGGCCATCGGCTCCAGGCTGCGCTCGCAGGGAATCTGCGTGGCGTCGAGCCAGGCTTGTCCGGCGGGGGGCAGCTTCACTGCGGTGAGCGTGCCGCCCCACAGGCAGCCGCTGTCCAGGCAGAGCACGTTGTGCTCCCAGCGCAGGCCCAGGGTGGACCAGTGGCCGAAGGCGATCGGGGTCTGCGCCGTCTGGCGCTGCGGCAGCGCGAACCAGGGCAGGAGCTCGGCAGAGGAGCCATTGGCCTGGGCCTGCTTGTTGTGAAAGTCCAGCCGCCCCGCGTGCGGGCCGCTGGCCTGCAGAAAGCGGACACGGGTGAGGGTGTTGACCACGATGCGCAGACGGTCGAAGCCCGCCAGACTCTCGCCCCATTCGTCGGGCTGGTTGCCGAACATCACGCGCAGGAAATCGACATAGTCGGGTGCGCGCAGGCGGCGTTCCACTTCAGCGGCCAGTTGCAGGGTTTTTGCGGCCGACCATTGCGGCAGCACGCCGGCATGCACCAGCAGCCAGCCCTGTTCCATCAGCGCCAGCGGGCGGCGGCGCACCCAGTCGATCAGCTCCGCGCGGCGCGGTGATTGCAGGATGTCGTCCAGTGTGTCGCTGCGGTGCGCCTTGCGTACGCCGTGCGCGACGGCCAGCAGATGCAGGTCGTGGTTTCCCAGCAGGCATTGCGCGCAGTCGCCGAGCGCCATCAGCCGCTCCATGCTGGCGAGTGACTGCGTGCCGCGGTTGACCAGATCGCCCAGAACGATGAGCCGGTCGCGCGCCGGGTTGAACTGCAGCGCGTCGAGCAGGGCGCTGAATGCGTCCGCGCAGCCCTGCACATCGCCGATCAGGTACGTCGCCAAAACCTCTCCCTAGAATGCTCGATCCAAGCGCATCATCCTACCGACGCAAGTTGACAATTGCTTTTTCCGCAATTCACCGGAGCCCTGCATGGCGCAGCTCGATCCTTCCATTTTCAAGGCCTATGACATTCGCGGCGTTGTCGGCAAGACGCTCACCGCAGACGCCTGCCGCCTCATCGGTCAGGCGTTCGCCACGCTGGCGCGGCGCAATGCCGAGACGGCGGTCTCCATCAGCCGCGATGGCCGCTTGTCCGGCCCGGCGCTGGCAGCGGCGCTCAGCGACGGCCTGCGCGCTGGCGGCGTCGATGTGGTCGATCTGGGGATGAACGCCACGCCCATGCTGTATTACGCCTGCGCCACCACGCCGGTGGTCAGCGGCATCCAGATCACCGGCAGCCACAACCCACCCGAGTACAACGGACTGAAAATGGTGCTCGGCGGCAATGCGCTGTTCGGCGCGCAGATCCAGGAACTGCTGGCGTTGACCCGCAATGAGCAGTTCGCGCAGGGGCAGGGCAGTGTGCGGCAGGCGTCGATCGTCGAAGACTATCTGGGGCGCATCAAAGGCGATATCAAACTGGCGCGGCCGATGAAAGTCGTCGTCGATTGTGGCAATGGCGTATCGGGCGCCTTCGCCCCGCAACTGCTGCGCAGCCTGGGTTGCACGGTGGTCGAGCTGTTCTGCGAGGTGGATGGCACCTTTCCCAATCATCATCCCGACCCCGCCGATCCGCACAACCTCGAAGACCTCATCTGCGCCGTGCGCGACACAGGCGCCGAGCTTGGCCTGGCCTTCGATGGCGACGGCGATCGGCTCGGCGTGGTCACGCCCGGCGGCGCCATCATCTGGCCCGACCGGCAGCTCATGCTGTATGCGGCGGACGTGCTGGCGCGTCATCCCGGCGCACCGGTGCTGTACGACGTCAAATGCACCGCCGATCTGCCGCACTGGATCCGGCGCCACGGCGGCGAGCCGGTGATGGGCCGCACCGGCCACTCGCTGGTCAAGGCCAAAATGAAGGAAATCGACGCCCCGCTGGCCGGCGAGATGAGCGGCCACATCTTTTTCAAGGATCGCTGGTACGGCTTTGACGACGCCCAGTATGGCGCCGCGCGCCTGCTGGAAATCCTGTCGCGCAGCGCCAACCCCGGTGCCGAGCTCGAAGCCCTGCCCGATTCGGTCTCCACCCCAGAACTCAAGCTCGACACCGCCGAAGGCGCCAACTTCACCCTGTGCGAACGGCTGCAGCGCGAAGGCCGCTTTCCCGGTGCGGTGCAGATCAGCACCATCGACGGCGTGCGCGCCGACTATGCCGACGGCTTTGGCCTCGCCCGCCCCTCCAACACCACGCCGTGTGTGGTGCTGCGTTTCGAGGGCGCAGACGCCCAGGCGCTGGCGCGGGTGCAGGCCGAGTTCCGCGCCGCACTGCTGGCGCTCGACGCCACGCTGAAGTTGCCGTTTTGAACCCTGCCATTCCATCAGTCCCCCAGCCGCTTCGCGTGCTGATCGTCAAGACCAGCTCGATGGGCGACGTGGTGCACGCCCTGCCGGTGGTGCGCGACATCCTGACCGCTCATCCCGGTGCGCAGATCGACTGGCTGGTCGAGGAGGCCTACGCCGACATCGTGCGCGCCCACCCCGGCGTGCGCCGTGTCATCCCGCTGGCGCTGCGGCGCTGGCGCAAACAGTTTTGGCGCGCCGACATCCGCCAGGAGTGGCGTGACTGGAGGGCGCAACTTCGCGCGCAAACCTACGACGCCGTCATCGACCTGCAAGGACTGGTGAAAAGCGCGCTGATTGCAAGGCTGGCGCGCGGACCGCTCTACGGGCTGTCCTGGGCCAGTTCCCGCGAAGCGCTGGCGCCGCTGTTCTATGCCCATCGGCAGAAAACCGCGCTGCACCGCACCGAAGCAGCAGTGCCGCGCTATCGCGCGCTGGTCGCCTGGGCCTTGCACTATGCGCCGCAGGGCAAGCCGCAATACGGCCTGAGTCTGCAAGCCCCGCGCCCGGATTGGCTGTTGGGCGACGCTCCCTATGTGGTGCTGCTCAGCGCCACCGCAAAAGATCGCAAGCTGTGGGACGAAGCCCGCTGGATCGCTCTCGGGCTGGCGCTGGCCGGGCAGGGCATGCGTTGCGTGTTCGCATGGGGCAATGCGGCCGAGCGCGCACGCGCCGAGCGCCTCGTCGCGGCGGTGAATACCGCAGCCCCACAGGCAACAGTGGGGGCAGCGCTCGCGGCTCCTGCCGCGTTCGATCTGGCCGAGTGGATGCGGGTGCTGCGCGCGGCTGGCGCTGTGGTCGGGGTGGATACCGGGCTGCTTTATCTCGCCGCAGCCGTGGGAACGCCGGCTGTGGCGATTTACACCGGCTCGTCGCCGCACAGCGTGGAGTTCGAGTCCGCGGGGCCGTGGCGCAGTCTGGGGGAGAGCGGCCAGCAGCCCGCAGTGGCGGAGGTGTTGCAGGCAACGCAGGCCGTGCTGGCGGCGGGCAGCAGCGATTCGGCATGAAACTGGCGTTGCGCCTCTACACCCTGCTCTGGCGTTTGCTGCTGCCGCTGGTGTTCGTGCGGCTGTGGTGGCGGGGGCGGGCCGAGCCGTTGTATCGACAGCATTGGGCGCAGCGGCTGGGCTGGTTTTCCGGCGGTCTGCCTCAAGCGGGGCGCGATGATGGAGCGCTGATCTGGGTGCATGCGGTGTCGTTGGGCGAGACGCGTGCCGCAGCGCCTCTGATCGCGGCCTTGCGCGAGCGGATGCCGCGCATGCGCCTGTTGTTGACGCACATGACCGCTACTGGGCATGCGGCCGGTGCCGATCTGCTGCAGCCTGGAGATGTGCAGGTCTGGCTATCCTACGATCTTCCCGGGCCGATGCGCCGCTTTCTGCGCCGGTTTCAGCCGCGTATGGCGGTGCTGATGGAAACCGAGGTGTGGCCGAATCTGGCCGAGCAATGTCGCCGCCATGGCGTGCCGCTGCTGCTGGCCAATGCGCGGCTGAGCGCGCGCAGTGCGCGTCGGTGGCAGCACTGGCCATCGCTGGCCCGCGTGGCCTGGGGTGGGCTGCGCGCCGCAGCGCAGACTGCGGACGATGCGCAGCGCATCCTGGAGCTGGGTGCGGTACAGGCACAGGTTCTGGGCAATCTGAAGTTCGACATGCGCCCGGATGCTGCGCTGATGCGGCGCGGCGCGGAGTGGAAAGCCGCAGCGGCGCGTCCTGTGCTGTTGCTGGCGTCCACCCGCGAGCAGGGCGGGCAGAGCGAGGAGGCGCTGCTGCTGCGCGCGCTGCCCCCTGCGCTGTCGGCGCGAGTGCTGCTGGTTTGGGTGCCGCGCCATCCGCAGCGTTTTGACGCGGTGGCGCAGTTGCTGGCCGAGCAGGGATTGGCGGTGGAGCGTCGCAGCGCGGGGGCGCCGACGGCCGAGACCACCGTGTGGCTGGGGGACTCGCTGGGCGAGATGGCGGCGTATTACGCCATGGCCGATGCCGCGTTCATCGGCGGCAGTCTGCTGCCGCTGGGCGGGCAGAACCTGATCGAAGCCTGCGCCTGCGGCTGCCCGGTGGTGCTCGGGCCATCGCAGTTCAACTTTGCTGCTGCGGCGCAGTCTGCGCTGGATGCGGGCTGCGCGGTGCAGGCTGCCGACGCAGCGCAAGTCTGGCAGGCGCTCTCACACTGGCTGGATGATGCAGCAGCCCGTCGACAGGCAGCGCAGCGGGCGCTGGCGTTTGCTTCTGCACACCAGGGCGCGGCGCGGCGCCAGGCCGAGTGGGTTGCCGCGGCGCTTGCCGAAGCCGGAAGACTTCAGTAAAGCGGCACCGAGGGGTCGATCTCGCGCGACCAGGCGGCCATGCCGCCGTTGAGGTTGTACAGCTCGCCAAAGCCGTTTTGTTCGAGGAAGCGGGCGATCATCATGCTGCGATTGCCGCTGCGGCAGATGACCACCAGCGGCTTGCTCTGATCGAGCTCGTTGTGCCGCAGGGGCACGATGCTCATGGGGATGTGCGTGACGGGGCAGTGCGGGTGCTTGATGGCCGCCATTTGGAATTCCCAAGGCTCGCGCACGTCGAGGAATTGCCAGTCGGTGATGGGGGCGGCCGCGGTTTCGATCTTGTCGGCGAGTTCGCGCACGCTGAGTTGCTTGATCATCAGGGAGTCCTTGTTTTTGGGTTCAGAATCGGAAGCGCGACGGCTCGGGGAAATGCTCCAGCCGGGTGGCTACGGTATCGAACAGGTCACGGGTGCGGAAGTCGGTTTCCGTGGCGCGGGTGACGATCTGCGCGCGCATCACCGGCTCATCCCCCACGATGGCCGCGAGCCGACCACCGGGTTTGAGGCGCTGCAGCAGATCTTGTGGGATCTGCGCCACCGAGCCCGAGAGCACGATGACGTCGAACTCGGCGCGCTTGCTGTAATGGGCGCCGTCGGCGTGTTCGACGGTGACATTGCTCATGCCGGCGCGATGCAGGTTGGCGCGCGCCATGGCCACCAACTCCTCATGCAGATCGAGGGTTTGCACCGCTGCGGCGCGATGGCCGAGCAGGGCGGCCATGAAGCCGCTGCCCGCGCCCACTTCGAGCACCCATTCGTCTTTACGCACCGCGAGCTCCTGCAGGATGCGCGCCTCCATCTTGGGTGACAGCATGTTCTGACCGCAGGGCAGCGGGATTTCGGTATCCATGAAGGCCAGACCGCGATACGCCGCGGGAACGAAGTCTTCGCGGCGCACGCTGCCCAGCAGGTCGAGAATGCCGACGTCCAGCACATTCCAGGGACGGATCTGCTGTTCGATCATGTTGAAACGCGCTTGCTCGATGTTCATCGGTTCTCCGCAACGCAGGGTTAAAGGGACGTAGTTTAATTTGTCATGCAAAACCGGCGCGCACGGCGGTGTCTGCGAGGGCGCAAATTTCGGGCGGATTCCTGTATCGTCGCGGGCTAATGCATAGATACAGAAAAACAATTAGAAATTAACTGCAATTGAATTAGTCTATAGATTGTCTTGATCCAGGAGATGGTCATGTCCTACGCGCCGACGCTCGATCAACGCACCACACAGGCGGCGCACCGCGCCCTGGGCGGTGCTGCATCAGGCGGCGGCAGGCTGCGGCGGATACTGCCCTTCATCGGCCCGGCGGTGGTGGCCTCGGTGGCCTATGTCGATCCAGGCAACTTCGCCACCAATATCCAGGCGGGTGCGCAGCACGGCTACACCCTGTTGTGGGTCGTGCTGTGCGCCAATCTGGCAGCCATTCTGGTGCAGGGGCTGTCGGCCAAGCTGGGCATTGCCACCGGGCGCAACCTGCCCGAACTCATCCGTGAACGGTTCCCGCGCAAGCTGGTGTGGTTCTACTGGGTGCAGGCCGAGATCGTGGCGATGATGACCGATCTGGCCGAATTTCTGGGCGCGGCGCTGGCGCTGCATCTGCTGTTCGGCCTGACGATGGGCGGCGCAGTCCTGGCCGCGTTTGTCATCGTCATGGGCATTCTGATGCTGGAGCGCAAGGGCTTCCGGCCAATGGAACTGCTGGTGGCCGCGCTGGCGGGGGTGATTGCGCTGGGCTACGGCCTGCAACTGGCGCTGAGCCATCCGGCTCTGCTGCCCATTCTCAAAGGCGCGCTGACGCCCGGCTTCGGTGGCAGCGCGGACGCGATGTATCTGGCCGTGGGCATTCTCGGGGCCACGGTGATGCCGCATGTCATCTACCTGCACTCCAGCCTGACGCAGCGGCGCATCCAGGTTTCCGTCGAGCGTCGCGCGCTGCTCATGCGATTTGCCTGGAAAGACGTGATCCTGGCCTTGGGGCTGGCCGGGTTGATCAATCTGGCCATGCTGGTCGTCGCCGCGGCCACCTTTCATCAGAAAGGTTTGCCAGCCAGCGATCTCAGCGAGGCCTACCGCACGCTCACGCCCATCCTGGGCGCGGGCGCCGCCACGGTGTTCGCCCTGACGCTGCTGGCCAGCGGCATTTCCAGCAGCGTGGTGGGCACCATGGCCGGGCAGGTGGTGATGCAGGGCTTGGTGGGCTTCACCATCCCACTCTGGGTGCGTCGCCTGCTCACCAGCCTGCCCGCAGTCATTGTGGTGATGCTGGGCATCGATCCGACCCGCACCCTGGTGTTCTCGCAGGTGGTGCTGTCCTTCGGCATTCCCTTCGCGCTGGTGCCCTTGCTGCTGTTCACCTCCAACCACGCGCTGATGGGCAATCTGGTCAACCGGCCAGTCTTGCGTCGGCTGGGATGGGGGGTCACCGTGCTGATCATTGGTCTGAATGCCCTGCTGCTATGGAAGCTCGCGGGTTGACGAGAGGGGCGTCAAAGGTGTGAGCAAGAGTAAATCGAATTGAATTTCAAATAAAAGTAAATAGCATTTGCATCAGAGCCGCCGCAGCCGCGACGGCAAACCGCAAATGCCATGTCCGCCACACCTTCCCTGCCGCAACCCGGCCCGCTCTCACTTTCTCGCCTGGCCGTGTTTTTCGCCGTGCTTGGCCCCGGCCTGGTGGTCATGCTGGCCGATACCGATGTCGGCAGCGTGATCACCGCCGCGCAGAGTGGGGCGCAATGGGGCTACCAGTTACTCAGCCTGCAACTGGTGCTCATCCCCATTCTGTATGTGGTGCAGGAACTCACTGTGCGGCTGGGTATTTTCACCGGCAAGGGGCATGGCGAGCTGATCCGCGAAACCTTCGGCGCCCGCTGGGCCTGGGTGTCGGTCGCGGGGCTGGCGGTGGCTTCGGTGGGGGCCATCATCACCGAGTTTTCCGGTGTGGCCGGCGTGGGTGCCTTGTTCGGCGTGCCGCGCGGTTGGAGCCTGAGTCTGGCGGCGCTGTTTTTGCTGCTGGTGGTGTGGACCGGGTCTTACCGCCGGGTGGAGCGCATTGCCATCGCGCTGGGGCTGTTCGAGCTGGTGTTCGTCTGGGTGGCGTTTCGCGCACCCATCCACGGCGACCAGGTGCTGCAGGGGCTGGGCCATGTGCCGGTGCGGCATCCCGCCTACTGGTATCTGGTCGCGGCCAATATCGGCGCGGTCATCATGCCGTGGATGGTGTTCTATCAACAATCCGCCGTGGCCGATAAGGGGCTCAAGCCGGAGCAATACACCGCCGCGCGCTGGGACACGGCAGTGGGCGCCGCGCTCACCCAGTTCATCATGGCGGCCGTGCTCATGGTGACCGCCGCGGTGCTGTGGAACGGGCACAGCACCGCGCCGCTGAACACCGTGGGGCAGATTGCGCAAGCGCTCACCCCGTCGCTGGGCGACACACTCGGGCGCACCTTGTTCGGGCTGGGGATCCTGGGCGCGGCCATGGTGGCGGCTATTGTGGTGGCGCTGGCGGCGGCCTGGGGGTTTGGCGAGGTGACCGGCTACAAACATTCGCTCGAACAGCATCCCGCAGAGGCGCCCTGGTTCTATACCGTGTTCAGCGTGGGGGTGATCGGCGGCGCGCTGGTGGTGGCCTTCGTGCCCGATCTGGTGGCACTGTCCATTGGAGTGGAAGTGATGAACGCCCTGTTGCTGCCGCTGGTGCTGGGCTTCCTCGTGGCGCTTGCAGTCAAGGCGCTGCCGCATGAACACCGGTTGCGCGGAGGATACTTCTGGGTGGTGGTCGGGGTGGTGGTGCTGACCGCCGGTTTAGGGGTGTACGGAGGACTGAGCAGCCTGTTTTGATCATTTCGACATAAAGAGCGCGGATAATCGCAACTTTTTGTCACAAGGGTCAGCATGGACGTGCATTCCGCCATCGTGGTGGTCATTCTCGGTCTGGTCGAGGGCATCACAGAGTTCTTGCCGATCTCCTCCACCGGCCACCTCATTCTCGTCGGCAGCCTGCTGGGCTGGGTAAGCGACAAGGCCAAGGTATTCGAAATCGCCATCCAGAGCGGGGCGATTCTGGCCGTGATGTGGCATTACCGCGTGCGCATCGGCGAGGTGCTCACCGGCCTCGCCGCAGCCGAACCCACCCGGCGCAACACCGCGTGGCGCTTTGCCACCAATGTGATCATCGGCTTCATCCCGGCGGCCATCCTGGGGCTGCTGTTCGCCAGCGCCATCAAGCGCTGGCTGTTTGCCCCGGTGCCCGTCGCGTTGGCCTTCATCGTTGGCGCGCTGGTGATTTTTTGGGCCGAAGCCTGGCAGAAGCGCTCGGCGCAGCATGTGCGCATTCACCATGTGGACGATATGCGCGCGGGTGACGCGCTCAAGGTCGGTATTGCGCAGGCGTTCGCGCTCATTCCTGGCACCAGCCGCTCGGGCGCCTCGATCATCGGCGGCATGCTGTTCGGCCTGAGCCGCGCCGCTGCCACCGAGTTTTCCTTCTTCCTCGCCATTCCCACCCTGCTGGCCGCCACGGTGTATGACCTCTACAAACACCGCGCCCTGCTCAGCCTGAGCGACGTGCCCACTTTCGGTCTGGGCATGGCGGTCGCGTTCGTCTCGGCCCTGGTGGTGGTGCGCTGGCTGCTGCGCTATGTGGGCGGCCACAGCTTCGTGCCCTTCGCCTGGTACCGGCTGGTGTTCGGTGCGCTGGTCCTCGTCACCGCATGGACCGGTTGGGTGAACTGGTCGGGGTGAGCGATCCTGCGGTCAATCGCGCTGTGCTCGCTTCTTCCCTGGAGCGCCGAATTCCTTGAGGCGGCCCAACGGGTTCAGCGCGCGGTGAACACCAGATCCCACACGCCGTGGCCGAGATTCAGCCCGCGGCGTTCGAACTTGCTCACCGGGCGCCAGTCCGGACGTGGGGCATAGTCTGCGGATCTGTTCGCCAGCCCCGGTTCGGCGCGCAGGACTTCCAGCATGTGCTTGGCGTAAGGCTGCCAGTCGGTGGCGCAGTGCAGATAAGCGCCAGCGCGCAGGCGGCTGACGGCCAGGCGCACAAAGTCCGGCTGGATCAGACGGCGCTTGTGATGGCGCTTTTTCGGCCAGGGATCGGGGAAGTAGATGTGCAGGCCGTCCAGGCTGTGCGGCGCGATCATGTGCTGCAGCACTTGCACGGCGTCATGCTGCACGATGCGCAGATTGGTGAGTTGCGCGGCGTCGATGCGCTGCAGCAGCGCACCCACGCCAGGGGGATGAACTTCCACGCCGATGAAATCCATCTCGGGCTTGGATGCGGCGATCTCTGCCGTGGCGTCACCCATGCCGAAGCCGATTTCGAGCACGCGTGGCGCGGTACGGCCGAACACGGCGTGCCAGTCCGTCACGGCATCCGCATACGGCACGATCCAGCGCGGCCCCAATTCGAGCAGTGCGCGGCTCTGCGCCTCGGTGGTGCGGCCGGCGCGCAACACAAAGCTGCGGATGCCACGACCCCGCAACGCTGCGGGGTCGGTGTTGTCGTGTGGGAGATCTACCGTCATGGCGAAAAAAATCCGGCACGCGCCGGAGGATGGGTTGGAGCGGGTGAAGGGAATCGAAGAATGACGTTCCGCCGTCTAAAAATGAAACTTCTCTTAAAAGGGCACCCCTGACGATGCTCCACAAAAATACTTGCCCTGCCTCGATTTAGCTTAATTCTAGGCGTCATACAGCAAGCAGCTTTCGTGGCTGACTCGACGCAAAGGCGGGTCTCAAAGCCGCGACTCGCGGGCGTCGGCTGCTTCGGAAAACTCGTCTCCCGGCTCATCGGGTTTGCGCTGCACCAGCACCTTATCGATGCGCTTGCCATCCATGTCGACGATCTCGAAAGTCCAGCCGTCCCAGTGAACGATGTCGCCGGTGGCCGGAAGGCGCGCAAGCAGCAGCATCAGCATGCCCGATAGCGTGTTGTAGCGCTGCTTTTCCTCGTCGGGCAAATGGGCGAGATTCAGGCGGGTCTTGAGATCGTCGACCGTGATGAGCCCGTCCATCAGCCACGAACCATCTTCGCGCTGCATCGCCCAGGGTTCTTCCGACGGGTGAGACTTGAACTCCCCGGCGATGGCCTCCATCAAGTCTTGCACGGTGACGATGCCCATGGTCTGACCGTATTCGTCGATCACCATGGCGGTGTGCTCGGCGCTCTGGCGGAAAGTCTGCAGCAGTTCCAGGCCGGTCAGGCTCTCGGGGACGAAAGTGGCGGGAATGGCGGCCTTGCTCAGGTCGTCGATGCCTTCGCGGCGGATGAAGCGGCCCAGCAGCTCCTTAGTGGACACCAACCCGACCACTTCCTCCAGTCCGCGCTTGACCAGCGGAAAGCGCGAATGCGTGGACTGCGCGATCTTGTTCAGGTTTTCCGCCAGCGGCTGATCGACATCGAGGAACTCGATCTCGTTGCGCGGCGTCATCAGCGAGGCGATCTGCCGGTCGTCGAGGCGGAACACATTGCGCACCATCTCATGTTCCTGCTCCTCGATCACCCCGGCGTCCGAGCCCTCTTCGAGCACCTCGTTGATCTCGGCCTCGGTCATCTGCGGCATGGTGTTGTGGCGCACGCGCAGCAGGCTGAGCAGCAGATCGGTCGAAATGGACAGCAGCTTGACGAAGGGCGAGGCGGCTTGGGCGGTCCAGGTCATGGGCCGCGCCATCACCATGGCGATGCGTTCGGGCGCGAGCTGGCCCAGCCGTTTGGGAACCAGCTCGCCGATGACGATGGATGCAAAAGTGATGATCAGCACCACGATGGCTGTTGCCGTCACGCCGGCAAACTTGGGTAGCAGACCAAGCGAGATCAGCCAATTGGCCACCGGCTCGGAAAACGCCGCCTCACCCAAAATCCCGTTGAGCACGCTGATGGAGGTAATGCCGATCTGCACCGTGGAGAGCAGGCGTGTGGGCTGCTCCGCCAGATGCAGCGCGGTGCGGGCTTTGTCGTTGCCGGCCTCGGCCAACGCCATCAGCCGCGCGCGCCTGGCGGTGACCAGCGCAATCTCCGACATGGCGAACAGACCATTGAGCAGGATCAGGCCGAACAGGATCAGCACTTCCATGGCGCGCACTCCAGGGAGGATGAAACACGGAACATCGAAGGCACTTGCATCGCGCTCCAGTGGGAGCACGTTGAATCCCGGGGCGGTATCGGGCAGGCGAAGCGACCGAGGCGCGAGGGCGGCGCAAGGCGCAGGGCGATGGTGGCAAACCCGGCAGCGTGGCCGGGCAACAAAGACGCAGGGTCAGGATCCAAGGATGGGATGTCGGAACGGCCCGGGCAAGCGGTCTATGCTTCTCACTGTCAGGCGCGAGTCGTAACGGCCCGTGCAAGGACACGAAAACAAGATCGAAACTGTCCGGAGCCCATTCCATGTCGAGTCAACAAGAGCCCTCATTAGACCAAAAACCCCTGTCGCTCTCCGAGAAGCTCACTTTGTCCACCCGGCTGCAACATCCCCCGTATCAACCGCCACCCGGTTTTGACGCGGTGGAGCCCGGCGTGCACCATGCCTCCACTGTGATTTTCCCCGATGTGGCGGCCATGCGCGCCCGAGATTGGCGCAGCAAGGCGGGCTACACCTACGGCCTGCACGGCACCCCCACCACCTTCATTCTGGAAGAGCGTCTGGCCGCGCTGGATGGCGGGCGCCACTGCGTGCTCTGTCCCTCGGGTCTTTCGGCCATCGCCCTGATCGATCTGGCCTTGCTGCAACAGGGCGACACGGTGCTTCTGCCGACCAATGTGTACGGCCCCAGCCGCGAACTCGCCGAGCGCTTGCTCGGCGCCTGGGGCATCGAACACCGCCTTTACGACGTCTCCTGCACCCCGGATGAACTCGCCGCACGCATCACGCCGCAGACCCGGCTGCTCTGGCTGGAGGCGCCGGGGTCCGTCACCATGGAAATGCCCGACCTGCGCGGCCTCATCGCCGTGGCGCGGCAGCATGGCGTGCGCACCGCCATCGACGCGACATGGGCCGCCGGCATTGCACTGCAGCCCTTTGATCTCGGTGTCGATGTGGTGATGCAGGCCCTCACCAAATACCAGAGCGGCGGCGCCGACGTGCTCATGGGCAGCGTGACCACACGCGACGATGCCCTGCATGAACGTCTGCTGCTCACCCACATGCGTCTCGGTCTGGGGGTCAGCGGAGACGACGTGGCCCGCGTGCTGCGCGGCCTGCACACCCTGCCGCTGCGCTACGCCGCGCACGATGCCAGCGCGCGGCGCATCGCCCGGTGGATGCAGGACCAGCCCGCCGTGGCGCAGGTGCTCCATCCCGCGCTGCCGGGCAGCCCGGGGCATGCGCACTGGCTGCGCGACTGCACCGCCGCCGGCGGGTTGTTCAGCGTCGTCTTCCAGCCGCGCTACGCAGCAGCGCAGGTCGATGCTTTCGTCGATGCGTTGCGATGGTTCAAGATCGGCTACTCCTGGGGTGGACCGGTCAGTCTGGCCGTGCCCTATGACGTGCAGCTCATGCGCCCGTCGCCGCAGTGGCCGCATGCCGGCAGCCTGGTACGACTGGCCATCGGCCTCGAAGACCCGCAAGACCTGATCGACGACCTGGCCCATGCGATGCGCGAGGCCGATATGGCCGCTTGAAGTGCGACGTCACATGGCAACGTCCGATTGGCCAGGGGTTTGATCCGGGCGAGACCTATGGTCAGCCTTTGATAGCCGCCGGGCAAGGATGTCGGCATGTAGTGCATTGACGGGCGTTGGGTCGGCTTTCTCAGCGAGGGCCGCCATGTGCGCGTCGAACGGCGGGGCGAGTTCGGCAAGTGTCTGCCACGCATTGCGGCGTGCAAACTTCTCGGGGTCCATGTAGCGCTCTGTATCGAGAAAATCCGCATCGACGAGCGCCGAAAACAACATACGCACCCATAGCGCGAAGCCATCCCTGCCGCCAGGGATGGCGGCGAGGTCGGGCTTGAAATCGCCCGAATCAAGAAGATCGGCAGGCGGATTTTCGACTAGCGATTCATCGAGTTCGGCACGGCTTTTCGGATCTTCGAGCCGGGCATCTAGCCCGCCGAACCAGTCCGCCAGACCTGCGTGGTGCCCTGCGATGAGGTAAGCCAGCACCCTGCCGCTTTTGCCGAATCGATCAATGGCCAACATCGCCCCGGCAGTGGAGTGCGGAGCCTTGCCCACCTCGCCCTTGATGTGGGCATCGGCTTCGAATCCGCTTGCCTGGCGAATGTAGTGCTGGAATCGTTGCCGGTATTTGCCGAGATCGTGCCACTGCCCTGCAAGGCGCGCCCAGTCTGCGCCATAGGTTGCCGCGTGTTCAGCCGACAGCGACGCGACATCGACAAGATGCGCTTCGAGGTCATGCGGGTCTCGCCACTGTCCCTCCGAATTCCTCGCGGCATGCGCGATTGGCCGAATCTGCTGCATAGGTCTATCAGTATGCGATTTCGATATGTCGAGTTTTTTTCTTTTCGCCTTGATTGTCTGATGATGCCGGAGGAAACGGAGGGATGACAACCGCCGTTACAACTGCGTACGACACAGACCGCGGGTTACCGCGGCGGCTGTCGTCAAAGTCCGGGCGAGGTGCGTTGTCGGATCAGTGTCTATCGTTCCAAGGAGAAGCGTCATGATTCGACGTGTTGGTTTGCTGGGGGGGGTTGCGATGATGGTCGTGCTGGGTGGTTGCGCCGTGGTGCCGCCGCCTGCGCCTACGGCGTATACGGTGCCGCAGCAGTCGGCCTATGCGGTCGCGCCCGCGTATGCGCCGTATACCCAGCCGGGCTATGCGAACGCCTATGCGGCGGAGCCGCAAGCGTATGCACCGCAGCCCGCTTATGCATCTCCGCCAGCCTATGTTCAGCAACCGGCCTACACGCCGGCGCCCGTGGCGCAATCGACGCTGCCGGGTGCGGCGCTGGGCGCGGTGGCCGGTGGGCTGATCGGTTCGCGCTTTGGGGCGGGCAATGGCCGCACGGCCATGGCGGCCACGGGGGCGGCGCTTGGCGCGGTGGTGGGGGCCAATGCCGCCAATCCCTATGCCACGCAAATCACGCCCGGCACGGTGATCGGCGGGGTGGTCGGTGGCTTGGTGGGTTCACGCTTCGGTCACGGTAATGGCAAGACGGCGGCTGCGGCGCTGGGTGCGGCAGTCGGGGCGATGGCGGGATCGCAGTATCCGGCAACCCTGCCGTAACTGGTTGGCAGGGTCACGCGGCACAGATTCTTGCAGTGAATCCGTGCCGCGTTGCCTTCATTCGAACCAGTGCAGCAGGCTGTCGAGGCCGCCATGGTCAATGGCGGCTGTGGCGGCTTCGCGCACCTTGGGCTTGGCGTGGAAAGCCACGCTGAAACCGACGGCGTGCATCATGGGCAGGTCGTTGGCCCCGTCGCCGATGGCCAGCACTTCGCCGGGGTCGCAGCCCAGGTCGTCGCAGAACGCGAGCACGGCCTGTTTCTTGGCGTCGCCGTCGATGATGGCGCCGACGAGTGTGCCGTCGAGCGCGTCGCCCTGCACCCCCAGCACGTTGGCGGCCACGCGGTCGAAGCCCAGACGCTGTTTCAGTCGGTCGGTGAAATGGGTGAAGCCGCCAGTGACGAGCTGGGTTTTCAGCCCGGCGGCCTTGGACGCGGACAGCAGGGCTTCGGCGCCGGGGTTCAGACGCAGGGTGTCGGCATAGAGCTTGTCGAGCGCGGCCAGCGGCACACCCTTGAGCAGCGCCACGCGCTGGCGCAGGCTGGTGGCGTAGTCGGCGATCTCGCCGCGCATGGCTGCGGCGGTGATGGCGGCGATTTCGTCCTTCTTGCCCACGGCGGCACCAATTTCATCGACGGTTTCGATGTTGATGAGGGTGGAGTCCATGTCCATCGCCAGCAGCTTGAAGTCGCCCAGATGCAGCCCCGCCGGAAGGATGGCCCAGTCGATGTGGTGCTCGCGGCAATAGCTGTCGAGGGTGCTGCGCATGCTGGGACCGGCGCTGCGGATATCGCGCAGCCGGGCGACGTTGTGTCCGCGGTTGGGGCCGTGGTCATCGGCGAATTTTTCGAGGCTGATCGGCGCCGAGATGTGGCAGAGGTGATCGAGGTTGTCCTGGGAGAGCGCGGCGGTGTGACGCTGAACGACGAGGTGGTACATGATGGGCTCGGGAATTGTGGAGTGCAGAGTTTGGCGTGGGTTGTTGGCGTCGAACTTTACGCCCGCGCTCAGGCGACGGCCTCCTGCGGCCGGGGCGTGCCGAGTTGCTTGAGGGTGTCGCGGATGAGCTGGGCGCGCTGAGTGGCGTCTTTGGTGGGGCGTTCGATGCGCAGGCGGTCGTTGCCGGTGAGCTTGATGTGGCGGTTCTTCTGAATGAGGTCGATGATGCGGGCGGCGTCCACCGGCGCATCCTTGCGGAAATGCAGGATGGCCACTTCCTCGGCGGCGTCGATCTTGGTGATTCCGTAGGCCTGCGCGATCAGCCGAAGGCGGTGCGTGTCCACCAGTGCCTGTGCCGGGGACGGCAGGCGGCCGAAGCGATCGACGATTTCCTCGGCCACGCTGTCGAGCTGGGCGCTGGTGGTGGCGCTGGCCAGACGCTTGTAGAGCGACAGCCGGGCATGCACATCGCCGCAATAGTCGTTCGGCAACAGCGCGGGCACATGCAGATTGATCTCGGTGGTCACGCCCAGGGGGTTGAGCAGGTCGGGCTCGCGCCCGGCGCGCAGCGCGCGCACGGCCTCGCTCAGCATGTCGTTGTAGAGCTGGAAGCCGACCTCCTGCATATTGCCCGATTGCTGCTCGCCCAGCACCTCGCCGGCGCCGCGAATCTCCAGGTCGTGCATGGCGAGATAGAAGCCCGAGCCCAGCTCTTCCATCTGCTGGATGGCTTCCAGCCGCTGGCCGGCCTGCCTGGTCAGGCTCTGCACATCGGGCACCAGCAGGTAGGCGTAGGCCTGGTGATGCGAGCGCCCGACGCGGCCGCGCAACTGGTGCAGTTGCGCCAGGCCGAACTTGTCGGCCCGCGCCATGATGATGGTGTTGGCGCTGGGCACGTCGATGCCGGTTTCGATGATGGTGGTGCATAGCAGGATGTTGAAGCGCTGGGCGTGGAAGTCGCGCATCACCCGCTCCAGATCGCGTTCGTGCATCTGGCCGTGGGCGATTTCGATGCGCGCTTCGGGCACCAGTTCTTCGATCTGGCGTTTGCGGTTGTCGATGGTCTCGACTTCGTTGTGCAGAAAGTACACCTGACCGCCGCGCTTGATCTCCCGCAGGATGGCCTCGCGCATCACGGCATTGCTCTCGCTGCGCACGAAGGTCTTGATCGCCAGACGCTTCTGCGGCGCGGTGGCGATGACGCTCAGGTCGCGCAGCCCTTCGAGCGCCATGCCCAGGGTGCGCGGAATCGGCGTGGCCGTGAGGGTGAGCAGATCGACCGAGGCGCGCAGCGCCTTGAGCGCCTCTTTGTGGCGCACGCCGAAACGGTGCTCCTCGTCGACGATGACCAGGCCCAGACGCTCGAACTTGACCGTGGGCGACAGCAGCTTGTGGGTGCCGATGACAATGTCCACCGTGCCGCGGGCCAGGCCGTCGAGCGCGGCGTTGATTTCCTTGGTGCTGCGAAAGCGCGACATTTCGGCGATGCGCACCGGCCAGTCGGCGAAGCGGTTGCGGAAGGTTTCGCAGTGCTGCTCGGCCAGCAGGGTGGTGGGCGCGAGCACGGCCACCTGCTTGCCGCCCATCACCGCCACGAAGGCGGCGCGCAGCGCCACCTCGGTCTTGCCAAAGCCGACGTCGCCGCAGACCAGCCGGTCCATCGGCTTGGGGGAAATCATGTCCTGCACGACCGCATGGATGGCCGCGGCCTGATCGGGCGTTTCCTCAAAGCGGAAACTCGCGGCAAAGGCTTCATAGTCCTGCGCGGAGTAGCGGAAGGCATGGCCCTGATGCGCGGCGCGGCGGGCGTAGATGTTGAGCAGTTCGGCCGCGGCGTCGCGCACCTGCTCGGCGGCTTTGCGTCTGGCCTTGTCCCACTGGCCTGAGCCGAGGGTATGCAGCGGCGCGTCGTCCTGCGCGGCGCCGCTGTAGCGGCCGATGAGATGCAGTTGCGACACGGGGACATACAGCACCGCATCGTTCGCATAGACCAGATGCAGGAACTCGGCGGGGCCGTCGCCCAGATCGAGCTCGGCCAGCCCTTGATACCGGCCGATGCCGTGGTTGGCATGCACGACCGGGTCGCCGGGCTGCAGTTCGGCGAGGTCGTGGATCAGGGCGTCGACATTGCTGGCCTGCTCCTGCTTGCGGCGTCTGCGCTGGGCCGGGTTGAGGGCGAACAGCTCGGTCTCGGTCAACACGGCCAGACGGTCGGCTGGCAGCGAAAAACCGCGCGCCAGCGGCCCCACGGCCAGGGCGAAACCAGCGGTGCCGAGGGCGAAGTCGTTCCAATTGTCTGCGGGATGCGCGGACAGGCCGGACTCCTGCAGCAGCTCGCGCAGAGTTTCACGGCGTCCGGCGGATTCAGCCAGCAGCAGGGCGCGGCGATTGTGCTGCCGGCCGTCCTCCAGCCATTGCGCCAGCCGCGCCAAAGGCCGCGTGGCACGGCGGTCGGCGCTGATGTCGGGGAGATCGGCGCTGGTGGGCTGATCCGTCACCGGGGCATCGGCCCGGGCGCGCAGTGCGAGTTGCGCCAGGGGTTTGATGCGGCTGAAGAACGCCTCTTCGCCGAGGAAGAGCTGATCGGGGGCGAGGGCGGGGCGCTCCGGGTCGTGCCGCAGCAGGCGGTAGCGCTCCTGTGTGTCGGCCCAGAACTTCTGGATGGCGCCGGAAATATCGCCATGCAGCACCACGCGCGCGCCTTCGCCGAGATAGTCGGGCAGGGTGGCGATGTGCTCGAAGAACAGCGGCAGGTAATACTCGATGCCCGGCCCGGCCACGCCGCTTCCCATGTCTTTGTAGAGCGGGCTGCGGCTGGGGTCGCCCTCGAACACCTCGCGCCAGCGGGCGCGAAAGCGCTTCTGCGCCGCGTCGTCGAGCGGAAATTCGCGGCCGGGCAGCAGGCGCACTTCCTTGACCGGGTAGAGGCTGCGCTGGGTGTCGGGGTCGAAGGCCTGGATGGCGTCGATGGTGTCGCCGAACAGATCGACACGGTAGGGCACGGGCGAGCCCATCGGATGCAGGTCGATGAGCCCGCCGCGCACCGCATATTCGCCCGGCGCCATCACCTGGCTGACGTGGTTGTAGCCGGCCAGCACGAGCTGGGCGCGCAGCGCGGCGTCGTTCAGCGCTTCGCCCTGGCGGAAATTGAAGGTGTAGGCGGCGAGGAATTCGGGCGGGGCCAGCCGCTGGATGGCGGTGTTGGCCGGGGCGATGACCACGTCGATCTGTCCGCTGTGAATCGCCCACAGCGTGGCCAGACGCTCGGAAATCAAATCCTGGTGCGGCGAGAAACTGTCGTAGGGCAGGGTTTCCCAGTCGGGCAGCAGGCCCACGCGCAGCGACGGCGCGAACCAGCGCACTTCGTCGAGCAGGCGCTGGGCGTCGGCGGCTTCCGCGGTGACGATGAACCAGGGTGCGGTCGTACCGTCTGCGGCGCCGCACAACTCGGCGAGCAGCAGCGCATCGGCACTTCCGGTGGGGAGCGGCCAGCTCACACGCTGACCGGGCTTGAGCGCGGGCACACGGGCGCGCAGGGCATGGACAATAGACGACATTGTTCAAATTTTCGCCGAAGTCTCTGACTGGCGTGTGTCCTGATGCAAACCTCGTCCCGATTCTCCGCGCCCACGCGCTGCCACGCGCTCATCCCCTGTGCCGGCAGCGGCGCGCGTCTGCCCGGAGATGCGCCCAAGCAATACCGCCGTCTGCTGGGCGACTGCGTGGTGCAGCACACGGTGCGGGCTTTCCTGCGTACGCCGCGCATCGCCTCGGTTGCTGTGGTGGTGCAGGCGGACGATACGCTGGCCGTTGCTTGCCTGCAGGCCGATCCGCGCCTGTCCATCCTGCCGCTGGGCGGCGCGAGCCGCGCGCGCAGCGTTCTGGGCGGGCTCGATGGCCTGCTGCAGAGGGGCGCGGCGCCGAGTGACTGGGCGCTGGTGCACGATGCGGCTCGGTGCTGCATCACCCCGGAATTGATCGACCGCCTGATCGACGCCTGCCTGCCCGACGCCGTGGGCGGGCTTCTCGCCCTGCCTTTGCCCGACACCCTCAAAGCCGCCGACGCCAGCGGCCTTCGCGTGGTCCGCACCGAACCGCGCGAAGGCCGCTGGCTGGCGCAGACTCCGCAGATGTTCCGCATCGGCACGCTGCGCGAGGCGCTGCAGGCGGCGATCGCCGCCGACGCGTCCCCGCCGCCGGGCAGCGAGCGAGAGCAAGCGTGGGGGCAACACGCCCCGCCGCCGGGCCGTCCCAAGGCGGGGGCAGCCCCCTCGGGGGGCAGCGAGCGAGAGCAAGCGTGGGGGCAACACCCCCCGCCCACCGACGAAGCCGGGGCGATGGAGCGCCTGGGCGCGCAACCGCTGCTGGTGCCCGGCGCGGCGTTCAATTTCAAGATCACCTATCCCCAGGACCTCGAACTGGCGCAGGCCTTGCTTGCCGCCCGATCAGGAGAACCCGCATGACACAGATCCGCATCGGCGAGGGCTACGACGTCCACGCCCTCGTGCCCGGCCGCAAGCTCATCATTGGCGGCGTAACCATTCCGTATCACCTGGGTCTGCTCGGGCATTCCGATGCCGACGTGCTGCTGCACGCCATCACCGACGCCTTGCTGGGCGCAGCCGGACTGGGCGACATCGGCCAGCATTTCCCCGACACCGACGCGCGCTTGGAGGGCGCCGATTCCGGCGAGCTGCTGCGGCAGGCCTGGCACAGCGTGGCGCAGCAGGGCTGGGCGCTGAGCAATGTGGACTGCACCGTCATCGCCCAGGCGCCCAAGCTGGCGCCCTACCGCGAGGCCATGCGCCAGCGCATCGCCGTGCTGCTGGAACTCGATATCGGACAGGTCAACGTCAAGGGCAAGACCACCGAGCGTCTGGGGTTCGTCGGCCGCGGCGAAGGGATTGCCGCCAGCGCGGTGTGTCTGCTGCAGCGCGGCTGAACAACGCCCTCGAACAAGGACAGCACCATGCACATCTCCCGCTCGCTCCGCAGCATTGCACTGACTTTTGTCATCTCCGGTTCCGCTGTAGCCTGGGCCGCGCAGCCCGAGATCAACATCGGCCTGCCGCAGGTCAAACTCAAGGTGGGCGATCACACCCTCACCGCAGAAGTGGCCGCCACGGCCGAGCAGCAGCAGACCGGCCTGATGAACCGCAGCAGCCTGCCCGCGAACCACGGCATGGTGTTCGTGTTCGCGCAAACGCAGGCGGTGTGCATGTGGATGAAAAACACCCGCATCCCGCTGTCGGTGGCGTTCATTGCGGAGGATGGCCGCATCGTCAACCTCGCCGACATGCAGCCCGAAACCGAGGACGTGCACTGCGCGCAACAGGATGTGCGCTACGCCCTGGAAACACCGCTGCACTGGTTTGCGCAGCACGGAGTGAAGCCCGGTGCGCGGGTGACCGGCCTGCCCAAGCCGGCGCGCTAGTGCACTGCGTCATTGAAATGCACCCCATTGATGGGGAAACGGGGGCATGGGCAAAATGAACTGAGCGGGGCAGGGCGAGATCAACTGGAGGCAATCGTGCGCAGCCGGGCGATGCGCTTGGCCGGTGGACGCAGATCGAAGTGGATTCTCAAGCTTGATGACGGCGCGTCGCGTGAGACGATCCTGTGCAGGCTCGAATGTGAGTCGCGATTTCTCTCGCGCTGGTCGAACCGTTTTTTGAGCAAGAGGCCGGTACGAACGCGAGGCATCCCGGGTGGCGCCAATGCAACCGTGGCCAAGCGCGAAGCGCGGGTTCTCAATCGCACGCTCAGGCACAAGCCGTCGCACGGCTCGACGCACTGGAGCCGCGACAAGTTGGCTGCCGAACTCGGCGACATAGAAACGCATCGGGCTTTGCTGGACCATCGTGCCCAGCGGGCCGATGCCTGCATGGGGGGCGATGGGTGAGGCGGCCAGCACCAGACTGACGATCTTGTCGGGAACGCGCGCGGCCAGCATCGCCGCCATGCAGCCCCCTTCAGACAATGGCGAAATGACGGAACAGTGGACGTTTGAGCAGCGCGTCCAGCAGCAGGGTGAAGATCAGCGTGGCCAGAGCAATCACGCCCACCGCCAGCCAGGGCAGTGCGGCCATCAGCACCCCATACCCAGCCAGCAGACAGACGATGAGCACATCGCCGATGCTGGCCGCCGCCATCCAGCGCGATGGCGCGAGCTGCCACAACGGGCCGTCGCTGCGCAGCAGGTAGATGCCGGCCTGATTGCCGAACACCAGGATGAGGAACACCACGGTCTGCAACTGCGCCAGACTCAGGCCCTGCGCCTGTGCCCAGACATACAGACCTGCGGCGAACAGCAGGCTGAGCGCGGCCAGCACGATGGACGTGCCCATCAGCTTGCGCACCTGCCAGCGCTGCGGCAGCGCGGCGGGCTGCACACGGTCGGTGGCAATGCTCATGGTGGCAAAGTCGTTGGCGAACAGCATCAGCACGATGAGCAGCGGTGAGATGACGAAGTGCCCGGTGAGCAGCAGGCCGAAGGTGAGAAAGAGCACGATTTCCAGCGTGCGCAGCACCTTGTTGAGGGTGTAGGTCAGCATGCGCCGGTGCACCTGCCGCCCGGCGCGCACCACGGTGAGCACGCCGCCCAGTCCAGGATCGGTGAGCACCACGCCAGCTGCGGCCTTGGCCACATCGGTGGCGCTGGCCACGGCAATACCCATCTCGGCCTGACGCAGCGCCGGGGCGTCGTTGACGCCGTCACCGGTCATGCCGGTGACATGGCCTGCCTTCTGCAGCGCGGCGACGATGTGGTGTTTGTCCTCCGGCAGCACGCGGGCGTAGAGATCGCATTGCGCTGGATCGAGCGCGGCGCCCTGCTGGATGTGGCACACCCGCGTGCCCAGGCCGAGTTGGGCGCCGATGGCGCGGGCGGTTTCCTCGGCGTCGCCGGTGGCCATGCACACGCGCACGCCAAGCTGCTTGATGCGGGCGATGAGATCGGCGGCGTCGGGCCGGGGCGGATCGGACAGGCCGACCACGCCGAGCAATTGCAGCGCGTCGCCGTGTCCCGTCGCCACCGCAAGAACGCGGGCGCCGCCGACGGCGAGCTGTCTTTCCGCGGCGTCGAGCGCGGTCTGCTGCGCGGCATCCAGACTGCACAAGGGGCCGATGATGGTGGCGGCGCCTTTCACCGCGCGCCAGGGCTGACCGTCCACGGTGTAGAGACCTTCGCTGCGCCGCGTGGCGGGGTCGAAGGGATGGAAGCCGTTGCGCACCGGGGCGCCGTCCAGCAGCCCGCGTTCGCGCGCCGGGGCGAGCACGGCCAGGTCGAGCGGATCTTGCGTGGCGGCGTCGCTGGCCAGCGCGGCGGCGCGCAGCACGGCGTTTTCATCCGCGCCTGGCGCCAGCGCCACGGCCCCGGCGTAGCGCAGACTGTTCTGCGTGAGGGTGCCGGTCTTGTCGGACACCAGGGTGTCCATCGCCGCGGCTTCTTCCACCGCGGGCAGGCGCGTGACCAGTACGCCCTGATGCGCCAGCCACTGGCTGCTCACCGCGGTGGCCAGGGTGTAGGTGGCGGGCAGGGCGACCGGCACCGAGGCCACCAGCAGCATCAGCGCAAACACCGCGGTATCGAGCAGCGGCAGGTGATGCCACAGCGCGAAGCCGATGACCAGCGCCACCAGCCCCGCGTCGAACAGCACCAGCCGCTTGACGATGGCAAAGATGGTGCGCTGCATATGGCTGGGCGCGCTGGATGAGCGCACCAGCTCGGCGGTGTGGCCGAAGTAGGTGTGCGCGCCGGTGGCGCTGACCGTGCCGCTGGCCTCGCCCTGACGCACGATGGCGCCGGTGTAGGCCGGCTTGTCCTTGCCCGCGTCCACCGGCAGCGATTCGCCGGTCAGCGCGGCCTGGTCGAGCGACACCGCGCCGTCGAACAGCAGCAGATCGGCCGGCACGATGTCACCGGCGCGGATGTGCACCACATCGCCCGGCACCACCTGCTCGGCGGCAATCTGCTGCCACTGCGCATCGCGCAGCACGCGGGCGCTGACATGCAGCTGCTTGCGCAGCAGCGCGAGCGCGTCCTTGGCGCGCTGTTCCTGCACGAAGGCGACCACGGCGTTGAACACCAGCAGCACGGTAATCACCAGTGCTTCCAGCCCGCGCCCGAGCAGAACCTGCAGCACGATGACGGCTTCGAGCATCCACGGAACCGGCGCCCAGAACTTGAGCAGCAATTGCCGCCACGCCGGGATGCTCTGGTCAGCAATGGCGTTGGGGCCGAAGCGCGCCAGGCGTGCTGCGGCGTCGGCGGCGCTCAGGCCTCTGGCCGGATCGGTTGCCGGCAAGTCGGCGGTCTGCGCTGGGCGTGTTCCAGTCTGTGCGCCTGGTGGGGTGGTCATGTGCGGCCTCTTTGCATTGCGCTACGGCCTGAACGCGCGCGCCGACTTGTTGAGGCCTTCGCTGAGCATGGGGTGCGGAAACACGGCCTCGGCCAGGGCGGCGGCGGTGAGTCCGCACTCCAGCGCCAGGGCCAGCGGGGCGATGAGCTGGGCCGCGTCCATGCCGGCGATCTGCGCGCCCAGCAGACGGGCGTCGGCGCGGCTGAACACGAGTTTGATGAAGCCCTGCGTCTCGCCGTAAATCTGCGCCCGCGAGTCCTGCGCATAGTCGTAGCGGGTGACCGCCACCGCCGCGGCGCCGAGCGCGGCCTCCGCCTGCGCGGAGGTCTGGCCGACATGCGCCAGCTCCGGCTCGGTGAACACCGTCATGGGCACAGCGTCGAAGTGCATGCGGTCCACCGCCTGCCCGCCGGCGGCGATGCAGTGCGCCGCCACCAGGCTTTGGCGCACGGCGGAATGAAACAGCATGCTGCGGCCGTTGACATCACCGGGCGCCCAGACCTGCGGGTTGGACGTGCGCAGCGTTTCATCCACCACCACATGGCCGCGCTCCAGTGCGAGTCCCAGATGCTCCACGCCTTCGGGCAGAACCGGCACACGGCCGGTGGCCATGAGCACGGCATCGCCCTGCACGCTGCGCTCGCCGCCGCCCTGCTTGTAGCGCACATGAAAACCGCCGCCATCGCGCGCGATGCTGAGCACCTGCGCGGCCCGCTCGATGCGCACACGCTGGGCGAGACTGGTGTGCAGAAAATCGGCCAGCTCGGCGTCGAAACCGGGCAGCACCTGCGGCGCAAACTCCAGCACGGTGCAGGCCACGCCCAGCGCCTGCAGCATCGAAGCCGTCTCCACGCCGATATAGCCGCCGCCGATGACCACCAGGTGGCGCGGCAGCGGCAGGTCGGCACCGAGACGGAACAGGTCGTGCGACGTCAGCGCCAGTTCGGCGCCGAGGATGGGCAGGCGCGCGGGCGCCGAGCCGGTGCCCAGCAGCAGATGGCGAAAGCGCACCGTGCGCGAGGCGCCGTGGTCAGCGTCGATGCGCGCCCGGTCGGCCGCGGCGATGACTCCGCGCCCTCGCACAAAGGCCACGCCGCTTTGCGCGATCTCCTGCGCATGCTGGGCGTAGCGCGTGTGCTGTACCCGGTCTTTGTGCGCCAGCACCGCGGGCCAGTCCACTGCGGGCTTGCTGCCGCGCAGGCCGAAGCCGTCGAACTTGTCGGCCAGACCGCGCACCAGCGCCGCCTCGCGCACCGCCTTGGACGGCACGCAGCCCTCGGCCAGACAGTCGCCGCCGAGGTTGCCGATGGGATCGACCATCAGCACCGACAGCCCGGCCCTGGCAAGAAAAAACGCGCCGGGGTAGCCCGCGCCGCCCGCGCCGAGCACCAGCACATCGACGGCGTCGGGAATGTGATCCAGGGGCGTGAGGAAATCGGTTGAAGTCATGGTGCCTCGCCGTGATCAGGACGTGGTGGGTGTTGGCGGCGACAACAGCGCCGCGGCTTGCAGCGCCATCACGCCTTCTTCGTCGGTGGGCAGGGCGTAGGCCGACACTGGGCTGTCGCCGTGGGTAATGCAGGGCTGTCCGGCGGCGTTGGCCAGCGGGTCCAGCCGCAGCCCCAGCCACGACAGGGCGCTGCACACTTCCTGCCGGATGCGGGCGCTGTGCGTGCCGATGCCGCCGGTGAACACCAGCGCGTCCAGTCCGCCGATGTCGGCGGCCAGCGCACCGATGTGATGCACCACGCTGGCGGCAAAAACGGCAATGGCCTCGCGGGCGTGCGGGTCGGCACTGGCCTCCAGGGTGCGCAGGTCGCCGCTCAGGCCGGATACGCCCTTGAGACCGCTGTCGTGGTAGAGCATGGCGGCGATCTGCTGCGCATCGAGGTGTTCTTCGGTGATCCAGTGCAGCACCAGGCCGGGGTCGATGGCGCCGCTGCGGGTGGACATGACCACGCCGTCGAGCGCGGTGAACCCCATGGTGGTGGCCACACTGCGCAACTGCCGCATGCCGCACAGACTGGCGCCGCCCCCCAGATGAGCCACCACCACGGCGCCTTGCGCGCGCGCGCCCAGCAGCGGCGGCAGCTTGTGGGTGATGGCGTCACAGGACAGGCCATGAAAGCCGTAACGCTTGAAGCCTTTGTCGTGCCAGTCGCGCGGGATGGCGTAGCGCCGCGACAGGTCGGACTGCGTGGCGTGAAACGCGGTGTCGAAGCAGGCGACCTGCGGCACGGCGGGCAGGCGGGCGGTGGCGGCGTCCACCCCGGCGAGGCCCGGCCCCTGGTGCAGCGGGGCGAGGCTGCGAAGGGCGTCGAGCGCGGCGCGCACCTCGGGTGTAATGCGCTGCGCGCTGGTGTAGCGCGTGCCGCCATGCACGATGCGATGTGCCACCGCAGCAATCGGCCCATGACCGGCCGGGGTGATGAGGGTGTCGAGCAGGGCGTCGACTTCGGCGGCAATCTCGCCGCGCGGCTCGGCCGAAGCGGCGCGGTGCGTCTGTCCTGCCGCGTCCGTCCAGCGCAGCGTGGCCTGGCCGCCGTGGCTGTCGATCTCGCCGCGCAGTTGCGCCGTCGGCAACTGTGCGCCTGCGCAGTCGGCCAGGCGGAACAGGGCGAATTTCAGGCTGGCCGATCCGGTGTTGAGACAGAGCAGGGTGGGGACGGACATGGCGGTCCTCAGGCGGCCTGCGCCTTGTCGGGCGCGGCGACGGTGGCGTCGAGCTGGCCTGCGGCGCGCAGCAGAGCCTGGCGCTGCAGCACGGCCAGTGCGCAGGACGCCAGCCGTGCCTCCACGCCGTCAGCCCGGCTGGTGAGGATGATGGGCACGCGGGTGCCGATCACCAGTCCGGCGATGGTGGCGCCGCCAAGGTATTCGAGCTGCTTGGCCAGCATGTTGCCCGACTCCAGGTCAGGCGTGAGCAGGATGTCGGCCACACCGGCCACGGGCGAGGTGATGCCCTTGGTTTTGGCCGCGGCCAGCGAGATGGCGTTGTCGAACGCCAGTGGCCCGTCGAGGATGGCGCCGGTGATCTGCCCGCGGTCTGCCATTTTGCACAGCGCGGCGGCGTGCAGGGTCGCCGGCATATTGGCATTGACGGTTTCTATCGCGGCGAGCAGGGCCATGCGCGGCGTGGCGATGCCCAGCGCCTGTGCCAGGTCGATGGCGTTTTGCGCAATGTCGCGCTTGGTGTCGAGATCGGGGTCGATGTTGATTGCCGCGTCGGTGATGAACAGCAGGCGGTCGGCCGCGGGGGCGTCGATGACGAACACATGGCTGGCGCGGCGCCCGGTACGCAGTCCGTTCTGGGCGTCAAACACGGCGTGCATCAGTTCGTCGGTGTGCAGCGCGCCTTTCATCAGCGCGCCCACCTTGCCGCTGCGCGCAAGTTCCACCGCCAGCGCGGCGGCGGCGTGGCTGTGCTCGGTGGGCAGGAGCTGCCAGGGAGAGAGGTCGATGCCGGCGGCGTCGGCGGCGGCGCGGATGCGGGCTTCGGGGCCGATCCACACCGGCTCGATCAGCCCGGCTTGGGCCGCGTCGATGGCGCCCTGGATGGAGACGGCATTGACCGGGTGCACCACGGCCACGCGCATCGGGCGCAGGCCGGCGCAACCGGCGCGCGCCTTGGCCACCAGCGCGAGCAGGCGCTGGCCCGGATCGACCAGATGCAGTTGCGGCAGATGGGTGCGAGGACGGCAGATTTTTTCCGTGGGCGCCTGCACCAGCGCATGGCCGGAGACGACGGTCTCGCCGCGCTGGTTGACCACGGCGCAGTCGAAGCGGATGCGGTGGGTCTCTGCGAACTTTTCGCGCGCCGTGACCGAGACGGTGACGGTGTCGCCCAGCATCACCTGCTGATGAAACGACAGCGACTGGTCGACGTAGATCGTGCCCGGCCCCGGCAGTTCGGTGCCGAGCAGGTTGGACAGCAGCGCGCCGCTCCACATGCCATGCGCCACCACTTGATGAAACGGTGTGCTGCGGGCGAATTCCGCGTCCACATGCGAGGGATTGGCGTCGCCCGACATCACGGCGAAGGTGGAAATGTCGTTCGGTGTGAGGGTGCGCTGCAGCGTGGCGCGGTCGCCGGGGGCGATTTCGTCGAAGGTGCGGTTGCAGATGGTGTCGGTCATGGATGGGCTCGGGGAAGGGTGTTGCGGGTCAGCGCTGCAGCACATACTCGCCGGGGGCGTTGGCCAGCGGCGGATGGTCCACGCTGCCGCAAGCCGGTGGGTCGGTCTGTTCGCCGCTGCCTTTTGCCGCCAGCCAGCGCGCCCAGCGCGGCCACCACGAGCCTTGTTCTGCCTGCGCCAATGGCACCCAGTGATCGGGGTCGGTGTAGGGGCGGCCACCCGGATGCAGAGCCCAGCGGTAATGGCGGCGGGGATGTCCCGGCTCGCTGACGATGCCGGCGTTGTGCCCCCCGCTGGTGAGCACGAAGGTCACTTCGGAGTCGGCCAGCAGATGGATTTTGTAGACCGACTTCCACGGCGCGACATGGTCGGTTTCGGTGCCGACGACGAACCACGGCGTGGTGACGTTTTCCACCGCCACCGACTTGCCATCCACCTTGTAATGTCCCTCGGCCAGGGCGTTGCGCAGGTAGAGGTTGCGCAGGTATTCGCTGTGCATGCGGTAGGGCATGCGGGTGGCATCGGCGTTCCAGGCCATCAGGTCGTTCATCGGCGTGCGTTCGCCCATGAGGTAGTCGCGCATCATGCGCGACCAGATCAGGTCGGACGAGCGCAGCATCTGGAAAGAGCCAGCCATCTGCGTGGTGTCCAGGTAGCCTTGTGACCACATCAGGTCTTCCAGGAAGCTGATCTGGCTCTCGTCGGTGAACAGGGTGAGCTCGCCGGCCTCGGTGAAATCGGTCTGCGCGGCAAACAGGCTGATGCTCGCCAGCCGCTCATCGCCGCGTCTGGCCAGCGCCGCCGCGGCGATGGACAGCAGCGTGCCGCCCAGACAGTAGCCCGCGGCATGCACCTTGCGGCCCGGCACGATGGCGGTCACCGCGTCGAGCGCGGCAAAGGGGCCGAGACGCAGGTAGTCGTCCATGCCCAGGTCACGGTCTTCGGCGGTCGGGTTTTTCCACGACACCATGAACACCGTGTGGCCCTGATCGACCAGAAACTTCACCAAAGAATTCTGCGGCGACAGGTCGAGGATGTAGTACTTCATGATCCACGCCGGGATGATGAGCACCGGCTCGGCCTGCACTTTGGGCGTGGCCGGGCTGTACTGGATGAGTTCCATCAGCCGGTTGCGCAGGACCACCTTGCCCGGGGTAACGGCCACTTCATGGCCGGGCCGGAACCGCTCCACGCCAGCCGGGGGGCGTTTGTCCAGCAGGCGCTGGGCGTCGTCCTGCCAGTTGCGCAGGCCTTGTGCCAGATTGGCGCCGCCGCTGGTCAGGGTGCGCTCCAGCACTTCGGGGTTGGTCCAGAAAAAATTGCTGGGCGAGAGCATGTCCATCCACTGCCGCGCCATGAAGGCCACGACCTGCTCGTGGTGCGGCGACACTCCGCGCACGCCGTGCGCCGCGGCATCGACCAGTTGTTCGCGCAGCAGAAAGCGCTGCGCAGTGAGATTGAACGGAAACTGTTGCCACTGCGGCGCGGCAAAGCGTCGGTCGGTGGCCGGTGGCGTGACACAGTCCGGGCAGGGCGTGCGGTCCACGCGCAGCGCGTGCGCGCCCAGCGCGGCGGCGTAGCGCAGCCACTGGCCCTGCATCTGCAGCGCCTGCGCCGCCAGACTGGCCTGCTTGCCGGGCGAAGCCGCCATGTGCATGGCCCAATCGGCAAAAGCCAGGCCGAGTGCAGCCGGAGACAACCCCAGCGTGGCCCTGGCCGACAGCGCGTGGATGGCGCGGTCGATCATCTCGCGCTGGGCCTGCTCGCGGTCGGGCGGAAGGAGAGGCGCTGCGGCGGAGGGCGGCAGGGGAATGGCTGTCTGCGGCGCGGCGGCGGGAGACGGCGCGGGTTCCGTTGCGGGCGCTCCGGCCAGACCTGCGCCAGCCGCCCCAGCAGCCAGTTTCAGGGCGGGCTGCCTGCGTGCGGTTGCGCTGGCCCCTGAGGGACGCGCTGTGGTGCGCTTGGGGCGGGGTTGGAGTTCGCTCATCAGGCTCTCCTTAAAAGATCACTGCATTTGAATGTGGCACTGCAGCATGACGCTTGACACACATCAAGCCAGGCCGGTCAGCGGATGTAAGCGCGCGGGTGGAATGCAACGCAGCGTGTCACGCGGTTGGCCGCAGGCATGCTGCAAAATAGCACTCCCTGATGAAATCACGAGAGAGCCTGTCATGCGCGTCACAGTCATAGGAGCAGGATACGTCGGTCTGGTCACCGCAGCCTGTTTTGCCGATGTCGGCAACAAAGTCACCTGCATCGAGCGCGACCCGGGCCGTCTGTCCGCGCTGCGCGAGCGCGCCGAGGTGCCGTTCTACGAGCCGGGCCTGAGCGATCTGGTGCGGCGCAATATTGAACAGGGCCGCCTCATTCTCAGTCCGAGCATTGCCGAAGGCCTGCCGGGATCGCAGGTCTGCTTCATCGCGGTGGGCACGCCGTCGCTGCCCAACGGTCAGGCCGATCTGTCGCAGGTCGAGGGTGCCGCGGTGGAAATCGGCCGCGCCATGGCCGGGCCGCTGGTGGTGGTGCAGAAGTCCACCGCGCCGGTGGGCACCATTCCCAAGGTGAGGGCGCTGGCCGAGGCCGAACTGGCCGCGCGCGGCGTGAGCCACGGCCTGGGCGTGGTCAGCAACCCGGAATTCCTCAAGGAAGGCTCAGCCATCGAAGACTTCACCCGTGGCGACCGCATCGTGCTGGGCAGCGACGACCCGCAGGCCATCGCCACCATGCGCGAGCTGTACCGACCGTTCAACCGCAACCACGAAAAAATCATGGTGATGGACGCGGCCAGCGCCGAACTCACCAAATACGCCGCCAACGCCATGCTGGCCACGCGCATTTCGTTCATGAACGAGCTGGCGCGCATCGCCGAGGCGGTGGGCGCCGACATCGAGCAGATCCGCAAGGGCATCGGCGTCGATCACCGCATCGGCAGCCACTTTCTCTACGCCGGTGCCGGCTATGGCGGCTCGTGTTTTCCCAAGGACGTCAAGGCGCTGGCGCACACCGCGCGCGAACTCGGTCTGCAGGCCGAGCTGGTGGAGGCGGTGGACGCGGTCAACCAGCGGCAGAAACAGCGCCTGTTCGAGAAAATCGCCGACCACTATCAGGGCAGACTGTCAGGCAAGACTGTTGCGGTCTGGGGACTGGCATTCAAGCCGAACACCGACGACATGCGCGACGCGCCCAGCCTGGACCTCATCACTGCGCTGCTGCAGGCTGGCGCGCGGATACAGGCCTGGGACCCGGTGGCCGTGGAGATGGCGCAGCGTCTGCTGCCCGCGCAGCCTGGGCTGGTTTTTTCCACAGACGCCAGCGCGGCGTTGCAAGATGCCGACGCGCTGGCGGTCATCACCGAATGGCATGCCTTTCGCTCGCCCGATTTCGGCGCGCTGGCGGCCACGCTCAACGACCGCGTCGTGTTCGACGGGCGCAACATCTGGGACCCGGAATGCGTCCGCGCCGCCGGGCTGCGGTACTACGGCATCGGACGAGGCTGATCGGGTTTTTTGCTTCGGCTGGTCAGACTTCAACCGATCGGCACGATCTCCTTGCCATAGGGAAAAAACGCCAGTCCCGCCAGTTTGATGTGCTGCAGGGCAAACGGGATGCCGATGATGGTGATGGCGCACAGCACCGCAGACACCAGATGCCCGAGCGCCAGCCACCAGCCGAACAGAATCGCCCAGATCAGGTTGCCCAGGGCACTGAACCCGCCGCCCACCGCGTCAGAGGGCTTGTCGGCCACCTTGCGGCCAAACGGCCAGAAGCTGAAGGCGCCGATACGAAACGCCGCAATCGCCCACGGAATGCCGATGACGGTGATGGCGCAGATCAGCGCGGTGAACCACCACGCCAGCCCCATGACAAAACCGCCGAGGATGAACCACAGAATGTTGCCGATGAGTCGCATGCAGCGTCCTTTTTGATCATAGTCAGGCCACATTCTGCGTGAACGCGGCGGCTGGCCTGCGGTTTGCAAGGACAGGGGCAGAAGTCCTGCCGAAGTGTTTGTTGCGGTGACGCAAGTGGGCGATTCGCCGCGGATTGCGTCAACCACCCGACGGCAGGACGTGCAAACGCCAGGAAACCGTCGCCATCATGTCCCCCACTGCCTTGCCCGATCCGCTGAGCTGGACCGAACTGCTGCGTGTGTTCGGCGGCCTGATCGCCGTCATCGCGGTATTCATCGCCGCGCTATGGCTGCTCAAGCGCCTGCAGCCGGGCCTGCGCGCGTCGAACGGGCCGATGCGGGTGCTGTCCACTCTGCATCTGGCGCCGCGCGACAGGCTGCTGCTGGTGCAGGTGGGCGAGCAGCAGTTGCTGCTGGGGTCGAGCGCGCAGGGCTTGACCTGTCTGCATGTGCTGGCCGCGCCGGTTGATCTGCAGCCGTCCCCCTCGGCGCAAGGCATCGGCGCGGCGCTGCCCGCGAGTTTTCCCGACTGGCTGCGGCGCGCGGTGGAGCAGCGCGGAAAGGCCAGGCCATGAGCGGCCGGTGCATGCGCCTGCGCCCCCACGCACTGACGCGCACGCTTTTTGCCGCGCTGCTGTTCGCGCCGCTGGCGGCCAGCGCGCAGGTGCTGCCGGCGTTCACTGCAACACCGGCAGTTGGCGGCGGCACCGAATATTCCCTGAGCGTGCAGACCCTGCTGTTCATGACCGCGCTGGTGTTCCTGCCGGCCATGCTGCTGATGATGACCGCGTTCACTCGCATCGTCATCGTGCTGTCGCTGCTCAAGCAGGCGCTGGGAACGACCACCGTGCCGCCCAGCCAGGTGATCGTCGGGCTGTCGCTGTTCCTCACCTTTTTTGTCATGAGCCCGGTGCTTAACCAGGTCAACGACGTGGCGATCAAGCCGCTGATGGACAACCAGATCTCCATGCAGCGGGCGCTGCAGACGGGCGCCGCGCCGCTGCGCACTTTCATGCTGACTCAGACGCGGCAGGAGGATCTGGCGCTGTTCGTCAAGCTCTCGGGGCACAAGGCGCTGGACAAACCCGCCGATACGCCGCTGACCCTGCTGATTCCGGCATTCGTCACCTCGGAGCTGAAGACCGCGTTCCAGATCGGGTTTGTCATTTTCATTCCCTTCCTCATCATCGACATGGTGGTCGCCGCCGTGCTGATGTCGATGGGGATGATGATGCTGTCACCCGTCACCGTGTCCTTTCCGCTCAAGCTCATGTTGTTCGTGCTGGTGGGCGGCTGGGATCTGGTGATCGGTTCGCTGGTGCAGAGCTTCATTCATTGAAAGCGAGGACGACATGACTCCGGAAACCATCACCACCATCGCCCAGCAGGCGCTGTGGGTGACCTTTCTCATGGCGCTGCCCCTGCTGGGCGTGGCGCTGGTGGTCGGGCTGCTGGTCAGCCTGATCCAGGCCGCCACCCAGCTCAATGAAATGACCCTGAGCTTCGTGCCCAAGGTGGTTGCGATGGGCCTGGCGGCGGTGTTTGCCGGGCCGTGGATGCTGCATGTGATGATGGACTTCACCATCCGCCTGTTCGAGAGCATCCCGCATCTGATCAACGGCGGCTGATCGCGCTGCACACGCCATGATTCACTTCACCAGCAGCCAGATCGAGACCTGGATCGGCGCCTTCTTCTGGCCGTTCGTCCGGGTTCTGGCCATGCTGTCCGCCGCTCCGGTGTTCGGCATGGGCAGTGTGCCGGCCTTGCTGCGCGTGGGCTTGGCGGTGCTGGTGGCGGTGGCGATCGCGCCGGCCCTGCCCGCCATGCCGCCGGTGCAGTTCGGCACCGCCACGGCGTGGATGCTGGTGTTGCAGCAACTGCTGGTGGGGGGCGCCATCGGCCTGTCGATGACACTGATTCTCAGCGCTGTGCAACTCGCCGGCGGCGTGGTCGGGTTGCAAATGGGTATGGGTTTTGCCACCTTGTTCGATCCGGTACAGGGCGTGCAGGTCACCAGTCTGGCGAGCTTCCTGAACCTGATCACCCTGCTGCTGTTTCTCGCGGTCAACGGCCATCTGGTGCTGCTGGCCGTCATTGCCCGCAGCTTCAGCCTGCTGCCGGTGGCGCCCAATCTGGGGCTGGTGGCGCAGACCTGGCACACCCTGGCGCAGACCGGCACGATGATTTTCAGCCTCGGGCTGGCGCTGTCCGCGCCGGTGCTCGGCGTGCTGCTCATTGCCAACCTCGGCTTGGGCGTGCTGACCAAGCTGGCGCCGCAACTCAACCTGTTCGCCATCGGCTTTCCGATGTTTTTCATCTTGGGCTTTCTGGCGCTGTATCTGGTGATGCCGGTCATGCAGAACGTGGTGCAGCATCTGGTGGACGTGGGGCTGACCTTGTCCGCGCAGGTGTTGCAGCAGGGCGGGGCGCGGTAGGAGCACGGACATGGCCGACGACAGCGCACAGGAAAAGGAATTACCCGCCTCGCAAAAGCGCAGGCAGCAGGCGCGCGAAAAAGGGCAGGTGGCGCGCTCTCGCGATCTCACCTCCAGCCTGTTGCTGCTGGGCGTGGCGGTGCTGGTCACCAGCATGGGCGGGTGGTTCTACGACACGGGGCTCTCGCTGCTGCACACCGGATTGACCGTCTCGGCGCTGGCCGCGCAAGACCCTGCGGCGATGCTGCAGGCCGCGGGCAAGGTGGCGCTGATCGGCCTGGTGCTTCTCGCACCGGTACTGGCGCTGACCTTCATCGCCAGCGCGGTGGGGGGCGTGGCGATGGGCGGCTGGGTGTTCAGCGGCCAGGCGCTGGCGCCCGATTTCAGCCGCCTCGACCCCATCACCGGCATCAAGCGCATGTTCTCCATCACCGGCCTGGGCGAGCTGGGCAAGGCGCTGCTCAAGGCCATTGTGATTGGCGTGATCGCCGGCATCGTGCTGTGGAACCAGCGCGGGCCTCTGCTCGGGCTGCTGCAGGTGGAGCCGAATCTGGCGCAGACGCAGCTTGGCCTGATCGCGGCCAAGGCGTTCTTGTGGATGGCAGCGGGCACGCTGCTGGTCGCGGCGGTGGACGTGCCATGGCAGTTGTTCCAGATGAACAAGCAGCTCAAGATGAGCCGCCAGGACATGCAGGACGAAATGCGAGAGAGCGAGGGCAATCCGCAGATCAAGCAAAAGCTGCGCGCGCTGCAGCGCGAGCGCGCCCGCAAGCGCATGATGGCTGCGGTTCCTCGGGCCGACGTGGTGGTGACCAACCCGACCCACTACGCCGTGGCGCTGGCCTACAAGGAGGGCAAGAACCGCGCCCCAGTGGTTCTGGCGCTGGGCGCCGATCTGGTGGCTGCGCGCATCCGCGAGATTGCCGCGGAGCACGGCGTGCCAGTGGTCGAGGCGCCTCCGCTGGCGCGCGCTTTGTTCCATCACGCCGAACTGGAGCAGGAAATTCCCGTGGCCTTGTACAACGCCGTCGCGCTGCTGCTGGCCTATGTGTTTCAGCTCCGTGCCGCGCCGCAGATCGCCCAGGCACCCGACGATTGGGACATTCCCGCCGACTTTGCAGTGAACGCATAAACCATCATGGCCACTTCCCCCACACCCAAGACCGGCGCCGTGCCCGCATGGCGCACCCTGCTGCGGCGCATGGACTGGCGCATGCTCACCGCGCCCGTGCTGGTGGTGCTCATCCTGATGATGCTGGTGGTGCCGCTGCCCACCGTGCTGCTCGACATGCTGTTCACCTTCAACATCGTGTTGTCACTGATCATCATGCTGGTCACGCTGTATCTCACCCGGCCGCTGGATTTCTCGGCCTTTCCCACTGCGCTGTTGTTCACCACGCTGCTGCGGCTGTCGCTCAATGTGGCGGCGTCGCGGGTCATCCTGTTGCACGGGCAGAACGGCGAGGGGGCCGCCGGGGCGGTGATCGAGTCCTTCGGCAAGTTCGTGGTGGGGGGCAATTACGCGGTGGGCATCATCGTGTTCGCCATTCTGGTGGTGATCAACTTCGTGGTGATCACCAAGGGCGCCGGGCGCATTGCCGAAGTGAGCGCGCGATTCACCCTGGACGCCATGCCGGGCAAGCAGATGGCCATCGACGCCGATCTCAACGCCGGGCTGATCGATCAGGAAGAGGCGCGCAAGCGCCGCGCCGATGTGGCGCAGGAGGCCGACTTCTACGGCGCGATGGACGGCGCCAGCAAGTTCGTGCGCGGCGACGCGGTGGCGGCCATTCTCATTCTGTTCATCAACCTGATCGGTGGGCTGATCATCGGTGTGTTCATGCACGGCCTGAGCCTGGGCGAGGCGGCGCAGAACTACACCCTCCTCTCCATCGGCGATGCGCTGGTGTCGCAGATCCCGGCGCTGGTCATTTCCATGGCCGCCGGTATTGTCATCAGCAACGTCTCCACCGGGCAGGACGTGGGGCGGCAGCTCGTCGGCCAGTTGTTCACCCAGCCCCGCGTTCTCGCCATCACCGCCGGCATTCTGGGACTGGTGGGCCTGGTGCCGGGCATGCCGCATCTGGCCTTCCTCGGCGCTGCGGCGGTGCTCGGCGGTGTGTTGTGGTGGCAGCTCAAGCGGCAAAAGCAAGTGGAGGCGCAGGCGAAGGCCGCGCCCGAAGTCGCCGCGCCAACCGAGCCGGAGGAAGTGAGCTGGGAGCAGATCGAGCCGGTGGACACCCTGGCGCTCGACGTGGGCTACCGCCTCATTCCGCTGGTCGACCGCAATCAGGGCGGCGAGCTGCTTGGCCGCATCCGCGGGGTGCGCAAGAAGTTCGCGCAGGAGATGGGTTTTCTCGTCGCCTCGGTGCACATCCGTGACAACCTGGAATTGCGCCCCGGTGGCTACCGCATCGCGCTCAAGGGGGTGGACATCGGCAGTGGCGACATCTTCCCCGACCTGCTCATGGCCATCAATCCAGGCCAGGTGATGGGCGAGCTGCAGGGCACGCCGACCAAGGAGCCGGCCTTCGGTCTGCCCGCGGTGTGGATCAACAAGGAGCAGCGCGACCGCGCGCAGGCGCTGGGCTACACCGTGGTCGATCCGAGCACGGTGCTGGCAACGCATCTGCACCACCTGCTGCAAACCCACGCCGCCGAACTGCTGGGGCGTGAGGAGGTGGAAGGGCTGTTGGCGCATCTGTCCAAGCGCTCGCCCAAACTGGTGGAAGATCTGGTGCCAAAACTCATTTCCGCCGACCGGCTGCGCAAGGTGCTGCAGAACCTGCTGACCGAGGGCGTGCCCATCCGCGACATGCGCACCATTGCCGAGGTCCTGGCGGAAAATGCCGGGCAGGTGACCGATGCCGACGAACTCACCGCCCGGGCGCGGCTGGCGCTGGGCGCCTACATCGTGCAGAGCCTGTCGCCCAACGGCCAGGAACTCTCCGCTGCAGTGCTCGACGGCCAATTGGAACAGATCCTGCTTTCCAGCCTGCGCGCCGACCCGCAGCAGGCCGCGGTGGAGCCCGGGCTGGCGCAACGCCTGATGGACAAGGCGCGCGAACTCATGCAGCGCATGGAAGCGCAGGGCGCGAC
>JAJXTO010000023.1 GCA_021783695.1 Pseudomonadota bacterium | reverse complement strand
AGCGGCGAGGGCGTACGAAGAATCGTTCGCAGTTACTTTGTTTCCAGTGGTTTATCGAGCGTACTGGGGCTCGGCATGCACCTGTCTGTTTTGCTATCCACGTCGAAACCGGGTCGGCCCCATGGAAAACTCATTGTACGTCGGCACCTTGTTTGGTGCTTTCGATATTCAGCACATGAGGCCGATTGTGAGTAAGTCAAGAGGGTGGCGGATGATGGCATCTGCGTCCCAGTTTTTGGGCTCGGTGTGGCCGCAATAGCCATAAGCGGCGGCAATGGCCCGCATGCCTGCGGCGTGCGCGGCTTGCATGTCACGGAGGTCGTCACCCACATAGATGCAATGCTCCGGCGCGACCTGAAGCCGGCGGGCAGCGTAAAGTAGGGGATCGGGCGCTGGTTTGGGGAGCGCCGCGGTATCTCCGCTGACAATGCATCCCGGCGGATGGGGCCAGGGAAGTTGAGCAACGAGGGGATTGGTGTAGGTGCTGAGCTTGTTGGTCACGATGCCCCATGGAATGGCGGCCTTGTGCAGATGCTCGATGAGCGCGCTCACACCATCGAACAGGGTGGTGTGCACACGAATCGCGGCGAGATAGCGCGCAAGAAAGGCGTCTTTCAAAGCGGGATAGAGGGGGTCGTCTGCAGTGATATGCATGCCCACAGCAAGTAGCCCGCGTGCGCCGTGTGAGGCCATGGGACGCAGCACTTCAAGGGGCAGTGCGTCGAAGCCATGCTGTGCGCGAACATGGTTGAGTGCCGCTGCGAGGTCTGGGGCTGTGTCGGCGAGTGTGCCGTCCAGATCGAACAGGCAGGCCTGGATCTGATGGGGAGGCGTCATCAGGCGGTTTGGCGCAGGGCTATGAGGTAGTTGACGCTGGGGTCGGATGTCAGCCGAAAGCGCTGGGTGAAGGGCTGATATTGCAGGCCGACGATGTCAGCCGCATCCAGTCCGCACGCACGGCCCATTGCGGAGATCTCTGCGGGCAGCAGAAATTTGGCGTAGTCGTGAGTGCCTTTGGGTAGGAGCCGAAGCACATATTCAGCGCCAAGAATAGCCGCGACATAGGCTTTGGGTGTGCGGTTGATGGTGGAGGCAAACACCCACCCGCCGGGCCGAACGAGCTGGGCTGCAGCCTTGATGATGGAGGCGGGGTCCGGGACGTGTTCGAGCATTTCCATGCAGGTGATCGCATCGAACTGCCGGGGCGACTGCGTGGCCAGCCGCTCGGCGCTGACCAAGCGGTAGTCGATCTCGAGGTGCGCGTCGAGCGCATGAAGCCGGGCGACCTGCAGGGAGGGCTCTGCCAGATCGATCCCGGTGACCCTGGCGCCTGCCGCGGCCATGGATTCGGACAAGATGCCGCCGCCGCAGCCGATATCGAGCACGGTCTTGCCCTTGAGGTCGACATGACTCTGGATCCACTGCAGACGGTGCGGATTGAGCTGATGCAGCGGGCGGAATTCGCCGTGTTCGTCCCACCAGCGATGTGCCAGGGCGCTGAATTTGTCGATCTCGGCGGCTTCGACGTTGTGATCTAGCGTGGTCATGGGGTCTGTGATGCGAGGGTCATTGAAATTTGATTAGTCGGTAGTAGAGCATCCCCATCAGTTCATGCACGACCCGTGTGGACTTTTCCAGGGCGCTGATTTGTGGCGTCAGCATGTCCAACGGCTGCAGGGCCAGGGCTTCATAGTCGACGGGCCAGGCGCAGATGGAGACGTTTTCGTGTTTGAAGGCCATCATGGCACGGGGCATATGGTCGGCCGACGTGACCAGATAACGCCGCCCGGATGGAACCTGTGACACGCGTGCCCGGATGTTTTCGGCGGTCTGAAAAGTCGTTCTGGACTTGGTGTCGAGTTCGATTCTCGATGCTGGAAATCCCAATTGTTTTGCAAGGGCGCCCATGAGATCGGCTTCGCGCACCGATCTGCCCCAGCCTCCGGAGATGAGCAGGGTGCTGTCCGGCACCTGTTGGGCAAGCGCAACGGCGGAGAGCAGTCTGCGCAGGCTGGCAGCTTTCAGCGCGGAGGCATCCGTATCGCTCATGGGGTTGCCATTGATGCCGCCTGCCAGCACGACCAACAGGCTGGCGGGCGGAGGAGGTGGGCAGATTTTTTCCTGAGTGGCTTTTTGTTCAAGCGTGCCGAGGGCGATGTTGGCCGTCAGCGGCATGCTTGCCGTGATGAAAATCAAGGTGCAGACATAGGTCAGCAAGCGCAGCGCGAGACGTTGAGGGCGCCAGCTCACCGCAATGGTCAGCAGGGTCAGGCCGCATGCGGTCAGGCCAACCGGGGACAGCAGGAGTTCAAGCGTGAGCTTCAACGCGGTCAGGAGATCGCAACCGAAGGTGCGCAACGCGGTGCAAGGCCTGCCCAGTGGAGATAGACCTGCTCATCGCCTTCAACCCAGACATGGCGGGAGAACAGACGTTCGGCGCGTTGTCGCCCTTCGGCTCCCATGGCGACCACTGTGGCGCGATCGCTCAGGGTGAGCATTTTTGCCGCGAGGTCTTCAACATCTGCAGCGGTGAACAGCAGGCCGGTGACACCGTCCTCGACCACTTCGCCGCAGCCGCCGATGCGTGGTGCAATCACGCATCGGCCAGCTGCCATGGCTTCGCGCGCGGAGAGCGGAAACGACTCGCGCGTGGAGGACAGCACGAACACGTCGAACAGCCCGAGATGCGAAGGTATGTCCCGCTGCATGCCGGCGAAGATCACCTGGTTCTGCAAGCCGAGGCGGGCCACCTGTGCCTGCGTCTGCTCCAGCAGCGGACCGTCGCCAACGATCAGCAGGCGCGTCTCGGGTTTGGCCTGGGCAACTTTGGCAAACGCATCCACGAGATAGTTGTGACCCTTTTCTTCGGACAGACGGGCGACGATGCCGAAGATGAGATGGCGCCCAGGCTCCAGCCCGTATTGCCGGGCGAATTCTGCGCTGCGTGTGGCAGTGGAAAAGCGGTCGAGATCGATACCGCTGTGAATGACCGTGGATTGCGCGGCGGGCAAGCCGTTGGCCAGCAGGCGGTTGCGTTCGTAATTCGATTCAAAAATGATGAAGTCCGCGCTTTGCCGCAGGATGCGGCCGGCCCATTTGAAGTTTTTCGGGTTGTGGATGTTGTGGATGGTGGTGACGATAGGCACCCGCATGGACGTGGCCGCAACGCGGTAGCCGAACGGCATGACGCGCAGCGCGGCATAGGCCACCATGGACGAGCGCACCGATTGCGGCGCCACCAGCTCGATGCCTTCGCGCGCAACCACATGCCGCAGTTGCTTGAGCGCGCGGGCAAACTGCGCGGCTCCACTGAAGTGGAAATCGATATCCACATGAATCGCGCCTTTGCCGATCAGCTCTTGCAGAAGCACGCCTTCGGTGGTGGCGACGTAGACGATGTGGCCCTTGGCGGTGAGATCTTCTGTCAGGGTGAGCACATCGGACTGCACGCCACCGATGCCAAAGGGCTCGGTCATCAAATACAGAATTTTCATAATGTCGTGGCCTCAAAGGAGGTGCTGGGTTTGAGGTGTTTTTGCGCAAAGCGACGGGTGCGCCGCGCGTGCAAGAGTTGATGGATGGGATCGAACGCCCCGGCGAGCTTGAGGCGGAACTGAGATGGGTCGTCCCGGTCGGTGATCTCGGTGCGCCTGAGCTGAAACCGATCGGTGTGCCGGTCATTGACCCCGGGTGCCACGCTGACCGCGGCGGCATAACCCGCCTGCTGCACGAGTTGCAGCTCGCGCGCACTCAGGTCGCCCGAGGGGTAGCAGAAGTAATCGACAGGGCGTTGCAGGTGCGAGACGATCACCGTGCGGCTGATGGCGATTTCCTGCTGGGCCAGACTGTCGCTGATGGTGGGCAGGTAAGGGTGAGTGAGGGTGTGTGAACCGATGGTGATACCGGGCTCGCGGGCGAGCGCGGCAACTTCGTCCCAGTCGAGATGCAGGCGCTGCGCGCCCTGGCTGCCATAGCGGGGATGGCGGAGAGCCTGGTCGCAGAACTGGGTGGTGATAAAAATGGTGGCGGGAATGCGGTAGCGCCGCAGCACGGGCAGGGCCTCGGTCAGATTGTCAAGATAGCCGTCGTCGAAGGTCACGGCAATCAGCGGTTTGCGCAAGGCGCCGGACTGCAGCGCACGCAAACCATCTTGCAAACTAACCACTTCGTGTTGCGCCAATTCCTGCATCTGCTGCGCAAAGCGCTCCGGAGAGACGGTGAGCTGGTCGTAGGCGGCAAGCTGCGCAACGCGGTGGTACATCAGAATGCGCAGGCCGGGGCGCCATGCATTGCGCAATTTGGCGTAGGGCAGCAGGGAGGTGGCGAGGAGTTTGCGCATGGTTTATTCCGTGGGGGCAACGAACGCCGGGCTGGGTGCGGGCGGCAGTCCGAGAGCCTGACTGTGCAACTGGTTATAGGCCGCCGCAGTGCGCGACACATCGAAGCGCGCAATCACCGTTTCGCGCGCGCGTTGGCCGAGCCGCTGGCGCAGCGTGGCGTCCTCGAGCAAGCTGCCGAGTTGCTGCGCAAAGCGGGGGACATCTCCGGCATCGACCAGCAGCCCGTTTTCGCCATCGATCACCACGTCGGGAATTCCCCCGACGCGGGTGCACAACACCGCCTTGGAGCTGGCCATGGCCTCGAGCAAGGCGATCGGCAAGCCCTCCCAGTGCGAGGACATGACAAAGACGTCCAGCGCGGCAACCAGACGGGGCACATCCTTGCGCATGCCGGTGAAGATCACGCCGTTCTCCAGACCCAGTTCCTTGACTTGCTGCGTGAGGGGGGCGAGCAGATCGCCCGTGCCGACGACGAGGCAGGTCAGTTTCCCGGAACGCGCTTGGGGCAACAAGGCCAGGGCGCGGAACAAGTCGCCATGCGCCTTTTGTTCATGCAAACGCCCGACAACCCCAATGAGTTGCCGATCCGCAGGAAGACCGAATTCTTCCCGCACCCCATCGCCTGAAAAACTGGAAAATTTCTGCAGATCAATGCCGTTGGGAATGGCGACCAGTTTGCTGAGCGGGATTCTGTCGCGCGACGCCAATGTCTGCGTGACCTCCTCGCTGCAACCGACCACCGCGGTGCTCAATGTGGCAAACAGCCGGTCGATGGCCTTGCGGCCCGCACCTTTCCAGGGGTTGACGATGTTGTGGACGGTGGAAAACACCGCTGGCACGCCCGCGATGCGCGCGGCCAGACGGCCATAAGTGTCGGCGGTGAACAGATGGGTGTGCACCACGTCCACTTTCTCTTTTCGCAGCCAGGCGGCAACACGGAAGACCAGACCCAGATCGAATCGATTGCGGCGTCCGAAAATCTTCACCGGAATGCCCAGTTGCTCGAATTCCTGCTCAAGCGGGCCGCCGCGGATGAGGCAGACAATCTGATAGCGATAACCGGGCATGCGAAGGCGCATCAGATCGACCAGCAGCATTTCCGCGCCATCGCGCGGCAATTCGTCGATCATGTGCACGATGAGGGGATGGGATTTATCGTGGAGCGCCATGTCGGATTTCTGTAGTCGAATTTTTTTCGATGGTATAAAGGCGCGCAACCACCGCGATATAAATCCAGACAAAAATATCCACCGCGGTATCGATCAGGTGGGTGCCAAACATATTCACGCCAATAAATCCGGCCACCATGGTGACTGCGCCGAGTCCGATGATGCGGTCGATGTCCAGCGCGGCCTTGCGATAGATGGCCCAGCCGCGCCACGCGAGCAGGCCAATGATGAGCAGCAGGGTGATCAGGCTGGGCACGCCCATATTCGAGGCGGCGTACAGGAACATGTTCTGATTATCCGTCGCATCGCCCGTCGAGCCGTCGTAAAACCCGGGGACGTAACTCGGCACCAGGCTGTGGAATTGATCGAAACCTTTGCCGAGAATCGGCGATTCCTTGGTCATGTCAAGCGCGGCATACCACAGCAGGATGCGAGAATCCGCGCTTTTGTCGATGGTCGAGCCCGATTCGCGATCCTCGTAAGTCTGTGCAACCCGTGCCTTCATCGAATTGGGCACCAGTGATGGGATGAAAAAATAAATCGAGCCGATGACCAGCAGCACCAGCACAAAAAATTTCTTGCTCTTGACGAAGGACAGCGTGAACAGCTCCATGGCGAAGGCCAGATAGGCGCCGCGCGAAAACGCCGCCAGCAGTACCCGCAGGCCGATGAACACAATGGGCGCCAAGCGTAGCGATTTCCAGCGTGGAAAATAATAGGCGCCATACGCCAGCAGCGGGGCGAAGGAATAAATGATTTGCGCGGCAAATTCGTTGGGCTGGCCGATGGGGCCGAGCAGGCGTGATTTTTCAATGCTGCTCGCGCCGCGGGTAAACCACCATTCCTGAATGCCATACAGAAAAATGACTGCAGCGGAAAACATCATGTAAACAACCACCCGGCGCGCCATGTTTTTATCTTTAATCAGGTTGACAACCAGAAAGAACACGATGAACTGGTCGAAAAAACCGCGGACCGACAGCAGATAATTCCAGATGAAAGGATGCAGCCCGATGCGGACGATGGCGGTGATGACCGAAATGACAGCCAGCCAGAACCAGATTCCGACCAGCCGAGTGAATGGAAAGGGCTGAAACAGTTTCTTTTTATGTTTGATGGCCAGGCCGATCCACACCGAGATGAGAAACAGTTCGAGCAGATTGGTGCCGTTGACGCCAGGCGCGATGAGCACCGGGTACAGCTTGCTCAGCGGGTAATAAATGACCATCAGGGCCAATAATGCTTCCGGTCCCTTGCGCAATTGCACCAGCAGCAAAATGCCGAAAAACAGGACAAAACCGTAGAGCCCGATTTTTCCGGGGTGCAGCTTGAACACGATGATGCTGAGCACAAAAATGGCTGGCACCGCCAGCAGCCGCAAGGTCGAGCGCAGTTCGGTGCCTGCCCAGTTGGTGTCGGCCTGCCCGGATTGCCCGGCCTGCGCCGGGGTTGCGGCCGGTGGTGCAGCTGCAATGCGACGGTTGCTCTGCACGCCGGGCTTCTGGCGGGGGTGCGGGCTGGCGGCGCTCACCGGACGCCCCCCCACGCGGCGCATGACACCGGAATGGGTGCGTGCGTTCCTTCGGAACGGATCTGCGAAACGCTCATGATGACGGCCCCTGGGCGCCCTTCAGGCGCGCATACAAACGGTGGTAACGCTGGTTGCCGATGAGACGCTTTGCCCAGGTTTTGGCCTGCGACAGGGTTTGCGCACGCAGCATCCGCAACGGTGCGGCGCGGGCGAAATCGAGGAACACGGTGTCAGGGGTGTTGGCGCGGATGGCAAGCCGAGGCAGCGGGCGGCGCTGCGGCGTGGTGTGCCGGGCCGGCAGAGTGCCGATTTCAGAGCCATGCAGCACGCTGTAGCCGGTCTCGTGAGCGAGCTGCAGACAGCGGGCGTCATAGCGCCCGCCTGGAAAGGACATTTGCTTGACGCTGGTCTGAAGTTCCTGCTCCAGGCGCGCGTGGGATTGCTGGAGTTCGGTGCGGAGCGCGTTGTCGGGCAGATCGCTCAGGAATCGATGGGTTTGCCCGTGCCCTCCCACAGTCATGCCGTGCTGCGCCAGCGCACGCACCTGATCCCAGGTGCTGAAGCCGGGGCGTTGGCCAATGAAGTCGGTGGTGACAAAAAACAGGGCGCTGAGTCCGCGTTGCTGAAGCAGGGGCAGGGCGAGTTCGGCGTTGCTGGCGTGACCATCGTCGAAAGTCAGCAAGACACCGCCCGGCACGGGGCCCGCCGACTGCTCCAGCGCGCTGGGAGGGATCACTGGGATGTTGGCCTGGGCGAGCAGATCGAGATGTCTGACAAAGGTGTCGACGGAGATGGCGTAGGGCCGGTCGACCGGGTCGATGGCCAGACGCTGCGCTTCGCTGGCGTAGAGGCCGTGATACATGAGAATGCTTAGCCGCTTCATGTTTTTTCCCATTTGGCATCGGCGCGGCCGGAGACGAATTTCAGCAGGGCCAGGATGGCGGCGGCATTCATGTCGAAAAAAACGTGCGCAAAGCTGACGAATTTGTTGCGGCGAGCTGCAGGCACCCATTGCCCCAGGGCGGCGAGCAAATAAAAGCCCAATTGCAGCAGCAGGGCTGCGCGGTAGAAGGCCGCAGGAATGAGCGCACTGGTGAGCAAGGTGAGGATGAGGGCGTAGGGCACGATCAGTCTGAACACTTTGTGTGACAGGAACTGGAACCATACCGGGTTCTGTGTCGGGCTGAACAGCCAAAAATTTCTCGAAAAGGTCTGGAAGTTGCCGGTCAGGGTTCGAATCTTGCGCTTTTTTTCCGCCGCAGACTCGGTCTGCAGCACGTCGTAGACATGGGCGCGTGGGTCGATCAGGGTGCGTTTGCCCATGCGGGTGATGCGCATGGGGATTTCGAAATCGTCGAGGATGGTGTCGGGCAGAATGGGGGCGAAGTCACGGGTGCGAATGGCGTAGAGCGCGCCGGTGGCGCCGACGGTGGAGTGAAACCGGCTCTCGGCCTTGCGGATGGCTTTTTCATAGCGCCAGTACAGGCCGATGTTCTGCCCGGTTTGCGTGGCACTGGGACGGTGCACCAGTTCTCCGCTGACGGCGCCGACCGCGGGGTCGCAGAAATCGGAAATCAGGCGGCGCACCGCGCCCGTCTCCAGATCCTGGCGCACATCGCAGAACACCACGAATTCGGTCCGCACTTCGGCGAGCGCGAGGTTGAGAGCGAAGGCCTTGCCCTGGCGCTGGGCGTAGCTCAGTGTGCGTACGCCGTGGATGTTGTCCAGCACACGAGCGCTGGCGTCGGTGGATCCGTCGGACACCAAGAGAATGTCCACCTTGTGCTGCGGATAGTCAAGGGCACGCAGGTTGGCAATCTTGCCGGGCAGACGCGCGGCCTCGTTGTATCCGGCCATGACCACGGTGATGGGGGGCAGGCTGGCCTCGTCGAGCAGGGCGCAGGAGGGGAGCGGGCGCTTCTTCGCCAGCAGCCCGATCAGTACCGGATAGCCGATATAGGTGTAGACGATGAACAGGGCCGCAGCCCAAAACAGCACAGCGGCCATCATGGTGCCTGCTCCAGCGCCTTGGGGGCAAGCTGCAGCAGGCCGCGACGCACCGTCTCGATCCACAGTTGCTGCGCCACGCGGGTGGTGACGGCGTGGTCGATGTCGGGCAAGTGGGTGAACAGCAGGCGCTCATGCGCGGTTTGCTGCAGCCCCAGAGACTCGCGCAACTGCTCTGCGTAGTTGACGGCGCTGTAATCGGCACCGGCGCTGAACACCATGACCCCGGTGCCGCGCTGAGCCAGTGCGAGCAGGCTCCGCCCGAAAGACCGGGGCTCGATCCGGGCGTCCGCGTCCGAATCGGCGCCTCGGGTTTCAAACGGGTTCGAGTGCCCGCGCCGGGACAGGATCTGACCGATCATGCCAACCATGCCGACCACGCCGCGCATGGCGACGCGAGACCACACGGCCCAGGCTTTCGGCCCGAAGCCATGGCGCCTCAGGCGCACAGCCATGTAGCGCAGCACGCTGCGCGTGGTGGAGAAATACAGCGCGTCATACAGCACGATGGCACTGACACGCGCATCGGCCTGCGCGGCCCAGTAGCTGGGCAGGGCTCCAGAGCAAAACCCGACCAGTGCGAAGTGCCGCGCGCCGGTCGTGCTTTGCAGCAGATCCATGCCGGCGCGCAGATCCGCCACGACCTGCTCCTTGTAAGACAGGCGGCCATCGGCGCGCACGCTGTCGCCCATGCCGTGCAGGTCGAAGCGCAATGTGGCAATGCGGTCTGCAGCGAGGACGCGTGCCAGCTTGACGTTGACGCGGTGCGCGCCCACACGGTGAATGACGCCGGCGTTGAACAACAGCACGCCGAAGGGGGGAGGCGACGCCGGTCCCGTTGCCGGGAACGAGACCGTTCCGAGCAAATCGCCCTGCGGGCCGAAGGTCATGGTGGTCTCAAGCATGATCGGGCAGGGCGAGCGCACCGATCAGGTAGCGGATCCAGTGCATGGGGACGATGGCTGTGGCTGCGGCACTGTCTGTGGCCCAATCGATTGTTGCTTCGCTGTTGGCGATGGCGGCATTTGCCGGAAGGTCCACGTCAGCCTGCGCGAGCGTTTGCAATGTGGACTCCACACTGGGCACGAGCAGGCTCAGGCGTCCCGCTGGAACCGGGAGCAGGCGGTCGGGTGTGACCGCTTCGATCTGCGTGCGGCAGGCCGGGCTGATGGCGAATCCAAGCGCCTCGGCTTGCGGCGTCGGCAGCATGGTGTGCCGCAGACGCGCGCTCAGTGGCCAGCGCACGCCATACCCCCGGTTGAGCGCCACCAGACTGGAGGCGGCGAGACTGTCGAGATACGCCATTCCATTGAGTACCGGCTCGATCAGCAGCAACACCTGCGCAGGCAGCGCGGCACGGCGCGCGGTTTCCAGCGCGATGGTGCCGCCCAGGCGCAAGCCCATGGCGGACCAGCGTGGCGCTTGGCTGCGGCGCCGCAGTTCGGCCAGCGCGGCCTGGGCATCGCCGATGCTGCCGAGCAGGTCCCAGGCGTCGTCGTCTCCGGCGGAGTCGCCGCTGCCGTAGTAATCGAATCGCAGCACGGGGTGGCCGGCTGCAGAGAGCCTGTCGGCCATGACCCGGTACAGGCGGTGCGCACGGATGGCCTCCTGCCCGAACGGATTGCACAGCAGAACCGCATGGTGCTGCGGCGGCGCATCGGCTGCGGGTTCGAGGTAGATGCCCACCAGCTCGCGGCGGCCGTTCATGATGCGCACAGGGGTCAATTCAGCCTCCGGGAGAGTTCGCCCACCGATTGCAGGGTCACGCGCCCGAAGCCGCCCACCCCAGCCAGGGCCGCGGCATAACCGTCACGGCAGGGTAGTCGTGCAAGATCGAGCGGGACATGGCTCTGTTGCAGATGCACTTGCTGACGCTGCACGGTCATGCCGACATGCAGGCGCCGGGGCTCAAGCGCCAGGCCCAGTCCGAGCGCCTTCATGCAGGCTTCCTTGCGCGCCCAGCAGGCGAAAAACACCGCGGTGCGCTGCCCGGCTGGCAGTTGCTCCAGCTCAGCAAGTTCGGCCGCGGTCAGCACGCCGGTGGCGAGCGTGGCGTCCGGAAGGCCGGGGCGGAGGGCTTCGATATCCACGCCGATCGCCATGTCCGTGCTCACCGCGAGCAGGGCGATGTCGTTGCTGTGGCTCAGGTTGAAATGCAGCGGGCCAGTCTCGGCAGAGGCCTGCTCTGACTGGCTCAACTCCGGCTTCCCGTAGGGGCCGATGACAAACTGCAGGTCTTGCGGCGCGCGTTGAAGGTAGCTCCCCAGAATGCGGCGCAACCAGGCATGCGCGGCGATGTATCGGTTGCGGTGGAGATCGTGGACGAAGCGCAGCGCACGCGCGTGCTCGGATCTGTCGAGCACTTGCATGGCGTTTGGCGGCGGCTGATCCAGGTGCAGTTCCCAGACCTGCACATCGCGGGGGAGCGGGCGAGCCAAGGCCTGGGTCTGCAGCGCTGGTGGTGCGCCAGACTGGATATGGGGCAAGGTGTTCTGCTCCAGCTGCGGCAGTTCCAGGGACGAGGGCATCAATGTGATGTAGGCGATGGGCGAGGTGAATTGGCAATGGCTGGCGAATGCAGGCACAGTGGCAATTCCAGCCCCGCATGATGCAGGTCTGGAACGTCTGCAGACAATCCCGCTAAACGGGGGCGCTGTTGTTCAACAGCACGGCAACGCAGCCCTCGTGCCGACGAATCATAGGCAGGCTGACGCTTGCTGACATGGGAACTAATGCTCAGTTTTGCGCAATACCTGCGTGGAGGTTGCTGCGGTCGAAAGCGCAGGAGTCTGTCAATGAATCGCCTTGCGCGCAGTGGCGGTGGCGCTACAGAGTTGTTGCACGCCATCGAGCACATCGACGCCCATGCGCGGCAGGGCGTTGGGCGACAGCGCCACCAGTTGGTCGCGCTTGACCGCGCTGATCCGGGGGTAGCGCTTCCAGTCCTGCAGCCATGCGGCGCCGCGTGGGCTGGAGGTGATGATGAGTTGCGGGTCGGCCTGGAGCACGGCCTCGGTACTGATGGTGGGCGACAACACCGACAGGCCGCCGAACACATTACGGCCACCGCACAGGGTGATGGCCTGGTTGATCAGTTGCGGCCCGCCCACGGTGATCAGCGGTCGGTTCCAGACCTGGTAGAACACACGCACCGTCGGCTTTTGTGAGGCGTAGCGTGCACGCAATGCGGCCAGCCGGGTGTCGAAATCGCGCACCCAGCGTCCGGCAGGGCCGGTTGTGCCAGCCAGTTGGCCGATGCGCTGGACGGTCGAGCCCAGGGTCTCGAAGGTGTTGGCCTGGCTCCAGTACACCGGGATGCCCAGGGACTTCAACCGCGCCACCTCGCGCGGCGGCGTGCCCGATTCCCAGGCCAGAATCAGATCGGGTTTGAGCCGGGCGATGGCTTCGAGATTGAGCGCGAACGCATCGCCCACCAGCGGCAGCTTGCGTGCCCAGCGCACATCGTCCGCCCCGCCGATGGTGGCGACGACCCGCTTGCTCGCTCCGGCTGCCGCGCTGAGTTCGAGCAACTGCGGCGACAGCGCGATGATGCGCTGGGCGGGCCTGGGCAGGCTGAGCACATGGCCGGTGTCGTCCGTCACCTGCACCGGGGCGGCCTGGCTCGGCGCCGCACAGATCAGCAGCAGGGCGACGCCGACGGTCCAAAACGGGCGTCGGATCATTGCGGTGCGGCCGTCTTGGGTTTGAAGGCGCATAAATCCGCCACGCCGCAGCGCCAGCATTCGGGCTTGCGCGCCTTGCAGACATAGCGGCCATGCAGGATCAGCCAGTGGTGCGCGTGCTGGCGGTATGGCTGCGGAATCACTTTTTCCAGTCGGGCTTCCACCTCCAGCGGGGTCTTGCCGCGGGCGAGGCCCAGACGATTGGCCACGCGGAAGATGTGCGTGTCCACCGCGATGGTGTCTTGCCCGAAGGCGACGTTGAGCACCACATTGGCCGTTTTGCGCCCCACGCCGGGCAGCGCTTCCAGCGCCTCGCGCGTCTGCGGCACCTCGCCGCCGAACTGGTCGAGCAGGATGCGGCAGGTGGCGATGACGTTCTTCGCCTTGGTCTTGTACAGCCCGATGGTGCGGATGGCCTCGCGCAGTCGGTCTTCCCCCAGATCGAGCAGCGCCTGCGGGGTATTGGCCACGGCAAACAGCGGCCGGGTGGCCTTGTTCACACTGACATCGGTGGCCTGCGCCGACAGCACCACGGCCACCAGCAGCTCGAAGGGGGTGCGGTACTCCAGCTCGGTGCGCGGAGCAGGGTTTGCGGCGGCGAAGCGCGCGAACAGGGTCTGGATCTGGGCGGGTTTCATGTGGCGCGATGATAGGCGCCCCGCTGCTGCTCTTTGCGGTGTTGCTGCGGTGGGGCAGGGTGGCGATGGTATGATTTCCGTCTGCCGCGAAATTCACAATTTCTTTTGTAAATCATATAGTTAGCCCATTTCGATGCGTTTGACCTCACTCCGGCTGGCCGGATTCAAGTCGTTTGCCGAACCCGTGACGCTGCCGTTTCCCGGCCGCATCAGCGGCATCGTCGGCCCCAACGGCTGCGGCAAATCGAATGTGATCGACGCCGTGCGCTGGGTGTTGGGCGAAAGCAAGGCCAGCGAGTTGCGCGGCGAGTCCATGCAGGATGTCATTTTCAACGGCAGCGGGCAGCGCAAGCCGGCCAGCCGCTGCAGTGTGGAAATGGTGTTCGACAACAGCGATCACCGCATCGGCGGCCAGTGGGGGCAATTCACCGAACTGGCCATCAAGCGCGTGCTCACCCGCGACGGCACGTCGAGTTACTTCATCAACAATCAGGCCGTGCGGCGCCGCGATGTGCACGACATCTTTCTCGGCACCGGCCTGGGGCCGCGCTCCTACGCCATCATCGGCCAGGGCACCATCACCCGCATTCTGGAGTCGCGCCCTGAAGACCTGCGCATGATGCTCGAAGAGGCCGCCGGGGTGTCCAAGTACAAGGAACGCCGCCGCGAAACCGAGAACCGTCTGCAGGACACCCGCGAGAACCTCACCCGCGTGCAGGACATCCTGCGCGAGCTCGGCAGCAATCTGGGGCGGCTGGAGCAACAGGCCGAAGTCGCCACCCGCTACCAGGCCCTGCAGGCCAGTGCCACCCTGGTGCAGCAGCAGCTTTGGCTGCTGCGCCAGGAGGAGGCGCAGGCCAAGCGCCGGCAGATCACTCTGGCCGGTGGCGAGGCGATGAACGCGCTCGAAGCCCGCATTGCCGAACAGCGCGGCATCGAGGCCGAGATCGAAACCCTGCGACAGGCGCAGTTCGCCAGCAGCGACACGCTCAACCGCGCCCAGGCAGCGTTCTACGCGGCGCAGTCGCGCGTCAGCCAGCTGGAAGCGGAAATCCGCTTCGTGCTCGAAGCCCGTCAGCGCGCCCAGGCCACGCTGCAGACCATCGACGCGCAAACACAGGAATGGCAGCAGCGGCACGATGCCGCGGTGGCGCAGGCCGCGGACACCGCGGAACGCCTGGCCGATGCCGAGGTGCAGGCGGAGGTGGCGCACGCCCGTGCGCAGGAGCAGAGCGAGAGCCTGCCCGCGCTCGAAGCCGCGCTGGGCGAGGCACAGTTGCGCGCCGCGGACGAACGCGCCCAGGCCGCCGGTGCGCAGCAGGCGCTGCAGGCCGAAGCCGCACGTCAGCGCAGCCTGGGGCAACAGATCCAACAGTTGCAGCAGCGCGCCGAGCGCCTGCGCGCCGAGCAGCGCGCCGTGGTCGCGCCCGACAGTTTGCGACTGGCCGATCTGCGGCGCCAGCAGGAAATCCTGGGCGATACGCTCGACACCACCCGCGCGCAGCGTGAACAACTCGACGACACCCTGCCCGAATTGCAAGAGGGCCGGCAGCAGGCGCTGCAGGCGCAGCAAGCCGCAGCGGCCCGGCTCGCTGCCACTGCGGCGCGCATTTCCGCGCTCAAGGCCCTGCAGGAGCGGGTGCTGACCGAAGGCAAGCTGCGCCCCTGGCTGGCCAAGCATGGCCTGGACGGACTCTCACAGCTCTGGTCGCGCCTGCAAGTGGACCACGGCCTTGAAACCGCGCTCGAAGCCGTGTTGCGCGAGCGTCTGGCCGCATTGGAACTGCGCCAGCTCGACATGGCCGCCGGCTTCGCCGCCGATGCGCCTCCGGCCAAGCTGGCTTTCTATTCGGCTTCGATGGCAGCCGCAGCCGCGGCGCTGGCCGCAGCGCCTGTCGGCTGTCGCCCGCTGCGCGACGGCGTGCGCTGCGGCGACGCTGCGCTAGGCGCGCTGCTCGACGACTGGCTCGTCAATGTGTTCGTCGCCCCCACCCTGCAGCTGGCGCTGGCGCTGCGCGGCAGTCTGCCCGCGCAAGCCACGCTGATCACGGCCGAAGGCCATGCGGTGTCGCGCCAGAGCGTGAGCTTCTACGCGCCGGACTCCGAGCAGTCCGGCGTGCTGGCGCGGCAGCAGGAGATCGACAACCTGGAGCGTCAGCTCAAGGCCGAGCAGCTCATCGCCGAGCAAAGCCGCGCCCGGTTGCATCAGGCCGAGCACGATCTCGGCCGGGCGCAGGAACAGCTCGCCGCACTGCAGCGCCGTCAGCAGCAGGACACGCAGCAACTGCACACGGTGCAGGTGGAATGGCTCAAGCTCTCTCAGCAGGCGGAGCAGAGCGCCGCGCGTCACGGCCAGATCGCAGCTGATCTGGGTGACACCTGCGCCCAGGTGGAGGAATTGCAGGCGCAGCAGGCCGAGAGTGAGGCGCGCTTCGAGGAACTCGACGCGCGTCTGGCCGACCAGCAGCAGCTGCAGGCCGACCTCGAAACCGAGGTGATCGACGCGCAGCAGGCGCTGGCCGACGCGCGGGCGCAGCAACGCCAGCTCGAAGCCCAGGCGAGCGAGAGCGGCTATGCGGTGCGCAGTCTGCGGCAAAAGCTGGCCGATCTGCAACGCGAGGCGCAGATGGCGCTGGAGCAGATCGCCCGCCAGGGCAGCGCCCGCGAGGCGGCGCAGGCCGAGCTGGCGCGGCTCAGCGAGGAGAGTGCGCAGACCGGACTGCAATCGGCCCTGACCGAGCAGGAGAGCGCGCAGGCCGTGCTGGGTGCGCGCCGCAGCGAGGCCGACGACATCGCCCTGCAACTGCGCCAGCGCGAAGAAGCCCGACTCGCCCTCGACCGCGACCTCGATCCGCTGCGCCAGCGCATCACCGAACTGCAGCTCAAGGAGCAGGAGTTCCGCCTGCAGGCCGAACAGTTCGCGCAGCAGCTCGCCGAGGCGCAGGCCGATGTCGAGGCGGTGCGCGCCAGTCTGCCCGAAGATGCGCAGGCCCCGGTGCTGGCGCGCGAGCATGAGCGGCTGCAGCGCGACATCGCCGCGCTCGGCGCGGTCAACCTCGCCGCCCTCGACGAACTCGGCCAGGCGCGCGAGCGCAAACAGTTTCTTGACGCGCAGAACGACGACCTGCAGACCGCCATCACCACACTCGAAGACGCCATCCGCAAGATCGACGCCGAAACCCGCGACCTGCTGGCCACCACTTTCGAGCAGATCAATGCGCACTTCGGCCGCATGTTTCCGCTGCTGTTCGGCGGCGGCAATGCGCGGCTCATCATCACCGGCGAGGAAATTCTCGACGCCGGGGTGCAGGTCATGGCGCAGCCGCCGGGCAAGAAGAACAGCTCCATCCACCTGCTCTCCGGTGGCGAAAAGGCGCTGGTGGCCATCGCCCTGGTGTTCGCCATTTTCCAGCTCAACCCGGCGCCGTTCTGCCTGCTCGACGAGGTGGACGCGCCGCTGGACGATGCCAATACCGAGCGCTACGCCCGGCTGGTCAAGGACATGTCGGCCAGCACGCAGTTCCTCTTCATTTCGCACAACAAGATCGCCATGGAAATGGCTGACCAGCTCATCGGCGTGACCATGCAGGAGCAGGGCGTCTCGCGCACCGTTGCCGTGGAAATGGACGCGGCGCTACGCTTTGCCCAGGCCGCCTGAGCCGCACACACTCCAACCCCGAGGATTTCTGGATGGGACAGTTGCAAACCGCATTAGTCGTCATTGGCGCCATCATCATTGCCGCCGTCATTGCCTACAACACATGGCAGTCCGGCAAATTCAGGCGCCAGCGTGCCAGCATCGACGCCGATGGTCCGGTGCGCGGCGAACTGGTCGAACCCGGCGGCCTCGACGCCCTGAGCGTGGATGGCGAGCCGCTGGAGCCCATGCCGCTGTCGCCGGAAGTCGGCCCGCGACCGCGTCTGCTGCCGCTGCAGATCGACCCGCTCATCGACGCCATTTCCAGCTACCTGCTCGATCCGGCGCGGTCCGGCGAGGTGTTGCAGCCGCGCCTGCCCAAGGCCGCGCGCGCCGGGGCCAAGCGCATGCTGTTCGAGGGGCGCAATGCCGAAACCGGCAAGTGGGAGCCGCTACAGCCGCAGAACCACTACGCGGAACTGCAGGCCGCGGTGCAACTGAGCAACCGCGCCGGTCCCATCAATGCCATCGAGTTCTCCGAGTTCATCGCCAAATGCCACGAGCTGGGCGATGCGCTCGGCGTGCCGCCCGATCTGCCCGACATGGCCGAGGCGCTGGAGCAGGCGCGGCAGCTCGACACCTTTGCCAGTGCCAACGATGCCCAGCTCTCCATCACCCTGCGCGCCCGCAGCGTCCCCTGGGGCGTCGACTTCCTGCGCCAGCGCGCGCAGGCGGCGGGTTTCGTTCCGGGCGCCGAGGCCGGGCGCATGGTGCTGCTGTACCAGGACGTCGATCAGGCGCCCACTCCGCTGGTGCACCTGCAGTTCGACGCCCGCGCCGATCTGGCCGACAGCGCCGCCGCCGTCAGCCACGCCACCCTGCTGCTCGAAGTGCCGCAGGCGCCGTCCGCGCAAAAGCCCTTCTCCCGGATGCGACAGGCCGCGCGCGATCTGGGCTCCGCGCTCGACGCCGCCGTGGTTGATGACAACAACGCGCCGCTGACCGATGCCGCGCTCGACCACATCGAAAAGCAGCTCGACATGCTCTACGAGGTGCTCGACCAGCATGGCCTGTCCGCCGGTTCCGCCGCCGCGCAGCGCCTGTTCTCATAGACGCTGACATGGCTCAGCCCGACCCATACGCGCCGCCCGCCGAGCGCGCCGCGGCGCTGCGGGCCGAGATCGCCCGCCTCGACCATGCCTACTACGTGCTCGACACCCCGCTGGTGCCCGATGCCGACTATGACGCGCTGTTCCGCGAACTGCAGGCCATCGAAGCGGCACACCCGGAACTGCGCACCGCCGACTCGCCCACTCAGCGCGTGGGCGGCGCGCCGCTGCCGCAGTTTGTCCCGGTGCGGCATGCCGTGCCGATGCTGTCCATCCAGACCGAGACCGACACCACGCCCCAGGGCGCGAGCGCCTTCGACCAGCGGGTGCGCAACAAACTCGGCCTGAGCGCAGACGATCCGCCGGTGCTCTACAACGCCGAACTGAAATTCGACGGCCTGGCCATCAATCTGCGCTATGAACACGGCGTGCTGGTGCAGGCGGCAACGCGCGGCGACGGCGAGACCGGCGAGGACGTGACGCAGAACGTGCGCACCATCCGCAGCGTGCCGCTGCAACTGCGCGCGCCCAAGCCGCCGGCCGTGCTCGAAGTGCGCGGCGAAGCGCTGATGCAGCGCGCCGAGTTCGAGCGCTATAACGACCGCCAGCGCGCCAAAGGCCTGCCCACCCTGGTCAACCCGCGCAACGGCGCGGCCGGCAGCATCCGCCAGCTCGACCCCGCCATCGCCGCGCAGCGCCCGCTGGCGTTTTACGCCTACGGCTGGGGCGAGATTCAGGGCTGGAGCGACCAGCCCGATACCCACCACGCGATGCTCGACGCCTTCGAGGCCCTTGGCCTGCCGGTGGCGCCGCAGCGGGCGCACGGCCCCGGCGCGCAGACGCTCATCCGCTTTCACGCCGACATCGCCGCCGCCCGCGACAGCCTGCCGTTCGACATCGACGGCGTGGTCTACAAGGTGGACAGCCTGGCGCTGCAGCGCGAGTTGGGCTTTCGCAACCGCGAGCCGGTGTGGGCCGTGGCGCACAAATACCCCGCGCAGGAGCGCAGCACCCGCGTGCTGGCCATCGACATTCAGGTGGGGCGCACCGGCAAACTCACCCCGGTGGCCAAGCTGGAGCCGGTGTTCGTCGGCGGCGTCACCGTGACCAACGCCACCCTGCACAACGAGGACGAAGTGCGGCGCAAGGACGTGCGCGTGGGCGACATGGTTGTCGTGCGCCGCGCTGGCGATGTGATTCCCGAGGTGGTCAGCGTGTTGCTCGATCAACGCCCGGCCGATGTTGGCGAACCCTTTGACCTCTACAAACAGCTCGGCGGACATTGTCCCGTCTGCGGCTCGGGCATCGTGCGCGAAGAAGGCGAGGCCGACTGGCGCTGCACCGGCGGCCTGTTCTGCGCCGCGCAGCGCAAACAGGCCATCCTGCACTACGCCAGCCGCCGTGCCATGGACATCGAAGGGCTGGGCGAGAAACTGGTCGATCAACTGGTGGACGGCGGCATCGTCCACACCCTGCCGGATCTGTACCGGCTTGGCCTGATGAAGCTCGCTGCGCTCGACCGCATGGCCGACAAGAGCGCGGGCAATCTGCTTGCCGCGCTGGAACGCAGCAAGGCCGCCACGCTGCCGCGCTTCATCTACGCGCTCGGCATTCGTCATGTCGGTGAAGCCACGGCCAAGGAACTGGCGCGTCACTTCGGCAGCCTCGATGGGCTGATGAATGCCAGCCTGGAGCAACTCCAGGCCGTGCCCGACATCGGCCCCATCGTCGCGCTCAGCCTGCGCACTTTCTTCGATCAGCCGCACAACCGCGAGGTGGTCGAACAGCTGCGCGCCTGCGGGGTGCGCTGGGACGAATCGGCTCCTGCCGATGCCACAGCACCCAAGCCCCTGACGGGAAAGACCTTTGTGCTCACCGGCACCTTGCCCAGCATCAGCCGCGAAGACGCCAAGGAGCGCATCGAGGCCGCGGGTGGCAAGGTGGCAGGCGCGGTGTCGAAAAAGACCGACTATGTGGTTGCCGGAGCCGAGGCCGGGAGCAAACTCGCCAAGGCGCAGGAACTCGGCGTGGCCGTGATCGACGAGGCCGCACTCATGGCCCTGCTTGCCCATGGCTGAGCGTCTGCTGCTCGGCGTCGACCTCGGCGGCACAAAAATCGAGGTGGCGGTGCTCGATGCGCGCGGCGCTTTTCTGCTGCGCGAGCGCCGCGCCACGCCGCAGGGCGATTACTCCGCCACCGTCGAGGCGATCGCCACGCTGGTCGAAAAAGCAGACGCTGCCATGGGTCAGCGCTTGCCGCTGGGGGTGGCGATTCCCGGCTCGGTGTCGCCGGTCTCGGGCTTGATCCGTAACGCCAATTCCACCGCGCTCAACGGCCGCCCGCTGCAGCGCGATCTGGAGCAGCGGCTGAATCGGCCGGTACGGCTGCACAACGATGCCAACTGTCTGGCGATCAGCGAGGCGGTCGATGGCGCAGGCCAGGGCGCGCGCATGGTGTTCGGTGTCATCCTAGGCACTGGCGTCGGCGCGGGCATTGCCATCCATGGCACGGATTGGCTGGGCTGCAACGCCGTGGCTGGCGAATGGGGACACAACCCGCTGCCCTGGCCCCGCCTGGCTCCCGCCTGGAACGAACTGCCCGGGCCGCGCTGCTGGTGCGGCCTGCACGGCTGTATCGAAACCTGGCTGAGCGGCCCGGGCTTTACCGCCGATCATGCGATGCAGACAGGGCAGCAGGCTACGGCGCCCGACCTCATTGCCGCCATGCGCTCGGGCGATGCGGCAGCGCGGGCGCGTTTCATCCGCTATTGCGACCGCCTGGCGCGCGCGCTGGCGCATGTCATCAACATCCTCGACCCCGACATCATCGTGCTGGGCGGCGGCATGAGCAATGTGCCCGAGCTGTACGTCGAAGTGCCGCTGCGCTGGGGCGCGTGGGTGTTTTCGGATGCGGTGGGCACACGCCTGCGTGCTGCGCAGCATGGCGACTCTTCCGGCGTGCGCGGCGCGGCTTGGCTGTGGCGGGCGCCGACGGCCGCCTGAGCGTTTCATCTGATGCCGCGACGACGGGTTTTCCGCCCTCGGCATATTGCATCTGGACACAACGCCGCCCGGCATGGCGTTATAAAGTAACCCCTGCTGTGTTCGCCAGAATAAAACCATGCGCCACTTTCATCGCTCCTTCCATGCCGTTTTATTCGCGGTTTTCAGCCTGCTGCTCTGCGGTGCTGCGGAGGCTGAACCGGTCTCCATCGTCGCGGCGGAAAGCACCTATGGTCTGATCGCGCAGGCCGTCGGCGGCAACAAGGTGGTGGTGGACAGCATCATCAACAATCCCAATGTCGATCCACACGGTTTCGAGGCCACGCCGGCGGTGGCGCGCAAGGTGGCGCGGGCGCAGATCGTGGTGCTCAATGGCATGGGCTATGACGACTGGATGGAAAAAATTCTCGCGGCCAGCCCGTCGCCACACCGTCAGGTCATCGTGGCGGCGCAGCTTGATCCGGCCCTGATTCTGGCTGACAAAAACCCCCATGTGTTTTACGACCCGCAAGTGGCTCTGCTGGTGGCGGAGAAACTCACCGCGCTGCTGCAGCAAGCCGCGCCGGCAGACGCGGCGCTGTTTGTGCGCAATCTCCAGAATTTCAAGGCTGATCTGAAGCGCGTGACCCAGGCGGAGGCCGCGCTGCGCAACGCCCATCCGGGGCTGAAGGTCACCGCGACCGAGCCGGTTGTCGGCTACCTGCTGCGGCAACTGCGCTGGACCAGCCTGGGCGAAAAATTCCAGTTCGATGTGATGAACGACACCGAGCCCTCCCCTGCGGAAGTGGCGCGTTATGAGGACACTCTGCGGCACCGCCAGGTGGCGCTGCTGTTTTACAACCGGCAGGTCAACGATCCATTGACCGACCGCCTGCGCGCCATCGCCCGGGAGTCCGGCGTGCCGGCGGTCGGCGTGGATGAATTCGTTCCGCCTCACACCAGCTATGTGCAGTGGCAGTTGCAGACCTTGCGCGCCATTGAGCAGGCCTTGGGCAAATCGCATTGACAATGAACCCGCAACACCCGTCCAGCGCCCAGGCTCCCGACTGGGCCATCGAAGCGCAAGGCCTGCGTTGCGCGCTGAACCAGCGCGTGGTGCTGGATGGCCTGGATTTGCGCATCGGCGTTGGGCAGTTCGTCGGCGTGTTCGGCGCCAACGGGGCAGGAAAAACCACTCTGCTGCGCACCTTGCTCGGCCTGCAGCCCCTGCAGTCTGGACGGCTGCGCCTGCTCGGGCGCGATGGCGTCGCGCTGCGGACTCAGGTGGGCTATGTGTCGCAGCGCGACCCGGTGGGTGCCGACAGTTTTTTGCGCGCGCGCAGCTATGTGGCAACCGCCTGGCAGGGAGAACGCTGGGGTCTGGGACTGGGGCAGTCCGCGCAGCGCGCGCAGGCGGTCGCTGCCGCCCTGCGCGCCATGGACGCCGCCGATCTCGCCGATCGCAGCCTGGATGCGCTCTCCGGCGGGCAGCGCCAGCGGGTGCGCATCGCGCAGGCATTGGTCAATCCGGTGCGCATGCTGCTGCTCGATGAGCCGCTGTCCAATCTCGACCCGCAGGCGCAGCAGCGCATTCTGCACACCGCGCGCCGACTGTGTACCGAGCACGGCATCACCGTGCTGATGACCGCGCACGACATCAACCCGCTGCTGCCGCATATGGATCAGGTGCTCTACCTCGCTGGGGGAAAGGGGCGGCTGGGCACGGTGGACGCCGTGGTCAACGGCCCGGCGCTGACCGCGCTCTACGGCCTGCCCATGGCCGTGGCGCGCGATGCCGGCTATGTGTTCATTCACCCGGCCGGCGGCTTCATGCCCGAGGAATCTGCGCATTGCGGCCATGATCACGCCCACGCACCCGGCGGAGACGGCGCATGATCCTCGGTCTCGAATACGGCTTCATGCGCCACGCGCTGCTGGCGGGCAGCGCCATCGCGGTGCTCAGCGCGGCGGTGGGCTACTTCATCACCCTGCGACGGCAGGCGTTTGCCGCGCATGCCCTGTCGCATGTGGGCTTCACCGGCGCCGCGGGTGCTGTTCTGCTGGGGCTGAGTCCATATCTCGGCCTGTTCGCCTTCACCCTGGTCAGCGGCGTGGCGCTGGCGCTGACCGGCGGGCGCATCCGCCAGCGCGACATCGGCATCGGCATGGTGCTGATGTTCGCTCTGGGCCTTGGGGTGCTGTTTCTCAACCTCTACACCTCCAACGCCCAGTCGGCCATGAGCATTCTGTTCGGCAGCATCGTCGGCATCACCGCGTGGCAGGCCGGTCTGTCGCTCGGGGTGTGCATCGTTGGCCTGGGCGGGCTGGCCGTGCTCTATCGTCCGCTGTGCTTTGCCAGTTTCAACCCCGAAGGCGCACAGGCGCGCGGGGTGAATACGCGCCAGATCGATCTGCTGTTCATCCTGCTGGTGGCGGCCACCGTGGCCATCGCCGTGCCAGTGATCGGCGCGCTGCTCATCTTCGCCCTGCTCATCGGCCCCGCCGCAGCCGCTCAGTCCCTCAACCGCAGCGTGGCAGGGGGCATCGGCCTGTCGATCCTGTTCGGGCTGGCCATCACCTGGGGCGGGCTCGCCGCCGCCTACGCCATCGGCTACCCTGCAAGCACCTGGATCGCCTCGCTGAGCTTTGCGCTCTACCTTGCCGCCCAGGGCTGGCGACGCTGACGCGACGGCGCGTCCCAAACCTGAAACCCGACGGTTCATCAGGTTTGAAGGACAGGAGGATTGCTACGAAGCTAGACCTGACTCCGGATTTGGGATTCTGGACCCGGATTCTGCGTGACCCCGGGCTCTGCGGATTTGTGGATTTCGTGAAAAAAATCGCCCAGCCGGTTTCCGTGCGATTTTTTATTCAGCGCTGACGCCTGGCATCAAGATAGATCCGCATCGAGCACCGCACCCTGGTGCGAGCTGCCGACCAGCGCGCCGAACTTGGCGAGCACGCCGCGGGTGTAGCGTTTGGCGGGTGGCGTCCAGGCGGCGCGGCGCTTGGCCAGTTCCTCGTTGCCGACGTGCAGATGCAGACTCAGACTGGGTGCGTCGATGGTGATGGTGTCGCCCTCGCGCACCAGGGCGATGGCCCCGCCGACCATGGCTTCCGGTGCCACATGGCCGACCACCATGCCCCAGGTGCCGCCGGAGAAGCGGCCGTCGGTGATCAGGCCGACCGACTCGCCCAGACCGGCGCCGACCAGCGCCGAGGTGGGGGCCAGCATTTCCGGCATGCCGGGACCGCCCTTGGGGCCGAGATAGCGCAGCACCATGATGTCGCCGACCTTGATCCTGCCGTCGAGGATGGCCTGCAGCGCGCTCTGCTCGTCGTCGAACACGCGAGCCGGGCCGGTCATGCTGGGGTTTTTCAGGCCGGTGATCTTCGCGACGCTGCCATCAGGCGCCAGATTGCCCTTGAGGATGGCAAGGTGGCCGTGGGCGTACATCGGGTCGTCGATGGGGCGGATCACGTCCTGCTCGGGGCTGGGGGTGGCGGAAACGTCGTTCAGGTTTTCGGCGACGGTCTTGCCGTTGATGGTGATGCAGTCGCCGTGGATCAACCCCGCTTCGAGCAGGATTTTCATGACCTGCGGAATGCCGCCGGCGCGGTGCAGGTCGGTAGCGACATACTTGCCCGAGGGCTTCAGATCGCACAACACCGGGGTGCGTTTGCGGATGATCTCGAAGTCTTCGATGGTCAATGGCACCTCGGCGGCGTGGGCGATGGCCAGCAGGTGCAGCACGGCGTTGGTGGAGCCGCCAATGGCCATGATCACGGCAATGGCGTTTTCCAGCGCCTTGCGGTTGACGATGTCGCGCGGCTTGAGGCCACCGGCGCGCACCGCCGCCAGCAGGGCCTGGCCGGAATCGCGCGCCGACCGCACCTTTTCCTCGTGCACATTGGCCATGGTGCTGGAGTAGGGCAGCGACATGCCCATGGCCTCGATGGCGCTCGACATGGTGTTGGCCGTGTACATGCCGCCGCAGGAGCCGCTGGTGGGCACCGAACATTGCTCGATGGCGTCGAAGTCCGCGTCGCTCATGCGGCCGGCGGCGTGCTCGCCCACGGCCTCGAACACCGAGACGATGTTGAGATCGCGGCCCTTGTAGTGGCCGGGCAGAATGGTGCCGCCATAAACGAAGATACCCGGCACATTGCAGCGGAGCATGCCGATCATGGCGCCGGGCATGTTCTTGTCGCAGCCGCCCACGGTGACCACGCCGTCCATCCACTGCCCCTGCACGCAGGTTTCCACGCAGTCGGCAATGACCTCGCGGGACACCAGCGAGTACTTCATGCCTTCGGTGCCCATGGACATGCCATCGGCGATGGTGGGGGTGCCGAACATCTGCGGGTTGCCCCCCGCTGCGCGCACACCCTCGATGGCGGCGTCAGCCAGGCGCTGCAGGCCGGAATTGCACGGGGTGATGGTGGAGTGCGCGTTGGCAATGCCGATCATCGGATTGCGGAAGTCGGACTTCCTGTAGCCCATGGCGTAGAACATGGAGCGGTTGGGCGCGCGCGCCGCGCCGACGGTGATGTTTTCGGAACGCAGTTTTTCAGTCATGGCTGGCAGTGGGTTCATGGCGACGAATCATGCATTGTCACGCCGCAGCGGCAAGCCGGCTTGGTGTGAAGCTGCGCGGAGTGGTATCGAAAAGTAAATCTTGGCGCGTGCCGGGCGGGGCTGAAGTGAATCTACGGGCTCACCCCGTACACTTCACGCCCATGCTCGTTCATCCCGACTTCAACCCCATCGCCCTGCAGCTTGGCCCGGTCAAGGTGCACTGGTACGGCATCATGTACCTGCTGGGCTTCATCGCCTTCTGGCTGCTCGCGCAAAAGCGTCTCAAGGATCAGCCCTACGCCCGCCAGGGCTGGACGTCGCGCGACATCGAAGACCTGCTGTTCGCCGGTGTGCTGGGCGTGATTCTGGGCGGGCGCACCGGCTATGTGCTGTTCTACCAGCCGGATTATTACTTTTCGCACCTGAGCCAGATCATCGCGGTCTGGGACGGCGGCATGTCCTTCCACGGCGGACTGCTCGGCGTGATGGTGGCGGCGTTCTGGTTCGCCCGCACGCGGCGTTACTCCTGGCTGCAGATCATGGACTTTGTGGCGCCGCTCATTCCGCCCGGGTTGGCGTTTGGCCGCATCGGCAACTTCATCAACGGCGAGCTGTGGGGACGTGCCGCACCGGCCTGGTGGCCTGGGGCGATGATCTATCCGAAGTCCGGCAGCATGGTGCCGCGATTTCCCTCCGAACTGTATGAAATGTTTCTCGAAGGCATCGCGCTGTTTGCGGTGCTGTGGTGGCTGTCGCGCAAGGAGCGCCCGCGCGGCTTCATCGCCGGATGCTTTGCGCTTGGCTATGGTCTGGCGCGTTTCACTGCCGAGTTTTTCCGCCAGCCCGATGCCTTTCTCGGCTATCTGTGGTTTCACCTCACCATGGGGCAGTTGCTGTCGATTCCGCTCATCATTCTGGGCAGCGGCATGATCTGGTGGTCGCTGCGGCGGCAAACGCGGTTGCGGGCCTTGGGGCAGTCCGCGTCCTGAAGACAGTCTCAGCTTGGAGCCAGCGCGCCTTCGGGCGGACTGATGTGCAGACCAAGCGTGCTGGCGCGCCGCGCCAGTTGCAGCACGGCGCGGTCACGGCTCAACAGGCTTGCTGCGCGCTGGGCCAGCGCGAGATCGAAAAACATCTGATCGTCCGGGTCGGCGCAGACCAGTTGCCGCTGCGCTGGCGGTGTGACGCACGGCTGCCCCCAGCGGGCAAAGCAGGCGGTCAGATTTTGTAGGGATAGCGCAGGGTCATGCCGTTTGGCCAGAGCCGGGTAATGCACCACGCGCAGCGCCTCGGCCTGCATGGCGGCGCAGTAGATCCAGCGCACCTTCCGGCACTGGATGGCCTGCGCCCAGGGGCGCACGCGCGGATCGTCGAACAGCACCCAGTCGAGCAGCACCTGCGTGTCGAGAACACAGGCAGCGGGGCATTGCGGCGGGGAGGTCATGCGGGAGAGGTGTCTGCCGGAACCCGACTGAGCGTTGATCCCTGAACCCTACTGGGACAGGTGGGCAAGGTCACTGCGCTTTGGGGACGTCTGCGCGAGACGTCACGCGCACACACAGAATTTCCAAGCCCGAGGCACAAATTTATCGGTTCAGGAAATGCCGACCCAACCAAGCCCGACAGACGCTTTGCATTCTAGGCCAGTGGCTGGGCAAGGAGGGAGCGTTCAGAGCAATTTGCCCTCGGCGCCCAGGGCTTCATCGAGCTGTCGGGTGAGTTGGTTCAGTGCCTGGGCGTCATCCGGATCGAGCGCGAGCGGGGCTGGCTGGCTGGCTGGGGCCGTGCTCGCGGTCTGGCGTGCTTCGATCAGGCTGTGCGCCAGATTGAGCGCGGCCAGCACGGCAATGCGCTCACGGGCACGCACTTTGCCCATGTCGCGGATGGCGCACATTTCAGTATCCACCTCGCGCACGGCGGCCCGCAGCGCTGCTTGCTCCTCGGCGGGACAGGCCAGGGTGTAGATCTGGCCCATGATGTTCACATCCAGGGTGGTCGTGCTCATGCTTGAGTGTCGGGCGTGCCCGGTATCGAGTGGGTCTGATCCAGCCGCAGCAACAGCTTGTCGATGCGTTGTGTGGCGTCGTGCAGGCGCTGGCGCAACTGGACGCGTTCGGCTTCAACTCCCTGCAGACGCTCGGTGAGCAGGGCGTTGGTGCGCTGCAGTTCGGCGTGGCGCAGCAGCAGGCGTTCGACGCGCTCGTGCAACTGGGCAATGGCGGGGGAGAGCTGGCGTTCGTCCATGAGAAGCATTCTAGGGCCTGTTGTTTCAGGCGCAGCGCATCGGCAGACCACTCCGTTCGGGCGGCTAATATGGAGGTCGTTGGTGCTCGCGCGGCGGTTCACACCGCGCAGTTAAACGGGAAACAGGAAGAGCCATGCCCACGGCAGACGCTCCAGCCTGTGCTGCCCCCGCAACGGTCAGCGACCGAAGGCAAACGCCTTCCGTTCGGACACGCAATCCACTGAATCTTCGGGTTTGGGAAGGATGTCCGGATCGCGTCGCCAGCCCGGATACCGGCCAACGACGGGAAGACGCGCAGCTTCGGGTGGACGGGGCGCATCACGACCATGCAGGGTGTTGCGCTGTGGCGCAATGCGCCGCCGTGCCGTTGCGATGTGTTCAGGTGCTTGGATGATGCGTGCTTCAGCCGCGCCAGCCGTGCGGGGGAACACGGCGGCGCTCATCAAACCGGAAGATCCTTCATGTCTCAGCAGTTCCTAGCAAACGGCGCCGCGCGGGCGACCGCTTCGGCCCCTATGGCGTCCCGCCAGTCCACATCCTTGTCATCCGTGCGGTATGCGGCACCTTGGGCGCGCACGCTTCTGGCGCTTTCCATCGGCCTCATGGGCCTGAGCGCACAGGCGCAGACCATGCCGCCATCCGATGCCACGACCCTGGCGCCTGTCGTTGTTTCTGCCACAGGCTATCCGCAGCCGCTGTCGAGCGCCTTGCCCAGCGTGAGCGTGATCACCCGCGAGCAGATCGAGGAGTCCGGCGCGCAGAACCTCACCACGCTGCTGCAGCAGGTGGCTGGGGTGCAGGTCACGAGCAATGGCGGCCCAGGGCAGTCTGGCAATGTGTACCTGCGCGGCTTTGGCGGTCCCGACGTGCTGGTGCTCCTCGACGGCGTGCCGATCAATGCGCAGGACAGCACTGGCACGGCCTACCTCAACAACTTCACCACCGACCAGATCCAGCGCATCGAAGTCATCCGTGGCAATGTCTCGGCCATCTATGGTTCCGGGGCGATCGGCGGCGTGGTGCTGATCAGCACACGGGAAGGCAGCAAAACGCCGCGGGCTTCGGTGTCGGTGAGCGCGGGCAGCCGCAACACCGCAACCGTCTCGGCCAACGCCAGCGGCGAGGTGGGCAATACCGCGCTGCAGGCGGGAATCAGCCGATACACCACGCAGGGCATCAGCGCCATCAATCCGGCACAACTCGCCAACGCCAACCCGAATGCCAACGGCTATCGCAACACCACGATGAATGGCTCCATCGTGCAGACGCTCTCACCGGGACAGTCGCTGGGTTTGCGCGCGTTTCGCAGTGTTGGCCGCGCCAGCTATGACAGCTATGGCTCCTATGCCAGCCCGACCGACACCAATCTGAGCAGCACGACGCAAGACCTTTATCAATTGTTCAGCGACAACCAGATCAGCGCGTCGTGGCAGTCGCACCTGAGCGCCTCGCAACAAAGCACCACCAACACCGCGCAGAACTTCAGCGCCTATCCCTACAGCGGCACCTATCGCACCCGGGTGCAGCAACTGTTGTGGCGCAATGTGGTGCTGCTTGGCGGCGGCTGGACGGCGACGGGCGGGCTGGAGGTTCAGCGTCAGTCCATTGCCTCGATCTCGGGCTCGATTCCAGCCAAGGAGCGCAACGCGGAGGCCGTTTTTGTCGGCTTGAATGGCGCCTTCAGCGGCAATGCACTGCAGTTGAACCTGCGCCATGACGCGATTGACGGCTATTCCGGCCAGAACACCGGGTATCTGGGTTACGGGCGCGAACTCGGCGGCGGCTTCAAGGCGATTGCCAGTTATTCCACCGCGTTCAACGCCGCGCCGCTGGGCTATCTGTACGCGCCGTACTTCGGCAACGCAAACCTCAAGCCCGAAAAGGCGCATTCCGCCGAGGCCGGTCTGCAGTGGTCGCAAGGCGTGAATGTGTGGCGCGCCACGCTGTTCCAGACCAAGGCGACCGACCAGTGGCAGTACGACTTCACCACCAGCACGTTCCAGAACATTGCGAGCAGCCGCACCCGCGGGCTGGAGCTCACCGCGCGCGGTGCCTGGAATGGCTGGGCCTATGACGCCAACCTGACCCTGCAGCAGCCGGTGAACACCAGCCTGCCCGGCGATCCCACACTGCAGCGTCGCGCGCGCAGCCTTGCGAATGTGTCGGTGAACCGTGAGTTTGGCGCCGTGCTGTATGGCGCCGCGCTGCATTACAGCGGTCCGCGCTGGGACAATGGCTCGACGGGCAAGGTCACGCTCGGCAGCTACACCACCGTCGATCTCACCGCCAGCGGCGCGCTGAGCAGGGACTGGAGCTGGAATGCCCGGGTGCAGAACCTGTTCGACAAGAAGTACCAGACGGTCTACGGCTATAACCGCGAGCCGCTGGGCGTGTTCGTCGGTCTGACCTGGCGTCCGGCGCTCTGACCCCTGCGCGGTCTGCCGCCGACTCCTCCGCACCATGCACGCTGAACTCGCCCCACGCCAGATGTCGCATCGCCTGCGTCTGTGGCGCTGGGGCTTGCCGCTGCTGCTGGCTGCGGTGGTGGCAGTGGCCTTGTCGGTGGGCGAGGGCGGGTGGGATGCGGCCATCATCTGGCAGCTTCGCCTGCCGCGTGTGCTCGCAGGCGTGGGTGTGGGTGCGTTGCTGGCGCAGGCCGGGCTTGCGATGCAGATCCTGTTGCGCAATCCGCTGGCCGATCCCTATGTGCTGGGCGCGTCCGGCGGGGCGGGTCTGGGGGCGATCGTGGCCTTGCTGCTCGGCGCGGCGTTGTGGACGGGCAGTGTGCTTGGGGCCGCAGCCGCACTGCTGCTGTTGCTGCTCATCGGCCGCCGCATTCTGGCCAGCCGGGACGATGAAGCCTCCGCCCAGCTCATTCTGATCGGCGCCATGCTGGCCGCGCTGGCCGGGGCGCTGTCCACCCTGTTGCTCAGTCTGGTGCCCGATCAGCAATTGCGCGGCGCCATGTTCTGGCTAGTGGGCAATCTGTCGGGGGCGACGCATGGGCTCTGGCTTTGCGGGCTGGCGGCGCTGCTTGCGGCATGGATGCTGTGGCGCCAGCGTCGCTACGACCGGCTGATGCTGGGCAGCGAGGTGGCGTGGCTGCTGGGCGAGCCGGTGCTGCGGGCGCGGCTGGAACTGGTGCTGCTGGCGGCATTGGCCACCGGCATCTCGGTGGCAGTGGCCGGAGCAGTGGGTTTTGTCGGACTGGTGGTGCCGCAGGCCTTGAGACTCGTCGGCCTGCAGCGCCTGCGCGATCTGGCCTGGACCGCGCCGATGGCCGGTGCCGCGCTGGTCGTGGCTGCCGACACCCTGGCGCGCGGCGTGTTCATGCCGTATGAATTGCCGGTGGGCGCGGTCACGGCGCTGGTGGGCGCGCCCGTGTTCATCCTCATGTTGCGGCGGGCGCGATGAGCAGCGCGCCGTGGCTGCGGGTCGACGGGCTGGATGTGGTGGCCGCTCCGCATCTGCCGCCGCTGGCGCGCGGTGTGACACTGGGTTTACAAGCGGGCGACCGGCTCGGACTGATCGGCCGCAATGGCGCGGGCAAGTCCACGTTGTTGCGCCAGATCGCCGGGCTGTTGCCTCTGGCCGGAGCGGACGCGCAGGTGCAACTCAATGGGCATTGCCTGCACCGTCTTGGCCCCGAACGTCTGGCGGCTTTGCGCACTCTCATGCCGTCTCAGCCGCGCGACCGCTTCAATCTGTCCGTGCTGGCCTTGCTCGAACTGGCGCAGCCCCGGGCGGACGCCGCGTCTGCGCACGAGACGCTGCGGCGTCTGGATGCCTGGGCGCTGCGCGACCGTGATGTGCTCGCCCTGTCCGCCGGAGAGCGTCAGCGCGTGGCTCTGGCGCAGGCGCTGGTGCAAGGCTGCCCTTTGCTGTTGCTGGACGAGCCGGTCGCGTTCCAGGATCCGGGGCATCAACGCCTGGTGGGCGCTTTTCTGGAGACCTTGACCGAGCACGTCGTGGTGTTCTGCGCGCATGACATGAACTGGGTGGCGCGCCACGCCACGCATGTGCTGGGCCTGGGCCCGCTGGCCGACGACCGGGGCTGGTTTGTTGCCCCAAGCGATGCGGCCTTGCAACCCGAGCGGCTGCGCCGTCTGTACGACTGCCAATGGACGCGCCTGCAAGACGCCGACGGACACCGGGCCTGGATTGCCTTGTAGCGGCGGGGTGTGCCAAAGCGCGGCTGGATCGTCGATACTTACGTCATGCCCAACTCCACCGTTCCGCCCAAGGCGCCTGACCTGTTGCCCAAGGCCAGCCGCTGGCGTGTTCTCAAAGCCAGCTTGGGCACCGCTGTCAGACTGTCCGTAAAGGGCTGGAGGAGTTATGGGCCGTCGCTGCTGGCGGGGTTGCTGGCGCTGATCAGCGGCGTATTCCAGATCAGCCCGCAGTTCAGCCCTCTGCGGCAGGCCGTGCTGGGCATCGTGCAGCATGGGGCAGAGGGTATTTCCAGACTGGCCGACCTGGCTGCCTTTCCGCATGTGGTGATCGGTGCCGGGCTCATCCTCATGGTTCCGGGCTTGCTGCTGCGCGCCCGTGTGGCCTGGGTCCTGGGCCTGCTGCTGAGCTTTTTGTCTGCCGGTCTGGCATTCTGGGCAGCACGCCGCCCCGATGGCATTTTCATCCTGTCCGGTGCATTGCTGTTTGTGCTGCTGGTGTATGCACGGCACTTCACCCGCAGCAGCCTGGCGGCGAGCTCGCTGTTTGCGCTGCTGGGCGTGGGGAGCCTGCTGATTTACGGCACCCTGGGCAGTCTGTGGTTCGGAGCGGATTACACGCCCCCCATTCATAGTCTGCCCACGGCGTTTTATTACACGATCGAAACCATGTCCACGGTTGGTTACGGGGACATCGTGCCGCATACTCTGCAGGCACGCATGTTCACGGTGTCGATGATCATACTGGGCATCTCGGTTTTCGCCACCACGCTGTCGGTGGTGATCGGCCCGCTGGTGAGCGGCAGTCTCAAACGCGCCCTGGAGGGCAAGATGCAGAAGGAACAACGCAAAAATCATTACGTCATCATCGGCGTGTCCAGCCTGGCCTACGCCATGTGGAAAGAGCTGACCAGCCGCGGCGTTCCGGTCACGGTGATTGCGTCCACCGGACATCCATCGCCCTACCCAGACTCTGCCGACGTGATCACCGCGGACGCCACGCGTAATGAAACCCTGGAGTTGGCCGGCGTGCCCCGTGCCAAGGCCGTGCTGACCTTGCGCGAAGACGACGCCGAGAACGCCTTTGCCGTACTCGCAGTCAAAGAACTCGCGCCTGGGGTGAAAACCATTGCCGGGGTCAACGATGTGCGACATGTCAACAAAATCCGGCGCGTGCAGCCCGACGTGCTGTTCGCGCCGCAGCTTCTCGGCAGTCAGCTTCTGGCGCGCGATCTGTTCGACGAGCCGATCGACAACGACACGGTACACAAGCTGCTGTTCGCCCACGACTGAACCACCTGCAAAGTCTGTTTACAAGCTGGTGTCAAACACATTCGGCGGGCATGATGCAAGTCAAGTCCATGCGGCAGCGCAGCAAGCACACTGCGAGCTCCCATTCACAATTCTGGAGGTATGCCATGCAACCGACTGAGCCACTGCAGGCCGTGCAGAAAGCCGAGCTGGAGTCCGTCTTTGCGCTGAGCCAGACCTTGTTTCGTGGGTTTGAGCAGATGACCCAGTTGCAGCTGGAGATGATGCGCGACATGGCGCAACATGCCGCAGAAGCTGTTGAAACCACCCTGTCCGCGCGCGATCTGCAGACCTTGTTGGATGCCCAGACGCAGAGCGTGCCGCAAGCAGGCGGAGAGGGCATGATGGCCTATTTTCAGAAGCTCGCGCAAATCGTCTCGGCTACCCAGACCGAAATGGCGCAGACCATGAATTCCAGTTTGAGCCGCTTGCAAACCCATCTGCAAGACAGTGCCAAACAGGGCGCAGGTGCCTTGCCTGCCAGTGCCGATCCGGTGCAAGCGCTGTTTCAGAACGCGATGCACTTCACCCATCAGGCCATCGAGGCCATGCAAAACGCGCAGCAGCAAGCCACCAGGATGATGAGCGACCAGACGCAGAGCCTGTCGTCGGCGGGCAAGCAAACGGCGGCTGCGGCACGCAAGCGCAGCATCTGAACCTCCGTTTCAGACAGGAGATGGTGATGACTGACACCCCCATGCGCGACCGGCTGCACGAGATCGAGTCGTTGCTGTCCACACTCGGCAAAAGCCATCCCAACGAAGTCCAGGCCTTCATGAACTTCATGGGCAAGGCGGAATCCGGCCCTGCGCTGTCGTCCAAGGAGAAAGAGTTGGTGAACGTCGCGCTGTCGGTCGCGGCGCAGTGCGAGTGGTGCATCGCGTTTCACGTCAAGCAGGCGGTACATGCCGGGGCGAAACGTGACGAACTGATCGAGGCCGGATTCCTCGCGGTGCTCATGCACGGCGGCCCGGCGATGATGTACATGACGCCCTTGCTCAAGGCAATCGATGAATTCGGCCTGCCCGCAGCCGTTCAGGTGTGAAACATGAAGCAGCCACCGCTGTCGCCCGAAAAGATGCGGGAGTTCGAGGAATTCATCTGGCGGGCCATGGGACGACTCGAAGGCACCCAGTCGCACGACCTGCTCGATCCGGACAGCGAACTGGGCCGGATCGCGCGCGCCTACTACGAAGAGCTGGCCGAAGGCAGGCCCTGGGACGAGATGGCGGATTACCTTACCCCGGTCGGCAGCGATGCCTTGCCGGAACATCTGCCTGCGGAAGCGCCGCTGAAAACCGACCCGGGTCAGGGGGATTGACATGGGAAAACAGAGTCAGCAGCAATCATCATCCCGTCTCGATCATGGCTACGGCAAAACCCTCAAAGCCCTGCAGATCGAACTGGTGAAGTTTCAGAAGCATCTCATTTCCAAGGGCGACCGCATCCTCATCCTGCTCGAAGGCCGCGACAGCGCGGGCAAGGATGGCACCATCAAGCGCATCATCGAACATCTCTCGCCGCGTGACACGCGCGTGGTGGCGCTGGGCAAGCCATCCACGCGCGACGAATCCGAGTGGTATTTCCAGCGCTATGTGCCGCATCTGCCGGCTGCCGCCGAATTCGTGCTGTTCAACCGCAGTTGGTACAACCGGGCCGGGGTCGAGCAGGTGATGGGCTTTTGCACTGACGCGCAATACGAGGAGTTCATGGAGACGGTGCCGGTGTTCGAGCAGATGCTGGTGCGCTCCGGCATCCAGTTGTTCAAGTATTACCTCGACATCGACAAGGCCGAGCAGAAGCAACGCCTCAAGGCCCGGCTGACCGATCCACTCAAACAGTGGAAAATGAGCCCGATCGACGCCGTGGCACAGAAACACTGGAAGGACTACAGCGCCGCACGCAACGCCATGTTCGCCCGCACCCACACGCCGGTGGCGCCGTGGACCATCGTGCGCGCCAACGACAAGAAACTGGCGCGGATCAACCTCACCATGGACCTGCTCACCCGGCTTAGTTACCACGGCAAGGATCACGCCTTGCTCTGTCCCGACCCCGACGTGGTGTTCAACTACACCCAGGATGCCGTGACGCAGGGCCATGTGGCGGCTTGAGGGGCCAGGGACATGGCGGCCACCGTTCCCGCAATGCAAGGCGCGCCTGCCGTCCATCCCGATCATGGGCAGATCGTCGCCCTGCTCGATGACGCGCCGATGCGTCTGCCGCACTACGTGGCCTGGGCGCTGTCCAGCGGTGGCACCCTGATCGACGGGATCTCCGTGTTCATGCTCGGCATGGCCATTCCGCTGCTCACCCAGAATCTGGGGCTGTCGCCGCTGCAGACCGGCTTGCTGGGCGCCGCGCTGGTTGCGGGGGCCATCGGCGGTGCCATGCTGGGCGGACGCCTGGCTGACCGCATCGGCCGCAAATCCGTCTTTCTTCTCGACATGGCCCTGCTCGCGGCGGCAGCCGGTTTCAGTGCGCTGACCTGGAACGCCTGGGGGCTGATTGCGGCGGAGTTCGCCGTGGGCATGGGCATCGGCATGGACTTCCCGGTAAGCGGCAGTTATGTGGCCGAGTGCATGCCGCACCGCAGACGCAGCCGCATGATGGTGGCAACCATCGCCTGCCAATCGGTCGGTCTGCTGGTTGCCGCGCTGCTGGTCATGGCCCTGCTGCATCTGGAACCCGAGCCGTCGGTCTGGCGCTGGTTTTTCGCCATGGAAATGCTCACGGCCCTGCTGTTTCTGCTTGGCCGACTGAACCTGCCCGAAAGCCCGCGCTGGCTGATGGGGCAGGGCCGTAACCGCGAGGCGGTGCACATGCTCGAACGCTTCGTTCCGTCCGACCGGCGAGAACTCGAGCGCATGGCCTCGCGTCTGGGCGCCGCGGTGCACTATGTGGCCCGCGTGCCGCAAACCGCCAGGCCGCCCGGCTATGCCGTACTGTTCCAGCCGGCCTATTTGCGCAGCACCCTGCTGAGCGCCGTCCCCTGGTTCTTGATGGATATCGCCACCTACGGCGTCGGCCTGTTCACTGCCGTGCTGCTGGCTGAAATGCATTTTGAAGGCCGCGAGCTGCCGCTGGTGCCGCAAGTGGCCGCACTCGCGCGCGGCACCGGGCTGATCGATCTGTTCCTGCTGCTGGGCTTTGCGCTCGGCCTGTGGACGGTGAGCCGCTACGGGCGCATTCGCATGCAACTCGTCGGCTTTGCCGGCATGGCGCTTGGCATGGGCTTGCTGTGGCTGAGCACCACCTTGCCCGGCGCGGCAGGGCAGCATGTGCCGCTGGTCTTTGCGGGCTTTGTGGTGTTCAACCTGTTCATGAACATGGGGCCGAACAGCACCACCTACATTCTGCCCACCGAGCTCTATCCCACCCAGTTGCGCGCCACCGGCGCCGGCTTTGCCGCCGCGGTGGCAAAGATCGGCGCAACGCTTGGAGTCTTTGCCTTGCCGCTGGTGAAGTCTTCTCTGGGCGTGCCCACGGTGCTGGCCCTGATGGCCTTGTGCAGCCTGCTCGGCCTGCTCGCCACCTGGGCCTTCAGCATGTACGGCCACGGCCTGACGCTGGAACAACATCAGACTCAAGCCCTGCCCACGCGCCACGCGCAGGCCGCTCTGCTTGCAGCGCATCCGCGGAGAACGGTATGAATCAGACCGCTACCCCACTGGGCGCAAAGGCTGTGGCCGCGATGTCTGCGGACACCCTGCTGCAAACCCTGCACGGCACCGCGAACGGGCTGACGTCGAGCGAGGCCGCGCAGCGTCTGGCCCGGGGCGGCCCCAACAGTCTTCCGGAGCAACATGTCAGCCTGTTCATGCGCCAGGCGCATGACTTCTGGGGGCCGATTCCCTGGATGATCGAAGTGGCCGCGCTGCTCTCGGCGCTGGTGCGGCACTGGCCAGACTTCATCTTCATCGCGGTGCTGGCCGAATGGGCCAAGCGGCTGGTGCACAAACACCTCGACCACACCGTGCCGCGACACCGCGATTTCCTCAGCCTGCTCAAGCAGCGCGTGTTCAAATCTGCTCATCGAGCCGACGCCTGAACGGCGACGGTGTTTTGTTGTTTTGACTTTCAACTGGGAGGTTCATCATGTCGCAACGTCATGCAATCGTCTGGGTCGATCATTCGCAAGCGCGGGTGTTGTTCATCGATACAGAGGATGTCGAAAAATCCATCATCATGCCCAAGGAACATCCGCATCTGCACATCACGAGCGGCACCGTCGGCAGCGGCAAGGCACCGGAAGACCAGCGCTACTACCACGCCGTGGCCGAGGCGGTGGCTGGAGTGTCCGAGATTCTCATCACCGGGCCGGGGCAGGCCAAGCTGGCGTTGTTCAAGCATCTGCAGCGCCACGATCCAGCTGTTGCCGAGCATGTGCTGGGCATCGAATCGGCCGACCATCCGACCGACGGTCAACTGGTCGCGCATGCCCGGCACTACTTCAGGGCCAAGGATCGGATGCTCGGCATCTGACCGGTCTTGGTTTTCCCGCAACCGCCTTCGATCCATCCGATCCATCATGTCCACCTACAAAAAAATCCTGGTTCCCATCGACGCCAGCCAGACCGCGCAAAGTGCTGCCGATCAGGCCGTGGCCTTGGCGCGCGATCAAGCGGCGGCCATCCGCTTTGTCGTGGTCGTCGAGGCGCACGGACTGATGGCCTCGGCGCCGGAGCTGCTCACCGTCATGGGCAATGATGCCCGGCTGTTGCTCGATACCTGGGTCAACAAGGCGCAGGCTCCTGGCCTCGAGGTCAGCTCGGCAGTGCTCGAGACCTCGCAGGCGATGCCCCGCGTGCCCGATGTCATTCTGTCCGAGGCGCGGCGCTGGGGTGCTGACCTCATCGTCGTCGGCAGCCACGGCCGCGGCGGCGTGCGGCGCATGATCCTGGGCAGCGTCGCCGAGGGCGTGGCGCAGCGCAGCACGGTGCCGGTGCTGATCGTGCATGCAGGAGGGCATCCGACATGAGCGATGGTTGACCCGCACAGGTCAGCCAAGCTTGGCAAGTCGTCTTAGGGGATCGGGTTAGCCAGGGTCGGCTCGATCAAGGGTTGCTAGGATTGGAGACATCCAGCCGTCTCGCATGAAGCGCCATCCCATTCCCCTGCTGTATCGTTCGCAGCATCCGCATCCCTGCGATGATCACTTGCCACCCGATCTGCATGCCGGGTTGCAGCAGCGTATCACCGAGGTGGCGACCAGCACGGTGGAACTGGCGAGAGGCGAAAACCTGGCCCACAGCGGGGCTGCGTTTCATCATCTGTATTTGGTGGTCAGCGGCGCGTTCAAGGCGGTGCAACTCGGCGCCGAAGGCAGATCGCAGATCGTGTGCTTCTACGGCCCGCGCGAGTTGATGGGATTGAGTGGTTTTTCCCAGCGTCGTTACACCACCGATCTGAGCGCTCTGATGCCTTCTGTGGTCTGTGAGTTTCCGGTGCAGGCGATTGAATCGGCGGTCAGCGCAGACCGGCTTTTGCTTGAACGCCTGCTGACCTATGTGTCAGAAGGGCTGGAGCGCGCCGAGCAGGATCAGTTCATGCTTGGGAGTTTGACCGCGCCGCAGAAGATTGCGTGTTTTCTATTGCGCGTGCAGGCCATGCGGCGGCGCATTGGGGGCGATGCGAACGGTTTCGATCTGCCGATGACCCGCGAGGAATTGGGCAGTTATCTCGGCCTGACCATGGAAACCATCAGCCGCCTGCTGTCGCACTTGCATGCGCAGGGCGTGGCGCGGATCGACAAGCGGCATGTGCAAATCCTGCGCGACGATCTGCTGCAAGCCTGGCGAGATGAAGGCGTTGATTTGCCTTTGTCGAAACGAAAAAAGTCACCAGAACTCAGAGTCGCCTGAGCCCTCAGGGGGGTGTCAGCAAGGCGCTCAATGCGTCGATGTCGGCTGGCGCAAGCTGCCCGGCGGCATCTTTCAGGCGCAAGGTGTTGACCAGCATGTCGTACCGTGTCCTGTCAGCCTGGCGCTGGGTTTCATAGAGCTGGGACAGGGCGTTGAGCACGTCGATGTTCACCCGCATGCCGACCTTGAACCCGGTTTCGTTGGCCTGCAGCGAACTGCGGCTGGAGGCAATGGCAGCATCCAGCGCCTTGACTTGGGATAAGCCGGACTGGAGGCTCAAATAGGCGGAACGCGCCGCCTGTGCAGCGGCCAGGCGCGCGGTATCCAGATCGGCCTGCGATTTGTCGAGCAAATGGGCGGTCTGCTCGATATCACTCTGCACTGCGCCGCCAGTGATCAGGGCCCAACGCAGTTGCACGCCGACGCTCGCCACATTGGCACGATTGCCAAATGGGAACAGCGGCCCGCCGACCGACGTGGCGTCGTGATCGACTCGGGCATAGGCCGAGACTGTGGGCAAATCGCCGGTACGCGCCTTTTGCGCGCTCAACTGGGCCAGCTGCACGCCGAGTTGGGCCTGATCGACGCCGAGGCTATGTTCTTCTGCTTTGCGCACCCAATCGTGCAGGCTGCCCACCGGGGGCTGCAGTGACGCATCCGGAGCCAGGGGCGCGAGTGGGCCGCGCATCGGGGCGCCGACGATCTGTTCCAAGCTGGTTTGTGCGAGTTGGAACTGATTTTTTGCGGCCAGAATCTGCGCTGCGACTAGATCGGCGCGCGCCTGGGCGTCGCGCACGTCGACGATGGTGCCGTTGCCGGCATCAAAGTTGGCCTGCGCCGAGGCGCGTTGCTGCACCACGGCCTTTTGTTGTTCTTCGAGTGAATGCAGGGTGTCCTGTGCGGCGAGTCCATCGAAGTAGTGCGAGGCGACCTGCAGCATCAGCGTCTGGTTTTGCTGGATGAACTTGAGATAGGCGATGCGCGCAGCCAGCTCGGCCTGTTTGACCCCGATGCGGTCGCCCGGCTGGTAGAGCGCCTGAGTGGCAACCAGATTGATGTCGCGCTCGGTGTAGTTCCAGCTGGTCGGCATGCCGAACTTGGCCAGCAGCGGATTCTCGCTGTTGTCATGCGCGTTGGCGCTGATGCCGACACCCGCGACGAGTTGCGGCAGCAGGCGGGAGCGGGCAAACGGAATGCCCGAAAGTGCGGCTTGATAGTTGGCCAGTGCGCTGCGCAGCGCCGGATTGTGCTGTTGCGCCAGCGCAAAGGTCTGCGCCAGCGTTTCAGCCCGTGCAGCGCCCATCAGGGCGAGGCCACAGCAAACCAGGCATGCTGCGCGCACCAGACGATGAACAGTCATACCAGGCGTTGCCATCGGGTGTGTTCGGGAGTGAAATGCAGCGCTCGATGCTACGCCCTGACGCTTGCGCATCATTGCGATAGATCATGGACAGACCGCACCCAGGCGCGACAATCATTCTCAAATATGGCGGTTTCCGCACCGCATTCCTCGGCACATCCCATGAAAAACAAAAAACGGCCCTTGATCGTTTTGCTCCTGCTGCTCGTGCTGGTGCTCGCTGGCGGGGCCTATTGGTGGAGTCACCGGCCACAGCCTGCGGTCAACATGTTGACGCTATACGGCAACATCGACATCCGGCAGGTGCAGCTCGCATTCAACGATGCGGGCCGTGTGACCGAGCTTCCTCTGCAGGAAGGGGACGCGGTGCGCAAGGGGCAGGTGGTGGCGCGCATCGACCCTGTGCGCTACCAGGACGCGGTGGACCGCGCGCAGGCGGCACTGCTGGCGCAGCAGAGTGAGCTTGCCAAGTTGCGCGCAGGCAATCGCCCGCAGGAGATTGCCCAGGCGCGCGCCGCGGTAGCTGCGGCTCTGGCGGCCCAGGCCAACGCCAAGGCCACTTATGCGCGGCAAAAGACCCTGGTGGAATCGGGTTTCCTGCCCAGACAAAGCCTGGACAACGTCACCCAGCAGCTCGAGACCGCCGCGGCGGAAGTGCAGCGCGCGCAACAGGGGCTCAGCCTGACGCTGCAAGGCCCGCGCAAGGAAGACATCGCTGCGGCGCAGGCGCTGGCGCAGGCCGATACATCCGCGCTGGCACTGGCACAGCGTCAACTTGCCGATACGGTGCTGCGCGCGCCCGATGACGGTGTGGTGCAGAGCCGTATTCTGGAGGTCGGCGACATGGCCGCGCCGCAAACGCCAGTCATCACCCTCGCACTCAACAACCCGGTGTGGGTGCGTGCCTATGCGCCTGAAACCGAGCTGGGAAAACTCGCGCCTGGCATGCGCGCCAGCATTGAGAGTGACAGCTTCCCCGGTCAGCCGTTTGCGGGTTGGATCGGCGCCATTTCTCCTACAGCGGAGTTCACACCCAAGTCAGTCGAAACCACTGAGTTGCGCGCGCAGCTGGTCTACCGCGTGCGGGTGTATGCCTGCAATCCCGCGCAAAAACTGCGGCTGGGCATGCCAGTCACCGTGCGGGTGCCTTTGCTGAACAACCCGCCGCAAGCGACGTCTGCGCATGTCTGCACACATTGACGCAGCCGTCCGGACAGGACAGGGCGCTCAGCCCCCAGTGGCCGCCCTCGAACTGGTGGCGGCGCACAAGCAGTTCAAGCAGGGCAAGAGCACCGTTGACGCCCTGAAGGGG
>JAJXTO010000043.1 GCA_021783695.1 Pseudomonadota bacterium | reverse complement strand
TGGTGCGCCCGGCAGGATTCGAACCCACGACCCCTTGGTTCGTAGCCAAGTACTCTAATCCAACTGAGCTACGGGCGCTAAAGAGCAAGAATTATAGACATACTTTTTCTGAGACGTAAAGCCCCGGACGAATTTGGCACAATGCCAGTCCATGTCCGTGTTGCGCGTCTTCTCTTTCAGCCTGTTGTTGCTCGCGGCCAGCCGTCTGCTGGGACTGGTGCGCGATGTGGTGGTGGCCACGCAGTTCGGCCTGACCGGACATGCCGACGCGGCGCTGGTGGTGCTGTCCTTTCCGGACCTTGCGGTGAGTCTGCTGTGGGGCGCGGCGGTGCCTGCGGTGATGGTGCCGCGTATGGCGGGCCGCAGCCTGCGGCACATTGCCAGCGAGGGCGCGCGCTGGTCGCGTCTGGCGGCGCTGCTGTTCGCTGTTGTCGGTGTGCTGGTGTGGTGGCAACAGGGGCTGATCGTGCATGCCCTGGCCCCGGGTTTGGGCCCTGCGGACGCGCGGCTTGCGGCGCAGGCGCTGGGCTGGTCTGCGCTGGTCGCGCTGCCTGCTGGCGCCGTGGTGATGGTGAGCAATGCCATGCTGCAGGCGCAGAGCCGTCTGCAGTGGCAGTACACCGGGCAGGTGGTGTTCAACCTGGGGCTGATCGGCGGCCTGATCATCGCCGCGCAGACCGGACAGTTCTTCTGGGTGGCGCTGGGTGTTGTGACTGCCGCTTTGGTGCGGCTGGGCCTGATGCGCCAGGTGAGCCGCGCGGGTCTTCCAGTCCTGACAGAACCTGGCGGCACCTTTCCAGATACCGCGAGCCTGCGTGCCCTCGGTATGGCGCTGGCGGCGTCCGGGCTGACCGTGTTCTACACCCTGGCGGCGCGGGCGCTGATGTCGGATGCCGGGCCGGGGCAGCTCAGCGTGTTTCAGTATGGGCAGCGCGTGGGCGAGTTGCCGCTGCACACGGTGTTCGCCGTCGCTTCAGCCTTGGCGCTGGCGCGACTGAGCGCGGCGGAAAGCCGCGGCGACAGCGCGACGGCGCAGCAGGAAACCCGGCAATGGCTGCGCGCCATGCTGTGGCTGTCCGCCCTGATTGCGCTGGCCGGCATGATGGCGGCGCCGGGCATCGTGCGTCTGCTGTTCGGCTGGGGGCGCATGACCTTTCAGGCGCAAGAGCAGGTGGCCGATGCGATGCGCTGGATTCTGCTGCTGCTGCCGCTGCAGGCAGCGCAACTGGTGCTGGCCACGCGGCTCAACAGCCATCGCCGCATTGCCGATCAGGTGCTGGGCTATGGCGCGGGGCTGACGGCGCTGGCCGTTGTGGGTCTGCTGTTGCCGGTGAGCAGCTGGCGCGGTCTGGCGGCCTATGGCGCGGCCTGGCTGGTGGCGGTTGTGGTGTTGTGGTGGCGGCTGGCACGACATCAAGCCGACGCGCAGTGGCGCAATGCCGGTGTGCTGCTGGCCGCGCTGCTGACGTTGGGCGCAGCCGGTGCGGGCTTGCATGCAATCGCCCTGCCCTGGCCGCTGGGCCTGGGTATGGCGGCGGCGGTGTTCGCGGCGGGCGCGTGGGCGCTGCTGCGGTTCGATCCGCTGGGGCGGCTGGTGCGCGATCGCTACACTTCCCGGCGGCAGCGCCGCGCTGCCTGACTTCTCGACCCGATGGACTTCATTCAAATCACCAACGATCCCGCCTTTGCCGCCTTTGCGGTGGGCTGCGGTGTGGCGCGGATCATGGTCGATCTGGAGCGTCACGGCAAGCAGGAGCGGCAAGGCGGTCTGGGCACCTTCATCTCCGACCATGTGCCTGCTGATGTGGCCCGGGTACGACGCGCCGTGCCACAGGCGGAGCTGATCGTGCGGGTGAACCCGCTGCATGCGGACAGCACCGCGGAAATCGACCAGGCCATCGCCGATGGCGCCAGCCACCTGATGCTGCCGATGTTCCGCAGCGCCGACACGGTGGCGCAGTTCGTGGAACGGGTGGCTGGCCGCGCGCGCACCATCGCCCTGCTGGAAACCCGCGATGCACTGGAAGCCAGGGCGCAATGGGCAGGACTGGCCGGGCTGGATGAAATTTATGTCGGCCTCAACGATCTGCACCGCGAACTGGGCATGCGCTTCATGTTCGAGACACTTGCAGCCGGTGTGGTCGATCTGGTCGCTGCAGTTGCCAGGCAGCACGGCAAGCGCTTTGGTTTTGGCGGTATCGCGCGGCTGGACGAAGGGCTGCTTCCCGGGCGCGTGGTGCTGGGCGAGCATCTGCGTCTGGGATCGAGCAGCGTCATTCTGTCGCGCACCTTCAACCGCGAGCGCATCGAGGCCCCGGAGTCCGACTGGCGCGGCATCTACGCCGACCAGATCGGCCGCCTGCGCCATGCTGCGCAGGTCCTCGCGCAGCGCGAGCCTGCCGAGGTGGAGAACGACCGGCTGCTGGCGATCGATCTCATCACCCGCGTGGCACGCACACTCGCTCCGGCATCCGCTGCGCACTGAACCTCCGTGGCCAAACGCCTGTTCGATGTGGTGCTGGCGCTGTGCGCGCTGCTGCTGTTCTCGCCAGTGATGCTTGCCGCCGCGCTGGCCGTGTGGCTGGACTCGGGCCGTCCGGTGCTGTTTGCGCAGCAGCGCGTGGGACGTGGCACGCGGCCTTTCCGCCTCTACAAATTCCGCAGCATGGTGGTGGACGCCGCGCGGCGCGGCTCGCACAGCACGGCGCAGAACGATCCGCGCATCACCCGCGTCGGCCGCGTCCTGCGGCGCACAAGCATTGACGAACTGCCGCAACTTCTCAACGTGCTGCGCGGCGACATGAGCCTGGTCGGCCCGCGCCCGGACGTTCCGGCGCAGCGCGTCAATTACACCGAAGAACAATGGACGCTGCGCCACAGCGTGCGCCCCGGCATCACCGGGCTGGCGCAGGCGCTGTACCGCTCGCTGGCCACGCCGCAGCAACGTCTGCAGGCCGATCTCGACTACGCCCGCCACCCCGGTCTGTGGCGCGACCTGCGCATCATCGCGCTCACCGTGGTGCAACTGTTCCGCCGCAGCGCGAACTGATCCGGCAGGCAAAGCGCGACAATCTCGCCATGTGTGGAATTTATGGATTTTTCGACCGGACCGGCCGGAACCTGAGCGCCCAAGCCCTCGCGGCGATGGACACCAGCCTCGTGCATCGCGGCCCGGATGACGGCGGCGTGTTGACCGCGCCAGGCGTGACCATCGGTAACCGGCGCCTGTCGATCATCGACATCGCCGGCGGCCACCAGCCCTTCGTCAGCGACGACGGGCGCATCGCGCTGGTGCAGAACGGCGAGATCTTCAATCACGTGGAACTGCGCGCCGAGCTGCAGCGCCAGGGCGTGCGCTTTGCCACCGACCACAGTGATACCGAGGTGCTGCTGCGGCTCTACGAGCGCGAAGGGCTGAACTTTCTGCCTCGGCTCAACGGCATGTTCGCCATCGCCATCTGGGACGGGCGCGACCCCGAAAACCTCCGGCTCCATCTCGTGCGCGACCGCATCGGCGTCAAGCCGCTGTTCGTGCACGACGACGGCCGACAGGTGCTGTTCGGCTCCGAGATCAAAGCCCTGCTCGCCGCACTGCCCGGCAGGCCCGCGCTCGACCTGCCCGCGCTGCAACACTACCTCGCCTACAACTACGTTCCGCCGCCCTTCACCCTGTTTGCGGGCATACGCCACGTCATGCCCGGCACGGTGCTCACCGTCGATCGCGGCGGCAGCCAGTCACGCCGCTGGTGGAGTCTCGCCGCGCAGACGCCCGCGCCGCAGACCTTCTCCGCGTGGCAGGAGGAATTCCTCGCCCTGCTCGACGACGCCGTCCAACTGCGGCTGCGCGCCGATGTGCCGTTTGGCGCATTTCTCTCAGGCGGGGTGGACTCCAGCACTGTGGTGGCGCTGATGGCACGGCATGTGCGCGAACCCGTGCGCACGTTCTGCATCGGCTTTCCCGACCCGCGCTTCGACGAATCGTCCTACGCCCGCGAGGCCGCGCAGCGCTTCGGCGCCACGCACCGCGAACGCATCGTCCAGCCCGACATGCTCGACGACTGGGCCAGCGTGCTGTGGCATTGCGACCAGCCGCATGGCGACGCCTCATTCATGCCCACACTCGAAGTGTCGCGGCTGGCCGTCGGGCTTACCCCCCACGATGGGCTGCCCCCCGAGGGCGCGACCATCGGCTTGGCACGTCCCGGCGGCGCAGGCGTGAAAGTCGTGCTCACCGGCGACGGCGGCGACGAGTTGTTCGCGGGTTACGACAAGTACGCCAGCTTCATGGCCGACCCCGCGCTGCGCAATCTGCCTGCCGCCGATTTCGCCCGGCATTACGTCGAGCACACGGGGCTTTTCGGCGCGCAGGCGCGCGCCGCCCTGTTCCAGCCCTGGCTGCGCCAGAATCTGGCCGATACCGACAGCGTGCGCGACGTGGCCGCGCCGTGGTTCGATCAGGCCGCGCACTTCGACCGCGTCAACCAGATGCTGTTTCTCGACATGATGTTGCTGCTGCCCGGCAACAATCTGGTCAAGCCCGACCGCATGGGCATGGCCGTGTCGCTGGAGGCGCGCACGCCGTTCCTCGACTGGCGCCTGATGGAATTCGCCTTCCGCGCCGAAGGCGCGACCAAGCTGCGCGACGGCGACAAAAAACACTGGTTCAAACGCGCGGTCGAGCCGCTGATCGGCGCCGACCTCGCGCACCGCAAAAAGCAGATGTTCACCGTGCCCATCGGCGAGTGGTTCCGCGGTCCGCGAAAGAAGTGGCTGGCCGGATTGCTCTTCACCCCCGACGCGCTGGGCGCGCAGCTGTTCGACGCGGGCACGGTGCGCAAACTGTTCGACGATCACGTGTCCGGCGCGGCCAACCACACCCGCGAGCTGCGCGCGCTGGCAGCGCTGGAGCTGTGGGCGCGGCAGTTCCAACCCCTCATCCCGCGATGAGCGCCGCGCGCCCCGTCCACCTCCTTGCCGTGGCCTACGGCGGCGGGCATATGGCGATGGTGCTGCCGGTGTTGCGCGCGCTGCGCACGCGGCTGCCGCAGCTGCGGGTGACTCTGCTGGCGCTGACCACCGCGGCCCGCGCCGCACGCAGCGCGGGCGAGTCGCCGCTCGGGTATGCGGATTTGCTCGACCTGCTCGACGAGACCGAGCGCGCGCAGGCTCTGGCGCTGGGCCGCGCGCTGCTGCCAGGCAACAGCCACCCGGATGTCGCCGAGGCCGAATCGGTCGCGTATCTGGGCGTCAACGCCTGGGACTTGCAGCAGCAACTCGGCACCGAGGCCGCGCAGGCGCTGCTCGCCGCGCGCGGGCGGCAGGGTTTTGACCCGTTGCACTTTTTCCGCCGCGTGCTCGCGCATCTGCAGCCCGACCTGCTGCTGGCCACCAACTCGCCGCGCAGCGAGCAGGCCGCCATCGACGCGGCGACCGAAGCGGGCGTGCCCAGTCTGGCGCTGCTCGACCTGTTTGCCTTGCCGGGAGATGCGTTTGCCGCGCGCACCCGCTATCCCAGCCGGGTGTGCGTGTTGTCCGACTCAGTGCGCGACAACCTCGTTGCCGCGGGCTGGCCGCCCGCGCGCATCGCCGTCACCGGTAACCCGGCGTTCGATGCGATTAACACCGCGCAGACTCGCGCGCAAGGAGCGGCGTTGCGGCAAGCGCTGGGCGGCGACACGCATCGGCTGGTGTTGTTGGCCTTGCAGCCCGAGCCCACGGCGCACCCGGCGGCGCCAGGACGCGTCGGCGACCCCACGCTGCCGGATCGCCTGCTGCAAGCCGCCATCGCTTTGGTGCGACAGCATTCCGACTGGCGCCTGATCGTTCGCCCTCACCCGTCGCAGCCAGTGCCTGCGCTGCCTGACGATGCGCAGCTGCGCCTGTCCCCGCCAACCGAGCCACTGCACCCGCTGCTGCACGCGGTCGACGCCGTGGTCACCGGCACCTCCACCGTCGCGCTCGAAGCGCATCTGGCGGGCAGGCGAGTGCTGCAGCTGCTCGACTCGATTGCCGCCCCTGCCATGCCGTACCGCGCGCTGGGTGTGGCCGACGCCGCGTGCCCCTTGGCCGAACTGGCGCAGGCGCTGCCAGCGCTGCTGGCGCAGCCCATGCCAGCGCGCTCGCAGACCGAAGGCCCAACCGCTGCCGACCGGACGGGCGAACAGGCGCTGGCCTTGCTCGGCGCCCACCCTTCCTCCACGCTGCTGACCCAATGACCACCATCGCCACCATCTGCGCCCGCGGCGGCAGCAAAGGGCTGCCGGGCAAGAACATCCGGCCCTTCGCGGGCCTGCCGCTCATCACGCACAGCATCCGCTTCGCGCTGCAGCACCCCGCGATTAGCGCCGTCTACGTCTCCACCGACGACGAGACCATCGCACGCATCGCCCGCGAGGTAGGCGCCGTGGTGCCCTATTTACGCCCCCCCGAGCTGGCGCGCGACGACACGCCCAAGCTCCCGGTCATCGAGCACCTCGTGGCCCATCTCGAAGCGAAGCGGCAGATCGTCACCCGCATCGTCGATCTGCAACCCACCTCGCCGCTGCGCACTCGCGAAGACCTCGACGGCTGCCTGGCCCGCGCTGACGCTCCTGACGCACCGGGGCTGGTGCTCAGCGTGTTCGACAGCGGCTTCAATCCCTATTTCAACCTCGTCGAAGAGCGGCTCGACAGCCACGTCAGTATCAGCAAAGGCGGCGGCTTGACCGCCCGCCAGAGCGCGCCCAGAGTCTGGGCGCTCAATGGCTCGATCTACGTCTGGCGGCGCGAAGCCCTGGCCCACGCCGCGCAACATGGCCTGTGGAGTGTGCCCGTGGCGGCTTACGCCATGCCCCCGCAACGCTCGGTGGACATCGACACCGCCGACGACTTCGCCCTCGCCGAATGGCACTACGCCAGGCAGCCCACCTGAACGCAGACCCCACCATGCCCAGCAACCGCGTCTTTCTCATCGCCGAAGCCGGCGTCAACCACAACGGCCAGCTCGACCTCGCACTGCAGCTGGTCGACGCGGCCAAAGCCGCCGGGGCCGACGCGGTCAAGTTCCAGACGTTCCGCGCCGAAGACCTGGCGCTTCCCGGCACCGCCACCGCCGCGTATCAGCAGGGCGCCACCGGCGAGACCGATCAGTTCGCCATGCTGCGCAAGCTCGAACTCAGCGCCGATCAACACCGGATCGTTGCCGCCCATTGTGCGCAGGTCGGCATCGAATTCATGTCCACCCCGTTTTCGGAAGACGCGGTGGATCTGCTGGCCAGCCTGGGCGTGCGGCGGCTCAAGCTCTCGTCCGGCGAAATCGTCAACCGTCCCCTGCTGACCAAGGCCGCCGCCACCGGCCTGCCGCTCATTCTCTCCACCGGCATGGCCACCCTGGCCGAAGTCAAGCAGGCCGTGCGCTGGGTGCAGTCGGCGTGGGCCCAGCGAGAAGGTCATGTGCCTGCCCTCACCCTGCTGCAATGCACCTCCGCCTACCCCGCACCCGATGACGCGCTGAACCTGCGCGCCATCGCTACCCTGCGCGCCGAAACCGGCCTGCCCACCGGCTATTCCGACCACAGTCTGGGCAACACCGCAGCGCTCGCCGCCGTGGCCCTGGACGCCTGCGTGATCGAGAAACACATCACCCTCGACCGCACCCTGCCCGGCCCGGACCACCGGGCGTCGAGCGAACCGGCCGAGTTCGCCGCGCTGGCGCGCGACATCCGCCGCATCGAGGCGATGCTGGGCGATGGCATCAAGGCACCGCGCCCTGATGAAATCGACGTGCGCGCCGTGGCCCGCCGCAGCGTGGTGCTCGCCACCGCCCTGCCCGCAGGCACCGTGCTGCAGCGCGAACACCTGCAACTGCGCCGTCCCGCCAGCGGCATTCCCGCCGCCGATTTCGACACCGTCATCGGCCAACGCCTTCGCGCCGATACCCCGGCGGGCACCGTGCTGCAGTGGGAAAACCTCAAGGGCGGCGGCGGGGCCTGAAACGGTTTCAAACATCAGGGACCCGGCTCATCCAGCAGGGTCTGCACGGTCGCGAGCAAAACCGGTAAAGCGTTCTGCACAATGTTCCAAACGGTGTGCGGGTTGATCGTGGCGTAGCCATGGATCAACTGATTGCGGAAGGCAACAACCTGCGGCAAGTCCTGAATGCGCGCAGCCTTGGCTGCATCCAGCTTGGCCAGTTGATTGAGCGCTTCGCCGATCACTTCAAACTTACGCTCGACTGCGGCCTGCACCATTTCGTTGGTCACATACGCCTTGATGTCCAAGTCTGCGGTAAAGGCCAGGATCGACTGCGCTGCCTCGCGCGCGTCCCAAAGATAGGCGCGAGGGTCACGCCGCATACACGGGCTCGCGATGGCGGTTGATACTGGCGAGCACGTACGGGTTGCGCACCGCACCAGGCTCCACCAGATCGACGCCCCTTCCGAGCAACTGCTCCAGTTCGGCCTTTGCGCCGTAGAAACTGTGCAGGTCAGGCGCAACATCCGCCGCAAACTCCACGAGAAAGTCGGCATCGCTGCTTTCGGGCACGAAGTCGTCCCCCCGCGCGGCCGAGCCAAACACCTCCAAGCGGCGGATGCCGTAGCGCTGGCAAATGGCCGCAATGGCTGCGCGGTGTTGTGCAATGGCAGGGTGCATGCGTAGGAGTGTACCGACCGCGCAAGCGGACGTCCCTGTGCTGACATCCCAGCGTGCGGCAACAGGCATGAGATGGATGTAACGATCAAAGCCGAGCCCCAAGACTTCAAACATCCTTGCACTGATGTGCCACCGGACAAGCGAAATTTTCGGCATTCCCCCGAAATTGCGGCATCATTCCCCCTACGCAAGACAGCAGACAAGAGACAACATGGCCACCCTGATTCCTGCGCTGGGCTCCTGCGTTTCGCGCATGACGCCTGGCGAGCGCCGCACCGCCGAGCGGCTGGAAGACAAGCTCGATGACGACTACCTGCTCTGGTACGACGTGGCCGTCGGCCCCAGGCACCAGCACCCTGACTTCGTCGTCATGCACCCGCGCCGGGGCATCCTGATTCTGGAGGTCAAGGACTTCCGGCTCTCCACCCTCATCCAGGCCAACAAGCAGACCTGGGACATCCACGGCGAGCTCGGCTCCAAGACCATTGCCAACCCGCTGGAGCAGGCCCGGCAGTACGCACACCAGGTGGTGAACGCGCTGGAGCGCGACCCACTGCTGGTACAGCCCGAAGGTCGGCACCTGGGCAAGCTGGCGTTTCCGTGGAGCTACGGCGTGGTGTTGCCCAACATCACCCGCGCGCAGTTCGACAAGGCCGAACTCGCCCACGCCATCGAACCGCATCGCGTGATCTGCCAGGACGAGATGCTTGAGGCCGTCGAGCCCGAGGCGCTGCAAAGCCGACTGTGGGACATGTTCCCCTTCATGATGGGCGGCATCATGTCGCTGCCGCAGATGGACCGGGTGCGCTGGATCATGTTCCCCGAGGTCCGCGTCCAGGTGCAGGACCAACTGTTCGACGACGGCGACGAAGCCGCCGAACTGCCCAGCATCATGCGCGTGATGGACCTGCAGCAGGAGCAGCTGGCCCGCAGCCTGGGCGAGGGGCACCGCGTCATCCACGGCGTGGCTGGTTCGGGCAAGACCATGCTGCTGGGCTACCGCGCCGAACACCTGGCCAAGGCACAGACGGCCGCCAGCAAACCGATCCTCATCCTCTGCTACAACGAACCGCTGGCCCGGCAGCTCGCCCGCGTGATGGCCGCCAAAGGCATTGCCGACCGCGTGCAGGCCGTGCACTTCCATAAATGGTGCCGCGACCAGCTGGTGGCCTACGGGCAAAGCCTGCCCGCCAACAACCAGTCCGTGGCCGACAAGATGGCCGACATGGTCCAGCGCGTCATCACCGGCGTGGACCGCCGCCAGATCCCCAGCGGGCAATACCAGGCGGTGCTGATCGACGAGGGCCACGACTTCGCGCCCGAATGGCTGCGCCTGGTGGTGCAGATGGTGGACCCCGCCACCAACAGCCTGCTCGTGCTGTACGACGACGCGCAGAGCATCTACGAACGCACGCAGAAGAAAAACTTCAGCTTCAAGAGCGTGGGCATCCAGGCGCAGGGGCGCACCACCATCCTCAAGATCAACTACCGCAACACGCGGCAGATCCTTCAAACGGCCAGCCTGGTGGCGGCCGAACATGTGTACCCCCACGCTCCGCCGCTGCGCGGGTCGCTGCCCCCCAAGGGGGCTGATCCGGCTTGGGGCGGCCCGGCGCCGGATCGTCTGCTGACCGCCGAAGACAAGGACGACGACGGCGTGCCCCTGCTCAAGCCCGTGAGCTGCGGGCGCGAGGGCGAAGCGCCCCTCATCATCCGCCTGCCCACCCTGCGCGAAGAGGCGCAACAGGTGGCCGAGTTGCTGGGCGCCGCCCACTGCGAAGGCCACGCCTGGGGTGACATGGCCATCCTCTGCCGGCACTGGAGCGAAATGGACCTCTGCGCCGACGTGCTGGCCCGGCGCGGCCTGCCGCACCAGGTGCGCAAGAAGACCGGGCAGTTCGACCCTGCGCAGAACAGCATCAAGGTGATGACCCTGCATGTGAGCAAAGGCCTGGAGTTCCCCGTGGTGGCCCTGGTGGGCGTGGGCCACATGCCCGCCGAGGGCGAAGACGAGCGCGAGGAAGCGCGGCTGTTCTATGTGGGGCTACGCGGGCGACGCAGCGATTGGTCATTGGTGCGAGCGGCAAGGGAATGTTTGCCACTCGCATTTAGCACTACAATCTGACCACTTTAGTCAGAATTGGGGCTATCCATGCAGATCTGGCAAATGCAAGAAGCCAAATCGCGTCTTTCCGAGGTAGTCAAGAAGGCTGAGCGCGACGGCCCGCAGGAAATCACGGTGCATGGCCGATCGGTGGCGGTCGTGTTGTCACGCTCCGATTACGACCGCCTGGCAGGAACAGGCGAATCGCTGGCTTCCTTCATTCGACGCTCGCCGCTGGCGGGTACGGAAGACATCGACTTCCCGCGCGACCTCAGTCTCACGCGAGAAAGCAGTCTGTGAGCTATCTCATCGATACCACCGTCCTGTCCGAACTCCGGCGCCGGGAACCGGCCCCTGAGGTCGTGCAGTGGATGGAAGCGCGCCCGGCCACGGCTTTGTTTCTGTCTGTCCTCACCGTGGGCGAATTGCGCAAGGGCATCGAAGAGCTCACCGAAGGCCTGCGCAAACAGCAACTGCTCGACTGGCTGGAGGTGGAATTGCCCGCGTTCTTCGCAAACCGGCTGCTACCTGTCGATACCAAGGTCGCCGAACGCTGGGGAAAATTGCTGGCAAAGGCCGGGCGCCCCCTTCCCGCCATCGACAGCCTGCTCGCCGCCACCGCCCTGACTCACGGCCTGACCCTGGTGACCCGCAATGCGCGCGACTTTCAGTTTCCGGGGCTGACTGTCATCGACCCCTGGGGCGCGATATGACGCGATCGCTCGTTTGAGCTTGCAAACATGCCACTTCGATCGACCTGACTTTTTTGTTGGGGGGGTCGAAGCCAGGAAAGCGGAAGGCGCCCTTCCAATGACATCTCCCATGACCTCTTCCCATTGCCAGTCATGCCACATTCAAAAGACACCTACAGCCGACCCACCGAACGCGAGCCATCGGTCGTCCGGGAGGACACCATCGAATACGGCTTCATCGGCAAACTCCAAAGCCTCAAGTACGACTATCGCGAAGACATCCGCGACCGCGCCGCGCTGGAGAACAACTTCCGCGAAAAATTCGAGACCCTCAACCGCGTCCGCCTCACCGATGGCGAATTCCCGCGCCTGCTGGAGGAGATCATCACCCCCGATGTCTTCACCGCCGCCCGCACCCTGCGCGAGCGCAACAGCTTCACCCGCGACGACGGCACGCCGCTGAACTACACCCTGGTCAACATCAGGGACTGGTGCAAAAACACCTTCGAGGTCGTCAACCAGCTCCGCATCAACACCGACAACAGCCACCACCGCTACGACGTCCTCCTGCTCATCAACGGGGTGCCCTGTGTGCAGATCGAGCTGAAGACGCTCGGTA
>JAJXTO010000022.1 GCA_021783695.1 Pseudomonadota bacterium | reverse complement strand
CTCTGGCTCTGGCTCTGGCTCTGGCTCTGGCTCTGGCTCTGGCTCTGGCTCTGGCTCTGGCTCTGGCTCTGGCTCTGGCTCTGGCTCTGGCTCTGGCTCTGGCTCTGGCTCTGGCTCTGGCTCTGGCGATGCCTGCGTCGCAGCGGGCAAAGGCGTCGGCGCTAAAGGCCGAGCGGGTATTGGCTCAGGAAGCAGCGGTGCGCTCCAGGCGGCAAGTTGCTGGCGCAGACCGTCGATCACGGTGCGCAGAGTGTCCCACTGCAAGGCGGCGCCTGCGGCGATCAGCGGCAGTTGCCGCAACAGGTCCTGTTCGCCCTGTCGGCACAACGCGCTGACCGCTTCAAGCTGGAGGAAATCTGCGCCGATGCGGATGCCCCGCAGCGCTTCGGCCGCATTGCCCAGCGCTTGCAGGGTGTCGTCGCGCTGCGCCTGCGGCTGCAGCCCTTGGATGAACAGCCGCAGGAATTCCTCCGCATCCACGCGAAACGCCGCCTGCAGATCCTGCGCACTGGCGTGGCGCAGGCCGCTGGGCGGGCGAGGGAAGGAAGGCGCAGACATGGCCGGTCAAGCTGCGGGGGTGCTCCGCGCCAGGCGCCACGCCGCAAGGCTTGCCGTCTTCATGCGCTGCCGCAGCGTTCGAGATGCACCTGATCGCGCCCTTCGGCCTTGGCGCTGTAGAGCGCCTGATCGGCACAGCGCAGGGTCAGCGCAATGGCGCGTTCGGTCAGCGCCGCCACCCCGGCGGAGAAATGTATCTGCAGTCCACCGGCCTGCGTCTGCACCAGCGGGCGCGCAGCGATGGACTGCCGGATGCGGTCCACGATGCGCACCGCCTGCGCCGCAGCGGCCCCAGGGAGCACGAGCACGAACTCCTCGCCGCCGTAGCGGTAGACCCCGTCATACGGCCGCAGCGCGCCGCGCAACACGCGGGCGAAAGCCGTCAGCACCCTGTCGCCGGTCTGGTGACCGTGCTGATCGTTCACCTCCTTGAAATGGTCGATATCGACCATCACCACCGCACAGGTGCGGCCATGGCGCAGGACCAGAGACTGCTCGGCGAGCAGGCGTTGCTGCAAAGCGGTCCGCCCCGGCAGGCCGGTCAGCGGGTCATGCGCGGCACGCTGCGCAGCGAACACGATCTCCATGTCGGCAAAGCCCTGCAGCACCTCCAGACCGAGTTCGATCAGACGGTCCCAGATCGGCACGGCGTGAGCAGGCTGCTGATCGGTTCCGGTCAGCGTGGCGATCAGGCTGCATAGCGCCGCCAGGCGGTTGCGCTGCATCTCGCCCAGGGGCAGCAGCTCCGCCGCTTCGGCCCCGGCAAGCTGCAGCGCGCTGTCGAGATGGTGTTCGATGGCGGCACGCGGCAAGGCCGCCCCAGCGCCGGGATTATGGCGATACGCCCCCTGCCGCAGGCAGCGCTGCAGCCAGGCGGCGTAAATCTGCCGCGCCAGCCGCAGTGTCGAGGTTTCGGCCAGCGGTGCGTCGGCGTCCGGCGCATCCGCGGCGTTGCCGGCGTCGGCAAGCGGGGGTGCGGGGGGATCGAACCATTCTGAACGCGCAGAACGGTCGGCAATGGGCATCAGTGCAATGGCAGGCATGGGCAGACTCCTTTGGAGATACCCTTTGCATAGCAAACCTGGTGCCACGCGATTTCAAACAAATTCAGGGGTAATTCGACAATAATTTATCTTTTTAGTCAAAAAAATTCGATGCAATCTACCCGATCCGCTCATCGCCGCAACCCAAAGACGGTTTTTTGACGCGGCATCCACCACATCAGTTCAGCGGCACCACCACCTGTCCCTGCGCGTCCACCACGCCGCTGACCACCCGGCCGGACTGCAGATTGCGCACCAGCACCGACTGGCCGACGCGCCCGTCCGCCATCGCCTGCCCCAGCGCCACCAGCCGCATGCCCATGCCCTGCGCCACCAGACTGACCGGCTGCCCGTAGTGAATCAGTTGCGGTCCGGTGAGCATGCTTTGCACCAGCGGCTGGCCCGCCGCCACGCTGTAGCGCAGCACTTGACCGACCAGCGCCTGCGCGTCGTTCATCGCGCCGGGGGGAAGATGGGCGGCATCGCGCTCGACCGTGGTGAGATCGGTTGCGCTCAGCACATGCCCAGCCTGCAGCGCCCGCGCCACCACGACGACGCCCTGCTGCTGATCGACCCGCACTGGGAGATAGAGCGACCAGACCTGCGGCGCGGCGCAGCGCACCTCCACGGTTTGTGCGCCGTAGGGGTTGGCGTTGCCGAAGTAGGCAGTGCGCAGGTCCGCGCATTGCGGAAACCGCAAATCCGCCGCCGGTCCCTGCACTTCGATCTTCGCCTTGGCCGCAGCCGGAGGCAGACCGGCGCGCACGAAGGTTTCCACCGCCGCGCGAATGCTCGCGGGGCTTTGCACTGCGGGCAGAGCGCAGGCCGCAGTCGCCCCGATCAGGCTCAGACAGTTGACGGCACCGACGCGCAACGGCCACCGGCGGAAAAAGGAACAAAAAGACATGGAACGCATGGAGAACTGGAAATCCGGAAACGCGCGCAGGAGCCCTGAACAACGCAAAGTCCGTTCCAGCAGGCCGAATGCGCATGCGCGACACGCCGGGGCGCACTGTTGCGCTGACTTGGCGGCGACAGACCGGCAAGGTTTTGCCGCTCGGTCGAAGCCGGATTGCCGCTTTGCACGGTCTGCGCCGGGCTCACCCGACGCGCGGGCCTTGGCATGGAATCTGCATTGATAGCTCGACAAGACCGCCCCGACCGACCGCCATGCTCTCCGCCATCGACCGTGAATTCGCCCCGCTGCAGACCGCCCTCAACCTGCGGGCGCAACGTCAGCAACTGCTTTCGGCCAACATCGCCAATGCGAACACGCCGGGCTACAAGGCGGTCGATCTGGACTTTTCCGCCGCCTACAAGGCGGCACTGTCAGGCCGGCAGCCGGGTGGGATGCCGCTCACCACAGAGCAGCCCCGCCAGCTCGCAGGCAACGTCGCTCCCGCAGGCGCCGACTTCGTCGCCTACCAGGTGGGCAATGCCGTGCGGCTGGACGGCAACTCGGTGGACATGAACCGCGAGCAGGCCGCGTTCCAGAAAAACAGCATCCAGTACGAAGCCGATCTCACCTTTCTCACCGGCAAGATCAAGACCCTGACATCGGCCATCACCGGCAACTGATCCCCGCGCGCTCCACCATGTCCCTGTTCTCCGCCCTCGATGTCGCCAACTCCGGCCTGAATGCCGAGAGCTACCGCCTCAACGTGGTGGCCAGCAATCTGGCCAATGCCAATTCGGCGGTCAGCTCCAACGGCCAGCCTTACCGCGCCCGCGAAGTGGTGTTTGCCGCGCAGCCGCTGTCCGGTCCGGGCGTGCCCGCCGGAGTGAACGGCGTTCAGGTTGCCGGGGTGGTGGAAAAGCCCGGCCCGCTCAAACTCGTGTACGACCCCGGCAACCCGCTGGCGAACAAAGAGGGCTACGTGTCCTACCCCAACGTCAATCCGGTCGATGAAATGGTCAACATGATCTCCGCCTCGCGCGCCTATCAGGCCGATGTGAACGTGATGAACACCACCAAGAACCTGCTGCTGAAAACCCTCACCCTGGGTCAATGACCCTGAAGGACCTCCGTCATGAGCACCTCACCCATCAGCTCCAACGCCTTTCTTTCCTCGCTACAGACCAGTCACAGCAGCGGCACCTCCGGCAGCAGTACCAGCGGTCTGGGCGGGCTGGCCGACGTCAACACCTTTTACAAGCTGCTGGTGACCCAGCTCACCAACCAGGACCCGATGAACCCCCTGAGCAATCAGGACCTGTCGGCCCAGCTCGCGCAGTTCAGCACGGCCAGCGGCGTGCAGGGCATGCAGCAAAGCATGGCCACCCTCACCGCGCAGCTGGCGCAGACCCAGGGTCTGCAGGCGGCCAATCTGGTGGGACAGACCGTGGTGTTCGACAACAACAGCATCAGCCTGCCCACCAGCGGGGGCACGGCCGGCGGCTTTACCCTGTCTTCTGCCGCGCAAAGCGTGCAGGTGCAGGTGCAGAACAGCGCCGGGCAAACCGTCAGCACCCTGCAGCTCGGGGCCCTGCCCACCGGCGTGCAGACCTTCAACTGGGACGGCACGACCAGCGGTGGACAGTCGGCGCCTGCGGGCAGCTACACCTTCAACGTCACCGCCACGGATGGCAGCGGTCAGGCAGTTGCCGCCGTGCCCTTTGGCACGGGCAAGGTGCAGTCGGTCTATCTCAGCGGCAGCAACGGTCCCTCACTGCAGCTCCAGGGGCAGAGCGGCAGCGTGCCGCTGTCGAGCATCCAGGGCGTGATGTAAGCGCCGCATCGCGACATATCGAACACATCACAACGTCTTTTTCGGGGGATTCCATGAGCACCTTCCAAACCGCACTCTCGGGCCTGAAAGCCGCATCGACCGATCTGCAGGTGATGGGTAACAACATCGCCAACGCCAACACGGTGGGGTTCAAGCAGAGCAATGCGCAGTTCGCCGATGCCTACGCAACGGCCATTGCGGGCACCGCGCCACAGTATGGACAGGTGGGCATCGGCACCTCGGTGCAAACCGTTGCACAACAGTTTTCGCAAGGCAATATCAGCGCCACCAGCAACCCGCTGGACATCGCCATCAATGGCAGCGGCTTCTTTCAGTTCAACTACAACGGCGCCACGGTCTATGGCCGCGACGGCCAATTCCAGCTCGACAAAAACGGCTATATCGTCGATGCCGCCGGAGGCCAGCTCGTCGGGACGCCTGCAGTCAGTGGCGCACTCACGGGGGGGTCCGGCCCGCTGCAGATCACCGCGACGAGTCTTGCGCCCAAGGCCACGACCAGTGCCACGGTGGCCTTGAACCTCAATGCCTCGGTCACCCCGCCGGCCAGCGGCACGCCGTTCAACATCAACGATCCGACGACCTACAACTACTCCACCACCAGCACGGTATACGACAGCCTGGGCACTTCGCATCTGCTGAGCACCTACTACGTCCTGAGCTCCGGCTCGACTTCCGGGCAGCAGTGGAATGTGTATTACAGCGTGAATGGCACGACCAGCAGCGGCAGCGGCATCACCAGCGGCGGACCGCTGTCCATCCAGTTCACCTCGACCGGCGCAGTCAGTGGCGCGGCCAGCGGAACGATTACCGGCCTGAGCTGGGCCGACGGCGCGTCGGGCTCGACCATCGCGCTGAATTTCGCCGGCTCGACCAATTACAACGCGCCCTCGGCGGTCAACAACATCGTCAACGACGGCTACGGCGTGGGCCAGTTGAGCAATCTCTCGGTTGATCCCAGCGGCATCCTCTTCGGCCGCTACAGCAACGGCCAATCGGCCACCCTGGGGCAGATCACACTGACCAATTTCAAGGCGCCGCAGGGTTTGCAGCGGGTGGGCAACAACTATTACGCCTCCACCTACCAGTCCGGCGCGCCGCTGACCGGCAGTCCGCAGTCTGCCGGGCTCGGTTCGCTGCAGTCCAGCGCGGTGGAGCAATCGAACGTCGACTTGTCGACGCAACTGGTCAACCTGATCGTCGCGCAGCAGGCCTACCAGGCCAATGCGCAGACCATCAAGACGCAGAACCAGGTGGTCCAGACCTTGCTTACCCTGTGATCCAACAGCACGCCTGAACTGAATCATGGATACCCTCTGGATTGCCGCCACCGGCGCCCGCGCCATCCTGCAGCAGCAGGCGGTGACGACCAACAACCTCGCCAACGTCAACACCACCGGCTACCGCGGCGAACAGGCGCAGTTCCGCGCGCTGCCGGTGTACGGCAACGCCGCCCCCAGCGGCGCCTACACCACGGTGCAGGGCAACAGCGCCAATCTGCGGGAGGGGCCGATCAACCACACCGGCCGCGCGCTCGACGTGGCCATTCAGGGCCCCGGATGGATTGCAGTGCAGGCCACGAACGGCGACACCGCCTACACCCGCAACGGTGATCTGCAGGTCAGCAGCAGCGGCATCCTGTCCACCAGCGACGGCCGCCCGGTGCTGGGCCAGGGCGGCGCGCCCATTTCGCTGCCGCCGCTGGAGTCGGTGCAGATCGGCGCGGATGGCACCATCTCCGGCGTGCCGGTGGGCAGCCAGCCCAATGCGCTGGTGGTGGTCAACCGCATCCAGCTCGCCAACCCGCCGGCAAGCCAGATGCAGCGCGGCGCCGACGGCCTGTTCCGCGACACGCAAGGCCCGGCTCCCGCCGACGGCATGGTGCAGCTCGCCGTGGGCGCGCTGGAAGGCAGTAATGTCAACCCGGTGCAGGCCATGATCCAGATTCTCGACAACACCCGTGCGTTTGAAATCCAGACCAAGCTGATGCAGACCGTGGACCAGAACCATCAGGCCGCGTCGCAGTTGCTCAGCGTGAACTGATCGAACCGACCCGCCGCTCCAACTCCGCATCCGATACCCACCATGATCCGCTCGCTCTACGTTGCAAAAACCGGCCTCGAAGCCGAACAGACCCGCATGGACGTGATCGCCAACAATCTGGCCAACGTCAACACCAGCGGTTTCAAGGGCGCGCGCGCCGTGTTCCAGGATCTGCTCTACCAAAATCTCACACAGCCGGGTGCGCAGTCCTCGCAGAGCACGCAATACCCCAGCGGTCTGCAACTGGGCACCGGGGTGCGCCCGGTCGCCACCGAGCGGCTGATGACGCAGGGCAACCTCACGCAGACCGGCAACTCGCTCGATGTCGCCATCAACGGCCAGGGCTTCTTCCAGGTACTCAAACCCGACGGCACCATCGCCTACACCCGCGACGGCACCTTCCAGCTCAACAACCAGGGACAAGTGGTCACGGCCAGCGGCTATCTGGTGCAGCCCACCATCACCGTGCCGGCCAGCGCGCAGACCCTGACCATCGGCAACGACGGCACGGTGTCGGTCACCCTGCCCGGGCAGGCCGCGCCGCAGCAAGTCGGCGCGCTGCAACTCGCCAGCTTCGTCAACCCCACCGGACTGCAGAGCATTGGCGACAATCTGTACCTGCAGACCGGCTCCTCCGGCGCGCCAAACACCGGCCAGCCCACGCTCAACGGCCTCGGTTCGGTGCAGCAGGGCTACCTGGAATCGTCCAACGTCAACGTCGTGGCCGAGCTGGTGGACATGATTTCCACTCAGCGCGCCTATGAGGTCAACAGCAAGGCGGTGCAGGCTTCCGACCAGATGCTGCAGTATGTGAACAACAACCTGTGATGAACGCGATGTCTGTCCTGCGCGCTCTCCGCCCGCTGCTTGCCGCCGCCCTCGCCCTGTTTCTCGGCGCCTGCGCAACGGCGCCGCAACACCTGAGCAGCGGCGCGCTCAAGCCGCTGCCCATTCCAGCCGAGCCGGAGTCGATGAACGCGCACACGCCCAACGGCGCCATCTGGCAACAGGGCACCAATGTCTCGCTGTTCGAGGACAGCCGCGCGCACCGCGTGGGCGACCTGATCACCGTGCTCATCCAGGAAAACGCCAACGCCACCAAGTCCACCAACACCACGGTGAACAAGGCCGACAGCGTCAGCGCCGGGCTGTCGAGCTTCTTCGGCAAGCCCTTCACCGTAGGCGGCTATTCACCCTCGATGGGGCTGACTTCGTCGAGCAAGTTCGGCGGCAACGGCGCCACCTCGCAGAGCAACACCTTCACCACCACCCTGCAGGCCACAGTGGTGCAGGTGATGAGCAACGGCAATCTGCAGATCTCCGGGCAGAAGGAAGTCATGCTCAACGGCGGGCACGAATACATCCGCGTGGCCGGGGTGGTGCGCGCTGCCGACGTGAGCCCGCAGAACACCGTGCTCAGCACCCAGATCGCCAATGCCCGCGTGGAATACAGCGGTACCGGCGATGTGTACGCCGCCGCCAAAGTGCCCTGGCTGGCGAGCTTCTTCCTTTCATTGTGGCCGTTTTGATGCAACCATTCCCCGCCATGTGTCCGATTGCCTTGCGCACTCTGCTGCGCGCCGCCGTCTGCGCGATGGCGCTGCTCTCGCCCGCCATCCTGCCCGCGCAGGCCGCCGCCATCCGCGACCTCGCCAGCGTGCAGGGCGTGCGCGTCAACCAGCTCGTCGGCTACGGTCTGGTGGTCGGCCTGGGCGGCACGGGCGACCAGGCCACCCAGGTGCCCTACACCACGCAGTCGCTGCTGTCCATGTTCCAGCGCCTGGGCATCAATCTGCCGCCGGGGGTCGCCTCGAACCTGCAGCCCAAGGATGTCGCCGCGGTGATGGTCACCGCCAACCTGCCGCCCTTTTCCCAGCCGGGCCAGCAGATCAACATTACCGTGTCCGCCGTGGGCAATGCGGCCAGTCTGGCCGGCGGCACCCTGCTGATGACGCCACTCAAGGGCGCAGACGGACAGACCTACGCCGTGGCGCAGGGCAATGTGGTGGTCAGCGGCTTTGGCGCGTCGTCCGGCGGCAACAGCACCCAGGTCAACTTTTTGACGGCGGGCATGATCGCCAACGGCGCCACGGTGGAACGCGCCGTGGCCAGCAATTTCGACCAGACCGGCCCGATTTCCCTGTCGCTCAACACCCCGAGCTTCGGCACCGCCAGCCGCGTGGCCGACCGCATCAACCAGCAGTTCGGCGCCGGCACCGCCACGGCGCTGAACGCCGGAGTCATCCAGGTGCAGGCGCCGCTGACGGCGGGTGCGCGCACGGCCTTTCTCGGGCAGGTCGAGGCGCTCGACGTCACCCCGGAATCGCCGCCGGCCAAGGTGGTGATCGACGCCCGCAGCGGCACCGTGGTGCTGGGACAGAACGTGACCCTGGGCGCCTGCGCCGTGGCGCATGGCAATCTGTCGGTCACCATCAGCACCCAGTACGAGGTGAGCCAGCCCAATCCGCTGGGCGCGGGCCAGACCGCCGTGGTACCCAAGACCGATGTGAAGGCCAAGTCCGACAAGGCCAATCTGCTGATGTTCAACCCCGGTGTCACGCTCGAAGCCGTCGTGCGCGCACTCAATGCCGTGGGCGCCGCGCCGAACGACCTCATTGCCATCCTGCAGGCGATGAAAGCCGCAGGCGCGCTGCACGCCCAGCTCGACGTGATCTGAACACCGCCATGGCGACCGCGCCCACCCTGCCCGTTGCACCGCTGCCGCCCAGCGGTGCAACGGCGACCAACAGCCTGTCATTCCAGGGGCTGAACCAGCTCAAGGCCGCCGCGAACGCCGACCCGCGCAGCCCGCAGGCGATCAAGGCCGTGGCGCAGCAGTTCGAGGCGCTGCTGATGCAGCAGATGCTCACCGCGATGAACGCCACCAGCCTGGGGCCGGACATGCTGGGCGACACCGCGGGACCGATGTTCAAGTCGATGTTCAACCAGCAGCTCGCCACCACCATCAGCCAGGGCCAAGGCATCGGTCTGGCGAGTTTCATCGCCCGCGAACTGTCCAGCCGCTACGGCACGCCGCCGGGCGCGGCGCCCAAGCCGTCTGCCATCCCTGCCGACCACGGAAGCAACGCGGCAGCGCATCCCGTCTCAGGCACGCTGTCCACCCCCGGCGCACGCGCCGCCGCGCTGAATGCCGCCATGCTTCCTCTGACCGGAAGCGGCAGCGCCACCCTGCCCCGGGAACCGCTGAGCGTCTACCGGCAACACGCCCTGCCGGTGCTGCCCACACAGCAATCTGCGGCACCGGCAAGCGCGTCCGTGGAGCCTCACGCCGCGCAGCCTTCCGCGACGGCGCCCGTCTCGGGCGATGCCGAGCCCACCGCCGCCGAGCAGGCCCGGCAGTTCATCGCCAGCATCCTGCCCAGCGTCCAGACCGCAGCCAAGCAGATCGGCGTTGCCCCGGTGGCCATTTTGGCGCAGGCCGCGCTGGAAACCGGCTGGGGGCAGCACGCCCCGGGCAACAATGTGTTTGGCGTCAAGGCTGGAGCGGGGTGGAACGGCGGCACGGTGCAGACGCTCACGCAGGAATTCCGCAACGGCGTCGCCTCGGTCGGCACGGCGGCGTTCCGCGCCTATCAGAACATGGCGGAAAGCGTGCAGAACTATGCGGCCCTGCTCGCGCGCCCGCGCTACCAGTCCGCACGCAACCAGGGCAACGATATTTCGGCCTTCGCCAGCGCGCTGCAGCGCAGCGGCTACGCCACCGACCCGCACTATGCCGCCAAGCTGGTGGCCATCGCCCGCAGCCCCCGCATGCAACAGGCGCTCGATCAGCTCGGCATGCCCTCAAGTCTCACGAGCCAGTGACGTTATCCCTTCTGTATCCTGCGTCCAGATCGTCCCGCCATGTCCCAGCCCCAGACCCCCCCGGATGAACGCCAGCTCGTTGCCGCGCTGACCGAGGTGCTGCGCCAGCAGCGGCAGGCGCTGGTGAATACCGGCACCGAAGGCGCACTGCCCGTGGCGCCGATCTGGCAGCCGCTGATCGACGCGCTCGACGGCTACGCCGCACGCCGCCAGTCCGGCGACCCGGAACTGGAACGCACCCCCGAACTCACCGCCGAAGTCACCGCCCTGCGCGACGAAACCCTGGCGCTGCAGCACACCCTGTCGGTGTGGAGCGCAGCGCTGCAGCAGGCCATCGCGCAGTCCCGCAAGCAAACGCCAGAGCCGACCTACGGCCCCGCAACCAGCGCCGCCAAGGGCTACGGCGGATCGCAGGGCCAAACCCTGGGGAGGGGCTGACATGTCCGGCATCAGTGGTCTGGTCAGTAATGCCCTCACCGGTCTGCAGGCGGCGCAGTCCGCGCTGCAGGTCACGGGCAACAACATCGCCAATGTCAACACCCCGGGCTACAGCCGCGAAACCGCGGTGCAGTCCACCCTCACGCCCAGCCTGTACGGCGGACAATATCTGGGCAATGGCACGCAGATCGACGGGGTCACCCGCAGCTACAGCACCTATCTGCAATCGCAGGTCTGGAGCACGGCGGCCACGGCCAGCGGCGCCAGCACCTTCAACACCCAGCTTCAACCCGTGGTCAACCTGCTGGCCGGCACCAATGCTGGGCTCAGCACCGCGATCAACCAGTTTTTCGCCAGCGGCGTGGCGCAGGTGGCAGCCAACCCGTCCGACATGCCATCGCGGCAAAACCTCATCAGCCAGGCACAGGGCCTCGCGCAGACCTTTCAAAGCGCCGCGCAGCAACTGCAGAATGCCTCCACCGGCGTCAACCAGCAGATCGGCCAGAGCGTCACCCGCATCAACAGCCTGACGCAGCAGATCGCCCAGCTCAATGTGCAGATCAATGCGCTTTCGGGCACCGGCAGCACGCCCAATTCCCTGCTCGACCAGCGCGACCAGCTCATCACTCAACTCTCCAGCCAGGTGGGTGTGAGTGTTCTGCCGCAGGACGGCAATCAGGTCAACGTGTTCACCGGCAACGGCCAGATTCTGGTGGGTGGGGGCCAGTCGTTCGACCTCAAGACCACACCCAACGCCTACGACCCCACGCAACTGGAAGTGGCTTACGCCGCCAACGGCGCGGTACTGTCGCAAGGGTTGCAGGGTGGCACGCTCGGCGGCCTGCTGCTGTTCCGCAGCCAGGTGCTGCAACCGGCGCAGAACGCGCTGGGCCGCATTGCCGACGGTCTGGCCGCGGCCATGAACAGCCAGCAGGCGCAGGGACTCGACCTCAATGGCCAATTCGGCACCGCCATGTTTCAGGCCGGCCCGGTGCAAGTGCTCGCCAGCTCGGCCAACACGGGCGGCGCGGTCATCAGCGGCAGCGTGGTGAATGCCAGCGCGCTAACCACCGCCGACTATCGGCTCAACTACGACGGCAGCAACTGGACGGCCACCAACCTCTCCACCGGCCAGGCCGCCACGCTCACATCCGGCACTTCCGGTGGTGTGACCACGCTGAACATCGACGGAGTGCAGCTCAGCGTCAGCGGCGCGCAGGCCGGCAACAGCTTCGAGATGCTGCCCACGCGCTACGGCGCGCTCAACTTCCAGGCCACCCTGAGCAATGCGGCGCAGATCGCCGCCGCCTCTCCATACGTTTCGAGTGCGGGGCAGATGCAGTCCGGCAGTCTGGTCAACAGCAATCTCGGCAACCTCACCCTGTCCGCCGGGCAATACAGCGCCACCAGCGGCGCGGGCAGCCTGGTTCTGAATGGAGTGAATCTGGGTGCCACCAGCCCGCCGACCAATCTGCAAATCACACTGACCAGTGGCGGCACCAGTGGCACGGTCGGTTTTCAGGTCGCGTCGGGCACCAGCGGCGTGCTCGCCAGCGGCAGTGTCACCCTGGGCGGCAGCGGTCAGGTGCTGTCCATCCCCTACGGCAACAATCCGCCCGGCGGCTACTGGAATGTCACCCTCGCCGGCAGCACCGCCGTCTCGGGCGACGCCTTCACCCTCAGCCCGGCCAGCGGCGGCAACGGCGGCAATGCGCAAGCCATGGCCGCGCTGCAGACCGCCAAAACGCTGGCGGGTGGCAGCACCTCGCTGGAAGGCGCGTATTCGCAACTCGTCAGCCAGGTGGCCTCGCAGGGCAACCAGGCGCAGAGCGCATTGAGCGCCGCCAGCGCGGTGGCGGCGCAGGCCGTGTCCTCGCAGCAGTCGGTCTCGGGCGTGAACCTCGACGAGGAGGCCACCAAACTCATCCAGTATCAACAGGCCTACCAGGCTGCGGCCAAGGCGATTCAGGTGGGCAACAGCCTGTTCACCTCGCTGCTGCAGGCCGTCGGGTAAGGAGACACTTCATGCGCATCAGCACCTCGCAGTTCTACGCCGCCAGCCTGACGGGCATTCTCAATCAGCAGAACACCCTCAACACCCTGAGCCAGCAACTCGCCACCGGCAGCACCCTGACCAATCCGTCCGACCAGCCGGTTGCCGCCGCGCAGAACGTCACCCTCACCGGCCAGATCAACCGACTGGCGACCTACTCCCAGAACGGCCAGAACGCGCAGAACGCCCTCCAGCTCGAAAGCGCCACAGTGCAGAGCGTGGGCACACTGGTCGATCAGGTGCGGCAGCTTGCCGTGCAGATGAACAACGGCACCGTCAGCCCCCAAGACCTGCAGAACGCCGCCGCCACCATGCAAGGGTATGTGCAGCAGCTCGCGCAATACGCCAACACCCAGGACGGTCAGGGCAACTACCTCTTCGCCGGCAGCAAGAGCGGCACCCAGCCCTTCACCATCCAGGCTGATGGCTCGGTGCAATACCAGGGCGACGGCAGCCAGAACCAGCTGGCCATCGGCCCCAGCCTGAACACCGCCATCAGCGATCCCGGCAGCGCTCTGTTCATGAATGCCCGCGCGGGCAACGGCACTTTCAGCGTGGCGGCAGCAAGCGGCAACACTGGCGGCGCCACCGCTGGTCCCGGCACGGTCAACAACACCGCGCTGGCGCAACAAACCCTGCAGGTGGACGGCACGCAGTACCAGATTTCCTTCAGCGGCAGCGGTGGGTCGATGACCTACGCCGTGACCAGCGGCACCGGCGGCGTGTTCTCATCGGGCGCGATCAGCAGCGGCAGCTTCACTCCCGGCATGAGCATCGGACTGCCCCCAGGCGGCAGCCCCGCCATCACCGTCCCCATCGTCGGCACGCCTGCGGCAGGAGACAGTTTCACCATCGGCGCCGCCGCACCGCAAAGCCTGTTCCAGACCTTCCAGTCCCTGGCCCAGGCCTTCTCGTCTTCGGCTCAGACCTCGGGCTCGAACGCCCTGCGCGCCCAGTCCATCAGCAACGCCCTGGCCAGTCTCGACCAGAGCCAGACCAATCTGCTCAGCACCCAGGCCAGCATCGGCAGCCGCCTGCAACAGGCGCAGGCCGTGCAGACGCAGAACGCCAGCCTCACCCTGCAACTGCAAACCCAGCAGACCCAGCTCACCAGCATCAACTACCCGCAGGTCATCACCAATTACCAGTCCAGCCTCACCGCCCTGCAGGCCGCGCAAAAGGCGTTTACGCAGGTGCAGGGGTTGAGCTTGTTCCAATACCTTTGACACCATGACCTCACCTTCCCCCCATCTCTGGGAGTCACTCGACGCGGCAGAAACGACAGAGGTCGGCGCGTATCACAGCAATCCGCGGGCCGATCTGCTCGGCCTGCTCCGCCAGCCACCGCGCCGCGTGCTGGACGTGGGCTGCGCATCCGGCGCCATGGGGGCCGGGCTGAAGCAGAAATTTCCTGCTGTCGAGTTGTGGGGCATTGAGGGAAATGCGCAAGTGGCCCGCCTGGCGCAGACGCATTACCACCGTGTCATCACTGGCCTGCTGCAGGACATCGACCTTGCCGTGCATGGATTGAACGCCGCAAGCGTTGACACCCTGGTCCTGGCCGACGTGCTCGAACACATGTCCAATCCCTGGCGCGCACTCGATGCCCTGCGCCCCTGGCTGACCGAGGATGCGCAAGTGCTCGTCAGCCTGCCGAATGCGCGCAACCTCTGGCTGATCAACGAACTCGCTGCCGGGCGCTGGAGCTATGAACAGTCTGGCATTCTCGACATCACCCATCTGCGTTTTTTCACCCGCGACGAGGGCCAGCGCATGCTGGAGCAGACCGGCTACACCGTCGAGGCCATGGCGTACGGCCCGGACAGCCGCTTTTTCCAGACCTCGCGTCCCAGCGTCTTCCCGGCCAATCTCGAAACCGAACACCTCGTGGTCAAGAATGTCGGCGCGGACGAATACCAGCAACTCACCAGTCTGCAGGTCTTTTACCGGGCGCGGCCTGGCCCATCGCAACACCGTGCGGTCATTCCGGCACGCGTTGCCTCCTCCCCGGAAGCCGCCCCAGCTTTGTCGCCCATTCTCCATGCAGGCAAGCCACAAGGACACGGCACCGCGGTGCTGCTGCACCTGCATTACCCCGATCTCTGGCCCGAATTCCACGCGCTGCTGCTGGCCCTGCCTGCGCCGTGCGATGTCTATATCTCGCTGAGCGAAGGGCGCGAAGACGTGCTCGGCGACATCGTGCGCGACCTGCCCGAAGCCGTGGTCGTGCGCCACCCGAACCGGGGCCGCGACATCGCGCCGCGTCTTGCGCTACTGCGCATGGCGCGCGCGCGCGGCTATGCGCAAGTGCTGTTTCTCCACGGCAAGAAGTCCCCGCACCTCAGAGAGGTCGAGCACATCCATATTCCTTTCCTGCAGCACAAGGACGGTGACCGCTGGCGGCGCGAACTTCTTGCCGATCTGCTGGAATCGGCGCCGCGTGCCCTGGCCGCATTCGCCCAGCAGCCCAGGCTGGGACTGATCGGTCCTCGCGGCTTCTGGCTGGATTTGCGCGGCGACGCCAATGTGCCGCGGCTGGCTGCGGTGGCGCAGCGCATGGGCATTGCGCCCGATCTGGCGCGGCACGGTTACTTCGCCGGATCGATGTTCTGGTGCCGCCCGCAGGCCCTCGATCCGCTTTTGGCGCTCAATCTGCAAGCCACCGATTTCGACGACGAGTCCGGCCAGACCGACGGCACGCTGGCGCATGTGGTCGAGCGGCTGTTCACCCTCAGCACCGAGCGCGCCGGCTTTGAAGTCGCCGACACCGCAGGCGTCCAGATGGCCGTGCCACTCAAACCCAAGCTGCCCTGGCTGCCCGAAGGCCGCTGGCTGCCGGGCGAACACGACTGGGCGCAGCAGATGATCGCCGCCTGGCAGCGCGATACCGTCCCGCCGCCAGGCATCGGCCTGGCCCTGCTGCCCAACGCCAGTCTGCCCGCGCACCCAACCCGCGACAGTGTGGCGGCGCAATGGCTCGCGGCACAGGTGCTGGCCGAGCTGCCCGCGCCCCTTGCCGCGGGCGACCTGCTGGCGCCAGCCAATGACGCCCTGCTGCACTGCGGCGCCGACTGGCTCGGCATCATCGACACCGGCGACCATCTCGCACCCGACGCGCTGTTCCGCATCGCCCATGCCCTGCGCAAGCATCCGCAGTGGCAACTCGTCTATACCGACGAGGACAACCTCACCGCCGATGGCCAGCATGTCAACCCGCATTGCAAGCCCGACTTCAACCTCGACTATCTGCGCAGCCTGCCCTACGTGGGCGGACTGCTGCTGATTCGCCGCGATCTGTTCGAAGCGCTCGGCGGTTTCGATCCGCAGGCCGAAGGCGCGGAAGACTACGACCTGCTACTGCGCGCCTGGGAGCTTCTGCAGGCGCAAGGCCACGGCGAAGCGGCCATCGGCCACGTGCCGGAGGTGCTCTATCACCGTCTGCAGGGATCGGGGCATTCGCAGAAATCGGTGCCCGAAATCCTGGAGGCCGGGCAGTTGGCGCTGCAGCGCCACTTCGCGCGGCTGGGCATCGATGCACAGGTGCAGGCCGGGCCGTTTCCGCCGTCGTTCCGCGTGCGCTGGCCGCTTCCCGAGGTCAAGCCGCTGGTGTCCATCCTCATCCCCACGCGCGACCAGCTGCCGCTGCTGCAGCGCTGTATCGAATCGGTGATCGAAAAGACCAGATACCCGGCCTATGAAATCCTGATCATCGACAACGACAGCCAGACGACGGAGGCACGCAACTATCTGGCCGCCATCGAGGCCAAGGAAGCCGAGCTTGGCGATCGTCTGCGCGTGGTGCGGCAGCCGGGGCCGTTCAATTTCTCGGCGATGAACAATGCCGCGGCAGGCAAGGCGCGCGGCGACTACCTGCTGCTGCTCAACAACGACACCGCGGCGCTGCACGACGACTGGCTCGACGAGATGATGGGGCACGCGCTGCGGCCGGACGTCGGGATCGTCGGTGCCAAGCTGCTCTACCCCGACGGCAAGATCCAGCATGCCGGGGTCATTCTGGGCCTGCGCGGCCCAGCGGAACACCCGTTCATCGGCCGCCCGCCGGAAGACCGCGGCTACTTCGGCCGTGCCCAGCTCGCGCAAAATCTCTCCGCCGTCACCGGCGCCTGCCTGCTGGTGCGAAAAAGCGTGTTCGCGCAGGTGGGCGGGCTCGACGAAACGGCGTTCAAGGTGTCGTACAACGACATCGACCTGTGCCTGAAGGTGCGCGAAGCCGGACTGCGTATCGTGTTCACGCCGTTTGCATTGGTCATGCACGAAGGCTCGGCCAGCCAGAAGAACAAGACCGAAGCCAAGCCGGACGACGCCAAGCTCAAACGCTTCGCCGCCGAAAAAGACGCGATGCACGCCAAATGGCTGCCTCAGCTCGCCTTCGACCCGGCCTACAACCGCCACTTGAGCCTGGCCAGCACTGACTTCCTGCTGGAAGACCAGCCTCCCTTGAGCTGGGATCCGGCGTGGCGCCCCCGCCCGCGCGTGCTGGTGCATTCGGCCGACCGCGAAGGCTGCGGCGAGTACCGCATCATCGCGCCCATGCGCGCGCTCAACCGCGCCGGGCTCACCCAGGGCTGGGAGACCATGCGCCTGTACGAGCCGGCCGAGATGGAGCGCATGCAGCCCGACAGCCTGGTGGTGCAGAGGCAGATGGAATGGCCGCAGATCGAGGCGCTGGAGCGCCACGCCCGCACCAGCAAGGCATTTCGTGTGTTCGAGATCGACGACCTCATCACCAATCTTCCGCATAAAAGTGTGCACAAGAGCAGCATCCACAAGGACATCGCCAAACGCTTTCGCAAGGCTGCCGGGCTGTGCAACCGGCTGGTTGTGGCCACCGAGCCGCTGGCCAAGGCCTATGCGCACTTCACCGACGAAGTCGTGGTGCAGCCCAACTACCTCGAAGCCGCGCGCTGGGGACATCTTCAGCCCGCCCGCGCCGAGCGCGCCAAGCCGCGCGTCGGCTGGGCGGGGGGCATCGGCCACACGGGTGACCTTGATCTCATCAGCGACATGGTGCGCGACACTGCGGCTGAAGTGGACTGGGTGTTTTTTGGCCTGTGTCCCGAAGCGCTCAAGCCCCTGGTCAAGGAATTTCACCCCGGCGTGCCGCTGGACCAGTATCCCGCCAAACTGGCGTCGCTCGACCTCGATCTGGCCGTGGCGCCGCTGGAAGACAACGCTTTCAACGAGGCCAAGAGCCATCTGCGCCTGCTGGAGTACGGCATCCTCGGCTATCCCGTGATCTGCTCCGACCTGGCGCCCTACCAGGGCGACTTCCCCGTCACACGTGTGGCCAACCGCTACCGCGACTGGGCCCGCGCCCTGCGCGACGCCGTGTCCGACCGCGCCACCCTGCGCGCCCAGGGCGACGCGCTGCGTGCCAAGGTACTGGCGCACTGGATGATGGAAGACCATCTGGACACCTGGATGAAGGCATGGCTGCGCTGAAGTTGCAGCGGGGCAAGGCTGTTTTTACACAACACGCCGGGCCGACGCCATCAGGCCGCTGCTAGCATCTTTGCAACGCCTGTGGCTCTTATCCCTGCCCCTATGAACAGCACCGTCACCCCACCGCAAGCCGCCTTGACCGACGCGCCAGGCGCAGTGATGCAAACGCATATTGCGCGGCAGCCCATCGTCGATCGCAAGCAGCAGATCGTGGGCTACGAATTGTTCGCCCGCGACAGCGCCGCCGCCCAGAGCGCACCCGCGCAACACAACGCCGAGACCGACAGCGTGCTGCTGTTCAATGCCCTGTCGAACATCGGATCGGAAAATCTGTTCGGCGAGAAGCTGGCCTTCATCAACTGCGTGGCCGAAGACCTCAAGGCCGAGCATCTCGACATCGTGTTCCCCGACCGCATCGTGCTCGAAGTGCCGCGCATCTATGGCGACGACGCCGTTGGCATCGCGGAAGTGGCCGCCGCCCTCAAGCCGCTGCGCGAGCGCGGCTTCCAGCTTGCCACCGGGCCGTTTGCCGCCGCCTCGCTCTATGCCGCCTGGCTGCCGTTTCTCAGCTTCCTCAAGGCCGATGTGCAGAGCATTTCCGCCAATGTCGCCGTGGCGCTGCAGCGCAAGGCCGAAGGCCATCGCAACCTGCGGCTCGTGGCGGAGCGGGTGGAAACCCCCGAGCAGTTCAAGACCTATTTCGACGCGGGTTTCCATTACTTTCAGGGCTATTACTTCGCCCGGCCGCAGACCATCAGCGCCAAGGTCATCAACCCGGCACATGCCAATGTGCTGCAACTGATGAATCTGGTCATGCGCCAGGCCGAGCTCAGCGAGATCGAACTGGTGCTCAAGCGCGACCCGGCCCTGTCCTTCAAGCTGCTGCGCTACATCAATTCCTCGGGTTTCGGCCTGATGTCGGAGGTCACGTCATTCCGCCATGCCGCGGCCATCCTGGGCTACAAAAAACTGTTCCGCTGGCTCGCCCTGCTGCTGGCCACCGTGCCGGGCAGCGCCGCGTCTCCGGCCATCGCGCGCACCGCAATCACCCGCGCACGCATGATGGAGCTGCTCGCCAAGGACACCCTCTCGGCCGAAGATGCCGACAATGCCTTCGTCGTCGGCATTTTTTCCATGCTCGACGTCATGCTCGGCGTGCCGATGGACAAGGCGCTGGCCGAGATCACCCTGTCCGAGCCCATTGTCATGGCGCTGAAAGACGATGCTGGCGTGTTCGGCAGCTACCTGCAACTCGCCCGCGCAGTCGAACAGCGCGACTTCGACAACCTCGACTTCCTGTCCTCGGCCCTCGGCATCCAGGGCTGGCGCGTCAGCTCCGTCCATCTGGCCGCGCTGGCCTGGGTGGAACAACTCGGCATCTGAGCGCTGCAGCCCCATGAGAGACGTCACCGCCAAACTGTTCCGCGAGGAATATCAGGTCGATTCCGAACAGAAGGCCGATCATGTGCTGCAGAAAATCATCGAGCGCCACGAGCCTCTGGCCGTTCTGCCGCACGACCGGGCAGAGGAGTTCAGCTCGACCCTGCTGGCGGTCAATCGCCCCAAGCACTGGCTGATCATCGACGAACTCACCCCGGATTCCGGCAACCGCCGCCTGGAAAATCACGCGCCGTTTTTCACCATCGGGCGCTATGAAGGGGTGTTCGTCGGCTTTCAGTCCAAGCTTGTCGAACGTATCGATTTCGAGGGCTACGGCGCGCTGCGCATCGCCTATCCCGATCTGATCTATTACCTGCAGCGGCGCAATTTTTTCCGCGTGTCGGTGGCGCCGGGCGACCTCAGCACCGTGGACATCCAACGCCGCGGCGCCAAGCCGCTCTACGGCCAATGCCACGATCTCAGCGTCAACGGCATGCGTGTGCTCGTGCCTTCCGCGCTCGACTACGCCCTGACCACAGGGGAATACATTCCGCTGGTGCGCTTCAGTCTGGAGGATGTGGAACTCGCCGTCGAAGCCGAGGTGCGCTATGTCGGCAGCCTGCGCGACACAAAAACGCGCCAGCCGGTGCGCCAGCTCGGCATCCAGTTCCTGAACATGGCACCGGGTTTCGAACAGCGCTTGCAGAGCTACGTGCAGCGGCGCGATCGCGAACTGCTGCGCGATGCCAGACGCTAGGCCCTAGCCCAGCGACAGAACACGTTCGGCAAACCCCTCGGGCAATTGGGTCGCGGCCAGCGGCGCGAACAAACCGTCGCCTTCCACATCAGCGGCCTCGAGAATGTGCTGGGACAGCATCCCGGTCTGCACATCGAACAGCAACGGCGCCTGCCGATGCGCACGCAGCGCCTGACCGGGCTGTCCCGGCAACAGCACCATCACCATCGGCATCGCGCCTGCGGGCAGGTGGGCAAAACGCAGCCCGAAATACTCGGACTGAATGAGCAGGAAACTGACCGCGACATCCTCCAGAGACTGCAGCCAGACAAAGGGGCGCTCGGCCCGCAGACTGATGAGCGCGAACCGCCGCAGGGACTCAAACCCGGGCAACGGCGTCTCGGTGGCCCAGATCTGTCCGGGCTGAAACGGCAGAGGACCGAAACGCGTGGGCAGCAAACCAACCGGCAGCGCGCAGGCAGCTGGAGTGTCGATCTGCTGCACGCCCGTCATGTTGCGTCTCCCTTCGCCGGTGCGGAAATCCAGTGTGCAAGAGACACGCCCTGCGGCGCAACTGCAGCCTGGTTATCCTGACTGATCTGGGCGTACAGCTCTTCGCGCAGGATGCGCAGGTCGGCCGGCCCTTCAATCCCCAGCCGCACCTTGCCGGGTGCGGACTGCAGGATCACCACGCGGATATTGTCGCCAAGCCGGATGGCCTCTCCGGGGCGGCGGGTGAGGATGAGCATGGGTGAGGCGGGACGATGTGCGGCAAGAACCGATTGCGCAACCGCGCTAGACGCTGACCAGAAGCCGGGCCGCAGCACCGCCAGCCTGTCCCTGACCCTGCGCGCCGTAGAGGCCAGGCTCGCCGGTGGTGCCGCGCAGGATGTGCAGGGCGCCTTCGGTATTGCGCGTCAGCGCCATGATCATGGCGCCGTTGCGCTGGTTGGCGTGGGACACCTGCTTCGCCAGGGTTTGCACCTGCGCCCAGAGCGCAGACGAACCGGCGGCAGCGTCCTGCCGGAACGCGGCCTGGCGTTGCTGCTCGGTGGTCTCCAGCGTGGCGAGCAGGACGGTTTTCTGCTCGGTCAGAGCGGGGAGTTGATCGACCGCCGCCTGCAGCAGGCAGGCATGCTCTGCCACGAGCAGACGGTCAAAGGTCTGCAGCATCTCAAACTGCTGGCGAAGAATGTCCTCGGCCGGGGATGCCATGATGGGGTCAAGGGTCAGGGCTTGACCGAGCCGAGCAAGGCTTGGGTGTCCTGCAGCAGCCCACTGGCAATGCGCTTCGGATCGACCGCGTACTGGCCGCCTTGAATCGCCGCCTGCAGCGCGGCAATGCGCGCGTCGCTGGCCGGCGGGGTGGCACCCTGCGTGCTGGCCATCTGCAGCATCTGCCCGGCGCTGGAGATGGACACCTGCTCGGCGCCAGCGGAATTTGACCCTTGCGCCGTGCCCGCCACGGGATTGCCAGCCATTGCTGCCGAGGGGCGGCGCGCTGCCGCCGCGACCCCGCTGCTCGCGGTGGAGGTGCTGGATACTGCTGAATTCTGGATGGGAATCATGGTGGCATTCTCTCCTGTTGCCGAGCTCAACGGCACGCTTGAGGTGAACTTTAGGGCAAGTGTGATTTTTTTGGCAAAAAATAGCCGCCCTCACGTCAGGCTGGTTCATGGCCCGAGCTTACAGCGCCAATTCCGCCCGCACGAGCTGGTCGAGCTGCCGCCGCATATCCACCTGCGCCTGCCGGAACTCGGCGGTGTCCACGCCCTCGGTCAGCGCGGCGATGAGCCGCAGATAGGCCTGATGCAGCGCGCCGCCTTCCAGCTCCTGCACTTCAATGTAATTGTGCAGGGCGGTGGCTGCGCGCGCGGCCAGCGGCAGGGCGTCTGGCCAAGGCGTCATGTAGGTCAGGCGCATTTCCCACAGCAGATGTGCGGCGTACACCCCCAGCGCGGTACGCGGATGGTCGCGGTCGATGTGCAGATGGAAACCGCGCACCCAGTCCACCACGGCATCGGCCAACATGGGGCGCGCCAGACCATAGCCCTGCCCGGCATCGGCCTGCAGGATGACGGCGGCCTCCACCAGCCCCGGAGATTCCAGCCCTTCGACCACCACCAGGCTGCCCAGATCGTGCGCCAGACGGGTGAGATGCTGAATGAAATCGAGCGCGCGGCGCGGCGCCTTGCCCAGCCCGCTGAGCAGCCCCTGGTCGATCTTGACCTCGTCGAACGGAAAGCTGTCGAGACGCAGCAGGGAGCTGTAGCCCGAGCCGAGATCGTCTTCGGCCAGACGCACGCCGGTGGCGCGAAACCGCGCCAGCAGCGCATCGCGGCGCTCGGAGACGTCGAGATCGCCGGTTTCCAACAGCTCCAGTGTGAGGCGGCGTGGCTCCACCGCGTGGCTGCGCAGCAGTTGCTCCACACGCTCCACATAGCGCGGATCGCTCAGGGCCACGGGCGGCATATTGACCGAGACATCGATTTCGACACCCTGTTGTGCCCAGCGGTGGCGGGCATGCAGCGCCTGCTCCAGCCCCAGGCTGAACAGCCGCCACATTTCCTGCGAACCGAGCACCGGAAGAAACTCCGCCGGAGAGACGAACCCTTGACCATCCTTTCTCCGCAGCCGGGCGAGTGCCTCGAATTTCACGGGCCGCCCGGTGCGCAGGCTGACCACGGGCTGATAGAGCATCTGCAGGCCGTTATGGTCGAGCAGATCGACATAGAACTGCCGCCGCGCGTAAGGCACCACGCCCGACGGACTCGATGCATAGCGGGTAAAGGCCAGAGCCAGGATTTTTTGCAGATGCTCGGTGAACACCCTGCGCGCCGCATTGGTGAAAAACCCTGGATAGCTGCTGTACAGATCCATCAGCGCGATCGGCTGGCCGAACGCATCCAGAATGGGAATCGACACCGCACTGCGCACGCCGAGCTCATGCGCCAGCGCCTTCCACGGCTGGATGGCGGGATCGGTGGAATAGGACGCGGTGTACTGCACCTGGCGGCTGCGCCAGGCGCGTCCGGAAGCGCCGAGCCCCTCGATGGCGTCACCCCGCACCAACGTCGGCGCCACGCCTTCCGCGCCGATGCGGTCGAGATAGAGCGTCTTGAACCGGCTGCCAAACGCATGCTCGAACTGCAGCTTGCCTTCGGCGTCGGGCCTGCCCAGCGTGCCCGCAACCACGCCTTCGATGTTTTCCAGCGCGCCGAGTACCGAGCGCAGCAGATCGCTGAGGGTATGCGCGGTGAGGATGGCCGCATCGATGCGTGCCAGCGCGCCGTCGAGCTGGCGACCGATATCTTCATGGCCCCCGATCTGCCATTGCAATTCATCCTGCAGGCGCGTGATGAAATAGCTCAGCAGCGCCGTGCGCTCGGACGGATCGACCCAATCGGCAAAGTGGGTGATGAGCAGACGGGTGTAAAGCCCATAGGACTCGACCAGCCAGGATGCCTCGATGCCAATCAGCGCATGGACCTGTCCCACATGCCGCGCCACGCGTACCGACGCCTCGTTGCGCCGCTCGAACAAGCTGCGCAAATGGCGTTCCTGGTTTTTGCGGAGTTGCGCAAACTCCCTCTCGGACAGCAGGCCGAGCACCCGGGAAAACCGGGGCTGGCGCAGCAACTCGTCGTAGAACCGTGTGATGAATCCATCCACCACCGCCTGCAAATCCGGCTGCACCGCTCGCAGCAGAGCGCGCAGGGCCGCCTGATGCTCAGGCGGGTCGTTCGCATCCGGTGAGATATTCAAATTCTCATACATGAGCGACATGCTATTGAGTCAGGCCAAGCTGCGGCAAGCAAAAACTTGACTCGTGTTGACCTGAGACAAGAACGGACGTGCCCGGCCACAACGGCCCCAAAAGCGATTCAAGTTTGTCCACATCGTGCCGTTACATCAGACGCAAGACAAACCATCACGAGGCCCACCTTGAAATTCCTGGTTGTTGACGACTTCCCCACCATGCGCCGCATCGTGCGCGGCCTGCTGATGCAGACCGGCTACGTCACCGGCAACATCGACGAAGCGGAAAACGGCGAAGAAGCCTGGCGCAAGCTCCAGGCCGGCGGCATCGAGTTTGTCGTGACCGACTGGAACATGCCGGTGATGCAGGGCATCGATCTGCTCAAACTCATCCGCGCCAGCGACAACCCGGCCATCCGCAGCCTGCCGGTGCTGATGGTCACCGCCGAAGCCAAGAAAGAGAACATCGTCGCCGCGGCGCAGGCGGGGGTCAACGGCTACATCGTCAAACCCTTCACCGCGCAGACCCTGAAGGAAAAACTCGACGCCATCATGGCGCGGCTGCACGCCGCAGCGGGAGCGTCGCAATGAGCACGGAAAACACCAGGCTGCAGCCGCCCGCTGTGACGGCACAGGCCACCTCGCTTGCCTTGCACCGCCTCACCGAGGCCGACGCGCTGCTGCACGAAGGCGTGCGCCGCATCATGGCCGCCTCCAGCGATCTGCCCGAAGCCAGCCATCCGCTCGAAGAAGCGCTGCGCCTGACCGAAACCCAGGCCATGTCCACGCTCGAAGCGGTGGAAAACGGCTTTGCCGAAATCGCCGCGATTCGTGCCACGCAGGGCGGCTTCATCGACGCCCACCTGGACCGCATCGAGCAGCAGTTCCACATCATTCTTTCCAGCCAGCAAGGGCAGGACCTGGCCGGGCAGCGCCTGAAAAAAACCATCCACCTGCTGCAGGCCGTGGAGCAGCGCATCCGCGCCGCTGTCGATCAGCTCGGCCCGCATCTCGAAGCGCAAACGCCCTCCGGCTCCCCCACACCGTCCGCCAGCATCGCGCCACTCCATGGCGTTCCCGCCTACGCCGGCCCCGAGTTTGCCCAGGATGATGTGGACGCCCTGCTGCGCGACCTCGGCATCTGAGCGCGCGTGAACCTTCCGCCCGACAATCATGGATAACGACATCCTGCTGGAATTCCTCGCCGAGTCGCGCGAGCTGCTGAGCCAGGCCCAAGACCAATTGCTGCGGCTGGAGTCCACGCCCGACGACCCCGACGTGCTCAGCGCCATCTTCCGCGCCTTTCACACCCTCAAGGGCGGCGCCGGGTTTCTCGAAGCGCAACACATGGTGGACTGGTGCCACCACCTCGAAGACCTGTTCGACAAGATGCGCGGCGGCAAGCTGCGCGCCACCGCGCCAATGATCGACGCCATCCTGCGCGCCACCGACGTCATCACCGCCATGCTCGACGACATGGGGCGTGGTGAAAACCCGCCCCCCGGCCCGGCCGACCTGGGCCGTGACATTCAGGCCTTCGCCCGCGGCGACGCGCCCAGACCGGCGCCGGTGCAAGCCGCCGTTCCCGCACCCAGTGCCCCGTCCCGCGCATCCGGCGACGGAGGCTTGTGGGTCTCGCAGGAGCCGCAGGGGAATGGCGGCAACGGACTCTATGCGGAGCGTCGCGCCGCCGCCGGGCCAAGCCCCGCCAGTGCCGCCGATGCCATCACACAAGATGAATTCGAGCGCGTGCTCGACGACCTGTATGGCGCGGGCCAGGCGCCCGGCGCTGCACCTGCGGTCGCCGTTGCAGCGCCGGCCAGCCGCGCCGCAGACGAGATCACGCAGGACGAATTCGAGCGCGTGCTCGACCAGATTCACGGTGCGGGCCACGCGCCCGGATTGGCAGCCGCCGCGCCGGAGAAGCACGAAGCACACGCCCCGGCGCCGAGAAGCGCCAACAGCAATGGCGGTGCTGCAGAGGAAACCTCCATCCGCGTCGATTCCACCCGGCTCGACCAGGCCATGAACCAGGTCGGCGAGCTGGTGCTCTTGCGCAACCGTCTGAGCGCCGCGGTGGCCCGCATGGCGCAGGAGGATGAAACCCTGGCGCGTCTGGCGCGCGAAACCGATCTGGCCGTCAACGATCTGCAAAACACGGTGATGCGTCTGCGCATGCAGCCCTGCAAGCGTCTGTTCCAGAGCCTGCCGCGCGTGGTGCGCGACGCCTCGCGCAGCCTGGGCAAGAAGGTTCGCCTGGACCTCGAAGGCGAGGATGTGGAAATCGACAAGACCGTGGTCGACGCCCTGTCCGGCCCGCTCATCCATCTCGTGCGCAACGCCCTCGACCACGGCATCGAAGAACCCGATGTGCGGCGCAAAGCCGGCAAGCCTGAAGAAGCCGTGCTGCGCGTGGCCGCGCGTCATCTGGGCGACAAGGTGCAGATTCTGGTGGGCGACGACGGCCGCGGCATGAACGCGCAAAAAATCATGCAGCACGCCATTTCCAAAGGCGTCATCACCGCGCAGGAGGCCGCGCGGCTGTCCGAGCGCGAGATGCTCGAACTCATCTTCCTGCCCGGCTTCTCCACCAAAGAGCAGGTCAGCGAACTGTCAGGGCGCGGCGTGGGCATGGACGTGGTGCGCTCCACCGTGCAGGCCTTGCGCGGGCGCATCGACATCGACACCACTCTGGGCAAGGGCAGCACGCTCACTCTGGAACTGCCGCTCACCATGGCCGTGCTGCCGGTGCTGTATTTCCGTCTGCGGCGCGAAACCTACGCCCTGCCCGTGGCCGCAATCGAAAACCTGCTGGCCATCGACCCCGGGCAAGTGCACTCCATTTCGGGCCGACTGATGGTGCAGGTCGATGGCAACCGCGTGGTGCCCTACATCGACCTGGGACAGCTGCTGCAAGATCGTCCGATCGACCTGCAGAAGGACCAGAGCGAAGGCATTCTCATCGAGCAGGGCCTGCTGGTGGTGTCCGAGGCCATGGGCACCGAGGACTCGGTGGTCAAACCGCTGGACATCTCCACCAACGACACCCTCTACCAGGGCGCCACCATTTCCGGCAACGGCGAAGTGGTGCTCATTCTCGACGGCGCCGCGCTGGCCCGGGTGCAACGCAAGAGCTGACCGACTGACCCATCATGGACGACCACTCCCTCGAAACCCTGCGCCGCGACTTCATCGCCGTGGCCGACGCCACCTACGCCTTCCAGGGCGCGCTGAAAAGGCGTCTGCGCGAGATCGACCGCAAGGCGCTCAACGCCCAGGTGCTGGTCAAGCGCCACGGCAAGGAACTCGCCGGTTACGGCGTGGTGGCGCAGGCGTTCCGCGAGGGCGCACAGGCCATGCAGACCTCCGCCGATCAGGTGCAGAAACTCATCAACCCGTTGATGCTGCACTTCATGGAAACTCTGCGCGATGTGCAGCAGATGGACAGCCTGCGCAATATCCACAACGCCGCCACCACGCATTGCCCGTCGCTGGCCGAGCGCATGCGCCAGCACGCCGACATGCACGACCGCCACGCCGCACGCAGCCGGCGCGCAGGCTTGGCGCTGAAGACCGCGCTCGACCGCTTTCAGTCGGTGATTGCCGAACTCGACTATGTGGTGGTCAATGGCCGCATCGAGGCGGCGCTCAAGGGCGCGGTCAACGCCCCGCTGTCTCAGGTGTCGATGGAAATGGACCGCTCCGTCACCGGGGTGCAAGACCTGCTGCGCACCTACCGCGAACAAATTGAAAGGATCATCGAATGAAGTCGCTGCAATTTTTCAGCCAGGGCAACCACCACTGGAACATCATCTACGACCAGGACGAGCGCCGTGTCATCGACTCCAACGTCTACGCCCTGAGCGTGGACGACCAGACCCTGATCCTCGATCCGGGCGGATTCGAAATTTTCCCGCAGGTGTTCAGCGCCCTGGTCGAAGTGGCGCCGCCAGGCTCGCTCAAGGCCGCCTTCGTCAGCCATCAAGACCCGGACATCGCCTCCAGCCTGCCGCTTTGGAACGCCTGCAGCCCGACCATCGCCTGGTATGTGCCCAAGCTGTGGAGCGGCTTCATCCGCCATTACGGCGCGCTCGACGCCGATCTGCGAGACATCCCGGATGAGGGCGGGGAGATGACACTGGGCTCGGCCCGGCTGCAGTTCGTGCCCGCGCACTACCTGCATTCGTCGGCCAACTTCCATGTGTACGACGCCTTTGCCAAGGTGCTGTTCTCCGGGGATGTGGGCGCCGCGCTGCTTCCTCCGGGACATGCGCCGTTCGTCGATCGCCGCAACATCGAATCGTCCGCCGCGTTCGACGAGCACATCAAGACCGCCGAATATTTCCACAAGCGCTGGATGCCCTCGATGGCCGCCAAACGCAACTGGTGCGAGCGCGTCTCCAGGATGGACATCGACTTCCTCGCCCCGCAGCACGGCGCCATCTACACCGGCGAAAACGTCAAGCGCTTCATCGACTGGTTCGACGCCCTCAAGGTCGGCTCCGCCGTCGAGTAAGCCCGCACGCCATTCCGCCCAACTCCAACACCAAACGCATCATGGACACCACCGCCCTGCACTATCTGCAACAAGCCCTGGAGCCGCTCGACAGCCTGGAAATGCTCGCCGAAGCCGACGCGGCCATGGAAAACAGTGTGTTTTTCATGAACCGCACCGCGCGCGAAACCATGGAGCGGTTCCACAGCACGCTCAATTCCGCGCTGCGCGGCGCCGACGTGCGCAACGCCCTGCACCGCTCCATTCACCAGTTCCACAAAGATCCCGAGCGCATCCGCGTCATCCTGCGCCGTCTGGCCGATGGCAGCCTGGACAAGCATGTGCAGGAAATGGCGATGGGCAAAGTCATTTTTTCGCTCCTCTTCGTCCCGGTGCGCGACCCCGCAGGGCAGGTGATTGCGTTTCACGCCAGCTGGCGCGATGTCTCTCATCTGAAAGACGCCACCGCCGTGAGCGACCAACTCAAGGACGTGGTGAGCACGCTCAATGGCGCCGCGGGTGACATCGGCCAATCCATGTCTTCGGTGGATACCGCCATCGGCAATGTGGGCCGCGCCATCAGCGGCAACGGCACGGCGGTTGCGCAGCTGCAGGAACAGGTCAACGCCATCAGCACCATCGTGCGCAATATCCGCGAAATCTCCTACCAGACCAATCTGCTGGCGCTCAACGCCGCCATCGAGGCGGCACGCGCCGGCGAGCATGGCCGCGGCTTTGCCGTGGTGGCCGACGAGGTGCGCAACCTCGCCCGCCGGGTGCAAACCGCCACCGCCGAGGTGGAGGCCAACACCACCGCCATCGGCCAGCAGGCGCATGACATCGCCGTCACCAGCGCCAGCTCGGGCAAAGAGCTTGAGCTGGTGCAGTCGGTGGTTGTGCGCATGAACAATCAGGTGAGCAATATGCAGTCCAGCGCCACCCGCATGATGTTGCAGTCGATGCAGGAAGACCACAAGGATTTTGTGAATCACATTCTGGCCGAGGCCGGGAAGGATCGGCAGGCCAAGCTGCCAGGCGAGATCAGCGACCACCACAACTGCCGCCTGGGCAAGTGGTACGACAGCCAGGGACAGGCCATGTTTGGCGGCCTGTCGGCTTTCCGTGCGCTGGAGGCGCCGCATGCGCAAATCCACGCCACCGCCAGGCAACTGCTGGAAGCCGTGCATGGCGGGCAGCGCGACCTGGTGCCGCGGCTCTACGCTTCGCTCAGCGATCAGGAAGACCTGATCGTCGGTCGCCTGCAGGCGCTCAGCGACGCCATCGAACACAACAAGAGCAGCATGGGCTGATTCGACGCACGCACCCGCAACGGAGACAGGACAAGTGGAACTCGCCATACCGGAATCGAGTGCCTCGACAGAGAAGGCACCTGCGACTGCAGAAGCGCCTCTGACCGGGCCGGAGTCCCGCAACCCGCCGGCCGCCGCGCCGTCCGGCGGGTTGTTGGAGCGCGTGCGTGAAGACCGAGAGCGCGTGCTCCAGGCGGTCCTGGACCTGCTCACCGGGCACGGGGATGCGGCGCTGCGCGACATCGACCTGATCGACGGCGCGCGCTGGGCCGAGAAACTCGGCGCGGTGCGCAACATGCTGCTGCACGGCGTGGACGCCCTGCGCACCACCACGCAGTCGCTGGCGTTTGCCGAAAGCCGCACAGCCGGGTTCGACCACGACATTCACGGTCTGTCGCAGCGCGTGGGCGACATGGCGGCACGGCTGCAGAGCGCCGCGCTGCACACCCACACCGCGCAGACCCAGCTCGACGACTTGCGCAACCGGGTGGACGCCACCACCGAATCGGTCGAGCGCAGCGACCAGGCCATCGCCACCACGCTCGATGAAGTGGCCGATGTGTCGCGTTTCATTGCCAACACCGAAACCAAGCTCACCGGCTTTGTCGATGCGGTGCATTCGGTCGAGACGCTCACCGCGGGCATCAGCGAAATCGCTTCGCAAACCAATCTGCTGGCGCTCAACGCCGCCATCGAAGCCGCCCGTGCCGGCGAGCACGGCCGCGGCTTCGCCGTGGTGGCCGACGAGGTGCGCAACCTGGCGCGAAAGACCGCGCGCATCACCCACGAAATCGAGGAGCTGACCCACAATCTGCGCGACCAGTCGTCCGACGTGGGGGCCGACATGGCGCGCTCGGTGCAACGGGTGCAGCGCGTGGGCGCGCTGGTCACCAACACCGGCGAGACGCTCGGCCAGGTCAAGTCCATGCTTGCGCAGGTGCGCAGCGTCACGGTGGAGCAGACCGGGCTGATGCGCCAACTGGTCAGCGATGCCGACCATCAGCGCCTGGATGCCGAACAGGCCGCCGAATTGATGCAGGTGCTGGTGCAGCGCTTCGAGGCCATGATGGGCCTGATCCGCACCGCCCGCGAGCAGCTCAAGACCGGCGTCAGCGCGGTTTCCAAATGGCCCGACACCGCCGTCACCCTGCGGGTGTCGCTGGCCATGCATTACCAGTGGATCGGCCAGTTGCTCACCGCCGCGCAGAAGCAGGAGAAAGTGGACATGGACGTGTCCAATTTCCACGGCTGCTTCTTCGGCAAGTGGTACTTCGGCGCCGGTGCGGCCTATTTCGGCAGCGACGCCGGGTTTGCCGGAGTCGATTCCGTTCACCAGGACGTGCACCGCACCGGGCAGGCGCTGGTCGAGGCCATCCGCACCGACAACACCGCCCGCACCACCGAGCTCGCCACCCGTCTGGAAGGTCTGAGCGACACCATCACCCAACGGCTCGAGGCGTTGATGCGCCAGATTCCCTGATTCCCCATTGCATCCCACAGGACACCCATCATGAATTCCAACGTCTTGCAAGAAGTCGACGAACGCTCCAACCTCGCCGGCACCAACAAGTTTGAATTGCTGCTGTTCCGCCTTGGCGCGGAGCCGCAATCCGGGCGGCGCGAGCTGTTTGGCATCAATGTGTTCAAGGTGCGCGAGGCGCTGGTGATGCCGCAGGTCACGGTCATGCCGGGCGCGCCCAAGCATGTGCTGGGGGTGGCCAATATCCGCGGCCAGATCATTCCCGTCATCGACCTGCCAGCCGTGGTGGGCTGCGCCCCCAAGACCGGGCTGAACATCCTGGTGGTCACGGAATACGAGCGCTCGGTGCAGGGCTTCGCGGTCGAAGAGGTGGAAGAAATCGTGCGGCTGGAATGGAGCAAGGTGCTGTCTGCCGAGGCCAACGCCGTGGGCGGCATGGTCACCAGCATCGCCCGGCTGGAGGGCGAGGACACCACCCGTCTGGCCCTCGTGCTCGACGTGGAAAAAGTGCTGCGCGACGTGCTGCCCTCGCGGATTCACGAGGTGAAGGACACCCACAATCTGGGCCCGGCGCTGGGACTCAAACCCGGCGCGGTGATTCTCACGGCCGACGACTCCTTCGTCGCCCGCACGCAGATCGAAAAAGCCCTGCAGGCACTGCACGCCCCCTTCGTCAGCACCAAGACCGGAAAGGAAGCCTGGGAGCGGCTGCAGACCCTCGCCAACGAAGCGCGGGCAGAAGGCAAGCGTGTGGAAGACAAGGTGCAGCTCGTGCTGACCGACCTGGAAATGCCCGAGATGGACGGTTTCACCCTCACCCGCAACATCAAGCAGGACGAACGCTTTCGCAACATTCCCGTGGTCATCCACTCCTCGCTGTCGGGTTCGGCCAACGAGGACCATGCCCGCAGCGTGGGCGCCGACGCCTATGTGGCCAAGTTCGTCGCCGACGAGCTGGCACAGACCATCCGCAAGGCGATTGCCGCGCACGTCTGAGCCCCCCCTATTTCCTTGAAACGAATGGACCGATGGATACCACGACACCAGCAGAATCCAGCAGCGCGTCCCCGGCGGAATTTCTGCAGCATCTGCTCACCCAGCGCCCGGTCGATCTGCGTCAGGCTGCGCCACAAGGCTGCGGCGCTGGGCTGGACGAGTTTCTCGCCCTGGTCACGCACCTGGTGGACACGACCACCCACAACGCCACCGGTGTGGCCTACGGCATCGCCCGCATCAGTTTCGAGGCGCGCACCGCCACCAAGGACGCGCAGACCCATGCCAAGGTGCAGACCGAGCGCATCAGCGCCATGGGCGACAGTCTGGAACGCTTCATCCGCGGCATCGTGGGCGTGCAAGGACAGACCGAGGCGCTGCGCGCCGAGTCGCAGAGCATCAACCTGCTGAGCAGCCGCGGCGCGCGTGAGGCCAATGAGGCGCGCGAGGTGTTCGAGCAACTGGCGCAGACCACGGGCAGAAACCACACCGAAATCCAGACCCTGGGCAAGAGCTTTGCACAGGTCACCGCGGTGACGCAGGTGATCAAGGACATTGCCCAAAAAACCAGCCTGCTCGCGCTCAACGCCAATATCGAGGCCGCGCGCGTGGGCGAGGCCGGGCGCGGCTTTGCCGTGGTGGCCGATGAAATCCGCAAGCTGGCGATGAACACGCAGCAGTCGGTGGAGAGCATCGCCACCTTTGCCGCCGAAGTCAGCCGCGGCCTGCAGGTGGTCACCCAGTCCACCACCGAATTCGCCGCCCGGATGGACAGCGGCAAGGCGCTGGCCACGGCCATGTCGGGCAATTTCCAGGACATTGCCCGCAGCATCGACGCCATGCATACCGGGATGAACAAGGTGTCCGCGCAACTGGGGCAGGAAGTCGAGATGGTGCGCGCCATCAACGGCCAATTCGCCGCACTCTCGAGCACGGTGCGGGACGGCGCCAATCAGACCATCGCCACCTCCGAGCGCATCGCCGAGGAAGTGCAGCAGTCGCTCAACGCCAGCCAGAGCCTGTTCGAGGCCGCCACGCAATTCGTCACCGCGTCCAAGACCAGCCAGGTGATGCGCGATCTCGACGCGGTCTGCAAGGAGATCGAGGCCGCGCTGGCACAGGCGCTGGCCAGCGGCGCGCTCACCGAGCAGGCTTTGTTCGACGACCAGTACGAGCCAGTGGCCGGCACCAATCCGCAGAAATTCCGCACCCGCTTCACCGACTTCGTCAAGAGCCGCATCCAGCCTATCGAAGACGCCTGGCTGGCGCGCAGCGCGCAATACCGTTTTGTGCTGCTGGTGGATCACAACGGCTACGCCGCCGCGCACAACAGCGTGTTCGACCGCCCGCTGACTGGCGACTACGCCGCCGATCTGGTGGGCAACCGCTCCATGCGGCTGTTCAACGACCCGGTGGGTCTGGCCGCGGCACGCAATACCAACCCCTATCTGCTGCAGGTCTATGCCCGCGACACCGGGGAAATCATGCAGGAGCTTTCACGCCCGGTGCGCGTGAGCGAGCGCCATTGGGGCGCGGTGCGGCTGGCGTTCATCTGATTCTCCTTGCGCCACCACCTGCTGCGGTTTGTCAGTTTTCCCACAGTTGCCTTCCATTTGGTGAGCAAACCCATTCAGTTGCACGCGCAAGCTGTTGTAATTCCGGCCTGACTCTTCTTTTCCCAAAGCATGGCCCACAACGCCCGTTTCCAGGCTGACCGCCGCCGCATCCTCGTTTTCGTCCTGCTGGCCAATCTGGTGCTGGCCCTGGGCGTGGCGATGGCGCTCTACATCAGTTGGGAACGCAACCGCAGCGGCGTCGAGCAAATCCTGCAAACCGAAGCCGCGTTCTGGTCGGACGCGATGCATCAGCGCTACGACCAGCTCCAGTCCACCTGCAGCATGGCGCAGCGCCAAATACAGCAGGACCCCGGGCTGCTGCTGACACCTGACTCCTGGATCCGCGACATGGACGGCCTGATGCCCTTCATCGACGGCATCTCGCTGGTGGCGCCCGACGGCGCGCTGCTGGCCACCGAATCGCGCACCACGCGCGCACTCCCGGCCCGGCCGGATTTCGCCTCGCGCCCCGGTTTTGCAATCGCCCTCGGGATGCCGGGGAAAATCCAGGTCGGGCTGGCGCAGCCCGACCCGCTTGACCCCGCGCAGATCATCACCCCGGCACGCTGTGCGCTGCAGGTGCCGCACACGAACACGCACGTGATGCTGGTCTTCAACGTTGGACTGAAGCGTGTGCTCAAGGACTTGCAGCACACCCTGTCTAAATTCGATGGCAAGGGCCGCTGGGTGCCGGCAGTGGGCCTGCTGCGCAGCGACGGCTATCTGCTCGCACGGCTGCCCGCGCCGCTGCCGCATGTCCGGCCCGATCTGGCCGCGGCGCCCGCCCGCGGGGTGCTGGCGCGCGAAATCGCGGCGCACCCCGAGCGCGCGCACGGATTTTTCAACGGCCCGGTGCAGGCGGTCGGCGGAACTGAAACCATTGGCGCCTGGCAACGCCTCGGAGAGCATGGCCTGGTGGCGTTCACCAGCCTGCCGGCCGCCGCGCTCACAAGCCTGTGGTGGCGGCAGAGCTGGCCCACGCTGCTGGCCTGGGGCCTGCTGCTGGTTCTGCAATTCATCGCCGGGGTGCTGATTTTGCGGGCGCTGGATCGGCAGCAGCGGCTGGCGCAGATCAACGCCGCGCTGGCGCAGGCCAACCAGGCCGTGGCCGAAGCGACAGACGAAACCACCCTGCTGCAGTCCATCTGCCGCATCTGCGTGCAGGCGGGCGGCATGGCGCTGGCCTGGGTCGGCCGCCCGGACGCGAGCGGACAAGCGGTGCGCCTCGCCGCCGAAGGCCGAACCGGCTATCTCGACGGCCTGCAACTGTCCATCCTTGCAGACAAAACAGGCGGCAAGGGGCCATTCGGCACCGCCTGGCGCAAGGCGCAAACGGTGTTCGTGCAAGGCGACGGCTCGGAGGGTCTGGTCGCGCCATGGATCGACCGCATGCAGCAATTCAACCTGCGCAGCATGGCCGCGCTGCCGATCTGGCGCCAGGGGCGGCTCGACGCCGTGTTCAGCATCTACCGCGAAGGCAAGGGGCGCATCAGCCGCGAGCAGCGCGACCTGCTGGAAGAACTGGCCCGCAGCCTGGGCCGCGGCCTGGATCGACTCGACCTCGCCGCGGCCGAACTGAAGGCGCGCGAGAGCACCTCGCGCCAGCAGGAACTGGTGCGCTCGGTGCTGGCGCAGATCGACATTCTGATGAGTGCGCGCAACGATCAGGACGTGCTGGAAAACGCGTGCACCCGTCTGCTGGAAACTGGCCTGTTCGCCGCAGTCTGGGTGGCCCGGCCGGACGCGCACGAGATTGCCCAGCCACTGGCTGTCGGCGGCAGTGGCGCCGAGGTTCTCGCGGCTCAGCCGCCGCTGCGTGTTGACGGGGAGACTCCGCACGCCCTCTCCCGCGCCTGGCGCACGGGGCAGGAGGCGCAGGACAGCCGCGCTGGCACCCCGCTGCTGCAGCCCTGGGCCGATTTTTCCTTGCCGGAATGGCAGCCGCTGGCGCTGGCCCTGCCGCTGCGCCGCGCCGGCACGCGCTGGGCAGTGATGGTGCTGGTGCTGCTCAACGGCAACGATCTGGACGACGGCCTGCACGCCCTGCTGCGCCGCGTGGCCAGCCTGATCGAGCGCGCGCTGGGTGAAATCGATCTCAAGGCCGAGCTGGAAACCGAACAGGCGCAGCAACGCCACCTGGCCCGCCACGACGCCCTCACCGGCCTGCCCAACCGTCTGGCGCTGGAACATCATCTGCCCCTGGCCATGGCGCGGGCGCGGCGCCACAAGACCCTGCTGGCCGTCGGGGTGATGGATCTGGACGATTTCAAGCCGGTCAACGACACCCACGGCCACGCCGCCGGCGATCAACTGCTGCGGCAGTTGGGCGAGCGCCTCAAGGCCGCGGTGCGCGAAACCGATCTGGTGGCGCGGCTGGGCGGCGACGAATTCGTGCTGGTGCTCGAAGGCGTGGCGCAGCCCTCCGATCTGCCCATCGTGCTCGACCGCATTCACGCCGCGGTCGAAACCCCGTTCGACCTCGGCGACGGTGGGCTGGCCAAGGTAGGCATGAGCCTGGGGCTCACGCTGTATCCCGTGGACGACGTGCAGGCCGAAGTGCTGCTGCGGCACGCCGACGCCGCGCTCTACGCCAGCAAGGCGCACAAGGCCGACCGCACCATCTGGTGGCAGCAATGGGGCGACGCCCTGGAGCAGGTGGCAGCCAAGTCGGCCGATCTCCCCATCCACGTCGATGCCTACGGCGAGAGCGCTGCCCGCCTGCTCGGTCTCATCGTCCATCTGCTGGAGCGCAACGCGGCGGCGTTTGTCGAGCGCTTCTACAGCGCACTGAACCACGACCCGGAATCCGCCGCGCTGCTGGCCATCCTGTCCGCGGAAGAACACGCGCATCTGCGCCAGCAACAGCGCGCCCGCGTGCTGCGCATCCTGCTGCCCGAACTGAGCAAGGAGACGCATCAGGAGGAAGCCCAGCACACTGGCGGCATTCACACCCTCGTGGGCGTCAGCACCGGCGCACTGGTCACCAGCATGGGCTGGTATCTGCAAAGCCTGCACGACCTGATCGGCGACGCCCCCGTGCGCAGCGCCGACCGCGCCGTGCTCGCCCAGGTTGTCACCGCGCGGCTGCAGCGCGAACTGCAATGGCAGAGCGAGGGCGCGCAGGCGCAGCGCGAGCAATACCAGCAGATGCTGTTCGGCCTGGAGCAGATGCAGCCCGACCTCACCCAATGGGCCGATCTGGCGCGCACCGTGCTGCAGTCCGTGGCAACGCTGCCGGGCATGGCGGCCACGGTCATTTACAAGCCCGACGCGCAGGGCCGCTTCGTGCCCGAGTTCACCGCCGGCAATTTCGATGACTATCTGCAGTCCATCGAGCAAAACGGGGTTGCTCCGTTGCAGCTCGACCCGCAAAGCCCCTTTGGCCAGACGCCGCACCCGCGCTGCTGGCGCAGTGAACAGATCGAAACCAATATCAGCTATGTCACCGATCCACGCATGGCCCCCTGGCGCGCCGCGGCGCGCAGCGTGGGCATTCGCAGCTCGGCCGCGGTGCCGGTGAAAGACAGCCGCGGGCGCATGCTGGCGGTCATGGGCCTGTATGGCCGCTATCCCGGCATGTTCGACACCCAGAGCATGCACAGCTTCCTGCGCGGCCTGGAGCAATTGTTCGAGCGCGGCCTGTACGGCCTGATGACCCGCCGCGAAGACACCCTGCTGCCGGCCGGTGACCGCCGCGCGTGGCGGCACCGCCTGTTCAGCGGCGGGCTGGAAATGCACTACCAGCCCATCGTCGATCTGCGCAGCGGCCAGCCCACGGCGATGGAGGCGCTGGCCCGGCTGCGGCTGGAGGACGGGCGGCTCATCGGGCCAGGGCAGTTCCTGCCCTCCTTCGGCACCTCCGAGCTCACACGCCTGTTCACCCTCGGGCTGGAGCAGGCGCTGAACCAGCTCACGCAATGGGACGCCGCCGGGCTGTCACTCGATCTTTCGGTCAACCTGCCGCCCGAAGTGCTGCTCATGCCCGAATGCGCGCGCTGGGTGGCCGACGCGCTGCGGGCGCGGCACATCGCCCCCGACCGGCTGCGGCTCGAAGTCCTTGAAGACGCCGACTTCCAGAACGGCGCCGAGCGCGACCGCGCGGTGCACAGCCTGGCCGCGACCGGCGCGCGCCTGGTCATGGACGATCTGGGCAGCGGCTACAGCAGCCTGCTGCGGCTGCGCACCCTGCCCTTCCACACCGTCAAGATCGATCAGGGGCTGGTGCGGCAGATTCCCGGCGAGACCGAGGCAGAGGCGGACGGCATGATCGGCTTCATCGGCGCGCTGGTCCGCATGACCCAGGCGCTCGGCCTGCAGGTGGTGGTCGAGGGTCTGGAAACTCCGGCGCTGGTCGAAGTGGCCGCGGTGCTCGGCGCTGATGCCGGCCAGGGTTACGCGCTGGCCAAACCCATGCCGCCCGCCGAGGTGCTGCTCTGGCTGCGGCAGTTCCACTGGTTCACCGAGCCGGCCGACCCGCAGACCGGCCTGGGCCTGCGCGCCCGGCAATGGGTGCGCGACGAGGCGCAACGCAACCTCGCGGAGCGCAGTCCATCCGCGCAACAGCATCCGTCGCCGCCGCCCTGAACCTGAGGTCAACCGGCAACGGCCTTGCACGCGATGCCGGACGGCGCACGCTCCAAGCGGGGCAGATGGACAAACTCCGCAACAACGCGCAACGCGGCCGCGCGACGGCTGCCCCGCCGCCTACCCCCGCAGAGTGAAGTCGCGCAGCGCGCTTTTGGGCAGGCTGCCGCCGCTCTTGGCGTCGCCGCAGGGCGCGGCGAATTCCACCCGCTTGCGTCCCGCCTGCTTGGCCTGCAGCAGCGCGGTGTCCACCCGCTGATACACCGCGGCGAAATCTTCGTCCGGGCACAGCTCGGCCACCCCGGCGCTGAAACTCAGGGCGATGCGGCGGCCCGCGCTGTCCTGCACCAGGGTCTGCTCGCTGAACGCCATCAGCAGGCGCTGCACCACGACCAGCGATTGCTGCGCCGGCGTGTCGGGCAGGATGAGCATGAACTCCTCACCGCCCATGCGCGCCACCCGGTCACTGGGGCGCACCAGGCGCGTGGCCAGGTGCACCAGCGCCTTGAGCACGGCGTCGCCAGTGTCGTGGCCATAGGTATCGTTCACCGCCTTGAAATGATCGAGGTCGAGCAGGGCCAGGGTGAGCGGCTGGCCCTGGCGCACAACCCGCGACTGCAAGCGGGCGAACTCGGCGTCCAGACCGCGGCGGTTGAGCGCGCCAGTGAGCGGGTCTTCCTGCAATTGCTGGCTGGCCTGTTCGAGCTCGCCTTCAAGAGAGCGGATGCGCTCCTGCGCGGCCTGCGCCTGCCGCTGCGCCTCGGCCAGATGCACGCCGAGTTCGCCGCTGCGCTTTTGCATGCTGCGGCTATCGTCGAGCACGTCCTGCACCAGCAGGCGGATTTCGTCCCATTCGCGGCTGGCCTGCAACTGCGTCAGCCGCCCTTCCAGGCGCTGGTTGTATTCGCCGCCCTCGGCGGCATAGTCGCCCAGCTTGCGCACCAGCAGGTCGATCAGTGCCTTGGCGGTGCTGTGGGCATCGTCTTCGCTCTTGCGCAGCACGCTGTGGCGTACGAGCAGATCGCGCACGGCGTTCTGCGCCTGCTCGATGCGCTCCGGTGCCAGCGGCGCCTGCAACTGTTCGCGAATCGCCGCGGCCTGCACCCCCACCCAGGCCTGCGGCACCAGATCGCCGAGATGGCCCAGCAGCAGCCGCACCAGTTCAGTCAGACCGTTGCGCACGGCGTATTCGGTGACCTGCTCGCGGTCAATGGCCAGCCAGACCTCACGCGCCTGCGGGTTCAGCGCGGACGGCTGCGCCACACCGTCCGCCGACGCGATCAGCTCGCGCAGCAGGCGCTGCGCTGTGTCATGCGCGCAAAACGGCTGCACGCCATGCTTGAGGGTGTTCAGCCAGAGTTCGCGCCAGGCACTGCCATCGCGGCTTGCTTCGGCCTCGCGGGTTTCGATCGGGGTGGTGGCAGCCGCACTCCCGCTTCGGGCCGGCAGCGCGCTCCAGCGGTCGAGCAATTTCCCGAGTTCGGCCCACTGCGCCTGCGCCGTGGGCAAGGCCGCCAGGCGGTCGATCTGCTGGCGTTTCTGCAATTGCGACAGTCCGGCTTGGGAGCGCTCCCATTGCTCCAGCAGGCGGCGCAGCGCCGAACCCCAGTCTGCGCAGTCTGACGCGGGTGCCGGGGCCTGCGTCAGGTCGCCATGATCCAGGCTCTCGAACACCTGACGATAGTTCTCCGGAGTGGGTTGCAGCTTGAGTTCGACCAGGCGTTTGAGGGTGGCGCGCGCCTGTTCGGCAATGATTGGCATGAGAGAGACGGCGTGGTGAATTGTTTGAATGAATCGTATTGCAAGCGGCATTACAAGCGCATCAAGGCAAATGTAAAGATGGCGACGGCGGCTCCTGCGGCTGCGCACCGGCCTCCAGGCGCCACAGCCACGCCAGCAGCTCAGCCACTGCGGTGTAGAGCGCCGGTGGAATCTGGGTGTCCAGATCGACCGCTATGAGCAGTTGCACCAGTTGCGGCGACTCGTGCACATACACGCCGGCCTCCTTCGCCCGCGCCACGATGGCCTCGGCCACCAGGCCCTGCCCCTTGGCGACGACCTCCGGCGCGCCACCGGCATCGGTGTCATAGCGCAGCGCAACGGCAAGCGGCAATCCGCCTTGCCTGTGTTGATCGGAAGCCTTCACGCGGGGTCACTCCCGGACAGCAGGCCTAGCTGCACCCCGCCGACTTCCAGACCGGCGGAACGCAACGCCGCCTGCAACTGCGGCACGGCGGGATCGATGCGCTGTTGCGCGGCTTCACCGCGCTGCAGCAGCACATCGATCCGGTTTCCGCTCAGACGCAGCCGCGCCTGCACCGCGCCCAGATGGGGCAGTTCCAGATCGATCTGGGTCCTCCAGTTGCGCTCTGCGGCGGCCGCGCCTTGCGCTGCGCCACCGTCTGGATCGGACCGCAGACTCCAGCGCGCGGTCTGGCCCGGCCACAACAGGCCTTCCCACACCACCTGCCCTTGCATCAGGGACTGGAGTTGCTGCTGCACGATGCCGCGCAGCTCCCCGGGCAGACGCGCCGCCAGCAGCGCCGGATCGCTTGCCGCCTGCGGGGCAGCCTGCACTGCGCCGTATGCCGCCAGACCCGCATGGCGCGGCGCGGGCGCGACATCGGTGAACGGCGCGGCGGATTGTGCGACGGATTGCGCGGAGAACTGAGGCGGCGTGGCGGATCGGGACGGCTGCCCGGCCTGCGGAGCCGACGCGGCGCTTGCCTGGCTGGCCGCAGGCGCGGTTTGCGCCGCCGAAGCGGGCTGCTGCAGCAGCGGCGACAGCTTGCCCTGCGGCTGCGCGAGCAGCGCCGACAACGGCTGCTGCCCCTGCGCCCAGGCGCCGAGATGGCTTTCATAAAACAGACCGCTGCTGCCGAGCGCGCTGGCCAGCAGTTGCGCGGCCTGCTGCGCGGGTTGCGCCGGGTTGGTCCAGACGGGGGTGGCCGCCACCGCGGCACGCGCGCCCTGCCCGCCGGCGCTCGTGTTCGCGGAAGTTGGCTCCGCATCCATCTGTTGCAGCAAGCCGAGCAACTGCCCCGGCCCGGACAGCAGCGCCTGCGCTGCCGTCTGCTGCGGCCCAGGCGGTGCGAGCAAAAATTGCGGCTGGCCGCTCTGCGCACCGAGATAGACGAGTGGCAGCCGTGCGCCGACCTGGGGCGGCGGGCCGGGCAAGGTCGCGGCGACCAGGGCATTGCCCAGGCGCAGCATCACCTGGGTCTGCAACCGGGTGGCGGTTGCTGCGGCGGCGCTGGACGCCAGGTTTGCTGCCTGCACCTGCACGACTTCGGCGTCGAAAGCCGTCCCTGGCGCAGCCGTAAAGGCGCCGGTTTGCGGCGTGCCGGTTGTCGCTGCCGCAGCAGGCGTGGACGGCGCCACGCCGTTCAGGGAAACCGGGCTGTTCATCGCGACATCACGGCGTCAGTACGGCTCCTGACGCAAACGGATCATCAGTTCCGTCTCGGCCTCGCTCAGGCCGAAGCGCTCGGCAATGTCGCGCACGGGCAGGCCCTGGCGGGCCAGTTCGCGCACTTGCGCGCCGACGGACTCTGCCGACGGCGCAGAGACAGGCTCATGCAGGACCGGAAAATCGCCCGGCACGCTGTTTCCAGACCCGATGTGCTCAGGCGCGTCAGCGAAGGCCGGTTCGTGCTGCGGCTCCGGCGCGGGCTCGGCGCGCGGCGCCAGGGTGAACAGCGCCGAGGGCGGCGGCACCCGCGCGTCGCGCTCCTGCTCCAGGCTGTGCACACGGCGCCGCAGCGCATCGACCTGATCGCGTGTGGCTGCGATCAGGTCGAGCATGCGCTTGAGTGTGAAGGTCAGCGCGATTTGCAGCGCAACGATCAGGGCGGCGAAGATCAGCAGGATGAGGGTCATGGTGCGGGCGCGGGCTTGAAAAGCGAGGCGGTCAGGCGCGGTCGTCGATGTGGCGGCCGCGGGGGGTGTCGGCATCGGGCGCATCGGCAGGGACGGGGTCTGCCGCGGGCGTTGCGGGCGCAGGGGATGCGGGGCGCTTGGCAGGCGGTTTGCGCCCGAAGGGCTCCTGCCTGCCGCGCCCGCCGCCGTCGGGCAGGCGGGAAACCGGGTCATCGGCGCCGACCGGGCTGATCGTAGCGTCATCCATGTAGCCCCTTTCGGAACGTCAAGCCTCAATGCGCGAAATAACTCTGCAGACGGCCTTCGATGATGCGTGGGTTTTCGCCTTCGGCAATGGCCACCAGTCCGTCCACCTGCATTTCCTGCAGTTTGGAGCGATTGTGCACGATGCCCTTGAGCTTGTTGGCCACCGGCAGGAAAAACAGATTGGCCGCGCCCACGCCATAGACCGTGGCGACGAAGGCCACGGCAATGCCGCCGCCGAGCTTGCTCGGGTCGGCCAGGTTTTCCATCACGTGGATCAGACCGAGCACCGCTCCCAGAATGCCCACCGTGGGCGAGTAACCGCCGGAGGACTCATACACCTTGGCGGCCTGGCTGTCATGGTGCTCGATCGCGCCGATTTCCTGCTCCAGGGTGGAGCGGATCTTTTCCGGGTCGGTGCCGTCCACCAGCATCTGCAGGCCTTTTTTGACAAACGGATCGGGCACGGACTCGACCACGGCTTCGAGCGCCAGCAGGCCATTCTTGCGCGCGGTGTCGCTCCATTCCAGAATCTGCTTGATGCTCTCCTGCGGATCGCCCTTGGGCGGCAGCACCACCCACGGCAGCATCTTGAGCGAGCGCAGGAACACCTTGAGCGGAAACTGCAGCATGACCGCGCCCGTGGTGCCGCCCATCACGATGAGAAAGGCCGTGCCCTGGATGATGGAGCTGATGTGGCCGCCTTCGAGCATCTGCCCCAGCAAAATGGAGCCGAGCGCCACGACGAGGCCGATGATGGTCAAGATATCCATGAAGTTCCCCGTCCCTGTCTGGCTTGCTGTTTTGGCTTGTTGTTAAGGCTTGGCGGTTTGCTGGTGGTTTTGCAGGCGGGCACGCAGCCGCATCACCGCCTGCTTCATCAGCTGGCTCACGCGCGACTCGCTCACTTCGAGCACGCGGCCGATGTCCTTGAGTTGCAGATCCTCCTGGTAATACAGCGACAGCACCAGCTTCTCGCGCTCGGGAAGATCGAGGATGGCGGCCTGCAGATCGCGCTCCAGCTCGGCGTCCTGCAGCAGGTCTTCGGGCAGCAGGCTGGCTTCGTCAGCGGTGCGGTCGGCGTAGTCGCCGTCGTCGTGGGTGAGATCTTCGAGGTAGACCAGTTGCATGCTGGTCTCGGCCAGCGCGTCGTAATACTCGGCCAGATCCCAGCCCAGATGTGTGGCGATTTCGCCGTCTTCCGGGTGGCGGCCCAGGCGCTGGGTCAGCAGCGCTTGTGCGCGCTCCATCTGGCGCTCCTTGGCGCGGCTGCGGCGCGGCAGCCAGTCGAGCTTGCGCAGCTCGTCGTAAATCGCGCCGCGGATGCGGATGGCGGCGTAGGTGGCGAACTGCGCAGGCGACTGCATCTCGCCACGATCGAGCGCGTCCCACAGGCCGATCATCCCGGCCTGCTCCAGATCGGAGAAATCGACAGAAGCCGGCAACTGTGCCGCCATCTGACCGGCGATGCGCCTGACCATGGGCAGATGCTTGGTCAGCCGTTCCTCGCGGGATTCCGGGGCGGGATAGAGGCCAGGTTTCATGCCGTATGTCGCGCTGTCGTGCCTGCCGCGCCGCTCACGCGGCCTGCTCGGCGCGCAGCCATTGCTGCATGAAGAATTCGATCCGTCCGCTCGGCCCCTGCGGCAACGGCCAGGCTTTCACCCGCGCGGCCAATGCCGAAAACGCCACCGCAGCCGCGCTCTGCGGCGCCGACTCCACCACGGCACGCTGGCTGCGCACGGCTGCGCGCAACGCCGCGTCGAGTGGAATGCTGCCCAGCAGATCGAGCGACACGTCGAGGTAGCGGTCGGCCACCCCGGTCATCTTGGCAAACAGCGCCTGCCCCTCGCGCGCGTCGCGCACCATGTTCGGCAGCAGGTGAAAACGCCTGAGGCCGTGGTGCTTGCTCAACACCTTGATGAGCGCGTAGGCATCGGCCACGGAAGCCGGCTCGTTGGACAGCACCACGATGAGGTCTTGTGCGGCACGGCTGAAGGTGAGCACGTCGCCAGCAATGCCGGCGGCGCAATCGACCAGCAGATAGTCGAGCGGAATGTCGAGGGTGCTCACCGCGTCGATCAGCCGCGCCTGCGTGGCAACATCGAGCGACGCCATCCCGGCCACGCCGCTGGAGGCCGGCAGCACGAGGATGTTTTGCGGCCCGCGCACCAGCACGTCGCTGAGCTGCTTCTCGCCCGACAGCACATGCGAGATGTTGTAGCGCGGGGTGAGCCCGAGCAGGATGTCGATATTGCCCAGTCCCAGGTCGGCATCGAACACCATCACCCGCTGGCCGCCGCGCGCCAGGGTGATGGCCAGATTGGCGACCACATTGGTCTTGCCCACGCCGCCCTTGCCGCTGGCGACGGTGATGACCTTGGTCGGCGGGCGCTGCAGGCGGCGCAGTCCTTCGGCTTGATCCATGATGATGTCCTTGGTCACGGCATCAGGCCGAGCGCGCCTGCGCCACGGCAGGCGTCGCGGTGGGATTCGAGGCGGCGGGAGAATCGAAACGGGTCACGGGGTCATGTTCGAGCAAAGCCGTGATCTTAGCCAGCGACGGCACATGCAGGTCTTCGGGCACGCGCTGGCCGTCGGTGTAGAACCACAGCGGCACGCTGCCCTCCACCAGCCATTGCAGCGCGGCACCGAAGCTCGGACTCTCGTCGAGCTTGGTGAGAACGACCGCAGCCACCGGCAGACGGCGGTACAGCGACCACAGCTCGGCATACGCCGCCGGGGCCAGCCCGGCCCCTACGACGAGCAAGCGGGTGACGCTGTCACCCAGGGCCTGCAGCCATTGCATCTGCTCGGCCATGCGCACATCGCGCGGGCTCAGGCCGATGCTGTCGATCAGCACGAAACGGCGGTCGGCGAATTCGCTCAAGTGCTGCCGCAATTCTTCGCCATCGCGCGCCACGGCCACCGGCACGCCAAGGATGCGACCGTAGATCTTGAGCTGCTCCACCCCGCCGATGCGGTAGGTATCGGTGGTGATCAGCGCCACCGCTGCGGTGCCGTGGCGCAGCACCAGGCGGGCCGCGAGCTTGGCGATGGTGGTGGTCTTGCCGGCCCCGGTCGGCCCGACCAGGGCATAGATGCCCGCGGCAGACACCGGGTCGGCCGCCACCTGCAGGCCCTTGCCGAGATACGCGGCCAGCGCGCCGCGCAGGTTCACTGACTGACTGCCCAGTTGCCGTGCCCGCGCGGTGGAAAAGCCCAGCGCCTGCAGCCGTTCACCCACGGGGGTCAGCGGCCCGGTATCGGCCAGACCCGACATCTGCGACTGCATCCACTGCCGCAGATCGTGCAATTCGTGGCGCAGGGTGCCAAGCTCATCGTCCGGCGCGGGACGCGCGACCGAGTGTGCCGGGCGCGGCGGTGGGGCCGCTGTCGTCTGGACAGGACGCATCGCGCCCAGCGCCGCGGCATCCTTTTCTTCCAGCGAAATTGCGGTCGGCGCAGAAGTTGGCTCGGCTGCGCGCGGCGCCGGGGTCGGTGCAACACGCGCGACGGCCGGCAGGGGCAAGTCCGTCGGCTGCGGCGGGGTCGACGGCCTGGGCATCTGCCCGACGACCGTCCGGGGCTGCGCCGGGGTCGGCATGGGCGTTGGCGCGGGCGTCGGCGCCGGGGCAATCTCGATGGTCGGCGGCTGGGAAACGGACACCGCCGCCCCATCGGAGGCATGCTCATCCGACGGAAACCGGCTGGCGTCGAAGTCCACCGCCGCCATCAATTCGACGCCGCCGACGATTTCCCGATTCGACAGAATCACCGCGTCGGCGCCGAGATCGTTGCGGATGCGGGTCAGCACCTCGCGGGTGTTGGTTCCGGTATAGCGTTTGATTTTCACGATTGAGGCTCCAACGTTTACGCGCCCAGCGTGGCGGTGACCTTGACCTGTTTCTGGTCGGGAATTTCAGCATAGGACAGCACGCGCAGCCGTGGCGCACTGCGCGCCAGCAGACGGGCGAGAAACTGCCGCAGTGGCGCGCTCACCAACAGCACGCCGGTCGCGCCCTGCGCTTCCATGCGCTGCATGAGTTCGCGCGCCTTGTCCATCAGGCGTTGCGCCAGCCCGGGCTCCACCGCGGCCTGCTGCGGGTCGGCGCGCAGGCTGGAAAGCAGGATCTGTTCCA
>JAJXTO010000042.1 GCA_021783695.1 Pseudomonadota bacterium | reverse complement strand
CGCCGAAATCCTTCACCCTACTCGATCGCCCTCGCCTTAACCCTTAACATGCGGTGCATGGATACAGCCATCACCCCGGTCACTCCCGTGCAGAAAATTCCGGTCTCCGTGCTGGTCGTGATCCACACCGCCGCGCTCGACGTGCTGCTGATCGAACGCAGCAGGCAGCCCGGTTTCTGGCAGAGCGTCACCGGCAGCATCGATGCTGTGGATGAACCGCTGGCTGCCGCTGCCGCGCGCGAGGTGGAAGAGGAAACCGGCATCCGTGTCGGCAGCGCCGCGGTGCCGCAGGCCGCACTGCGCGACTGGCATCTGGCCAATGTGTATGAAATCTATCCGCTATGGCGGCACCGCTACCCGCCGGGGGTGTGGAAGAACACCGAGCATGTGTTCAGCCTGGAAGTGCCCGGGGGTACGCCAGTCACCCTGGCTGCACGCGAGCACCGTGCGCTGGTGTGGCTGCCCTGGCACGAGGCGGCGCCGCGCTGCTTCTCGGCCTCCAACGCCGACGCCATCCGCCAGCTTCCCCGCCGGATTCAGCGCGACTGAGCCGATCTCCTTCATGGAACTGCGCGTTGCCTCGTACAACATCCACAAGGGCGTGCTCGGCCACGGCCCGGCCAAGCGGGCCAGCATTCTGGATCTGCGATCGGCTTTGGAGGGGCTACAGCCCGATCTGGTGTTTCTGCAGGAAGTGCAATTTCTGCATCAGCGCAACGCCCGCCGCCTGAGCGGCTGGCCCAGCCTGCCACAGCACGATTTTCTGGGAGAGGCGCTGGGCATGCACGCGGCCTACCGTACCAATGCCTGCACCCGGCATGGCGAACACGGCAACGCGCTGTTGTCGCGCTATCCCATCCTCGACGTCGCGCATTGCGACGTGTCCGATCACCGCTTCGAGCAGCGCGGCCTGCTGCATGTGCAGGTGGCGCTGCCCAGGGGGGGGCCGCTGCATTGCATCGTGGTGCACTTCGGGCTGTTTGCGGTCAGCCGCCAGCGCCAGACCATGCGGCTGCTCGACTACATCGCCGCCGAGGTACCGCCGCAAGCTGCGCTCATCGTCGCCGGCGACTTCAACGACTGGCACGGCCGCATCGGCCCGCAATTGCTGCAGCAACAGCTGATCGACGTGAGCGACCCTCCACTCAAGACCAACGGCAAGACCGCGTGGCGCCAGCGCGTGCGCACCTACCCCGCCCGCCTGCCGCTGGTGCCGCTCGACCGCATCTACGCCCGCGGCCTGACTGCCAGTGAAATCGGCCTGGGCTGGGGACGCGGCTGGGCGCGCCTGTCCGATCATGCGCCACTGCTCGCCGCGCTGCGCTGCACCGCGCCGGAATGCCCGGACGCGACGCCGCCCGCGTCCACCGAGCGCTCTGCGGGAATCGCCGCGTGAGCGCCCCGCGCACCGACCCTGCCGAACCGCCATCGTCCGCGTCGTTGCCAGACCCGGCGCTGGACGATCAGCCGCTGAACTGGACCGAAGGCGCCATGCCGCGGCTGCTGCCCTACGGCGCCGCCTTGTTTCCCGCCCTGACGCAAGCCATCAATCAGGCGCGCGCGAGCATCTGGCTGCAGACCTACATCTTCCATACCGACGACGTGGCGCTTGGCATTGCCAGCGCCCTGTGCGACGCCGCGCAGCGCGGTGTGCAGGTGCGTGTGCTGGTGGACGGGCTGGGCTCGGGCCTCAGCGTCGATGCGCTGTCGTCCCGCTTTGCCGAGGCCGGGGTGGAGTTCATGGTGTTTCGCCCCTGGCGCAAGTGGCCGGACGTCGTGCAGCGCGGACGCTGGCGGCGGCTGCACCGCAAGCTGTGCGTGGTGGACGCGCGCATCGCGTTCATTGGCGGCATCAACCTCATCGACGACCGGCTCGACATTCATCATGGCTGGAGCGCGCAGCCCCGGCTGGACTACGCCGTGCAATACCAGGGACATCTGGCGCGACAGACGCAGTGGGTCATGCAGCGGCTGTGGCTGCGCACCGTGCTGGCTGGCAGCCTGCAGCGCCGCCTGCGCAAACTGCCCGGCCCCGGCGTGTTCGACACCTCGCCCAACCAACGCGCCTACTGGCAGGAATTGCTCGACTGGGGCTATGCCAACCCCCCGGCAGACGAAGACGACGCGCCGCTGCGCCCCAGCCAAGCCCCGCCCGATGCCGCCGCGCCCGAAACCCCGCGCCGCATGCCGGTCAGCCTCGCGCAGAGTCTGTGCGCCCTGGTGGTGCGCGACAACGTCTCGCGCCGCCGCGCCATCGAGCACAGCTACATCCGCGCCATCGACCGGGCGCGCAGCCGCGTGCTCATCGTCAGCCCCTATTTCTATCCGGGGCACGACTTTCGCCAGGCGCTGAAAAACGCCGCGGCACGCGGGGCGCAGGTCAAGCTGCTGCTGCAGGGGCGCATCGATTACCGCATGGCCGCCTGGGCGGCGCGGGCGTTGTACGGCGAGATGCTGCGCGCCGGCGTGCTGATCTACGAATACACCCCCGCCTACCTGCACGCCAAGGTCGCCGTGGTGGATGAAGACTGGGCCACCGTCGGCAGCTCCAACATCGACCCGCTGTCACTGCTGGTCAACCTCGAAGCCAACCTCGCGGTGCGCGACCGCGCCTTCGCCCGCGAACTCGGCGCGCACATCGAAGGGCAGATCGCCCGCTCGCTGCCGATCAACACCCCGGCCCGCCTGCGTACCCGCGCCCCGTGGTGGCTGCGGCCCTTCGTCGCCGTAGCCGCCCGCGCCTTCGTCGCCCTGGCCGGCGGGATCAAGAACGAGTATTGAGCGCCCCCAGGGTCGGCTCGCCGACCCGCCCCCCGTGGGGGTCAAGAAAACTTGGGGCGGCCCTGCGTTTTCTTGAGAGCAGCCGCCCATCAAGCCGCGCCGCATGCGGTAGCCGGGACTATCCAATACACACGCGGTTGCGCCCCTGCTGCTTGGCGCGATACAGCGCGCGGTCGGCGCGCAGCAGCAGGTCGCTGGCGCCGTGGTCTTCTGGGCGGAACTGCGTCAGGCCGATGCTGACGGTCAGTTGCACCTCCTGCCCTGTCTGCAGTGTGATGGGCTGGGCGCTCACACTGGCGCGCAGCCGCTCGGCGATCTGCACCGCTTCGTCCGCGTCCGCGCCGTCGAGAATCAGCAGGAATTCCTCGCCGCCGAGCCGCCCGAAAAAATCGCGGCTGCGTTTTTCCTGGTCGATGATGCGCGCGAAGCGCTGCAACACGCAGTCGCCTCCGGCATGGCCGAAACGGTCGTTGACCTGCTTGAAAAAATCGAGATCGAGCAGCAGCACGGACAAGGCCGCCCTGCGCTGCAGGAGTTGATCGAGAAGCGTCAGAATGCTGCGCCGGTTGTGGATGTCGGTCAGGCTGTCGCAGGTCGCCAGGTGTTCGAGCCTGCGCTCCAGCGCCTTACGCTCGGTGATATCGCGCCAGATGCCTTCGACCCCGGCATAGTTGCCGCGCTCGTCGCGCAGCGCCCGGGTGCTGATGGAGATGTCGATGATCACGCCGTCCTTGCGCCGCATGCGGCCGGGAAAGTCGCGTACGGAACCATGCCGCTTGATCTCGGCCACCAGGGCGTCGCGCTCGCTGAGGTCGGGATAGAACGCCGCGGCGGGCAGGCCGATGATTTCCTCGGCGGTGTAGCCCAGCACATTCTTCACCGCCGGGCAGACATAGCGCGTGATGCCCTGCGCATCGGTGCGATAGAACACGTCCTGCATGGTGTGCATCATGCGCTGGAAATCCTCATCGGTCTGGCGCAGGCGCTGTTCCATCGCGGCGCGTTCGGTCATGTCGAGAAAGGTCGCCAGCACCGCGCGCTCTTCGTCCACCACCACGATGGCGCTGCTCATGGCCAGCATCAGCGGCGTGCCGTCGCAGGCGTAGGCGCGAATTTCAGTCACCGGGTTGATGCCGCCGCTCTCGGCGTGGCGCAGGCGGGCCAGCGCCCGGTGCAGATCGAGGGGATGAATGAACGCCTCCACCGACTTGCCTACCACGTCGTCCGACTGCTGCGCCCGCAACAGCCGCAGCGCCGCCGCGTTCGCATAGCGCACGGCGTCGCCCACCAGCATGGCGACGGACGCGGGCAACTGCTCGATCCAGGACACGCTGGGCGAGACGGGAGACGCTGGAGCCGTCACGATGACCTCGCCGCACAGGACATTTTGTTCGCGAAGCTGAAAGGTATAAAAACGTAAAGAGTAGCACGCGCCAGATGGAGAAGTCTGTCAGAAATCTCTGGATTTTCTGCACCTGGCACCCCGATCGCGCCACGCCGGATCCGCCTGCACGACTCGCCTTTATTTCGTGCAGTTGGATGGGCATGACAACTCTGTCGTTCCTTTTCCGGTGACTTGTTTCCAGAATGACGCCCCATGAAACACGCCGCCCAACCCCGTACATCGGCAGCGCCCGGCCGGCCCGGTCGCTGGCAACACCTGCGGCGCGCCTGCGTGCTGTTCTGGCTGCTTGCCGCCTGGGCGCTGCAGCAGGGGGTGAGCGCCGCCCCGCTGACGCAGCCGCCGCCCTTCGGCCCGCTGATTTCAGCGCCGGCACTGGCCGCGTGGCGCGGCCCGGTGCAGATCGTGGACATTCGTGACGGCGCCGCCGTGCCGGGCGCTGCGCATCTTCCCGGAGCCATCCCCGCGCCGTATGCCGACTGGCGCGGCCCGGCGAGCAACCCCGGCGCGCTGTTGCCGCTGGCGCAGTTCACCACCCTGGTGCGTGGCCTCGGGCTCGACGCGCAAACGCCGGTAGCCATCGTGGCGACCGGCAACGACGCCAGCGACTTCGGCGCACCGGCGCGTGTTTACTGGACACTGAAATGGCTGGGATTCAAGCGGCTCGCCATTCTCAACGGCGGCATGACCGCGTGGGAAGCAGCCGCCCTGCCGCTGACGCGCCAGCCCACTGCGGTGACACCCAGCCGGTTCAGCCCGCAGCTCGACAACGCCGTTCTCGCCACCCGCACAGCGGTCGAGCAGGACGTGCATTCCCCCGCCGTCCTGCTGCTCGACGCCCGTCCAAAGGCGTTTTATCTGGGACGGGAGAAGGCGCCAGCCGCGGCGCGCCCCGGCACCCTGCCCGGTGCGCTGGACTTTGACAGCGCGCGCTGGTTCGCGCATGGCGGTGGCGCGCTGCCCGATGCCGACGCGCTGCGGCAGATCGCCCGCGCACTGCCGCGGCAGCCTGGCGCGCGGCAGACGGTGTCGTTCTGCAATACCGGCCACTGGGCCGCGACCAACTGGTTCGTGCTGTCGGAGGTGCTGCGCCAGCCGCATGTGGCGCTGTATCCCGGCTCGATGGTGGACTGGTCGCGCAGCGGTGCGCCCATGGCGCATGTGCCGACGCGACTGCAACAACTGTGGCAACAACTGGAGCAAACATGGCAACCGCTCTGACCTCTTCGTTGACGCCGTCCGCCGCATCCGCGCCGCGGCAAGGTCTGCGCCGCGCCGCCAGCCTGCTCCTCACCGCCTCGCTGGCCGGGTTCGCCGTCATCACATGGCTGGTCGGTTGGCGGCAGGGGCTGCTGTGGCTGATCGGCCTGGGCTATGGCGTGATGCTCGCATCGGCGGCGTTCGGCTTCACCACGGGCTGGCGGGTGTGGATCACGCGGCGCGACCCCAAGGGCCTGTGGGCGCAGTTCGCCGGCATTGCCGTGGCCATGGTGCTGAGCGTGCCTCTGCTGGCCACGCATCCTGAACTGCAGGGTGCGGACGGCCCGCTGTCCATCAGCCTGCTGCTCGGCGCCTTTGTGTTTGGCGCGGCCATGCAGGTGGCGGACGGCTGCGGCTCGGGCACGCTGTACAAGGCCGGGCTGGGACACCCGGTCAGCCTGGCGGTGCTCCCCGCCTTCGTGTTCGGCAGCTTTCTCGGCGCGGCGCAGCTGCCGGCCTGGCTGGCACTGGGCACGCTGCCGCCGGTCAATCTGGTGCATGTGCTGGGCGCGGGGTGGACGCTGGCCGCGCAGCTTGGCGCGCTGGCGCTGCTGGCCGCCGTGCTCTGGCGCTGGCGCGGGCCGGGGCCGTCGCGCTGGAATGGGTCTGCCGTGTGGTGGGCGGCCATCGGCCTGGGGCTGCTTGCCGCGGCCAACCTGGTGGTGGCCGGACAGCCCTGGGGCATCGTCTACGGCCTGGGGCTGTGGGGCGCGAAGCTGGCGCAGGCGCTGGGCATCGATCTGAGCCACAACGCGTTCTGGGGCCTGCCCGCGCAGCAGGCGCAGTTGCATGCCACGGTGCTGGCGGACAACACCAGCGTCACCGACCTCGGGCTGCTGCTGGGCGCGCTGCTCGCCGCGAGCTGGAAGGGCAAGGCAGGCCCTGCAGTGCGCTTGCCCGCACGGCAATGGGTGGCATCCATCGCCGCCGGGCTGCTGCTGGGCTATAGCTCGCGGCTGGCGTTCGGCTGCAATGTGGGCGCGTATTTCTCCGGCATTGCCACCGGCAGTCTGCACGGCTGGGTGTGGTTTGCCTGCGCTTTTGGTGGCAGTCTGCTGGGCGTGCAGCTGCGCCGCCGTCTGGGCATGCAGGATTGAGGGCGATTTTGATGAACCGTCGATTGCCCTGGCTGACCGCCCTGTTCTGGGCCGCCGTGCTCGCGCTGCTGGTCCTGGACTGGCGCTCAGGCACGCCGCACGACCGCTTTGCCGAGCCGCCCCCGCTGGCGCTGGGCAACGGCCCGGCGGCGGATGCGGGTCACTGCTCCCTGCCGCCCGCAGCGGTGCCGGAAGCGTCCAGTTCGCGGTGACGCAGCAGCACGGTGTACTGGTCGCTGAATGCGCGGCTGAGCTGCTCGGAGAGAAACACCGAGCGGTGCTGCCCGCCGGTGCAGCCGATGGCCACGCCCACATAGCTGCGGTGATCGGCCGCCAGTTTGGGCAGCCAGCGCTGCAGGAATCCGGCGATGTCGGCCTGCATCTGCAACACCTCGGGCTGACGCAGCAGGAAGTCGGCCACCGGCGCATCGCGCCCGGTCAGCGGGCGCAGCGCGGGGTCGTAGTGCGGGTTGGGCAGCATGCGCACGTCGAACACATAGTCGGCGTCGAGCGGCACGCCGCGCTTGAACGCGAACGACTCGAACAGCACCACCATCTGCGAGGCCTGCACCCGCACGGTCTGCTTGATCCAGTCGCGCAGCTGCGACGCCTTCATCTGGCTGGTGTCGAGATGCAGGCCAATTTCGGCCACCGGGCGCAGCAGCTCGCGTTCGAGTTCGATGGCCTCGACCAGCGCATTGGCATACCCCTCGCCGCGCGCCGCTGCGGGGTTGCCTGCCTGCTGCGCGGTGATGCGGCTGGTCAGCGGATGGCGCCTGCGCGTCTCGGAAAAGCGCTGCACCAGGGTGTCGGTCGCGCAGTCGAGGTAGAGGGCATGGACCTCGCAACAGGCGCGCAAATCCTGCAGCAAGGACGGCACATCGGCCAGCGATTCGGCGCTGCGCGCATCCACCGCCACGGCCACGCGCAACTGGCCCGAGGCGCGCGTCTGCTCGACCAGCGGGGTGATGAGCTGCGGCGGCAGATTGTCCACGCAGTAATAACCGGAGTCTTCCAGCGCCGCCAGCGCCACCGATTTGCCCGAGCCCGACAGCCCGGAGATGAGCACGAGCTGATGGGTGGAGCGCGGATCGGCCAGCGGCTGCGTTGCGGGGGGTTCAGGCGGGTTCATGTCGGCTCCGTGGACTGCGTTTCAACTGGCCTCGCAGGAGGCCAGCAACTCGCGGGCATGCTCCAGCGCGGCGCTGGACTGCGCATTGCCGCCGAGCATACGGGCAATTTCGCTCTGCCTTTGTGACGGCTGCAGCGCGTCGAGCAGGCTGGCGGTCTGCTTGCCGCTGCTGAGCTTGCGCACCGCGAAGTGCTGCTGCGCGCAGGCCGCCACCTGCGCCAGATGCGTGACCGCGAGCACCTGCCGGTCGCCGCCGAGTTTGCGCAGCAGGCGCCCCACGGTCTGCGCCACCGCGCCGCCGATGCCCGCGTCCACCTCGTCGAAAATCAGCGTGTCGGTGTCCTGCAGCGCACTGGTGGTCACGGCAACGGCCAGGGCGATACGCGAGAGTTCGCCGCCGCTGGCCACCTTGCCCAGGGCGCGCAGTTCGGCGCCGGGATGTGTGGCCACCTGCAGTTCCACGGCCTCGGCGCCGCGGGCGCCCACGGCGTCCAGCGGGGTGAGCGCCACGTCGAAACGTCCGCCGGGCATGCCCAGTTCCTGCATCGCCGCCTGCACCGCCCGGGCGAGTTGCTGCGCCGCCTTGCGCCGCCGGGCGCTGAGCTGGGCGGCGGCCTGCTGCAGCCCGGTCTGCGCGGCGTGTTCCGCCTGTTCCAAAGCAGGCAGATCGGCGCTGCGGTCGAGCAGGGCCAGCTTGTCGCGCAGCGTGGCGTGGGTCTGCGGCAGATCGGCGGGCGGCACGCGGTGTTTGCGCGCCAGTTGCATCCATCCGGCCAGCCGCGCGTCGAGTGCGGCCAGACGCTGCGGATCGGCTTCGGTGCGCTCGGCCAGCCGCTGCAAGTCATGGCTGAGCTCGCGCAGGTTAGTATGCGCCGACTCGATCTGCAGCGCCAGCGGCTGCAGACTGCCGTCCACCTGCGCGGCGCGCTCCAGCGCCTGCTGCGCCTGCGCCAGCAGCGCCAGCGCGCTCATGTCCTCGCCGTCGAGCGCGCCTTGCGCCGTTGCAAAGTCTTCGAGCAGGCTGCTGACATGCGCCAGGCGCTTGTGCTCGGCCTCCAGCGCGGCCCACTCGCCCTCGGCGGGGCGCAGGCGGTCGAGTTCTTCGCACTGCCATTGCAGGCGTTCGCGCTCCTCGGCCAGCGCGCCTGCCTCCTGCCGCGCCTGCAGCAAAGCCTGCTGCGCCGTGCGCCACTGGGCCCAGGCCTGCGCCACGGCCTGCGCTTCGGTTTGCGCGCCCGCGTAGGCATCGAGCAGGCTGGTGACCACCTCGCGCCGTACCAGGCCCTGATCGGCGTGCTGGCCATGGATATCCACCAGCATCTCGCCCGCCGCCTTGAGCTGTGCGGCGGTGGCCGGGCTGCCGTTGACAAAGCCGCGCGACTTGCCCTGCGCGTCGATCACCCGGCGCAGCAGCACGCTGTCGCCCTCCGCCGCAAACCCCTGCGCCTCCAGCCACGCCGCCAGCGGCGGGCTCAGGCTGAACCCGGCGCTGATCTCGGCGCGCTGCGCCCCGGCGCGCACCACGCCGCTGTCGGCGCGCTCGCCCAGCGCCAGTTTGAGCGCGTCGATCAGGATGGACTTGCCCGCGCCGGTCTCGCCGGTGAGCACGGTAAAACCCCGGCTCAGATCGACGTCGAGTTCGGGGACGATGACAAAGTCGCGCAGATGCAGGTGCAGCAGCATGGCTCAGACGAAAAAGCGCAAAGGATCAGGACTCATCGGGAATTTCATGCCAGTGCAGCTTCTTGCGCAGGGTGGAAAAGTAGCTCCACCCCGGCGGATGCAGGAACACGCAGCGGTAAGGCGCCTGGCAGATGCGGATGCGGTCGCCGCCAATCAGCTCGGCGTAGCTCTGCATGTCGAAGTTCACGCTCACGTCGCGCGGCGTCACCACCTCGATCACGATGTCCGCGCCGCCCGGCAGCACGATGGGCCGGTTCGACAGGGTGTGCGGCGCAATCGGCACCAGCACCACGCCGTCGACACTGGGATAGAGAATCGGGCCGTAGGCCGACAGCGCGTACGCCGTGGAGCCGGTGGGCGTCGCGACGATCAGCCCGTCGGCCCGCTGCACATACATGAAGCGGCCATCCACCTCCACCTTCAGCTCCACCAGACCTGAAGCGCCGTTTCGGTTGACCACCACATCGTTCACCGCGATGGCATTGAAAATGGTCTGCCCCGCCCGCTCCACCGCGCCGCTGAGCATGGCGCGTTCCTCGCGCTCGAACTCGCCCGCCAGCAGGCCGTCGATGGCCTCTTCCCAGGCGCTGTCGGCGATATCAGTCATGAAGCCCAGCCGCCCGGCGTTGATACCCACCAGCGGCACGTTCAGCGGTGCCAGCCGCCGGGCCGCGCCCAACATGGTGCCGTCGCCGCCAAGCACCACCGCGGCCCAGCCGCCGTGCGCGGTGCGCTCGGCCAGTTCGCTGCCGCGCATCACGGGATACGGCAACTCGGCGTGCTGCGCGGTGAGTTCGCCCACCCACACCTCCACTCCGGCGCGGCTCAGGCGCGCGGCAATCTCGCCCAGCAGGCGCTGCGCCTGCGGCGCCTGATATTTGCCGATCAGCAAGACCTGCTGGAACACGGTACTGGGCATGGGGATTCGAACGAAGTGAGCGGCGAGGAAAACCCGCCGCAGCGGCAAATTACAGCACAGGCGCAGGATGACGCACTGGCGACTGCGCGGAGAGCGCCGCGCAGCCGCCAGTGCGTCCCTAAAATCACCATATGGACGAACGCTCCCGCCTGCTGCTCAAAACCCTGATCGAGCATTACATCGCCGATGGTCAGCCCGTGGGCTCGCGCACGCTGTCGCGCGCTTGCGGGCTGGAGCTTTCCGCCGCCACCATCCGCAACGTCATGGCCGATCTGGAAGACATGGGGCTGATCACCAGCCCGCACACCTCGGCCGGGCGCATCCCCACCCCGCGCGGCTACCGGGTGTTTGTGGACGCCATGCTCACCACCCACCCCCAAACCCAGGCCGATGTGCTGCAGCACGCTTTGCGGCAGCACATCGACACCGCGCCGCCGCAGCAGGTCATGGCGCGCGCGGCACAGCTCATGTCCAGCCTGTCACAGTTCGTCGGCGTGGTGCTGGCGCCGCAGCGCAGCGGCGCGTTCCGGCATATCGAATTTTTGCGCCTGAGCGAACACCGCATCCTGCTCATCATCGTCAGCCCCGAAGGCGACGTGCAGAACCGCATGCTGCACTGGCCGCACGCCCTCAGTCAAAGCGAACTCAACACCGCCACCAATTACCTCAACACCCATTTCTCCGGTCTGAGTTTCGAGCAGGTGGCGCAAAAACTCGGCAGCGAGGTGGAACATCTGCGCACCGAGCTCGTCGCCCTGATGCAGGCCGGCGTGGAAGTCGGCAGCCAGGCCCTGAGCCAGACGCAGGACCAGGTGGTCGTCGCCGGACAACAGCAACTCCTGGGCATGGGCGATCTGGCCGGCAATATCGACAAGCTGCGGCAACTGTTCGATCTGTTCGAGCAAAAGGCCCAGCTCCTCAAGCTGATGGATGCCTCGGCCAAGGCCGATGGCGTGCGCATCTACATCGGCGGCGAAAGCGAGGCCGTGCCCTTCGAGGAACTGTCGGTGATCACCGCGCCCTACGCCGCGGACGGCAAGGTCATCGGCACCCTGGGCGTCATCGGCCCCACCCGCATGGCCTACGACCGCATGATCCAGATCGTGGACATCACCTCCAAACTGGTGGGCAATGCGCTGAGCCAGCGGTGATAGCAGTTTGTCATTTTGATATCATTCGCGCACATCCACAAGTTGATGAGGTGAAGCGATGTCTGCGGTCACGGTCAGAAATCTCCCGGAAAAAACGCATCGCGCACTCAAGCTGCGTGCGGCTCGGCATGGCCGCAGCACCGAGGCCGAAATCCGCCTGATTCTGGAACAGGCGGTGCGTCCAAAAATTGGCATCGGTTCGTCCATTGCCGCCATCGGGCGCAGCATCGGCGGCGTGGAACTCGATCTTCAGCGCGACAACACTCCGGTCAAACCCGCGGAGCTTGAATGATCGTTCTTGACACCAATGTTGTTTCGGCGCCGCTCAAGCCAAACCCCGATCCTGCCGTCCTCATCTGGCTCGACAGTCAAGAACCGCATACCCTCTACCTCACAGCGATCAATCTGGCAGAACTGTTCGCAGGCGTTGAAGCCCTGCCAGCCGGGCGAAAAAAAACCCAACTCCATCAAGCCATCAACCAGCAACTACTGCCGTTGTTCGCCGGGCGCATCCTGCCGTTCGATCAGCAGGCCGCCGAGAACTTCGCCCGCATCAACGCCAAGGCACAGGCTGAAGCCGCGCCCATTGGGTTTGCCGATTGCGCCATCGCGGCCATTGCCTCGGCCAACGGCTTTCTGCTGGCAACCCGCAATGTGCGCGATTTCCAGCGCGCTGGCATTGCGCTTCTGGATCCTTGGGCAGAGCAATCCGGGTAAAACAGCGCCGCCTTGAGCACCCCCCAGACCTGCCGCGACGCGTCAGCCCCCCCGAGGGGGTGAGAGACACTTGGGACGGCCCGGCGTGTTTCTCAGGAGGCGCGATTGCGCACGCCTTACCGCACCAGCAGCACCGGCACGGTGGTTGCGGCCACGACCTTGCTCGCCACCGAGCCCATGACGAAGCCCCTGAGCGCCGAGTGGCCGTGCGTCCCCATGATGAGCAGGTCGGGCTGCAGACGCTTGACCGCGGCCGTGATCTGCTCCGCCGGATCGCCCACCAAATCGTGCGAAGCAAACGCCAGCCCCGCCTCGCGCAGCACGGCTTCGGCAGGCGCCAGCGCCTGCGCGCTGATGTCGCGGTAATAGTCGTCGAGCGTCGCCTTGCTGAGCTGCGCACGCGCCAGCGGTGTGCCGATGGGCAGCGCCACGGTCAACAGTGTGATCCGTGGCGGCTCCCGGTACAGCCTGGCCTGCTGCACCAGCACCTGCGCTGCCCGCGTGGCGTAACTCGACCCGTCAACCGCTAGAACGATGTGCATTGGACAACCTCCCTTTGCGGGCATTATGCCTGCCGGAGACCGCCTGCTCTCCTGTGGGTCGCGCAAAAGACCCAATGTAAAAAAGCCGCCCGAAGGCGGCTTTCAAAACAGGTTGTAAACAGCTTGCGCTGATCAGAACTTGTGACGGATGCCCAGGGCGAAGCCG
>JAJXTO010000041.1 GCA_021783695.1 Pseudomonadota bacterium | reverse complement strand
CCTGTGGTGAGCTTGATGGGGCATACAGCGACAATCGCGGTATGGCTCGACCTCGTTCTCCCGCCCCCGTCAGTGCTGACGCGCCCGATCGCATGCTGCGCGGGTTGGCGCCGGTGATCCGGCAGGATTGCCGTCTGCTGGTGCTGGGCAGCTTTCCCGGTGTGGCGTCGTTGCAGGCACAGCAGTATTACGCGCATCCGCGCAACCAGTTCTGGCGTATCGTGGGCGATTTGTTGCAACTGGATTTGATGCAACTGCCCTACGCGCAGCGCATCGATGCGCTGCGTGCTCGCGGACTGGGTCTGTGGGATGTGTACGCCCTTTGCCGCCGCGAAGGCAGCCTGGACAGCGCCATCACCGAGGCGCAGCCCAACGACCTGCAGAACTTTGTCGCCCGGCTGCCCGCCCTGCGGCTCATCGCCCACAACGGCGGAGAATCCGCCCGTGCCATGCGCATCACCCGCAGCCTCGGCCCCGAGGTGCGCCGCCTGCCTTCCACCAGCCCGGCTAACGCAAGCTGGAGCCTGGAACGCAAGCGTGCCGCCTGGCGCGAGGCTTTTCTTGCCGCAAATCTCATCTGACATGTCCCGTAAACCCACCTTTCCCGCCCCTACCTTGTCCGAAGAGGATGGCGTGCGCCACTTGCATCTGGGCACGCCCTGGATTCAGGGCAGCATGCGCATTGCCCGCCCCAACGACATCGAGCTGGAATATGTGCAGCGCATGATGGCCTGGATGCTGTTGTTGCCGGACAAGGCCTGGCGTGGCGGCACGGCAGTGCAGCTCGGTCTGGGCGCGGCTGCCATCACCAAGTTCATGCGCAAGCGTCTGCGCCTGCCTTGCGTGGCGGTGGAGTTGAATCCGGGCGTCATTCTGGCGGCGCACCGCTGGTTTGCACTGCCCGAGCCCGGCGCCAAGCTGCAGGTGCTGTGCGCGGATGCCGGTGTCTTTGCCGCCGATCCGTCCAACGCGGGGCGGGCCGCCGTGCTGCATGTGGACATGTACGACGAGCAGGCCGCCGCGCCCGCGCTGGAGTCTGCCGAGTTCTATGCCGACTGCCGCAGACTGCTGAGCGCGCAGGGGGCGATGGTGGTCAATCTGTTCAGTGGGCCGGGCCATGTGCGCGTGCTGGAGCGCAATCTGCAGCGCATCCTGGCCGCGTTCGATCAACCCGGCGACAGCGTGTGGCAACTGCCGCCCAACCGCGATGGCAACCTCATCGCAATTGCTCTGCGCGATGCCGCGCAGGGTCCGCAGCCTACGCGCGCGCAACTGCTGGAGCGCGCCGATACCGTGGCCGAGCGCACCGGCGGCCTGCCCGCGCGGCGCTGGGCGCGGCTGCTCAAGCGCCTGCAGCCGGGGCGTTGATCCGTTTGACAGCCAGCGGCCAGCGAACCCGTCTTTGCTAAGAGGGTGGCTGAGCGAAGCTTGGGGGGTTTTTTTGGAGACCCCATGCGATCAGACACCCTGCAGGGTCAGTTTGTGACCCGGTTTGACTCGGCCCAGCCGCACCACGCCCATGTGTTTGCCAACCGCCGCGCCACAGTCGTTTGTCGCGGTGCGACGGTGAGACCGAAGCTGGTGACGCGAGCCCCGCCGATTGCTTCGGCGGGCGGCGGTTCCCCCATGCGGTTGCCGCTCGACCACTTGAGCATTGCGGGCTCTCTGAAAGGACGGGACTTGATCTGCGGACGCGCCCGTCGTTACACTACAAAAAACGAACGGTCGTTCTTTTGTGCGGCGCTCAGGCTTTGCAGAATGGCGCGCTGCCTATACTGACACCACACAACAACCCCCATTGGAGTCATTGCATGAAGGTGCTGGTCGCAGTCAAGCGCGTGGTTGATTACAACGTCAAGGTTCGGGTCAAGTCCGACGGCAGCGGCATCGATACCGGCGGCGTGAAGATGAGCATGAATCCCTTCGATGAAATCGCAGTGGAAGAGGCGGTGCGGCTCAAGGAGAAGGGCGCGGCGTCCGAGATCGTTGCCGTGAGTTGCGGCACTGCCGCCAGCGGCGAAACCCTGCGCACCGCCCTGGCGCTCGGCGCAGACCGTGGCGTGCTGGTGGAGAGCGAGGCCGAGTTGCAGCCCCTGGCCGTGGCCAAGCTGCTCAAGGCAGTCATCGACAAGGAAGGCGCGCAGCTCGTCATCCTCGGCAAGCAGGCCATAGACGACGACAGCAACCAGACCGGACAGATGCTTGCTGCGCTGCTGGGCTGGTCACAGGCCACCTTTGCTTCCAAGGTGGACATCGACGGCGACAAGGCTCAGGTCACGCGCGAGGTGGACGGCGGGCTGGAGACCCTTGCGGTCAAGCTCCCAGCAGTCATCACCACCGACCTGCGCCTGAACGAACCGCGCTACGTCACCCTGCCCAACATCATGAAGGCCAAGAAAAAACCGATCGACACCCACAAACCCGAGGAGCTGGACGTGGACGTGGCGCCGCGGCTGAAAACCCTCAAGGTCGTCGAGCCGCCCAAGCGTGGCGCCGGGATCAAGGTGCCCGATGTGGCCACGCTGATCACCCGTCTCAAGTCCGAGGCCAAGGTCATCTGACCGGCCATTGCGGCCCTTCAACCCGAACGCACTCCAAGGAGTTTCCATGACCGCACTCGTCATCGCCGAACACGACAACCAGCATCTGCGCCCCTCCACCCTCAACACCATTGCCGCGGCGCTCCTGTGTGACCCGCAGGTGCATGTGCTCGTAGCCGGCCACAGCTGCGCCGCCGCCGCGCAGGCCGCGGCACAGGCCGCGGGCGTGGCCAAGGTGCTGTGTGCCGACGCGCCTCAACTCGCCGCCGGCCTGGCCGAGACCACTGCGGCGCAGGTACTGGCCATCGCCCCGGACTACGGCCACATCCTCGCCCCTGCCACCGCCTTCGGCAAGAACATCGCGCCGCGCGTGGCCGCGTTGCTCGACGTGGCGCAGGTGTCCGACATCATCCATGTGCTCACTCCCGACACTTTCGACCGCCCGATCTATGCCGGCAACGCCATCGCCACGGTGCAAAGCGCTGACAAGATCAAGGTCATCACCGTGCGCACCACCGGCTTCGACCCGGTGGCGGCCAGCGGCGGCAGCGCCGCGGTAGAGCAGCTCGCGGCAGTGACCGACGCCGGGCTGTCCAGCCTGGTCGGACGTGAAACCACCAAGAGCGAACGGCCCGAACTCACTGCCGCCAAGATCATCGTCTCCGGTGGCCGTGGCCTGGGCAGCAAGGAGAATTTCGAGGCGATCATGACTCCGCTGGCCGACAAGCTCGGCGCGGCCATGGGCGCCAGCCGTGCCGCGGTGGACGCGGGCTACGCCCCGAACGACTGGCAGGTCGGACAAACCGGCAAGATCGTCGCGCCGCAGCTCTACGTCGCCGTGGGCATTTCCGGCGCCATTCAGCACCTGGCCGGCATGAAGGACAGCAAGGTCATCGTTGCCATCAACAAGGATGAAGAAGCGCCGATTTTCGGCGTGGCCGACTATGGACTGGTGGCCGATCTGTTCACCGCCGTGCCGGAGATGGTCAAACAAATCTGAGTCAGGGCTCCGGCCCGTTCACAAGCGCAGAGGCTGCACAGAACAGCCCGCACCAATCAGTAGCCCCAAACCGGAGACTCGCATGTCCTACACCGCCCCCGTCCGCGACATGATGTTCGACCTGGAACATCTCGCCGGTCTGGCGTCCATTTCCCAACTGCCCGGCTTTGCCGACGCCACGCCCGACACCGCGCGTGCCGTGCTGGAGGAATGCGCCCGGTTCAATCAGGAGGTGGTTGCCCCGCTCAACCGCACCAGCGACGTCCAACCCAGCAGTTGGAGCAACGGCGTGGTGACCACTCCGCCCGGCTTCAAACAGGCGTTCCGCCAGTTTGCCGAAGGTGGCTGGCAGGGCTTGCAGCACCCGACCGATTTTGGCGGTCAGGGCCTGCCCAAGAGCATTTCCGCCGCCTGCACCGAAATGCTCAACGGCGCCTGCCTGAGTTTCGCACTGTGCCCGCTGCTGTCGGATGGCGCCATCGAGGCGCTGCTCACCGCGGGTAGCGACGACCAGAAACGGCGTTACATCCCCCGGCTGATTTCGGGCGAGTGGACCGGCACCATGAACCTCACCGAGCCGCAGGCCGGCTCCGATCTGGCGCTGGTGCGCAGCCGTGCCGAGCCGCAGCCTGACGGCGGCTATCGCCTGTTCGGCCAGAAGATCTACATCACCTATGGTGAGCACGATATGGCGGACAACATCGTCCACCTCGTGCTGGCCCGGTTGCCAGACGCACCGGCGGGTGTGAAGGGCATTTCGCTGTTTATCGTGCCCAAGGTGCTCGAAGATGGTCGCCGCAACGATGTGTGGTGCGCCTCCATCGAACACAAGCTGGGCATCAAGGCCAGCCCCACGGCTGTGCTGGTGTACGGCGATGGCAAGGGCGATGTGGGCGAGGGCGCCATCGGCGAGCTGATCGGCGAACCCAACCGTGGCCTGGAAACCATGTTCATCATGATGAACGCCGCGCGCTATGCGGTGGGCCTGCAGGGCGTGGCCGTGGCAGAGGCGGCCTACCAAAAGGCGGCCGCCTACGCCAAAGACCGCGTGCAGTCTCGGCCCGTGGATGGCAGCGCAGCGCAGGCGGTGGCCATCATCCATCACCCGGACGTGCGCCGCATGCTGATGACCATGCGGGCGCTCACCGAGGGCGCCCGGGCGCTTGCGCTGGTCGCCGCCAGCCTGCACGACGTGGGCCGGGCGCACCCCGACGCGCAGCAGCGCGCCGCGCATGAGGCGGCGTATGAATTCCTCGTGCCGCTGGTCAAGGGCTTTTCCACCGAGATGAGCATCGAGGTGGCCAGCCTGGGCGTGCAGGTGCATGGCGGCATGGGCTATATCGAAGAAACCGGCGCGGCGCAGTTCTACCGCGACGCCCGCATCCTCACCATTTACGAAGGCACCACGGCCATCCAGGCCAACGATCTGGTGGGCCGCAAGACCGTGCGCGACGCCGGCGCGCTGGCGATGAACTTCGCCAGCCGCGTGGGCAAAACCGAAGAGGCGCTCAAGGCCACGGGTGATGCGCAAGCCGTGGCCATGGCCGGCCAACTGGCCCGGGCGCGTGAGGCCTACGCCCAGGTCGTGGCCTTCATGGCCGCGAACGGCAAGACCGAGCCGAACGCCGCCTACGCCGGCAGCGTGTCTTACCTGCTGCTCGCCGGCACACTGCTCGCCGGATGGCAACTGGCGCAAAGCTGGCTCGCCACGGCGCAACTCGGTGCGGAAGAAGCCGCATTCGCCCAGGCCAAGCGCGCCACGGCGGCGTTTTACTGCGCCCACATCCTGCCGCGCTGCGGCGCGCTGCGCGAAGCCGTGCTGCAAGGCGCTGACAGCACCATGGCGCTGCCGGTGGAGGCGTTCTGACATGGCGCTGCCTGCACTCCTTTCCGCCTTGCGCCTGCCGGTCATCGGCTCGCCGCTGTTCATCATCTCCAACCCCAAGCTGGTGATTGCGCAATGCACCGCGGGCATCGTTGGCAGTTTTCCGGCGCTCAACGCCCGGCCCGCATCGCAGCTCGACGAATGGCTGGCCGAGATCACCGAGGCGCTGGCGGCGTGGAACGCGGCCCACCCGGAGCAGCCCGCCGCGCCCTTTGCCGTCAACCAGATCGTCCATCGCAGCAATGACCGGCTGGAGCACGACATGATGCTGTGCGCCAAGTACCGTGTGCCCATCGTCATCACCTCGCTGGGCGCGCGGCCCGAAGTCAACCAGGGGGTACACGCCTGGGGCGGCTTGGTGCTGCACGACGTCATCAACCAGACCTTCGCCCACAAGGCAGTCGATAAGGGCGCTGACGGCCTGATCGTTGTGGCCGCAGGCGCTGGTGGGCATGCCGGTACGCAGTCGCCCTTCGCCCTGGTGCAGGAAACCCGCGCCTGGTTCGACGGCCCCATCGTGCTGTCCGGCGCCATTGCCAGCGGCGCTGCCGTGCTGGCAGCGCAGGCCATGGGGGCCGACCTGGCCTATATCGGCAGCGCCTTCATCGCCACCGACGAAGCCCGGGCGGTGGACGCCTACAAGCAGATGATTGTTCAGGGCAGCGCGCAGGACATCGTCTACTCCAGCCTGTTCACCGGCATTCACGGCAACTACCTGCGCGGCTCCATCGCCGCAGCCGGGCTCGACCCCGACCACCTGCCTGAAGGCGATCCGAGCAAGATGGACTTCGCCGCAGCCATCGGCGGCGCCAAGGCGTGGAAAGACATCTGGGGCTGCGGCCAGGGCATCGGTGCGGTGCGCAAGTTGCAGGGCGCGGCGGCGCTGGTGGCGCAGTTGTCCGAGGAATACCGCGCGGCGCGGCAGCGGCTCTGCGGCGGCTGACAGCGCCTATATTTGTCTCATCACTTGGACAGGAGATGAACCATGCGCGCACGTCACCACCCTCTGGGCTTTCCCGCTGCGGAACGGCCGCCTGATCCCGCGCGGCTGGCAGCGGCCCGGTCCTTTGCCGAGTTCTATCCGCTCTATCTCGCCGAGCATCGCCACCCGATCAACCGCAAGCTGCATTTCACCGGCTCCACCCTGGCGCTGATCTGCCTGTTTTTCCTCGTGTTCACCGGCAATCCGTGGTGGCTGCCTGCCGCCGTGGTGTGCGGCTACGCCTTTGCCTGGACCGGACATTTTTTTGTCGAACACAACCGCCCGGCCACGTTCAAACGTCCGCTGTTCAGTCTGATGGGGGATTGGGTGATGTGGTGGCAGACCCTGACGAATCGGCTGTGACCGCCGGTTCCGCGAGCAGGCGGTCGAGACTCCAGTCGCGCTCTTCATCGCTGAGCATGTGGCCGAGCAGATCCGAGGTGCGCATGGCGTGCTTTTTGTCGAGCAGAAGGGTGTCGATCAATGGCCCCACGGAGGTGGTCTGCGGATCGCAGAGCAGCGCCCAGCGCGACGGCCCGCGGGTTTTCGGCGCCACCTTGCCTATCCACCCCAGTCGCTCCAGCACGGTGAGCAGATCTTGCAACTGCAGCGGGTCGAGGCGCAAGCGTCTGGACAGCACTGCAGCCTGCAGACCGCACTCTGGCGCCTGACGCGCGCGGTGGAGTTGCTTGAGCACCTGGACGGCGCTGAGAAACTCGGCCCCGGCATAGCCGTCGAACCGGATGGCGCGCACCCGCAGCGAGGGCAGATAGGCCGCAATCATCGCCCCCACCAGCACGGCGATCCAGCTGAAGTCGATCCACAGCAGCAACAAGGGCAGGGTGGCGAACGTGCCATAGACTGCGGTGTAGGTGGTCACGGTGGAGAAGTACCAGGCCAGCGCCCGCCCGCCCAGGCTGAAGGCCAGCGCGGCGATCACTCCGCCGATCAGGGCGTCGCGCCACTGCACCTCGGTGTTGGGGATGAAACGAAACATCGCCGCCAGCGCAGCAGCCATCACCGCCCACGAGGCCAGGCTCAGCAACACGCTGGCGCCGCCGGGCAAATGGTGCAGCAGACCGCGGTGCGCGCCTGCGACATAACTCATCAGCCCGATGCTCGCGCCCAGTGCCAGCGGCCCGAGAGTGAAGCCGGCCCAGTAGAGCAGCACGCGCTGTGCCAGTGGACGCGGTCGCGGCGTGCGCCAGATGGCATTGAGCGCGCGATCGACCGTGAGCATCATCGAGGTGGCGGTGACGATGAGAAAGACAACGCTGACCACGCCCAGGCTTTTGGCCTTGGCGGCGAAGTCACTCAGGTAGTGATAGACCTTGTCCGACAGCCCCTCGGGCAACATCGACAACGCCAGATGCGCCTGCACTTGCCCCTGCAGTTTGTCGAAAGCCGGAAAGGCGGTGAACACTGCCAATGCGACAGTGAGCAAAGGCACCAGCGAAATCAGTGTGGTAAAGGTCAGGCTGCCTGCGGTCTGCGCCAGATTGTCCTGACCAAAACGCCTTGCCAGTGTGCGCAGGCTGGCTTTCAGGGTGTCGGAAGGGCTCAGGCGGGACATGGCAATACGATAGTGGCATGAAAGAGATCCTGGTTCTGTATTACAGCGTACATGGCGGTACGCGCACCCTGGCCGAGAGCATTGCGCAAGGCGTGGCCAGCGTGCCGGGCGCGCTGCCGCGCGTGCGCACCGTGCCGCGCGTCAGCACTGTGGTGGAACAGGCTGAACCGGCCATTCCAGATGACGGTCCGCCTTATGTCGAACTCAACGATCTGCAGGAATGCGCCGGGCTGGCGCTGGGCTCGCCCACGCGCTTCGGCAATATGGCCGCTCCGCTCAAGTATTTCCTCGATCAGACTTCGGCGCTGTGGCTGTCCGGGACACTGGCGGGTAAACCGGCGGCCGTGTTCACCTCCACTGGCAGTCTGCACGGCGGACAGGAGAGCACGCTGCTGTCGATGATGCTGCCGCTGCTGCATCACGGCATGCTCATCGTCGGTTTGCCGTATGCCGGCCAGCCGGACCTGATGACCACGCGCAGCGGCGGCACGCCTTACGGCGCGAGCCACCACGCCGCGGCTGATTCGAGCCTGGCGGTCAGCGAAGAAGAAAAGCGTCTTGCCTTCGCCCTGGGCCAGCGGTTGGCGCAGGCGGCGCTCAAGCTCGGCGCAAGCTGAAGAGGTTGTCCATGTCCGGTTCTTCCCATGCGGATTGGCAGCACCTCTGGCATCGCGGAGCGGTGTTCAACTTGCTTGCGCTCATCCTGCTGTGTGTGTTGTGGGAGCTGTGGGTGGCCCCACTGCATCCCGGCGGTTCCCTGCTGGTGCTCAAGGTCGTTCCCCTGCTGCCGGCCGTGCCTGGCGTGCTGCGCGGCAAGGCATTCACGTTCCGCTGGCTGAGTCTGCTGTTGTGGTTCTACGCTGCCGAAGGCGTCACCCGCGCCTTGACCGATCCGCATGCCGCATCCCGAGGGCTAGGGTGGATCGAGCTGGTGCTGTCGTTGACCCTGTTTGTCTGTGTTGCCGGGTTTTTGCGCTCGGCAGCCTCCCGCCATGACGCCCGCTGAGCGCATCCGTTTTCTTGACGCGCTACGTGCGCTGCTGGGGGTATCGCATGTCCTGGTTGATGCGCAGTCCTGCGCTCCGTACCTGACCGATTGGCGCAAACGCTATCAAGGGCAGGCGCTGGCGGTGGTCCTGCCGACCGACACGGCACAGGTCGCCGAAGTGGTGCAGCTTTGCGCGCTGCATGGCGTGAGCGTGGTGCCGCAAGGCGGCAATACTGGCCTGGTAGGCGGCGCCACGCCAGACGCCAGCGGTCGGCAGATCGTGCTCAGCACTCGCCGCCTGCAACGCATCCGCGCGGTCGATGCGTCCGGGGGCAGCCTGATTGCCGAGGCGGGCTGCGTTCTGGCTGCGGTGCAGCAGGCTGCAGCGGATGCTGGCAAACTGTTTCCGCTGTCTCTGGCTGCCGAAGGCAGTTGCACCATCGGCGGCAATCTCTCCACCAATGCCGGCGGCACGGCGGTACTGCGCTACGGCAATGCACGCGATCTCTGCCTGGGACTGGAAGTGGTCACGGCGCAGGGCGAGGTGCTCGATGCGCTCAACACCCTGCGCAAGAACAACACCGGCTACAGTCTGCGCGATTTGTATATCGGCGCGGAAGGCACCCTGGGCATCATCACCGCGGCGACACTGAAGCTGTTTCCGCAGGCTGCGGCGCAGATCACCGCGCTGGCCGCGGTGCGGGACGTTGCCGGCGCCATCGCCCTGCTCGATCTGGCGCAAACCCGGCTCGGCTGCAGCCTGACCGGCTTCGAGCTGATGAGCGCGCACAGTCTGCAACTGGTACAGCAGCATTTTCCGCAGCAGACCTTGCCATTCGACTTGCCAAGCGCCTGGTGCGTGCTGCTGGAATCGAGCGAAGCCGAAGGCGAGTTGCAGGGCAGGGCGCGGCTGGAAGGTCTGCTGGAAGCGGCGCTGAACGCCGGGTTGATCGCCAATGCCGCCGTGGCGCAAAACCTGGCGCAAAGCCGCGCGCTGTGGCATCTGCGCGAGTCCATTCCACTGGCGCAGGCGCAGGAAGGGCTGAACATCAAACACGATATCGGCGTGCCCATGTCCCGCATGGTGGCGTTCGTCGAGTCCACCGCCGCGCTCATCCTGCAGGCCATACCGGGCGCGCGTCTGGTGGTGTTCGGCCATATGGGGGATGGCAACCTGCACTACAACGTGCAGGCGCCGCTCGGCATGGACGCCGCACAGTTTCTCTCGACGCATCAAGCCGTGTGCAACGGCATCGTGCACGATGCCGCTGTGGCCAGTGGCGGCACGTTTTCCGCCGAACATGGCATTGGCCAGCTCAAGCGCGATGATCTGGCGCGCTACGGCAACACCGTGGCCCTGGCGCAGATGCGGGCAGTCAAGCAGGCGCTCGACCCACGCAATCTGATGAATCCGGGGAAGCTGCTTCCGGACTGAACTCGGTGCCTGGCAGGGCTTGCCCACAACGGCGGCAAAAGCGTGCGTCCTCCTCATGCCCCTGCAAACCACAACGCGGGCAGTCGGTTTTCTTCTCGTTTGCTTTTGCCAAATGGCGCTGCATGCGCGCGCTGTTGATCAACTCGGCGGAATAAATGCCTGTGGGAACGGCGATGATGCCGTAACCGATGATAATGATACCCGAAGTGATAAATTGCCCAAGGGCAGTTTTCGGCGTAATGTCGCCAAACCCTACGGTCGCCATGGTCACGATAGCCCAGTAAATACCGCGTGGAATACTGGTAAAGCCATTCTGCGGGCCTTCCACCAAGTACATGATGGAGCCGAAGATCGTGGTCAGAATGAGCACACTCAAGAGAAAAACGAGAATCTTGTTTTTGCTGCGATAAAGACCGTCGAGTAATTGGTGAGAGGCGCCGGTATATTCCGATAGCTTGAGAATTCGGAATATCCTCAGGACGCGCAGGGTACGGATCACCATCAAATGCCCCGACCCGGCGAATATCAACTCCAGATAACTAGGCAGAATGGCGAGCAGGTCAATCACGCCAAAAAAACTCCGTGCGTAACGCACCGGATTTTTTACTACTGACAGACGTAGAATATATTCGATGGTGAATACAATGGTAAAAAACCATTCAAGACCATAAAAAATGCCGTGCATCTGCGCTTTAATAACCGCAACGGTATCCAGTATGGTGGCCATGACACTGAACAGGATCAACCCGATCAGAGTCAGATCGAACAGCCTTTCATCCTGCTTTTCGTGGAAATAAATGATGCGATACCACTTTCCACGCCAGCCCGTGAGGCTGCGTGGTTCAAAATGTGTGCTGGCGGTCCGGTTGGTTGTCATGCGATGCACGCCAAAGATTACGAAAAATCACACCTTGATTCTAAATTCATCTTCAATCCCGTTTTCTGGTCTGCCGACCGCCAAATAAAAAAACCCGCCGTCACGGGCGGGTTTCAGAGGGGTGGGAAGTCAGGCCACGGCGCGCAATGGCGCCAGGAGCGTCGCCAGATGGGCATTCGCTTCGCTCTCCGGGGTGCGCCGCAGCAGGCGGTTTGCCCCGGAAACGATGGCCTGAATGGACGCCGTCACGATGTTCGCATCGATGCCGACACCGTAGGTGCTGGCGGGCAGACCTTCGAGCGCCATTTCCACAATGGCCGAAGCGCGGGCATCTGCCCCAAGACCGAGGGCGCGTTCTTCGTAGCTGTGTATGGCAATCGGCAGGCGCAGGGCGTGAATCGCGGCGTCGATCGGGCCGTTGCCTTCGCCGGATAGGCTGACGCGCTGTCCATCGACCTCCATGTCCAGGCGCACACCCTGGCGGCCGCCATGATCGGACAGGTGGTAGGAATGCAGATGGAGCGGCCGTCCGTTCTGAACGTATTCGTCGTTGAACATTTTCCAGAGCTGTTGCGCCGTGACTTCGCTGCCCGTGGCGTCGGTGTGCTGTTGCACCACGCCGCTGAATTCGACCTGCAGGCGGCGCGGCATGATCAGGCCGTAAGTGGCTTCGAGCAGATAGGCAATGCCGCCCTTGCCGGACTGGCTATTGACGCGGATCACCGAGTCGTAAGCGCGGCCCAGATCGGCCGGATCGACGGGCAGATAGGGTACCTCCCACAGCGCGTCGTGACGCTGTGCGGCCAGCCCTTTCTTGATGGCGTCCTGGTGCGAGCCAGAGAACGCGGTGAACACCAGATCGCCAGCGTAGGGGTGACGTGGATGGACCGGAAGCTGGGTGCATTCCTCCACCGTGCGGGCGACGGCGTTGATATTCGAGAAATCCAGCCCCGGATGCACGCCCTGCGAATACAGATTGAGCGCCAGGGTGACGAGATCGACGTTACCGGTGCGCTCGCCATTGCCAAACAGGCAGCCCTCCACGCGGTCAGCCCCGGCCATCACGCCCAACTCGGCAGCAGCCACGGCGCAGCCGCGGTCGTTGTGGGGGTGCAGCGACAGGATGATGCTGTCACGCTTGTCGAGGTGGCGGTGCATCCACTCAATCTGGTCGGCGTAGATGTTCGGCGTGCTCATTTCCACCGTGGCCGGGAGATTGAAAATGATTTTGTTGTCCGGCGTGGGCTGCCAGACTTCGGTGACGGCATTGCACACCGAGACGGCAAACGGCAGTTCGGTGGCGCTGAACACTTCCGGGCTGTACTGGAAGGTCCATCTGGTTTCAGGATGCTCCGCGGCGATCTGCTTGATCAGCCTGGCGGCGTTGACGGCGATCTGCGTGCAACCGGCCTCATCGACGTTGAACACGATGCGGCGGAAGTTCGGCGCGGTGGCGTTGTAGACGTGGACAATGGCCCGCCGGGCGCCGCGCAGTGACTCGAAGGTGCGGCGGATCAGGTCTTCACGCGCCTGGGTGAGCACCTCGATGGTGACATCGTCAGGAATATGCCCGCCCTCGATGAGTTCGCGCACGAAGTCGAAATCGGTTTGCGACGCAGAGGGAAAGGCCACCTCGATCTGCTTGACCCCGATGGCGCAGAGCATTTTGAACATGCGCATCTTGCGTTGCGCGTCCATCGGCTCGAACAGCGCCTGATTGCCGTCGCGCAGATCGGTGCTCATCCAGATGGGCGGACGGGTGATGACCTGATCAGGCCAGGTACGGTCTTTCAAGCCGATTGGCGGGAAGGCGTGATATTTGGTTTGCGGTTGCTTCAACATCGATCAATCTCCAGAAAACGAATACGGTTGTGCAGAACAGGAATCAGGCGACGACAAGGCAGCCGGGCTGTCGCAGGCGCAGGGCCCGGCAACCGGTGGGTAGTCGTTTTGCAGCGGAAAACTGGTTCATGGAGAAGAGTCGCATAGAAAAAAAGCGCCCTGGGGCGTGGCCGCGGGCGCTTGATGTCGGGTGGAAACGTGAATCAGCGGCGCGCGGTGTCGGCTGGCAGCGCCAGTAGCAGAGTGCCGAGCAGCAACGCATCTTGCGCAGTGTCGAAAATGCGATTTGTGACGGGAATTTTTGCGTAAAACATGGTGCTAAGTTAGCAAAATCCGCCTCAAACGTCAAACGAAAGTCCCTGCTGCAACTAGAGGTTGCAGGGCAGATTGTTCATCTGACTGATGTGTTGACGGGCGGCAATCATCCACAGACCGGTAGCCGCGCCGCGCTCAAAACCGCACGAATTCTGGTTGTGCGTTGGTGAGGATGGGCAGGCTGTTTGTGTCGGGCGTTTTGGGTTTGCGCGCGGCGGCGCGGGCTGTGTGCTGCGGTGTGTGCTGCGACGTTCGTGCCAGCTTGAATTCCGCCATGCTCTCTTGCAGCGCCTGCGCCTGCGCATTCATTTGTTCTGCGGTGGCGGCGAGTTCTTCGGAGGCGGAGGCGTTTTGTTGCGTGACCGCATTGAGTTGCGAGACCGCCTGATTGATCTGCTGCATGCCGGTGGACTGTTCTTCCG
>JAJXTO010000021.1 GCA_021783695.1 Pseudomonadota bacterium | reverse complement strand
TGGACGCGCAGACCTATGAGGTGCGCGCCGATGGCGTGCTGCTTACCTGCGAACCCGCCAGCGTGCTGCCCATGGCACAGCGGTACTTTCTGTTTTGACTTCCCCAAAGCGGAGCCTGGAATGCCGACCTTGACGCACCTCGCCACCTTTGCCCTGGTTGCTCTCGGCATGGTGCTGACGCCCGGACCGAACATGATTTATCTCATTTCGCGCTCCATCTCGCAGGGGCGCAGTGCAGGGCTCATCTCTCTGGGGGGAGTGGCCTTGGGTTTCGTGTTTTACATGCTGTGCGCCGCATTCGGCATCACGGCGCTCGTGCTGGCGGTGCCCTATGCGTATGACGCGCTGCGCTTTGGCGGCGCGCTGTATTTGCTCTATCTCGCCTGGCAAGCGGTCAGGCCGGGTGGCCACTCGCCGTTTCAGATGCGCGACCTGCCGCTGGACCGACCGCGCAAGTTGTTCGCCATGGGCTTTGTCACCAATCTGCTCAACCCGAAAATTGCGGTCTTGTATCTGTCGCTTCTGCCCCAGTTCATCGACCCCGCGCACGGCTCCGTGCTCGGCCAGTCGCTGGCACTGGGCATGACGCAAATCGTGATCAGCCTTGCGGTGAACGCGCTGATCGTTCTCATGGCCGGTTCGATTGCCCGCTTTCTGACGCAGCGGCCAGTGTGGATCACCGTGCAACGCTGGCTGATGGGCACGGTGCTGGCCGCATTGGCCGTGCGCGTGGCTACTGAGCGCCCCTAGGGTCGGCTCGCCGACCCGCCCCCCCGTGGGGGTCAAGAAAACTTGGGGCGGCCCTGCGTTTTCTTGAGAGTCGCGTCGGTAGGCTTGTTCGCAGACACTGCGGTTCACTGATCTCATGCGGACGGCATCTCAAGCTGGCGGCATCAGATGCGCGCGGCTCCACGCCGCGAACGCGTCTTCGCCCAGCGCTCCAGAAGCAATCGCGAGCATCGTGAGTGTGGCATCGGCCTGCGTGGCGGCGAGGCGCTGGCCATTCAGGGCGAGGCACAAGCCCACTGCAAGAAAGGCCGCGCGCTTGTTGCCGTCGATGAAAGCATGATTTTTCGCCAAGCCCACGCCATAGGCGGCGGCAAGCGCCGCAAGATCCGGCTCACCGTAGGCCACCAGATTCAAAGGCCGAGCCAGCGCCGATTCGAGCAGTCCTTCATCGCGCAGGCCGGGTGCGCCGCCGTGTTCGGCCAGACTTTCGTCGTGCAACAGCAGCAGCGCACGCCGGTCGATGAAACGCCAGCTCATTTGGCGAGTTGGTGGAAGGTGTCGCGGTACTCGCGTAGGAATTCGCGGCCGAGTTTCAATTGTTCGTCAAGCGCAGGGTCGTAAGGTGTGAGGGTGATGCCATTGGCCGCTTCGGTGACGAACACCGTGTCGCCTTTTTCCAGTTTGAGTCGGGCGAGGAGTTCCTTGGGCAGAATAACGCCGACGGAATTGCCGATCTGGGTCAGTTTGAGGGCGGGCATGCTGTTCTCCGGGACGCTTGGGCGGTGAAGTTATAACGGTTGTTATATTAAGCCGCACTCCGAATTGCTGCAAACCATCAGCCCCCTCCGACATCATGCTCACTGTCAACAAACGTCTTTCCGCCGCGCACGGCCTTGCCTCCGTTCTGGTGCGGCGCGCCGCCACGGTCAGCCTGGACTGGGACACGCGCAGCAAAAGCCGCTTTGACGCACACGACAGCGCGGGGCGCCACCTCGCCGTGTTCCTGCCGCGCGGCACGGTGCTGCGCGGGGGCGACATGCTGGTGGCCGAAGATGGCTCGATGATTCGCGTGGAAGCCGCGCCGCAGGCCGTGCTGCAGGTGCGCGCCTGCCCGGCGCATGGCACGGCCACCGATCTGCCCCGCGCGGCATACCACCTGGGCAACCGCCATGTGCAGCTCGAAGTCCAGGCGGACTGTCTGCAGCTCGAGCCCGATGCGGTGCTGGCCGACATGCTGCGCCGCCGACACCTCATCGTCACCGAGGCGCAGGCGCCGTTCGAGCCGGAGGCGGGGGCATATGGCGCGGGCGGCGGGCATGGGCATGCGGATCATCACGACCATGCGCATGACCATGCCCACGGACACGCGCATTGAACCGGCTGCATCGATGACATCGCCTGAAACACCAAGCAACCCGGCGCCCCAGCTTGCGATGATGTGGCTGTCCTCTCCCGCCCTGCCGGTGGGCGGGTTCAGCTACTCCGAAGGGCTGGAGGCCGCGGTGGACGGGGGTCTGATCACCGACGACACCCAGGCCCTGGAATGGCTGCGCGGCCAGTTGCAACTCACCTTGGCGCGCAGCGAACTGCCCGCCGCCTGCGCCGCGCATGCCGCCTGGGCCACAGCAGACATCGCGGCGCTGCACGCCGTGCAGACCTGGGTGCTGACCACGCGCGAAACCGCGGAACTGCGCCAGCAAAGCCAGCAGATGGGCCGCTCCATGCTGGAGTGGCTGCGCAACCTGCGCCCCGGCCACCCCGCGCTGCCGCTGGCCGCCCAGCTCGACCCCGCCCCCGCCTGGCCGCTGGCCTTCGCGCTGGGCGCGCTTGCCCTTGGGCTGGACACTGAGCAGATGGCGCACGCCCTGGCCTTCTCCTGGCTGGAGAATCAGGTGCAGGCGGCACTGCGCGCGGTGCCGCTGGGCCAGAGCGGCGGGCAGCGATTGCTTGCCGCGCTCACGCCCGATATTCCCGCCGCCGTGGCGCAGGCACGAAATCTGCAGCACCGCATGGACGACTGGCAGAGCTTCTCGCCGATGCTGGCCATTCTCAGCAGCCAGCACGAAACCCAATATTCCCGACTGTTCCGATCATGAGCGCACAGCCTTCCACCTCCTCCTCTCCACTGCACCACATCCCTCGCCGCAGCAAGCGCCTGCCGCCGCTGCGCGTGGGCATCGGCGGGCCGGTGGGCTCGGGCAAGACCACCCTGCTCGAAATGCTGTGCAAGGCGATGCGCCACCGCTACGACCTCGTCGTGGTGACCAACGACATCTACACCAAGGAAGACCAGCGGCTGCTCACCGTGGCCGGGGCGCTGGAACCGGAGCGCATCCTGGGCGTGGAAACCGGCGGCTGCCCGCACACCGCCATCCGCGAGGACGCCTCGATCAACCTTGAAGCGGTGGACCGCATGCTGGAGCGGTTTCCCGATGCCGACATCGTGTTCATCGAAAGTGGCGGCGACAACCTGGCAGCCACCTTCAGCCCGGAACTGAGTGATCTCACGATCTACGTCATCGACGTGGCCGGCGGCGAGAAAATTCCGCGCAAGGGCGGCCCCGGCATCACCAAGAGCGACCTGTTCGTCATCAACAAGACCGACCTCGCCCCATACGTTGGCGCCGACCTGGCGGTGATGCGCGCCGACACCACGCGCATGCGCACCGGTGCGCAGGGTCTGCGCCCCTTCGTCATGACCAATCTCAAGACCCTGGACGGACTGGACGCGGTGGTGCAGTTCATCGAGACCAGGGGCTTGCTGCAGGCCGCGTGATGATGCGGCGCAGAAGCTCTCCACGCATCTGGCCGCCAGGCTTTGCGGCGACAGCGCTGATGCTGGCTGCTAGGGCTCTGGACTGGCGCCACTGTCGCGTGCGCTGAAAAAAAGCCGGGACGAGCCCGGCAAAGTCCAGCCAGCCGGTCGTGGCTTGCGCCTTGACCGGCTTCCTCAAGGTTCAGGCTGTGCCGCTGGCCAAATCAGCCAGCACCTGCTGTGTTTCGCGCGTCCAGTGCAGGCGTTCCAGGATGCATTGCAGCGAGCTCATGATGTGACTCCTTTGGCTTGGCTGATGGAGCGACTCACGCGAGGTCGAAGCGGTCAAGGTGCATCACCTTGCCCCAGGCCTTGGCGAAATCGTGGGCGAACTTCTCCTGGCCGCCGTGCTCGGCATAGACCTCGGCGATGGCACGCAACTGCGCGTTGGAGCCGAACACGAGATCGGCCAGGGTTGCGGTCCACTTCAGTTCGCCGGTCTTGCGGTCGCGCCCTTCCAGCACGCCCTCGGCGCTGGTGCGCTCCCACTTCGTGCCCATGTCGAGCAGGTTGACGAAGAAGTCGTTGCTCAGGGTGTCGGGCCGCTGTGTGAACACGCCATGCCGCGACTGGCCGACATTGGCGTTCAGCACCCGCATGCCGCCGATCAACACCGTCATTTCCGGTGCGGTGAGCTGCATGAGTTGGGCACGGTCGACCAGCATTTCGGCGGCATAACCCGCGAGCCCCTTGCGCACATAGTTGCGAAAGCCGTCCGCCTTGGGCTCAAGCACCGCGAACGAGGCGACGTCGGTCTGCTCCTGCGTGGCATCGGTGCGACCGGGGGCGAACGGCACCTTGACTTCGACCCCGGCCTTCTTCGCCGCCGCCTCGACGGCCGCGCCGCCGCCGAGAACGATGAGGTCAGCCAGCGACACCTTCTTGCCGCCAGCCGCCTGGGCGTTGAACTCCTTCTGGATGGCTTCGAGCTTGCTCAGCACCTTGGCCAGTTCCGCCGGCTGGTTGGCTTCCCAATCTTTCTGCGGCGCGAGACGGATGCGCGCGCCGTTGGCGCCGCCGCGCTTGTCAGAGCCGCGGAAGGTGCTGGCCGAAGCCCATGCGGTACTGACGAGCTGGCCGATGGACAGGCCGCAGCCGAGCAGCCTGGCCTTGAGTGCGGCAATGTCGGCAGCGTCGATCAGCGGGTGATCGACTGGCGGCACCGGGTCCTGCCAGATCAGCACGTCCTTGGGCACCAGCTTGCCGAGGTAGCGGCTGCGCGGGCCCATGTCACGGTGGGTGAGCTTGAACCAGGCGCGGGCGAAGGCGTCGGCGAATTCGTCGGGGTGGCCGAGGAAGTGACGTGCGATCTTCTCGTAGGCCGGGTCATAGCGCATGGCCATGTCGGCGTCGGTCATGATGATCGGCACTTTCTTGCTCGGGTCGTCCGCTGCCGGGGCCATGTTCGAATCGTTGTGCACCCTGGGCGTCCACTGGCTGGCGCCAGCGGGACTCCTGGTCGGTATCCATTCGTTGTTGAACAGCACCTCGAGATAGCTCATGTCCCATTTCGTCGGCGTGGGTGTCCACGAGCCCTCGAGGCCGCTGCCGATCTGGTCGCCGCCCTTGCCGCTTTTGTAGGTGCTGATCCAGCCCAGGCCCATCTGCTCCACCGGAGCGGCTTCCGGCTCGGGGCCGACGTGGGTGGCGGGGCCTGCGCCGTGGCATTTGCCGAAGGTGTGGCCGCCGGCGGTCAGCGCCAGGGTTTCGTAGTCGTCCATCGCCATGCGCGCGAAGGTCTCGCGCACCATCTGCGCCGAGACGAGCGGATCGGACTTGCCGCCCGGGCCTTCGGGGTTGACGTAGATCAGGCCCATCTGCACTGCGGCGAGCGGATTCTCCATCTCGGCCGCCTTGGTGCCCTGGCGCTGGTCATCCAGCCACTTGCCTTCCGAACCCCAGTACACGGAGTTGTCGGGTTCCCACTGGTCGGGGCGGCCACCGGCGAAGCCGAAGGTCTTGAAGCCCATGCTCTCCAGCGCCACGTTACCGGCCAGCACGATGAGATCGGCCCAGGAGAGCTTGTGACCATACTTCTGCTTGACTGGCCACAGCAGGCGGCGGGCCTTGTCGAGGTTGACGTTGTCGGGCCAGCTGTTGAGCGGGGCAAAGCGCTGCTGGCCATGTCCGGCGCCGCCGCGGCCGTCGCCGATGCGGTAGGTCCCCGCCGCGTGCCAGGCCATGCGGATGAACAGCGGGCCGTAGTGGCCGTAGTCGGCCGGCCACCAGTCCTGCGAGTCGGTCATCAGCGCCTTCAGATCCCTGACCACGGCGTCGAGGTCCAGGGTCTTGAATTCCTTGGAGTAGTCGAAGGCCTCGCCCATCGGGTTGGACTTGGCGGAATGCTGCTGCAGGATGGCCAGGTTGAGCTGGTTGGGCCACCAGTCCGGATTGCCCGGCGTGCCGGCGACAGCGCTGCCTGCATGCGTACCGTGTGCCACCGGGCATTTCAAATCGTTCGACATCATGTTCTCCTTTGGCTATAAAAAAGTGCGGCTGGTTCAAATCAGGTGATCGTGACTCTGCGTCTAATTCTGCAGCTCCGGGATGCCGCCAAAACTTTCGAGGCGGAGAGCCTGGCGCATCTCGATCCATGGTGTCGCCTCACGCTTGGCGCTGCGACCGACGTAGCTTAGGCTGTCAAAATTGAAAAGAACAATTAAAAGTTCTTATGCGATTGATTGAATAAAACTAGACAGGGATCCGGGCCACTGAAAAAGATGGGGCTCAACATCACGCGCTGGACACACAGGTTTGAAATGGGTGACTTTTTTCCTGTGATTCGCAGGGAGTCTGTGGAACGATGTGACCATGCATTGCACACGCGAAACGGGCGAGTCCCGCGAACCGGATGGCCAACGCACCCTGTCCGTTTCCATTGGTTCACGGGGGGGGCTTCATATTCGTAAAGCTTTGTATGGTGAATTCCGTGCAGTTGCCGCATACTTTTTCCGCAATGTTCAGAAGGCCTTGCCACGTTCCGTCACATGGATGATTCACCCCACGCCGCCACAGGAGCGCTCAAAAGTATTGCCCGCACATCCGCCCTGTCGGTTGCGTTGAGCAGCGGCATGTCGCACTGGCTGGCGCACCGGCATCCGGTCCGCCGCATCCTGATGCTGCACGGCATCGGTGACGCGCGGATGACGCCGGGCGACTTCCATCGTGTGATGTTCTGGCTCAAACAGCGTTACGACATCGTTCCGCTCGATGCCATGGTTCGGGACATCCTGAGCGGCGCGCCCGCGCCAGCGGGTGCCGGGCGCAGCCAGCTGGCCATCACCTTCGATGATGGTCTGCGCAATCAATACCGGATTGCGCGGCCGGTGCTCGAACAGTTGGGCATTCCGGCAACGATTTTTGTCTGCCCGGGCCTGGTGGAAACCGGCCAGTGGATGTGGAATCACGACGCCCGCGCGCGCCTGAACCGGCTGCAACCAGCCGCTTTCCAGGAATGGGCGCAGCAGGTCGGCGCGCCCTCCCAGCAGACCGAAGGCGCCATCGCCTGGATGAAGACCCTGGCCTTGCTGGAGCGCCTGCGCGTGCAATCGCAGTTGCACGACTGCACCGCGAATTTCGTGCCCACGCAGCAAGAGCACGATGCCTACGACATGATGGATTGGGATGAAGTGCGGACCTGCGATCGCGGGCTCATGGCCATCGGCTCGCACACCATGACCCACCCCATCCTGCCCACCCTGACCGTGCCGGAAATCCAGCAGGAGCTGCAGGGCAGCCGCGACGCGCTCGAGGCGCAACTGAGCAGAACGGTCGATGTGTTCTGCTTCCCCAATGGATCAACGGATGCGCGCGTGCGTCAGATTGCCCGCTCCATCTACCGGGCGGCTTTGACCACGGAGGAAGGCATGGTGTCTTCCGCGGTGGACCCGATGGCCATTCCCCGCATTCCCATCACTTCGCACCTGCCCCTGCTGGCCTGGCGGATGCACCGGCCCTGGGCCTGAAAGTGTGAAAGGCCATCCCATGCGGCCGAGACGCCCCAGCGCCAGCGGTAGCCGTGCGCCGCGATGCACCGATCCCATGCAGATTGAACGCGTCACGTCCCTCCAGTCCTTCGACGCGCTTGAAGCGGACTGGCGCGCACTGGAAACCGGCTCTGCGCGCAACAGCGTGTTTCTCGGCTGGGACTGGCAGCGCCTGTGGTGGACGCATTACGGCTGCGGGCGGCAGCTTCGCATTCTGGTTGCGCGCGCCGGAAACAAGGTGGTTGGCATTTTTCCGCTGTATCTGGAACATCATCGGGTTGCCAGAATTCTTCAGGTGCGCAAGCTCAGACCCATTGGCGCCGGCGGCGATACGGCTCCCGACGATCTAGGCATCCTGTCCGATCCATCGTGCGAAGAAGCAGTCACCCAAGCCTTCGTTCACCACATCCTGACTCGCTGCGAGCGCTGGCAATTGCTGGATCTGGTCGATCTGCCGTCTGACTCGCCGCTGGTGGATTGCCTGGCGCGGCGGGCATCGCACCGGCCCGCACTGATTGAGCGCGCCCCGCCCAATCTGATCACGTACGGCGAACTGCCTGCCGACTGGGACCGCTACCGCCAGAGTCTGAGCCGCAACCGGCGGGAAGTCCTGGGCCGCAAGCGGCGCAAATTCGAGCAGCAACCAGGCGCGCGCTTTCATCAGATCGTGGATGACGCGCAGATCGATCCGGCATTCGATCGGCTTGCCGAGCTGCATCGCAGGCGCTGGCAAGGGCGCACCGAGGAGCTCAGCTTCACCTCGGAGCAGTATCTCGGATTCCATCGCGACATGATGCACGCCCTGCTCCACCGCAAGCGCCTGCTTTTCTACGCACTGGAAATGAACGGCGAAATCATCGCGATGTTTTACGGCTTTCGCCATGCCCAGACCTGTTATTACTTTCAGGCAGGATTCGATCCGCAACATGCCGCCTTGAGTCCCGGCGAAGTGCTCATGGGCTACGTCATTGAAGCGGCCATTGATGCGGGCTGCACGCGCTTCGACATGCTCAAGGGCGACTATGACCACAAGCGTCATTTCTTTGCGCAGACCCGGCAGACCGTGGACATCCGAGTGCATCGTCCCGGCCTGATTCATTGGCTCTACCGCGTCAAACAGTGGAGATTGGAGCGCCGGACGCCGCCACCACGGCACGCAGGCCCGATTCAGGACGAACAGACTGTCGCGGAGCAGGTGACATGACCGGCAGCTCAAACCAGCAGGCGCCCTCGGACACCCTTGTTTCGGTGGCGATTCCAGCCTACAACGCCCAGGCCACCATCGGCCAGACACTCGACAGTCTGCTGGCGCAAACACATCGCAACCTCGACATCGTGGTGGTGGACGATGGCTCCACCGACGGCACCTGGGACGTGTTGCAGCACTACACGGGGCGTGTGCGGGCGATCCGCCAGGCGAATGCAGGCATCGGCGCGGCGCGCAACGCCAGTGTGCAGGCCGCGCGGGGCGAATTCATCGCCCTGCTCGATGCCGACGACCTGTGCATGCCCGAGCGCATGGCCATCCAGCTGCAGTATCTGCAGACGCATCCTGACATCCTTCTGTGCAGCTCGGACTTCAGCGCCTTTGATGACAGCGGGCCGCTCGGCCGGTCCTATTGCGGCGTCTATTACCACCGCTGCAGCGCCACGCTCGGTGGCGTGCGCGCACGCTATGCGCAGGAGGAATCGTTCTTCCCGGCCCAGCGCGACGGCCCGGTTTCCGTGTACCGGGGCGAGGTCTATGAGGAACTGCTGCAGGGCAATTTCATTCATCCGCCGACGGTAATGTTCCGCCGTGAAGCGCTGCAGCGCGCCGGGGGCTTCGATCCGACCATCAAAATCGTCTGCGAGTGGGAATGGTTTGTGCGCGTCGCACGCGCGGGACCGGTGGCGCATCTTGACCTGCCGCTGTTGAATTACCGCCGCAGTCCCACGCAGATTTCTTCCAATCCGCGCGCGGCGGTGGACTCCCTCCAAGTCGCCCGGAAAATCCACGCATTCGAGACCGGGCAACCCCTGCGCAAAAAGCGGCTGACATTGCGCCACCTTGGCGCGTTGAGCCTGAGCGCGGCGGACGTTCTGGCCGAAATTGAGCCTGGGCAGGCACTTGGTCTGCTGGCCAGCAGCGTATTCGTCTACCACCACGTCAAGGGCCAGACACTGCGGACCTTGTTCAAGATCGCCATGCCGTCTTTCGTGCTGAACCGGCTGCGCAGTCTGCGGACCCACACAGGGTGAACAGGCACCAAGGACACGCTGAACGACGTCCTCGCGCCATCTCGAGTTTGCTCAGCGTTGCCCTAAGATCCTGGCGTGATGCGGAATGACCGCATCGACCTCCCTTGCACGCCATGGACGCACATCCATTCCGTCAGGCCGGGGCCGGCGCGAACCAGGCCGCCGCCCTGAGCACCGACGACTTCGACTTCTTCCTCCCACCCGATCTCATTGCGCAGCACCCGGCCCCGCAGCGCAGCGGCAGCCGCCTGCTCGATGTCGGCAGCCCGCCCGCGCTGCGCGACCGCATGTTCCGCGATCTGCCAGGCCTTCTGCGCGCGGGCGATCTGGTGGTGTTCAACGACACCCGTGTGATCCCGGCGCGGCTGTGGGGCTGGAAGGCAGCATCGGCGCAAGGGATGTCACGCGGTGGCGCGGTGGAAGTGCTGGTCGAACGCGTGCTGGCTGACAATCGCGTCTGGGCGCATGTGCGCTCGAGCAAATCGCCGAAGCCGGGACAGATGCTTTGGCTGGGCGCGGCGCGACCGGACGCAAACGCGCAGGCAGATGAGGCCGCCGTGGCTGCGCCCACCCAGCCCGCGCCGTTTGCCGTGCGCACCGTCGCCCGCGCGGGGCCGGACGACAGCCTGTTCGAGCTGGAATTTCCCAGCGATCCCCTGGCGCTGCTGGAGCAATTCGGCGCGGTGCCGTTGCCGCCCTACATCACCCACGCGCCGGAGGGCGAGGACGTGGAGCGTTACCAGACGGTCTATGCGCGCAATCCCGGCTCGGTGGCAGCGCCCACGGCCGGTCTGCACTTCGACGACGACACCCTCTCCCGCCTCGATGCCCTGGGCGCTCGCCGGGTCAGCGTGACCCTGCATGTGGGCGCGGGCACGTTTCAGCCCGTGCGTGTGGCCGATCTGCGCCAGCACCAGATGCACAGCGAGTGGTACACCGTGCCCGAGTCCACGGCGCAGGCCATTGCTGCGGTGCGGGCGCAACAGGCGCAGGCGCGCGCTGCGGGCCAGGCGCAGACCGCGCCGCGTGTGGTGGCGGTGGGCACAACGGCGATGCGCGCGCTCGAATCCGCCGCGCTTGCGGCAGAGGCACGGGGCGCGCCTTTCGGTGCCGTGCTGCCGGGGGCGCGCGACACCGCGCTGTTCGTCACGCCGGGTTATCGATTCCGCGTGGTGGACGCCCTGCTGACCAACTTTCACCTGCCCAAGTCGACCCTGCTGATGCTGGTGTCGGCTTTCGCCGGCATGGACACCATCCGCGCCGCCTACGCCCATGCCATCGCCCGGCGCTACCGGTTTTTCAGCTATGGAGATGCCATGTGGCTGACGCGGCAGGCGCATTCGGAGCCGGATTTGCGCTGACACAAATCCATCCCGGCGTCATGTGTCCAGAATCAGCGCACATTTCACACAGGACGCCACGATGGAACAATTGCTCTCCCCCCGGCACATGCAGGACCGGCATCAACACCGCATCGACCATGTGGCGGCCATCCGCCAGCGCATCCAGTCGCACACCGCGCAGCCCCTCAGTGTCGAAGAAGAGCACGATCTGCTGCACATGCGCGAGGAAGAAAAGATCGCCCGCGATGTGTATCTGCAACTGGCCGAGCGCTGGGCGCTGCGGCCCTTCCTCAACATCAGCGGCGCGGAGCAGGCGCATATGGACGCCATTGCCGCGCTGCTGTCCCACTACGACCTTCCTGACCCGGCGCACGATCTGCCCGTCGGCGCCTTTCGCTCACCCGACTTCCAGACCCTGCACGACCAGCTCGTGGCGCGCGGCCTGCGCAGCGAACTCGATGCCATTCAGGTCGGGCTGCTGATCGAAGAGCTGGACATCTTCGATCTGGTCGCAGCCCGCGGCCGCGCCCGCCAGCCGGAAATTCTGGCGGTGTACGACGACCTGGAGCGCGGCTCACGCAACCATCTGCGCGCGTTCTACCGCCATCTGCAGCAGCGTCGCGGCGAGTATGTGCCGCAGTACATGAGCCTGGGCGACTTCGAGGCCGTGGCCTGGAGCGAACACGAAGAATGCTGATCTGCGGCGCTGGTCAATGCGCAGGGTTTGAAGCCTGCGCCGCCTCAACTGCGGCACGCGTGTGCCGCACGATGCCGTCCAGCGCCTGACGCAGCACAGTCTGCGCGCCCAGGGCGAAGTGGGTGGCGTCGTTGACCGCCAGCGGCTGGCTGCCGTCGAAGCGCCAGTGCGCGGCAATCTGGCGCGAACGCCGGTTCGTCAGTTCGCAGGTCAGATCCAGGTGCGCCGTGCCCTGCCCGTCGCGCAGATCGTGCTCCAGGCGGTAGAGGGTGCAGTGCAGCGCCCACGGCGCGCTGGCCACAGCGGTTTGCTGCTGCACCGCGCTGACCCAGGGCTGGCGGCTCAGGGTGTGGGCGATGGCGTCGCCGATGAGTTGCGCCGGAGGGGCGAGCCAGCGGTTGTCGCGGTAGGCGTCGAGGGTGTCGGGGCTGCGGCTGTACAGCATCGCGGGCGACTGCAATCCGGCCGCGGCGCGCACCGGCAGCAGTTGCAGCACCACCGGCTGGGGCAGCGGCGCGCTGTGAGTCTCGGCCCCGGTCAGACGGTAGGTCTGCTGCACCGGCTGGCGGTTGATGGGCAGCGCGCAGGCGGCGAGCGCGAATGCGCTGCCCGCCAGCAGCAGCGCCAGAAAAGCGCGGCGCGGCACGCTTGCGCCGTGGGTTTGCGGCGTGTTGATCATGGCTGTTCTCCCGGCCCTGGCGGCGGCAGCGCCGGGCCATAGAGCAGTTGGCTGGGGTTGGTCTTGAGGTTGTCGGTCAGTGCGGTGAGCTGGCTGCTGAGCTGCTGCAGGTTGCGCATCAGCGCGTCCACCTCGGGCAGGGTGCGCGTCTGGAGCTGGGTCATGGCCTGCGCGCCCGTGGTGGTGAAGGCGGTCGTGGTGTTGCCGGCGCGGGCCACGCTGCTGGCGGCGGCGCCGATCTGTGGCATCACGGCACCGAGCTGGGCCGACACGCCATCGAGCCGTTTCACCAGCGCCTGGCTTTGCCGCATCAGCACGTCACCCTGCGCGCTCATCTGCGCCAGATTGGCGCTGGTCTGGCGGGCATTGGCGAACATCAGGTTGATGTTGTTCTGATTGGCGGCCAGCGTGGCGGTGAGCGCCTGCAGGTTGTGCAGGCTCTCGCTGAGCGACTGCACATTGGCCGGGCTGAGCAGCGAATCGATCCGCTGACTGATGCGCGCCAGGGTGATGGCGGCGTCGTTAATGCCGCCTTCGATCTGGGTGAACACCGAGGGTTTGTAGGGAATCACCGGATCGGGCTCGCCCGGCTGCGCCGTCAGCGGCGTGGCGGACGCGCCGCCGATGAGGTTGACCGCAGACAGCCCGGTGACGCCCAGCGGACTGAGCTGCGCCACCGTGTCGTTGCGCACCGGTACGTCGCGGTCGATCTCGACCTTGATGCGGATGAGCGCGGGGTTCTTCGGATCGATGACGATGCTCGCCACCTTGCCGACAGTGACGCCGCGGTACAGCACGTTGCTGTCGGTCTTCAGGCCGCTGACATTGTCGGTGGCGTAGATCAGGTAGGGTCGCGTGGCGACCTGCTTGCCGCCGGTGGCCAGCCACCAGCCCAGGCCGCCGAGCAGCGCGCCCAGCAGCACCACGAACAGGCCGACAGCGGTGTAGTTGACTTTGGATTCCATGTGTTCAACCTCTTGAACCGATTTCGTGCAGATAGGCGGCCGAGCGGCTGCCGCGGAAGTAGGCGACGAGTTCGGGCTCATCGCGCTGCGCCAGTTCGGCCGCCGGGCCCACCGCCAGCATGCGCTTGCGGGCGAGGAAGGCCACGGTGTCGCTGCCATGCCAGATCGAGTCAAGGTCGTGCGTGACCTGCAGGATGGTCAGGCCGAGCAGGTCGCGCAGCTCGCGGATGAGCTGGTCGAAGGCCGCGCCGCCGATCGGGTCGAGGCCGGAAGTGGGCTCGTCGAGCACCAGCAGCTCCGGGTCGAGCGCCAGGGCGCGGGCCAGCGCGGCGCGCTTGACCATGCCGCCCGACAGCTCGGCGGGATACTTGTGCGCCGCATCGGCCGGCAGCCCGGCCAGGCCGATTTTGAGCATGCCCAGTTCGGGCAGCAGGCGCTTGTCCACCAGCCCTTGTTCGCGCAGCGGCAGCAGCACGTTTTCCAGCACGGACAGACCGGTGAACAAGGCCCCGCCCTGGAACAGCACACCGATGCGCTGACGCAGTGCCTGCCGCTGCGCGTCATCGGCCGCCAGCGCGTCCTCGCCAAACAGCTTGAGCGTGCCGCTGCTGGGCGCGCGCAACAGCAGCAGGCTGCGCACCAGCACCGTCTTGCCCGTGCCCGATCCGCCCACCAGCGCCATGATGGTGCCCCGTGGCACCGCGAGGTTCAGGTCCTCGTGCACCACCACATCGCCAAAGCGGTTGACGATGCCCTGTGCGTCGATGACCAAAGGGACCGCCTCGCTCATAGCCGCAGCAGGTTGTAGAGCACGGAAAAACTGGCATCGATCACGATGACCAGAAAGATGGCCTGCACCACGCTCACCGTCGTCGCCCGACCGACCGCAGCGGCGCTGCCCTTGACACGCAGCCCCTGCATGCAGCCCACCAGGGCAATGACCACGGCGAACACCGGCGCCTTCACCAGCCCGAGCATCAGGGTCTGCAGCCCCACGACCTGCGGAATGCGCGCGGCATATTCGGTGAACGGCACGCCGTAGCCCAGCGCCGCCACGACCCCGCCGCCCACCAGTCCCATCACGTCGGCAAACAGCGCCAGCAGCGGCAGAGTAATGATCAGGGCAACGACCTTGGGCAGCACCAGCATGTCGAAGGGCGACAGGCCCAGCGCCCGCAGCGCGTCCACCTCCTCGGTGATCTGCATGGTGCCGAGCTGCGCGGTGTACGACGATCCGGTGCGCCCGGCCACCAGAATGGCGGTGAGCAGCGGCCCGAGTTCGCGCAGGGTGATGATGGACACCAGATTGACGATCAGGATATTGGCGCCATAGGTGGCCAGCGTGGCCCCGGCCTGATAGGCCATGACCATGCCGATGAGAAAGGACAGCAGACCGATGATGCCGATGGCGCGCAGGCCCGCGGCGTCGATTTCGTGGATGACCTCGCGCCAGCGCACCCGCCACGGCTGCAGCAGCAGCGGCCCGCCGCGCCACACCAGTTCGCCGGCAAAGGCCAGCAGCGCGCGCAGTTCGTCCAGCGCGGTGAGCGTGGCGCGGCCGATGTCGCCCAGCAGTCCCAGGCTGCGCTGGCCCGGCGGCAGCGCCAGGGCGCGCTGGCGCACCAGATCGAGCAAACGCCGCTGCGCATCGCTCAGGCGGCTGGTGTCCACCGTCACGCCGCCCGCCTGCCATTGCGCCATGCTGCGCGCCAGCAGCAGCGCGCCGCTGGTGTCGAGCGTGGTGGCGCTGGCGTCGAGCACGACGTGTTGCGTTGCCGCGGGCAGGCTGGTGTCGGGCTGGCGCTGCAGTCCGCGCGCATTCCACGCGCCCTGCAGACGGCACACGCGCTGTTGCGGCGCCCCGTCCGGCGTCATCCAGGACAGGGCGGCGACAGCAGACGTGGGCGCGGACGTGCGGGTGATCATGGGACGGTGGACACAGCGGCCTGTAGGGTAACGGATCGGGGGGAACGGATCGCGCACCTGGCGCCAGGGCGAGTCTGAAACAATGCGCCCATGCTGCAATTCACCGTTCATCACACTTCCGGGCTGGCACGCCGCGGCACCCTCACTCTCAACCACGGCGTCATCGACACCCCGCAGTTCATGCCGGTGGGCACGTATGGCACGGTCAAGGGCATCACGCCCGATGGGCTGAAAACCGCAGGCGCGCAGATCATCCTGGGCAACACCTTCCACCTCTGGCTGCGGCCGGGGCTGGAGGTGGTGCGGCAGTTCGGCGGCCTGCACCGCTTCATCGGCTGGGATGCGCCCATCCTCACGGACAGCGGCGGCTTTCAGGTATGGAGCCTGGGAGCGATGCGCAAGATCAGCGAAGAGGGCGTGAAGTTCGCCTCCCCGGTGAATGGCGACAAGCTCTTCCTCACCCCCGAGGTGAGCATGCAGATCCAGGCCGTGCTCAACTCGGACATCGTCATGCAGTTCGACGAATGCACGCCCTACGACGTCGATCGCGACGGGCAAAAGCACATCACCACCGAGGCCGAGGCGCGGGAGTCGATGGAACTGTCGCTGCGCTGGGCCGCGCGCTGCAAAGCCGAGTGCGCCCGGCTGGACAACCCCAACGCCCTGTTCGGCATCGTGCAGGGCGGCATGTTCGAGCATCTGCGCGACGCCTCGCTCGACGGCCTCGCCGCGCTCGATCTGCCCGGCTATGCCATCGGTGGCCTGAGCGTGGGCGAACCCAAGGAGGACATGCTGCGCCTGCTGCGCCACACCGCGCCGCGTCTGCCGGCCGACAAGCCGCGCTACCTCATGGGCGTGGGCACACCCGAAGACCTGGTCGATGGCGTGCGTGCGGGCATCGACCTGTTCGACTGCGTCATGCCCACGCGCAACGCGCGCAACGGCCACTTGTTCACCCGCTTTGGCGACCTGCGCATCCGCAACGCCCGCTTCAAGCTGGACGAACGCCCGCTCGACGACACCTGCACCTGCGCCACCTGCCGGCAGTTCTCGCGCGCCTATTTGCACCACCTCGACCGCTGCGGCGAAATGCTGTTCGGCATGCTCGCCACCACCCACAACCTGCACTACTACCTGCAGCTCATGCGCGACATGCGCACCGCGCTCGACGCCGGAACGTTCGACGCCTTCGTCACCCAGTTCCGCGCGGATCGGGCGCGGGGGGTGTGATTGGGCAAACGCTTTGGCGGACTGGTTGCGCTCGGCCTGCAGCCAGCTGCGTCGCAATGCGCCCGACCGTTTGCAACGCGTCTTCCCGCTCGGCCGTCCAACGTCCGCCGACATTGAGCCGCAGACAGTTGCGATAGCGAGTGGACGTCGTGAACAGCGTCCCTGGAACAAAGACGATGCGCTGCTCGATACAGCGCTGATAAAGCGCGACAGCGTCGACGGTTTTAGGCAGTTCGATCCAGAGGATGAAGCCCCCTGCGGGATCGGTTGCACGCGACCCTGCCGGGAATATCGCGCCGATGATCTGGCGCGCGATGTGGGCCTGGTCCGCGAAGCAGCGCCGCAGTTGGCGCAGATTTTGATCGTATCCTCCCTGTTCGAGCAGTTCTGCGACAGCCCACTCGATCACTGTGCTGCCGCCACCACTGAGCGCACGTTTGAGATCGGCGACATGCACACTCCAGCGCCCGGCATCCACCCAGCCAATACCGCGAAGCCCAGGGGCCAGGGTTTTGCCGAACGAACCACAGATCATCACATTGCCGCTGCGGTCAAACGAACGCACGGCGCGTCGGCTCTCCTCAGTTGGGGCGAGATCGTTGCAGATCACATCCTCGATCAATGGAATGCCGCGCATGTCCAGCATTTCCGCCAGGCGTCTCTTGCTCGCGGTCGGCATGATGGTGCCCAAGGGGTTGGAGAGGGTCGGCACGGCGACGACAGCCTTGATTGGCTGAGTGTCCAGCGCAACCTCCAGGGCTTCCAGCGAGAGTCCAACCCCGGGCTGCATGGGGATTTCCACGGCACGCAGACCGAGCGCCTGCATGGCACGCAAAAAGCCAAAGTAAGTTGGCGATTCGATGGCAATGACATCACCAGGCTGCGTGACTGCGCGCAGGCAAAGAGTGATGGCTTCCATGCAGCCATTGGTGACCACGACATTGCGGTAATCCAGATCGCAGCCAAGCTCCAGTGCACGGCGTGAGATGGCCTGCCGCAATGGAGCAATGCCAGGCGCTGTTGAGTAGATCCCAAGACTGCTTGCATGCCGTTGTGCACTGCGCGCAATGGCTCGGCGCACCCGCTCGACCGCGTACAGGTTTTCGCTGGCGGTGGCGGCCCCAAACGACATGTAGGCAGGGTCGCCCGCAGCATTGAGCACTGCGTCGGCAATGGCGCTGGTTTCCACCTCGACTACCCGCGCGGGAGGTCGGGTGATGTTGGGCACAGGCGGCAAATTGCGCAGACGCCGCACGAAAAATCCTGACTTTGGACGCGCCTCGATGACGCCGCGGTCTTCCAGCGTGCGGTAAGCCTGCACCGCTGTGGAGATGGACACACCATGCTGTTCAGACAAGGCGCGAACCGACGGCAACCGTGCGCCCGGGCGCAGGGAACCGGAGGCCGCAAGCCCAGCCAGCCGCTCGGCAAGGGTGAGGTAAAGCGGGGTGTCGGGAGGGGAGTCCATGCCCTGCATGATGTCAGAGATCGACGTGCGCCACACCACACAGAGGGCGGACGAATCGACCAGTACAGATCTCGAAAAATCGAGTTTGTATCGATACAGATAGCCGGTCGCTGCGTCTGTTTAGATGGCGTGGCACTGTTTACAGTGAAGCCATCGTTCGCACGCTCAGGAGATCGCCATGCACAGACTCGAACCCGGGATGTTTCTTCGCCTGGAGCGCGCTGCAGGTGCGCAGCTCCGGGTTCTGTCGGGGCAGGTCTGGGTCACCGAGAGTGGCCAGCCAGACGATGTGTTTTTGTCCACAGGGCAGACCTACGACATCGTCGGCTCGGGCCGGGTCCTGGTGGAGCCACTGAAGGCGTTTGCGACGGCGACTCTGATCGTTAGCCGGGATACTGCATGCGTGAAGAGGAGTCAGTCATCCTTTGAAGGTCATCGGGCGGCGGAATCCTGAATGTTTTCGACGGCCTCTGTCCATTCAAAAGTACGCAGCGTCCGCGCTACGCAAAACGCCCATGTTGAACGACAACCTTTCGGCGCTGGCGCCCCGCCCCATACGTTACATCGGCGCCTTCGCGTTCCAGCGGATCAACCCCAAGCCGTGGCTGATGGCGCTCAGCGTGTTTTCCGTCCATGTGCCGAATTCAGGCGGATTCTCGCTGGTGCTGGGGGCGGCGGTGCGGTTCGGTCCGATCAATTTGCCGATTATCAGCGTCTGGGCTTTGGGCGGCGCCAGACTGCGTCATTTGCCGATAGACAGACAACGTGTCAATTGTTCAACCTGAGCATGGCCGCCCTGTTGCTTGCCACGCTCTGGCCGATGCTGCGATAGGGAGGGGTGCAGGGCTGAAAATCGCAGAGCGTTCAATCCTTGAGCGTCACCCCATAGCCCTCATCGGCCACGGCCTTGACCAGTGCTTCGGGCGTCGCGCTGCCCTGCACAGTGGCGCGGCCGCTGGTCAGGTCGACCTGCGCGTCCTGCGTGCCGGGGACGGATTTGAGCGCGCGGGTGACTGCAGCCACGCAGTGGCCGCAGGTCATGCCGGTGACTTGTAATTGCACGGTGTTCATCTGGATTCTCCTCAGGGTGATCAGGCGGTCTGTGCCAGGGCGTCGCGCACTTTCATCAGCTTGCCGCAAACTTCCTTGGCCACGGCGTGGACTTCGGGTTTGTCGATCAGGCCGAGCACTGCGGTGGGGTCCATGAAATCGACCACGATCTGCTTGCTCGCGGCATCTTCGCGCACCACCACATTGCACGGCAGCAGCGCGCCGATGTGCGGGTCGAAGTCGAGCGCCTTCATGGCGTAGCCCGGTGCGCAGGCGCCGAGGATGCGATAGGGTGGCCGGTCGACGCCGAGCTTGGCCTTGAGCGTGGCGGACACGTCGATGTCGCTGATGATGCCGAAGCCCTGCGCTTTCAGCGCCTCGGTGGTGCGGGTGATGGCGGTATCGAAGGAGCAGCAGGTCTGGGCGGAAAACACGATGGATGGCATGGAATGTCCTTTCAGGGGGCGGGGGTGGAGGCAGAGAGGTGAAGCGATTGTGCGGGCGGCGATGCGTCCGTTGCAATCCAGGGGGAAAGCCGTTTGAGCCGAAGGCTGTTGCCCAGCACGAACACCGAGGACAGCCCCATGGCCAACCCGGCCAGCATGGGGTGCAGATGCACGCCCCAGGGGGCGGCCGCGCCGGCGGCCAGCGGGATGAGCACGATGTTGTAGGCAAACGCCCAGAACAGGTTGCCGTGGATGGTGCGCAGGGTGCGGCGCGCGGCATCGATGGCGGTGGGCAGGGTGGCGAGGTCGCCGCGGGTGAGGCTGACGTCGGCGGCTTCGATGGCCACATCGGTGCCGCTGGCCAGCGCCAGGCCGACGTCGGCCTGCGCCAGCGCCGGGCCGTCGTTCAGACCGTCACCGACGAAAGCCACCCGCCGTCCCTGCGCCTGCAGTTCGGTGACGACGCGGGCCTTGTCCTGCGGCAGCACCTCGGCATGCACTTGCTCGATGTTCAGGATACGGGCCACTGCCTGTGCGGTGCGCTGCGCGTCACCGGTCACCAGGGCGACGCGCAGGCCGCGCTGGCGCAGGGCCTGCACGACGGCGGCGGCGTCGGGTTTGACCGGATCGGCAATGCCCAGCACGGCCACGCAAACGCCGTCCCGTGCCAGAAACACGGCGGTCTGGCCTTGCGCTTCGAGGGCATCGGCATCGGCGGTGAAGTCGTCCAGGGCCACGCTTTCGCGCTGCATCAGCCGCCGCGCGCCAAGCAGCAGATGGCGGCCGCCGAGCATGGCGCGCACGCCATAGCCGGGGATGGCGGCGAAATCTTGAACCGCGGGAATGTCCAGCGCACGCGCTGCCGCCGCTTCGCGCACGGCGCGGGCCAGCGGGTGCTCGGAGTCCGCTTCCAGCGCGGCGGCCAGGCGCAGCGCCGCGGCGTCCTCCAGGGTGCTGCGCAGCGCGGTGAGCGCGGGGCGGCCGAGGGTGACCGTTCCGGTTTTATCCAGCAGCACGGTGTCGATGCGCGACAGCGCCTCCAGCGCCTCGCCCTTGCGGAACAGCACACCCATTTCCGCTGCACGGCTGCTGCCGACCAGAATCGCAGCGGGGGTCGCCAGACCCATGGCGCAGGGGCAGGCCACCACCAGCACGGCCACGGCGGCCACCAGCGCGGCGCTGAGGTCGCCCGTGAGCAGCAGCCACGCGGCAAAACTGCTGGCAGCGATCAGCAGCACGACCGGGGTGAACACGGCCACCACGCGGTCGGCCACGCGCTGCACCGGCAGCTTGCCGGTCTGCGCGTTTTCCACCAGCCGCACGATCTGCGCCAGCACGGTGTCTGCACCGAGCGCGGTGGCTTCGATCACCAGTCGCCCTTCGGCGTTGACCGTGCCGCCGACCACGGCATCACCCGGTTTGCGTCGTACCGGCACGGCCTCGCCGGTGAGCATGGATTCGTCCACATGGCTGTCGCCTTCGAGCACACGTCCGTCCACCGGCAGGCGCTCGCCGGGACGCACCAGCACGCGGTCGCCGATCTGCAGCGCGGACACGCCGACCTGCTGCTCCGCGCCCTGCGCATCGAGCCGCGTGGCCTGTTTGGCCTGCAGTCCGAGCAGTTTGTGGATCGCGGTGGAAGCGCGGCCCTTGGCCAACTCCTCCAGATACTTGCCCGCCAGAATCACCGCCACCACTACGGCGGCCGAATCGAAATACACATGGCGCGACTCGGCGGCGAACCACTGCGGCGCCAGCAGCACCAGGGTGCTGTAGGCCCAGGCGGCACCGGTGCCGGTGGCCACCAGCGAGTTCATGTCGGGCGACAGATGGCGGTAGGCGATGGCCCCGCTGCGAAAGAACCGCCGTCCGGGGCCGAAGAGCACGGCGGTGGTGAGGGCGAACTGCACCCAGTCCCAGAAGCGCGCAGTGGGCGATGTGTGCAACAGCGCGGCATCGAGAGCGGGCCACACCATGGGCAGCATGGACAGCAGCAGCACCGGCAGGGCGAGCGCCACGGCGAGAATCAAGCCGCGCCGCATGCGCGCCAGAGCTTGGGCATGCGCCGCAGCGCTGGCGTCTTCTGCCGCGGCATCGCCCTCCTGCACCACACGGGCGTCGTAGCCCGCGGTCATGACGACCTGCGCCAGCGCAGCGGCCTGCAGCATGGCCGGCAGATAGCGCACCTGGGCGCGGTTGACCGCCAGATTGACCGTGGCCGAGAGCACCCCGGGCTGCCTGCGCAGCGCCCGCTCCACCCGGCCCACGCAGGAGGCGCAGGTCATGCCGTCCACGTCCAGCGTGGCCTCTGCCACCAGCGGGGTGTAGCCTGCGGCGCTCACCGCATCGGCAATGGCTTGTGGGGAGGCGGTCTGCGGGTCGTAGGCGACTTCCGCTTGGTTGGTGGCGAGGTTGACGCTGGCCGACTGCACGCCGGGGAGCTTGCGCAGGGCGCGCTCCACCCGCGCGCTGCAGGAGGCACAGGTCATGCCATCCACGTCCAGCCGCAAGGTCTGGGCAGGACCAGCGGGGGGTGCCGAAGGCTGCAGCAGGGGCTCGGTGAGTTGCTGCGGCGGATCGACCGGGCAACTGGGCGACTCAATCGTGTGTTCAGTCGTGTTCATGCGGACGCTCCTTGGTGTCATCACCGCGCAGGGCGGCGAGAATCGGGCATTGCGCGCTCGGCCCGTGGCCGGGGCAGGCCGTCAGCAGCGCCTGCAGGCCGACGCGCATGCGCCGCAGATCGCCCATCTTGGCGTCGATGTCTGCCAGCCGCTGTTCCGCGATCACGCGCACCGCGCCCATATCCGCTTCGGGCCGCGCGTGCAGCGCTAGCAACTCGGCAATCTGCGCCAGAGAAAATCCCAGCGCCTGTGCCCGGCGGATGAAGTCCAACTGCTCCATTGCTTCAGGTGCGTACTGCCGGTAGCCGCTGGCCGTTCGACAGGCCGGCGCCAGCAGCCCCAGACGCTCGTAGTACCGCAGCGTCTCCGCCCCCAGCCCCGCACGCTGCGCGAGTTCGCCGATGGTGAGGCGCATGGCGTCGTGAACGGTTGCAGCAGGCATGGCTTGAGGCTTGGGGATTGGAATGCCTATAGTTTATAGCTTACTTTAGACTTTAATCAAAAAAGGGTTATCTTGCCGACGTGGGCGGCGGCAATTGACACCGCAAGTGCCGTGCGCGCTGGAGCGGCAAACAAAAAACCCGCCGCGGCGGGTCGAATAAAAAAACCCGCACAAGGCGGGTTCTTCGCACAGCGCGGGAAAAATCAGCGCTTGGAGAACTGCTTGGCACGACGGGCGCCGCGCAGACCCACTTTTTTCCGCTCCACTTCGCGGGCATCACGGGTGACGAAGCCGGCTTTGGACAGCGCGGGTTTGAGGGTGGCCTCGTAGTCGATCAGCGCGCGGGTGATGCCATGACGCACGGCACCGGCTTGGCCGGTTTCGCCACCGCCGTGGACGTTGATCTTGATGTCAAAGCTCTCGACGTTCTCGGTGAGAACGAGGGGTTGCTTGACGATCATGATGGAGGTCTGACGGCCGAAATACTGCTCGACGTCTTTCCCGTTGACCGTGATCTTGCCGCTGCCCTTCTTGATGAAGACGCGGGCCACGGAGCTCTTGCGACGGCCTGTGCCGTAATTCCAGTTTCCGATCATCGCGTGTCCTTAGATGTCGAGAGTCTTGGGCTGCTGGGCGCTGTGCGGATGCTCTGCACCCCCATAGACCTTGAGCTTCTTGATCATGGCGTAACCGAGCGGGCCTTTGGGCAGCATGCCCTTGACTGCCAGTTCCAGCGCACGGCCGGGGTGACGCGCCTGCATATCCTTGAATTTGGTGGCGTAGATGCCGCCGGGATAGCCGGTGTGACGGTAGTAGGTCTTGTCGTTGGCTTTGTTGCCGGTCACGCGGATCTTGGACGTGTTGACGACAATGATGAAGTCACCGGTATCGACGTGCGGGGTGTAGATGGGTTTGTGCTTGCCACGCAGACGGAGGGCCACTTCGCTGGCGACCCGACCGAGAACCTTGTCTGCGGCGTCAATCACGAACCACTCATGCACGACTTCGGCCGGTTTGGCGCTGAAGGTTTTCATGGTTGTTCCTATGAACGATATTGAGCGAGAAATAAATGCGCCCACCAGTGATGTGCGGTGTTTGTGCTTGCCTTTTGTGCGGCACTTGAGTGCCGTGCTCAACGGCGCAAACCGCGCCCACCGGCATGGGTTTTCTTGGCCCTCGCTCATAGCCAAGCCCGCCATTATAGACATGGGCGGCGGATTGCCATAGCCAAGTCCTTGATTTTCTGGAATGTTGTGGTTTTGTCGGCGCTTGCCTTGAATTTGGGCATGGAGCGCCTAAACTATGTTGCACTGCAGCAAACACGGCAATGTTCCTTTCTCCATGTCTCTGACGCCCGATTCACCCCAGTCGAATGATGCCGGCCGCAGGCCCGCCGTTCTGCCGTATTTCAGCCAGACGCCCGCGCCCATCATCCCGATCCGGCCCATCGGGCCAGAGCATCGCGCGCAGCTTCTGCGCCACTTTCTGACGCTGAATACGGAGGACCGCTACCTGCGCTTCGGCTACGCCGCGAGCGACGAACGCATCCGCGCCTATGTGGATTCCATCCGGTTCGGCCAGGACGAGATTTTCGGCGTATTCAACCGCAAGCTCGATCTGCTGGCGGTGGCCCACATTGCCATCGAAGCGGGGCAGACGCAGCGCGCGGAGTTTGGTGTTTCCGTGCTGCCGCGCGGCCGTGGGCTGGGCATCGGCACGCGGCTGTTTGCACGCGCTGCGGTGGAGGCGCGCAACCGCGGCCTGCGGGTGCTGTACATGCAATGCCTGAGCAGCAATGGCGCCATGCTCAAGATCGCCCGCCGCGCGGGGATGAAGGTGCACAACGATGGCGGCGAGACCGAGGCCTATCTGGAATTGCCGGACGACAACTATCAGAGCCACCTCGATGCCCTGGTGGAAAACCAGACCGGCCAGATCGACTACTGGTTCAAATCCGCCATGCGGCAGTGGCGCTGCTTCTGGCTGTTTGGCCGCTGCCCGGAATCCGCCTGACTTCAGGGCAACCAGCGGGCAACCGCGATGGTGCGCCAGCCGTTGAACTGCTGCCACACCGCCATCACACTGCCTGCCGGGCTGATGGCCAGCGCCGGAAAACTGGCCTGCACCGTGGCGTCCGGGTCTGACAGGGCCTGCGGCGCCGACCACAGAGAGTGCGTCGGGTCGTCGCGCGCAACCTGGACCTGCATGCCTTGTGGTCCGTCCTGATACCAGGCGCAATACACATTGCCCGCCGCGTCGACCGCGAGCACCGGGCTCCCTGCGCTGCGCAGGGTGGGGTTGTCGATCTGCCGAGGCGACGTCCAGTTTCGGGAGGAGATCTGCAAGCGGGCTGCGAGAATGGCCTCGCGCTGCCCACTGTTCTGTTGTTCCCACGCCAACGTGACATGCCCCGCCGCATCTGCCGCCAGCGCGGGAGACAGCGCCGGGCCAGTGAATGCGGGGCTTTGCAGGACCTGGGCTGCGCCCCAGGGCTGCACAGACCCGCCGGGTCGCAGGCGCACGGCGATTCGCCGCGACGCCCCGCGCCCTTGCGTCCATGCCGCCACCACCGCGCCTTGCGGGGTGGTGGCCAGCGCCGGGGACGTGGCGCTTGCGCCTTTGGCGCTGAGGCGGGTCGGCGCGCTCCACACCGCGCCGGAAGTCTGCAACGCTGCTGCGTACACCGCTTCGCGCCCGGATGGGCCCTGCTGCCACGCGGCCACCACGCATCCGCCGGGTGTGGCGCCAACCACTGGGCTGTAGGCGTTGGTCGACAGCCGGTCGAGGCGCCGTGCCGCCAGCCAGCGCCGCTGCGCGCTGACCCAATGCGCGGCGTAGATGCCGGTATGCCGTCCGTCGGGCTGCTGCCACACCACAGTCACGTTGCCAGCGGCATCTGCGGCAAGCTGCGGGTTGGTGGCGTTGCCGGGCAGCGCGGGGGCGTCGAGGCGTTGCGGCGGCGTCCACGTCCCGCCCAGCGACTGCGTGGCGAAAATGGCGTCGCGCCCGTCCACGAGTTGAAACCAGGCCACGGTGATGCGCCCCTGCGGGTCGGCGGCGATGGCGGGAATGCTGGACGCCCCGGCCTGCGGGCCGTGCAGGTCAATGGGCTGCGGGGGGCTCCAGGTCTGCGTGTCGGCATTGAAGCGGCTGGCCAGGATGGCACGTCGGCCTACGTCATCCTGAAACCACACGGCGACAAATCCGCCGTCGCCCGCGGCCGCCACCTGCACGCCGCTCACCGGCAGGTCCACGCTCCGCGCGGTGCGGGCGCCGTCGATCTGCACCGGCGCGCTCCACGGGCCGCATGCCGTGGTGAACACACTGCGCTGCGCGGGCGCTGCGAGCTGCAGGGTGTAGGTGGTGCAGCCGGACAGCGGCACGGCGGGCTCGAACACGGCCAGATCGCCCGCGGTCTTGACGACTCCGGGCACTGGCAGGCCGAGGGGGCTGAGCAGTTGCAGGCGGTCTGCGGTCTGCCCGGCGGCGGCAGCCGGGGTGGCGAAGCGAAAGCCGGGGGCGGCGACGCGGGAGACATTGGTCGCTGCCTGCGCCGGAACCGGGGTTGGCCAGCCTGCCTGGGCCGCAGTCGAGCACATCAGCATCGCAGCCGCCAAAATGGCCCAGCGCAGACGCATCACAGCCTCCCCATGCGCTTCATCAGCCAGCGGGTGCGCTGGCCATAGGGCGGCGCGGCCAGACCCACACCGGACAGGCGCGACTGCATCAGCACCGGCTTGAGTTTGCTGAAGGTGTCGAAGCCCCATCGGCCGTGGTACTGCCCCATGCCCGATGCGCCCACGCCGCCGAAGGGCAGGCCCTCCTGCGCGAAATGCAGCAGGGTGTCGTTGACGGTCACGCCGCCGGCATGGGTGTGCAGCAGCGCATCAAGGACGCGGCGGCGATCGCGGTCGAACCAGTACAACGCCAGCGGCCGGGGCTGGCTGCGCACGAAGGCGAGCGCCTGCGCCATGTCGTCGTACAGCACCACAGGCAGCAGGGGGCCGAAAATTTCTTCGGTCATCAGGCGCACGGTGGGCGGCGCGTCGCACACCAGCGCGGGCGCGAGGCGGTGGCGCAGATCGTCCGCCTGCACGCCGTCGAACAGGGCATGCACCTGCGCGCCCCCGGCCCGCGCCTGCCCCAGCAGACCGAGCAGGCGGCTGTATTGGCGATGGTCGATGATGCTGGTGTAGTCGGGGCTGCGCAGCCCGAGCGGATAGAGCTGCTGCGCGGCGGCGCGGCAGGCGGCCACGAAGGCGGTCTCCTGTCCGCGCGGCAGCAGCACATAATCCGGCGCGATGCAGGTCTGCCCGGCGTTGACCAGCTTGCCGAACACAATGCGCTGCGCCGCGTGCCGCAGGTCATAGCCGGGGGTGACGACCGCCGGGGACTTGCCGCCCAATTCGAGCGTGACCGGGGTGAGGTTGGCCGCCGCGGCCGCCATGACGCGCCGGCCCACCCCGGTGGAGCCGGTGAACAGCAGATGATCGAACGGCAGCGCGCTGAAGGCCGCGCCCACTTCGGCGTCACCCTGCACCACGGCCACTTCGTCCGGCGCGAACGTCTGCGCGGCCCGCTGCGCGAACACCGCGCCGAAAACCGGGGTGAATTCGGACAGCTTGACCATCGCCCGGTTGCCCGCAGCCAGCGCGGCCGTCAGCGGCGCGACGGCCAGCACCAGCGGATAGTTCCACGGCGCGATGATGCCCACCACGCCCAGCGGCTGCGGCAGCACATGCGCCCGCGCGGGCAGAAACCAGCGCGACACCGCGACCCGGCGCGGCCGCATCCAGCGCTTGCCGTGGCGCAGCGCATCGGCAATGCCTTCGAGGCTGGGGACGATTTCCAGCAGCCCGGTTTCCGGTGGCGGGCGGCCGCCGAAGTCGGCGTCGATCGCCTCGGCGAATTCGGCCGCATGGCGGCGCAACAGCGCCTGCAGACGGCGCAGGCGGTCGCGGCGCAAGGCCCAGTCCGGGTAGGGCGCCGCATCGAACGCCGCGCGCAACAGGCTCTGCGTCTGCTGAAGGGAAGCCGCGAAATCCGGGGCGCGATCCATGAGTGGCGATTGAGTAGATGGCAAAAGCGCGGTCGATGGTAAGACCGCAAGCTGCGGCGCGCATCGGCAAGACAATCCAGGACGCAGGTTTTACCCATGATCCTGACTCGGGTATCCAATTGTGATGGCGGCAGTATTTGCCTAAGCAATAAACTGCGCGGCATGAATATACCGACCTCCCGTTCCGACACGCCCGCGCCGCATTTTTACGACGGATCGCAGTATTCCAAAGACCAATCCGTCGGCTTTCTGATCAAGCGCAGCCTGGCCATTCTGGTGCGCAATCTGGAGCATCAGATGCAGGCGCTCGATCTCACCGGCACGCAGTGGCACCCGCTGCTGCATGTGCACCAGGGCTGCGACACCGTGGCCGCCTGCGCCCGCGAAATGCAGACCGACGCCGGGGCGATGACCCGCATGCTCGACCGCCTGGAGGCCAAGGGCCTGCTCGTGCGTGAGCGCAGTTGCACCGACCGCCGGGTGGTCAACCTTGCGCTCACGCCGCGCGGCGCCGAGGTGGCCGCGCAGATTCCGCATGTGCTCGCCGAGGTGCTCAACGAGCATCTGCGGGGATTCAGTCCCAAGGAATTCACCCAGATGCTCACCCTGCTGCAGCGCTTCATCGATAACGGCGAGGCGCTGGCCGAGGCCAACCAGGCTGCGCCTGGCCCCGATCTCGTGGTGCAGGAACGCACCCCGGATGCCAGCAACGACAGTACCGATTCCTGACCCGTCCTCATCATGCTCAATACGACTTCGATTCGCTCGGGCGGCGCGCGCCGCGCCGCGCTGGCCGCCCCCCTGCTGGCCGCCCTGCTGCTGGCGGGCTGCGCCAGCACCGAGGGCATCGCGCCCACGGCACGGCTCACCCCGCCGCAGCAGCTCGGCCTGCAGCCCGCGCAGACCGCCTTTCCCAAGGCGGACTGGTGGACCGCGTTTCACGACCCCGAACTCGACCGCCTGATCACCACGGCGCTGGCCGACAACCCCAGCCTGCAGGCCGCGCAGGCCCGGCTGGCGCAGGCGCGTGCCCAGGCGCAGGGCGCCGACAGCGCGCTCAAACCGCATCTGGGTGCCGCAGTGAGCTCCACGCGCGAGCAGTTCAGCGCCAACGACATCTACCCGCCGCCGCTGGGAGGCGGCTGGTACACCGAGAACCAGGCGCTGCTGCAAGGCAGCTGGGAGCTGGATTTTTTTGGCAAGAACCGCCAGACCCTGCAGGCCGCCATCGGTGAAGCGCATGCCGCCGCGGCGCAGGAGCAGGCCGCGCGGGTGCTGCTGTCGGCCAATGTCGCCAGCGCCTATGTCAACCTCGCGCGACTGGTGGCCGTGCAGGAGGTGCTGCAGCAAACCCTGCGGCAGCGCGAACAGATGCTCAAGCTCGTGCGCGACCGCGTGAGCGCGGGTCTGGAAACCTCGGTGCAGGAGAAGCAGGCGCTGGCCGAAGTGCCGCAGATCCGCCTGCAGCTCGACCAGACCGCCGTGCAGATCGTCCAGGCGCGCAATCTGCTCGCCGCGCTCATGGGCCAGGGCCCGCAGGCCACGGCCACGCTGAACCCGCGCCTGGCCAGTCTGCCAACCCTGGCCCTGCCCGACACCCTGCCGGCCGCGCTCATCGGCCGCCGCGCGGACATCGTGGCCGCACGCTGGCAGGCTGAAGCGGCGCTGCACGGCGTGAAAGCCGCCCGTGCGGCGTTCTATCCCAACGTCAACCTCACCGCGTTTGCCGGGTTCAGCGCCCTCGGCTTCAGCCAATGGCTGACCGGCAACAGCAAGACCCTGGGCGTCGGCCCGGCGCTGACCCTGCCCATCTTCGAAGGGGGCGCGCTGCGCGCGCAGTTGCGTGGCAAGTCGGCGCAGGCCGATGCGGCCATCGCGCAATACAACGCCACCCTGGTCGAAGCGGTGCATGAAGCGGCCGACGCCATTGCCGCGCGCCAGTCCATCGGGCAGCAGATCGCGCAGCAGGAACAGGCGCTGGCCGCCGCGCAGGACGCGATGCGGCTGGTCGATCAGCGCTACAGGGCCGGGCTGTCCAACTATCTCACCGTGCTCAGCGTGCGGTCGAGCGTGCTCAAGCTGCAGCAGGCCGGGGTGGATCTGCAGGCGCAGGCCGTGGCCGACGATGTGGCGCTGATCCGCGCGCTGGGCGGCGGCTATGCCGCGTCCGATCTGCCCGCAATCGCCATGACACCCGCCAAAGCGCAGTGACCCCTCCATCCAAAAACAAACCGAATCCCAACGGAGCGCATCCATGAGTACCACAGACAACAAGAGTGCAACAACGCCGGCAAAGGCTGAGAACGGCAGCGGCAAGGCGGCAAGGCGCCGCACCCTGATGCTCAGCGCCATCGTGTTTTTCGTCCTCGCCGGGCTGATCTACGGCGCGTACCACTACTGGGAATCGCTGCGCTACGCGTACACCGACGATGCGTATGTGCAGGGCAATCTGGTGCAGGTCACGCCGCAGGTCGGCGGTACGGTGGTGGCCATCGATGCCGACGACACGCAGCTAGTGAAGGCCGGGCAGCCGCTGGTGCAGCTCGACGGCGCCGACACCCATGTCGCGCTGCAACAGGCCGAAGCCCTGCTGGCACAGGCTGTGCGCCAGGTGCGGGTGAGCTTTGCCAACAACGGCACGCTGGCCGCGCAGGTTGCGGTGCGGCAGACCGATGTGAGCGTGGCCCAGGCCAATCTGGCCAAGGCCGAAGACGCACTGCGCCGCCGTCAGGAGTTGGCGGGCACCGGCGCGGTGGGCGCAGAAGAGCTGCGCCAGTCGCAGATTGCGGTGCAGGCGGCCAAGGCCGCGCTGACCACGGCGCAGGCGGGCGTGAAGGCCGCGCAGGAACAACTCGCCAGCGGCGAGGCACTCACCGCTGGCACGGTGGTCGCCAACAATCCGGCGGTCAAACTGGCCGCGGCCAAGGTGCGCGAGGCGTACCTGGCGTATGAGCGCACCACCATTCCCGCGCCGGTCGGCGGCGTGGTGGCACGGCGCACGGTGCAGCTCGGCCAGCGCGTGGGTCCCGGCGCCCCGCTGATGTGGGTGGTGCCGCTGCATGATGTATGGATCGACGCCAACCTGAAGGAAACCCAGTTGCGCGACGTGCGCATCGGGCAGAAAGCCACGGTGGTGGCCGACACCTATGGCGGCAGCTTCACCTACACCGGCCATGTGGTCGGCCTGTCGGCGGGCACGGGCGCGGCGTTCTCGCTGCTGCCGGCGCAGAACGCGACAGGCAACTGGATCAAGGTGGTGCAGCGCCTGCCGGTGCGTGTGGCGCTCGATCCCAAGCAGCTTGCCAGCCACCCGCTGCGGGTGGGCATGTCCACCGAGGTGACCATCGACATCAGCAACCACAAGGGGCCGCTGGTCACCGACATGCCGCCCACCAAGCCGGCGGCGCGCACCGATGTGTACGCCGCCGACTGGAAGAAGGCTGACACCCTGGTGAACGCCATCATTGCGGCCAACGCGGGCGGCAAGCGCTGAACGGGAGGGGCCATGGCCACCACGCAAGAAGTCGAAGAAAGCGCCGCGGGCGCCGCGCCAACCGCGCCGCAAATCGCGTCGCACCTCACCCCGCTGACCGGCGGCACCCTGGTGCTGGGCACCATCGCGCTGTCGCTGGCGACCTTCATGAACGTACTCGACACCTCGATCGCCAACGTCTCGATCCCGGCCATCGCCGGTGACCTGGGGGTGAGTTCCTCGCAGGGCACCTGGGTCATCACGTCCTTTGGCGTGGCCAATGCCATCGCCGTGCCGCTCACCGGTTTTCTCACCCAGCGTTTCGGTGCGGTGAAGGTGTTTCTCGCCAGCATCCTGCTGTTCACCCTGTTCTCGTTTCTGTGCGGTCAGGCGCCGAGCATCGAAGTCCTGATCCTGTTCCGCGTGCTGCAGGGTGCCAGCGCCGGGCCGATGATTCCGCTGTCGCAAACCCTGCTGCTGTCCAGCTACAAACCGCAGCGCGCCGGCATGGCCATCGCGATGTGGTCGATGACCACGCTGATCGCCCCCATCATGGGGCCCCTGCTCGGTGGCTGGATCACCGACAACATCTCCTGGCCGTGGATTTTCTACATCAACGTGCCAGTGGGCCTGCTGGCTGCGGCGGTCACGGCCTCAATCTACATCCGGCGTGAAACGCCCATCCGCAAACTGCCGATCGACTGGACCGGGCTGGGTCTGCTGGTCGTCTGGGTGGGCTCGCTGCAGATCATGCTCGACAAGGGGCAGGAGCTCGACTGGTTCTCCTCCCCGATCATCCTCGCGCTGGCTGCGGCGGCCGTCGTCGGGTTTGTGCTGTTCCTGATCTGGGAACTCTACGACGACCATCCCGTGGTCGACCTCAGCCTGTTCAAGATCCCGACCTTCACCATCGGCACCATCCTGCTGGCACTGGCCTACGGCATGTTCTTCGGCAGCCTGGTGCTGCTGCCGCTGTGGCTGCAGGAGTTCATCGGCTACACCGCCACCGACGCCGGGGAGGTGCTGGCCTGGGTGGGGCTGTTCGCGCTCATTCTCTCGCCGATCATCGGCCGCTTTCTGCCGGTGCTCGATTCGCGCTGGGTGACCACGTTTTCCTTCGTGGTGTTTGCCGTGGTGTTCTACATGCGCTCGCAGTTCACCACCGGAGACAGCTATTGGGAATACTCCATCCCGACGGTGATCCAGGGCATTGCCACGGCGACGTTTTTCATCCCGCTGCTGGGCATCATCCTGGGCGGGCTGCCGCCGCACCGCATCGCCGCGGCGTCGGGATTGTCGAACTTTGCGCGCATCACTGCGGGCTCGTTCGGCACCTCGATCTACACCACCTGGTGGACCAACCGTGCCGACCTGCACCATGAGCAACTCGTCAGCCATATCTACGCGGGCAGCCCGGTGGCCAGCCCGGTGATCCAGGGCATGCAGGCGCAGGGCTTCAGCTTCGAGCAGGCGCTGGGGGTCATCAACCGGCTGATCGACCAGCAGGCCTACACCATGGCGGTGGACGATATGTTCCGCCTCAGCGCCTGGCTGTTTCTGGCCATGATCGCGCTGGTGTGGTTCATCAAACCCGTCAAGAGCAACGCGGGTGGCGACGCCGCTGCCGGTGCGCACTGATCCCACTGATTCAATACCGATTACCGACAACCCGACAAGAGGCCACGATGCAACATCCTTCTTCCCATCAAACCCGCACGGCGCCGATCGCCGCGCGCGCCATGGCTGCCGCCGCTCTGCTGTCGGCGCTTGGCATCATCGGCAGCGCGCGGGCGGCCGAATTCAGCGTGCTGTGGGGGGCGGGCCGCGGCTACCACAACGCGACCCTGGCCGTCCAGACCGCGCCGCTATGGACGCGCGACCTGACGCACAGCAAACTCGATGTCGTGCTGGAAGCCTCTGCGGGACAGGTCACCGCATCATCCGGCACGGGGCGGCAGCATCTCACCCATGTGGGGCTGACGCCCTTTGCGCGCTGGTGGTTCGCGCCGCAGACGGCGCTGGAGTTCGGCATCGGTGCCAATCTGTTTTCCGGGACCACCCTGGGCGCCAAGCACATCTCCACCGCCTACCAGTTCGGCGATTCCATCGGCCTGCTCCACCGCTTTGCGGACACGCCCTGGACGCTGGGCGCGCGCTTCACCCACTATTCCAACGCCGACATCAAACGCCCCAACCCTGGGCAGGACTACCTCCAGGTACGACTGGGCTACAGCTTCAACTGAGCGCCCCCAGGGTCGGCTCGCCGACCCGCCCCCCCGTGGGGGTCAAGAAAACTTGGGGCGGCCCTGCGTTTTCTTGAGAGTGTGACCGCATCCAGGAGATCAGGGCCTGTTCACGCCATTTCTGGAGACGACGCACCGGCGTGCTGCGGCACAATGCGCGCACCATGCCAGACAGCCAGCTTGAACCGACCCGCATCATCGCCATCCGCCACGGCGAAACCGACTGGAATGCCGCCGCACGCATTCAGGGCCATACCGACATTGCGCTGAATGCGCGCGGTCTGGAGCAGGCGCAGCTCGCCGCACAGGCATTGGCCGACGAAGCCATCGACGCCGTCTATGCCAGCGACCTCCAACGCGCCTGGCAGACCGCCGAGGCCATTGCCGCACCGCACGGCCTGTCCGTGGTGCGCGACCCCGCCCTGCGCGAGCGCTGCTTCGGCCAGTTCGAGGGCCACAGCTTTGCCGCGCTGGAGCCGCTGCACCCCGAACTCTGCGTCCGCTGGCGCCGCCGCGACCCCGACTTCGCCGCGCCCGGCGGCGAAACGCTGCGCGCCTTTGCGCAGCGTGCGCAGACTGCGCTCAGGCGCATCGCCGCGGCGCATCCGGGCGGCCTCATCGTGGTCGCTGTGCATGGCGGCGTGCTCGACGCCTTCTACCGCGCCGCAACGGGCCAGGAACTACAGGCGCCGCGCAGTTTCGAGCTGCGCAACGCCGCCCTCAACCGCCTGCTTTACGCCCAAGGCCAGCTCACCCTGGTGGGCTGGGGCGACACCGCGCATCTCGACCGCAGTCTGAACGAGGGCGTCGAGTAATTCACGGGCAAGACACGTGTCGTCAGGATGGCGCCCGGACAGAGCCGGTCGTTCGTTAGACTAGACACATCCTTTTCGTCAAACCGCCGGTCATGACCTCCTTCCGTCCTCAGTTGTTCCTGTTTTCCGCCGGCGTCCTGCTCGCGCTGCTGGGCGCTTCGGCGCAGGCCGGGCTGGGCCGGCCACTGTCCGAGGCGGCGCGAGACGGCCAACCGGTGGCCCAAGTGCAACGCTATGCGGCGCAGGCCGCTTCGGGCGCGGCGGCAGGTGCAGCCAGCGTCCAGACGCAGACGGTGCAGACACCCCAGGGCGTGGCCATCACCGAATACGCCAATGCGGCGGGCACCGTGTTTGCCATCACCTGGAAAGGGCCGTTCAAACCCGATCTGCAGCAACTTCTCGGCAGCTACTTCGCCCCGTACGTCCAGGCCGCCAAGACCCAGACGCAACAGCTCAATCTGTCCATGGTCAAGGGCAGCGATATCGTGGTGCACAGCGCAGGCCGGATGCGTGGTTTCCTCGGCGTGGCCTGGGTGCCCACGCTCGTCCCCGCCGGGTTCGACCCCTCCAGACTTCAGCCCTGAGCGCATGATGGCCATGCGCGCAGATTCGCTCACGTTCAGGCACTTATTGACGCTCGGGCTTGCCCTGCTCACCAGCCTCCAGCTCACCGCCTGCGGCGGTGGTGGCAGTTCTCCGTCCCCCGTCCCGCCAGCCGCTTCGCTCACCAACCCGGCAACTGGCAGCAATGTGGTCGCGGTCAGCATCCGCCAGCTCGAAAGCAACGCCGCCACCATCACCGCCAACACGCCCTACGTCAGCGTGACGCTCTGCGATGCCAGCAACAACTGCCAGACCATTCCCGATGTGATGGTGGACACCGGCTCTGCAGGTCTTCGGCTGTTTGCAAACAAGGTCACCCTCACTCTGCCCGGCATTCCATCCGGCAATGGCACACTCGCAGCGTGCGCGCAGTTCGCCTCGGGCTATGCCTGGGGGAGCATGCACCTGGCCAGCGTCAGGATAGGCGGGGAAGCCAGCACGACGGCGATTCCCGTTCAGTTCATGAACGATCCCACGCTACCGACCGCGCCATCGACCTGCGCGGCCCAGGGCACGGACTTCGCGGCCCGGTTTGCTCCGGTGGCCAATGGCATTCTGGGGATCAGCAATTTCATCCATGATTGCGGCGCGGGCTGTACCGCGGCAACCCCCGCCAACCAGCGTCCGGCGATGTATTACGCCTGCAGCAACGGCGTCTGCAGCAACACCAGCGCCGCGCTTTCGCAACAGGGCACCAATCCCATCAGCACGTTTGCCACTGACAACAATGGCAGCATCCTGACCCTGCCGTCCGTCGCGCTCCCAGGGGGCGCGATCGGTGCCACGGGCACACTGACATTCGGCATCGGCACGCAGGCCAACAACACCTTGCCTGCTGGGGCAGAAGTGTTTCCGATCGATCAGGATGCGTATATCAGCGGAACCATCGACGGTGTTGCCGGCCGCGGGTTCATCGACAGCGGCTCCAACGGCTACTTCCTCGACCTCGCCCCCAGCGTCACCCTCTGCACACCGAGCGAACCCTCCAGCTGGTATTGCCCGAGCAATCCGGTGGTCCTGTCCGTTCAGCTCGCGGGGGCGTCCACCGCGCAAAGCCTGCTGATTGGCAATGCGCAAGCCATGTTCAACACCCGGTTCACTGCCCTGCCGGCGCTGGGAGGCAATGCAGCCGTCGCCAACTTCGCCGACCTCGGCCTGCCGTTCTTCTATGGCCGCCCCGTCGCCACCGGACTTGAAGGCACCAATGCCAACGCGCCCTACGGTTATTGGGCGTTTTAGAAACTGTCATCCTTTGCGCGTCCAATGACCGCCTGCGTTCCAAGCGCCATTCCCATTCCTTTACTCACTGACTGAATCCCGCGACGATGCCGCAACGACCCAGTTCCTCGTCCCTGCGTCTGCTGCGCGCCGCCGCAGTCACCGCCGCCGCGCTGCTGCTCGCCGCCTGCGGTGGCGGGGGCAGCAGCTCAGCGACACCCAGCCCCACCACGACCAGCCAAAGTAGCAGCTTCAATGGCATCAACCCCGGTGACAACACCAATCTGGGGGGCATGGCCGGTCTGCCCACGGCCACGGGCAGCAATGTCGCCCAGGTCACCATCCGCCAGTTGGCCGGCAACACCACCACCCTGACGGCCAACACGCCCTACGTCACGGTGACGGTCTGCGCACCGGGCGGCAGCCCCTGCCAGACCATTCCCGACGTGCTGGTCGATACCGGCTCCGCCGGACTGCGCTTGTTTGCCAGCGCGTTGAACACCATCCCGCCGAGCAGTCTGCCCGCGATTCCTTCCGGCAGCGGCACACTGGCCGCCTGCGCCCAGTTTGCCTCGGGCTATATGTGGGGCAGCATGCGGCTGGCCACGGTGCAGATCGGCGGCATGACCACCGCGTCTGCCATTCCGGTGCAACTGATGGGCGACGCCTCGCTGCCCGCCGCGCCCAGCGCCTGCACCTCGGGAGGGGGCGTCGACTTTTCCAGTAGCTTTGCCGGAGTGGCCAACGGCATTCTGGGCATCAGCCATCTGAAGTACGACTGCGGCGCGGCCTGCGCGCCCCGCGCGCCCACCGGGATCGGGATTTATTTCGCCTGCAGTGGCAGCGCGTGCACAACCACCACGGCCGCCACATCGCAGCAGGGCATCAACCCCATTGCCGCCTTCGCCAGCGGCTACAACAACGGCAGCATCCTCGCCCTGCCCGGGGTGCCACTTCCCAATGGGGCGGCCAGCGCCACCGGGGCACTGATCTTCGGCATCGGCAGCCAACCCAACAACACCCCAAGCGCGGGTGCGCTCTACCCGCTCGACAGCGCTGGCAATCTGAACCTGGCCCTCAACGGCGCGGCGCAGTCGGGCTTCGTTGACAGCGGCTCCAACGGCTACTACCTGGCGCTCAACGGAGTGCCGAATTGCTACAGTGGCTTCTATTGCCCGGCGGCGCCGTTCAGCCTGGCAGCCAGCCTGCAACTGGCGAACCAGACGTATGGCGCGGCGCAGAACATCGTCATCGGCAACGCCCAGACCCTGTTCGCGACGCAGAACGCGGCGCTGCCCAGCCTGGGCGGCACCGCCGCGGTGTCGGGTTTTGTCGATCTGGGTCTGCCCTTCTTCTACGGCCGATCCATCGCCACCGGGCTGGAAGGCACCAACCCCAGTGCGCCAAACGGCTATCTGGCCTACTGACCGCCAAATAAATCGCCGCCCGGGCGCTGCGGCGCCGCCAGACCGAGGTGGGCATAGGTGGCCGAGGTGGCGATGCGCCCGCGCGGAGTGCGCTGCAGATAGCCTTGCTGGATGAGGTAGGGCTCGATCACGTCCTCGATGGTCTCGCGCTCTTCACCGATGGCCGCGGCCAGGTTGTCCAGACCCACCGGACCGCCATCGAAGCGATGCACCACGGCTTCGAGCAGCTTGCGATCCATCACGTCAAAACCCAGCGGATCGACATCGAGCATTTTCAGTGCCGCGTCGGCCACCGGCGCGGTGATCCGCCCGGAGGTTTTCATCTCGGCGTAGTCGCGCACACGGCGCAGCAGGCGGTTGGCGATGCGCGGCGTGCCGCGGGCGCGACGCGCGATTTCCGCCGCTCCGGTGGGATCGATGAGGACCCCCAGCAAGCCCGCCGAGCGCAGCACGATGCGGGTGAGTTCTTCCGCCGTGTAGAACTCCAGCCGCGCGACGATGCCGAAGCGGTCGCGCAGCGGATTGGTCAGCATGCCCGCGCGCGTGGTGGCGCCCACCAGGGTGAAGGGCTGCAGGTCGATTTTCACGCTGCGCGCGCCCGGCCCTTCGCCGATGAGGATGTCGATCTGATAGTCCTCCAGCGCCGGATACAGAATCTCCTCGACCACGGGCGAGAGTCGGTGAATCTCGTCGATGAACAGCACATCGTTGCGTTCCAGATTGGTCAGCAGCGCCGCCAGATCCCCGGCGCGCTCGAGCACCGGGCCAGACGTGGAGCGCAGATTCACCCCCATCTCGCGCGCGACGATATGCGCCAGCGTGGTCTTGCCCAGCCCCGGCGGGCCGAACAGCAGCACATGGTCCAGCGCCTCTGCACGCTTGCGCGCGGCGCCGATGAAAATATCGAGTTGCTCGCGCACCCGGGTCTGGCCGACATAGTCGTCGAGTTGCTGCGGGCGCAGCGCGCGCTCGACCACCGTTTCCTGAGGAGACACCGGCGCGGCGTCGATCAGCCGCGTCGGGACTGGGGCGAAAGCATCAGGTTGGATGGGCACGGCGGGCGCGACAAAGAACTGGGAATGCGCACAGCATAGATCAACCGCGCAATAGCGCCTCTTCGGCAACGGCCAGCGCTTCGGGCAGACCGGAGAGCACCACGGTATCGCCCTCCCGCAGTTGCAGCGTGGGCGCTGGCTTGAGCACCTGCCCATCGCTGCGGCGCACCTGCGTCACCCGCACGCCGTCGCGGCTGACGGCGCGCAGCATCTGGCCCACGGCGGCGGCCTCGGCGGACAGGGTGACCGACTGCAGACGCGGCTGATCGGCATCATCCAGCGAAGCATCGTCGCTGCCGTGAAACCAGTCGCGCAGCAGGCCATAACGCTGCGCCCGCGCGTGACGCACCCGCTTGAGCACGCGCGGCAACGGCACCCCCACCAGCGCCAGCGTATGCGAGGCCAGCATCAGCGAACCTTCCAGAATTTCTGGCACCACCTCGGCAGCCCCGGCCTGGCGGAGTGCTTCCAGTGGCCCGTCATCCATGGTGCGCACCACCACCGGCACATGCGGCGCATGCTCACGCATGAGTTGCAGGATGCGCAGCGCCGAATGCGTTTCCACATAAGTGATGACCACTGCACTCGCCCGCTGCAACCCTGCCGCCTGCAGCGTGGCCAGGCGAGTGGAATCACCATACACCACGTTCTGCCCGGCGGCCTTGGTCTGCGCCACCCGGTCGGGGTCGAGGTCGAGCGCGATGTGGGGAATGTGCTCGGTGTCGAGCAGCCGCGCCAGATTCTGTCCGCAACGGCCGAAGCCGCAGATGATGACGTGGTTCTGCGCCTTGATGGTGCTGCGCGCGATGTTGGTGAGCTGCAGCGAAGCCAGCATCCAGTCCGCCGAAGAAATTTTCAGCACGATGCGGTCGATGTACTGCCCGAGCAACGGGGTGTAGAGCATGGAGATCACCATGGCCGCCAGCACCGGGTTGAGCGCCTCGGGCGCGATGAGCTTGTTGCCCGACGCGATATTCAGCAGCACGATACCGAATTCCCCCGCGGGCGCCAGCCACAGCGCCACGCGCAGGCTCAGCCCCGGCGGCGTCTTGCGCAGACGCTCGATGCCGAACACCAGCGTCGCCTTGAACAACGGCGGCAGCACCGCCAACAGCAGCACCAGCCACCATTGCGCCAGCACCAGCCGCCAGTCGAGCAACATGCCGATGGTGATGAAAAACAGCCCGAGCAGCACATCGCGGAAGGGGCGGATGTCGGCCTCCACCTGCGCCTTGTAAGGCGTTTCGGCGATCAGCATGCCCGCGAGGAACGCGCCCAGCGCCAGCGACAGCCCGGCCAGTTCGGTGATCCACGCCAACCCCAGGGTGAGCAACAGCAGGTTGAGCATGAACAGCTCGTCCGATTTGCGCCGCACCACGATGCGCAGCCAGGGCTGCAGCAGCCGCCCGCCTGCCAGCAGAATGACCGCCAGCACCAGCACTGCCTTGACCGCGGCAAACGCCAGCAGGCGCGGCAGATCGGCGCTGTGAGAGGCCAGCGCCGGAATGAGGATGAGCAGCGGCACCACCGCCAGATCCTGAAACAACAGCACGCCGATGATGTGACGGCCATGCTCCGAGTCGAGTTCGATGCGCTCGGCCAGCAGTTTGACCACGATGGCCGTGGAGGACATGGCGAACGCCCCGCCGATGGCGATGCCCGCGCTGATGGGCTGGCCCCAGAGTTGCGGCAGGAGAAAGGCAAACGCGAGACTGGCGATCAGCGCCAGCGCCATGGCCGAAGCCATCTGCGCGGCACCCAGACCGAACACCAGCGAGCGCATCGCCTTGAGCTGACCCAGGCTGAATTCCAGGCCAATGGAAAACATCAGAAACACCACGCCGAACTCGGCCAGATGCTGCAGCCCGGTGGTATCTCCGGCCAGTGCCAGGGTGTTGGGGCCGATGACCACACCCACGGCCAGATAACCCAGCATGGGCGGCATGGACAAGGCGCGAAACAAGGCCACGCCAATCACGGCGGCAACGAGGTAGAGCAGAGTGAGTTCGAGGCCAGTCATCGAGGCGAAGCGGTCGGAGAAATGGGGCTTGTATCAGGTTGATGCAGCATAAGTCATGCCCACGCCGCACCCCGCAAGCGGCGGCAAATCGGCAGAAAACGAGCGGCCTCGACTCACTTCCCGTTTGGCCGCAGCGGCGCCTTTGCCCCCTGCACCATCCACTACGCCGGCTTTTTTATTGCAGGCGCCGTAAGAGTCATCAAAATATCCGCGTACCAGGCGCAGTTGAGTCCGAGCGATTCATCGCGCTGCAGATCACGCCCGCCCATATCGATCCGCGCGGAATGCACACCCAGCAGTTTCCAAGGCAGATCATCGCGCTGCTCCACGCTGCGCATGACCACGGGCGCACCACTGGTTCCGCGGTGCGTGCGCGCGTCGGTGAGGAAGTAACCCTGTCCCTGAAAACGCAGGCCGAAAGACGAGGCAATCGCCGCCTGACGCACGACGGGCAGGTGATGCAGCGTATCGTGGAAACCGAGAGGAAAGCCCACAACGAGCAAAGAGGTTCCCACTTCCACATCGTCAAGCGAGCTTTGCAGATGCGCCGGGGTGAAACAGCGGATCGCCACAGACTCGGGGATGACGTTGCGATCCAGTTCGATGACCGCCACATCGATCTCCCCGCCCGGATCTTTCCCTTGATGCCAGACGCTCTTTCCGTCACGGTACAGCAGCACCGACAGTGCCGTATACCGTGTCAGGTTGCTTTCGTCGGTATGCAACTCAATTTCGATGCGGTCGGGATGATGTCCGCTTGGGACATCGATCACCACATGGCGGCTCGTCACCAGAAACAGCCGGTCATCACGCAAAAAGAAAAAGCCGCTTGCTCCAGTCAACGCCTGATCATTGTTGAATGTCGATACACGCGCCGTGGTGAGAAGCAAGGGTTCGATCAAGGAATGCTCCGGCTTTTGCCACATTGTTAGCCACACTGATTGCAGCCAACACCCGCATTTTGCACCACGCCCATCTTCGACCAAGCACGCAGACGGAAAATCGACTAACATTGCTAAAGTAGTAAACGCAAAAGTAGGTCGTTTTGAAGAAGATCGTCGAAACCCATACCGTCTGTTTTGCAGCGGTTTGCGGTCTGATTGAATTCCCCAAGTGATTTCTGGCGTGTTTCTGCACTGCGCTTGCGTGTTGCTGCGCAGCTCATTCACTTTTTAGGAACTCAAAAATGGCTATGCAAACTGGCTCCGTCAAATGGTTTAACGAAAGCAAGGGCTTTGGCTTCATCGCCCAGGACGGCGGCGATGCCGACCTGTTCGTGCATTTCAGCGAAATTCAAGGCAATGGCTTCAAGACCCTGGCTGAAAACCAGCGCGTACAGTTCGAAGTCAAGCAAGGCCCCAAGGGCCTGCAAGCGTCGAACGTGACCGCGCTTTGATCACGGTCTGATCCCGCAAGGGCTCAAATAAAAAACCGCAGCCAAGGCTGCGGTTTTTTTATTCCCGATGCGGGACAATGCACACAACAAGGAGAGTCACCATGCCCAAAGGTCAACAGCGTTCGAACAAGGAAGTCAAAAAACCCAAGGCCGACAAGTCCCCTGCCAAGCCGATTTCGCCAGATGCGGTGCGGCCGGAAACCGTCACCTTCGTGCCGGATCGTCACAAGAAAAAATAAGCGCCAAGCCCTGCTGCGCATTCGCTTTTCAGGGCTTGGGTTTCAGTCTCAGAATCCACTTCGCCAGATCAAGCGCCTGGTGTGGATTCAGATAGCCGTCCGGCGCATAAGCCGGCATGGGAATGACGCCCCAACCGCCTTGATGCCCATTCAGAATGGCGTCTTGCAAAATGGCGGCAGCATTGGGGTTGTGGGCATAGCGCTGCGCCACCGCGCTGTAAGCCGGACCGACTTTTTTGTGGCGGATGGCGTGGCAGGAAAAGCACCCTTCGGACTCTGCGAGCTGGTGCATGTCAGAAGCGGACGCCGCCTGCGCCGAGGCGATCGGCCCCAAGCCGAGCAGAACGGCGGCCACTCCCTGCAACAACCTCATTTGAACTGCTGCCCCATGGTGGCACCCTTTGAAATCTGTGTGAGATAGGCCACGAGATCGATCATTTCCGGGCTGTTATACGCAGGGGGCTTGCCGATGATGCCCGCGCGCACGCAATGCACGATCTGCCGCTCCAGGGTGTAGACCGCGTGCTTCTTGGCCTTGAACTTCGGATATTTGGCCGCTGCGCCGATCAGGCTGGGCAGATGCGCTCCCGACGGTGTCACGCCCTCGACCTTGCCGCCGTCGGTGTGGCAGGCAGCGCAGGTCATGAGATGGCTGCTGAAGGCGTTGACCGGCACCCAGGTCTGCTTGGTGCCGAAGGTGTCATTGGCGAATATCTGCGCGCCTTGGGCCGCAGCCTCGTCGATCGAGGACACCTTGGCGGTGGCGGTGAACTTGCCTGCGGGTGCCGACGCGGCGAAAGCCTGTCCGCCTGACAGCGCCAAGGCGGAAATCCAGAGCGCCGGAATGAACATTTTCGACAAATCCTTCAGGTGGAACATGGTTGTCTCCTCATGCATTTGCGCGAACTCGCTTTTTGATTGTGCGGCGGCCGCCGCACTGACGCAGTGAGAAGATGTGACAGGTTGCATGCAGAGGTGTGCGGCGCGTCACACAAGTCTGGACGGCGCACTGCTACCCTTCGCGAATTCCTCATCCGCAGCGATTTGCTCCATGCTCCATCAGCCGCCTCTCTGGCATGCCCGCGAAACGACTGACACGCTGTCGGCTTTGCAAAGCGACGCGCAACAGGGCCTGAGCGTGGAGGAAGCGCAGCGGCGTCTGCATGCACATGGCCGCAACAGCCTGCCGACGCCGCCGCGCCGTGGGCCGCTGCGGCGCTTCGCGCTGCAGTTCCACAATCCGCTGATCTATGTGCTGCTGGCCGCAGGGGCGGTGACATTCGCATTGCGCGACATGGTCGATACCGCGGTCATCGCGGGCGTGGTGCTCATCAACGCCGTGATCGGCGCGGTGCAGGAGGGCAAGGCCGAACGGGCGCTCGACGCGGTGCGCGCGCTGCTGGCCAGCCGCGCCAGCGTGGTGCGCGATGGGCAGCGCATCGAGCTCGATGCCGACGCGCTGGTGCCGGGCGACGTGGTGCTGCTGGAGTCGGGCGCACGGGTGCCGGCCGATCTGCGGCTGCTGCAGGCGAAGAACCTGCGCATCGACGAATCGGCGCTGACCGGCGAATCTGTCGCGACCGAAAAGGACGGCGCCGCCGTGCCCGAGGCCACGCCCGTCGCCGAGCGCCGCGGCATGGCCTTCGCCGGCACTGTGGTGCGTTACGGTCAGGCGCGCGGCGTGGTGGTGGCCACCGGCGGCGCCACCGAAGTGGGACGCATCGGCACGCTGGTCGGTGAAACGCCCGCGCTGCACACCCCGCTGACCCGGCGGCTGGACCGGTTTGCCCGCCAGATCACCTGGGCCATCCTCGCAACGGGGGCGCTGGCCTTCGCTTTCGGCGTCGTGGTGCGGCAAATGCCCATGTTCGATGTGTTCCTCGCCGTGGTCGGGCTGGCGGTTGCCGCCATCCCCGAGGGCCTGCCGGCCATTGTCACCATCGTGCTGGCGATTGGCACGCGCAGTATGGCGCGGCAGCGTGCGCTGGTGCGCAAGCTGCCCGCGGTGGAAACATTGGGCTCGGTCACGGTCATCTGTACCGACAAGACTGGCACGCTCACCCGCAACGAAATGACCGCCGTGCGGGTGATGCTGCCAGGCTGCGATCTGGCGGTCAGCGGCACCGGCTATACCCCGCAGGGCGGCTTTCACTGCGCTGGCGCGCCGGTCGATCCGCTGCAGGACGACGCGCTGCAGGCGTTTGCCGTCTGCGCGCTGCTGTGCAATGACGCGCAACTGCTGCGGACCGAGGACGGCCAGTGGCAGCTCGCGGGCGACCCCACCGAAGGTGCTCTGCTGGCGCTTGCGCTCAAGGCGGGGCTGGATACCCGGCAGCTGCACGCGCAGTTCCCGCGGCTTGATGTCATTCCCTTCGAATCGGAGCTGCGCTACATGGCCACGCTGCACCGAGACACAGCGGCGCCCTTTATCCTGCTCAAAGGGGCACCCGAGCAAGTGTTGACCCTGTGCACCGACGAGGCGGGGGAAGTGCCGCTGCGCCACGAGGCGTGGCAAGACGCCATCGCCCGCGCAGCGCAGGCCGGGCAGCGCGTGCTGGCGCTGGCGCGTTGCGAGGCGCCCGCTGGCATGGCGCAACTGGCCCTCTCGGACATCACGCCGCGTTTCACCCTGCTGGGTCTTGTGGGCATGATCGATCCGCCGCGCGACGAAGCCGTTGCCGCCGTGGCCGACTGCCACCGCGCCGGACTGCGGGTGAAAATGATCACCGGCGACCATGTGGCCACCGCCGCCGCGATCGGCGCGCAGATCGGGCTGAATGCCACGCAGCCGCTCGACGGCGCGCGCATCGACCAACTCGACGATGACGCCTTGCGCAGCACCTTGCGCCATACCGACGTCATCGCCCGCGCCAGCCCGGAGCACAAGCTCAGACTGGTGCGGGCGCTGCAGGCGGACGGCGAACTGGTCGCGATGACGGGCGACGGTGTCAACGACGCCCCGGCGCTCAAGGCCGCCGACATCGGCGTGGCCATGGGGCGCAGAGGCACGGACGCCGCGCGCGAAGCGTCCGATCTGGTGCTCACCGATGACAACTTCGCCACCATCGCGCACGCCGTGCGCGAAGGCCGGGTGGTGTTCGACAACATCAAGAAGTCCATGCTGTTCATCCTGCCCACCAATATGGGCGAAGCCGGGGTGATTCTGTTTGCGCTGTTCGCCGGGCTGGCGCTGCCGGTGACGGCCAGCCAGATTCTGTGGGTCAACATGGTGACCGCCGTCACCCTGTCGCTGGCGCTGGCGTTCGAGCCGGCCGAAGCCCACGTCATGCAGCGACCGCCCCGACCGCCGACCGAGCCGCTGGTCACCCGCGCCATGCTGGCACGCATCGTGTTCGTCAGTGTCCTGATGGGAGTGACGGCCTTTGGCATGTTCGAGTGGGAACTGGCGCGCGGCCACAGCCTTGCGGTGGCGCGCACCGCAGCGGTCAATATGCTGGCGTTCGGCGAGATGGCTTATCTGTTTCATGTGCGCACCTATACCGCGTCGGCCTTGCACCGCACCTTGCTGCACGGCAATCCAGTGGCGCTGGCGGTGAGTGCGCTGCTGGTGCTGCTGCAGCTCGCGTTCACTTATGCGCCGCCAATGCAGTCACTGCTGGCCAGCGCCGCGCTCGACGCCTCGTCCTGGGGCATGATCGCCGCGCTGAGCCTGGCGGTGTTCGCCGCCGTCGAGATCGAAAAATGGATCTGGCGGCGCCTGGGCCTGCATCGCATGTGATCGCAAGGAACCCGCTTGAACGACCTGCTGCTCTGGGGCTTTTCCATCCTCGCCGCCATCTTTCTGTTTCTGCATGGTCTGGAGGCGTTTTCCGAGGAAGTGACCCGGCTGGGCGGTGAGCGCCTGCGCCACGCCCTGGAGCGCCTGACCCGCAGCGACTGGCGCGCCGCGCTGGTGGGAGGCGCGGTCACCGCCGTGGTGCAGTCGTCGTCGGCCGTCACGTCCATGGTGGTGGGGCTGGCACAAAAGCGCACGCTGAGCCCGAGGGCCGCAGTGGGGCTGATGATCGGCGCCAATGTGGGCACCACGGTGACGGCCTGGCTGGTGGCCAGCAAGATCGACGGACTGGGGCCGATCTTCGTCACCCTGGGCGGACTGTGGTCGCTGTTCGGACCGCGGCAGTGGCGCCCCTACGGCAAGGCGGTGTTCTACTTCGGGCTGATCTTTCTGGCTCTCGATCTGGTGGCGCAATCACTGGCGCCGCTGGCGCATGGCCCGCAGCTTGCGGCCTGGCATCCGCTGCTGCAGTCGCCGATCGTGGCTCTGCTGTTTGGCACCCTGCTCACCGCCTTCGTGCAGTCTTCGTCAGTGGTCAGCGGCTTTGCCGTGCTGGCGGCGTCGCAGGGCATTCTGGAACCGTCTGTTGCGGTGTGGATGGTGGCAGGCGCCAACCTGGGCACTACCTCCACTGCGCTGCTGGCCAGCGCGGGCATGGGGGCGCTGGCGCGCCGGCTGAGCCTGCTCAACACCGCATTCAACCTGCTGGGCGTGGCGCTGTTTGCCAGCGTGCTGCAGCCGGCGATCGCCGAGATCATGGCGTTGCCGCTGTCGGCCGCGCGGCAAGTAGCGCTGGTGCACACCCTGTTCAACCTCTCAGCGGCCGTGGTCGGCCTGGTCATCCTGCCCTGGCTGTGGCCGCGTTTGCAGGCCTTGCTGCAGCGGGCCTGAGCACAGTCCGGTCAGTCCCGAGTCCATGCGCATCACCGCGCCGAAATCCGCCGCCTTGGTGTTGTACAGGCTGGAGGTGACCAGGATGTCCACGCCGCTGGCGGCATACTCGGCCGCGTTGTCGGGACGGATGCCGCCGACGGCATTGATGGTCGGACGCGGTTGCAGCGCGCGCAATTGCGGCACCAGGTCGGCCAGTTGTACGGCGCTCATCTTGTCGAGCTGCACGCCGTCGGCCCCGGCACGGGCGGCGGCGAGGGCGTCTTCCGCGCTTTCGGCTTCGATGAGGACGAATTTTTCCGGGCTGTGCACCCTGGCCCGGGCGACCAGCGCCGCAGTGTCCAGCCCGGACAGGAAGGCGCGGTGCTGAGCGAACACCAGGATGGTTTCCGACAGTCCGGCGCGGTGCGCCATTCCGCCGCCGCACTGCACGGCGTAGTGCTGCAGGCGACAGGGTTGCCGCCCCAGGATGGCGTGCAACCCATGTGCCATCGCCGCAGCCACATGTGCTGGATCCGGCACGCACCCGCTGGCGGGCGCGTGCGCAGCCCGGGGTTCAGGGGGTCTCGATCGTCCTATACTGAGTCCAGCGCCGATTTGCCCTGGGCTTGCGGGCGCGTAACAAATCCAGCTAAAACAGCGCAGACCACCGGCGGTTTTCGCTGCATCGCCAGCGCCGCCGGTTTGTTTTTTCAGGAACACGCATGAGTGCTTCGCCCTCCGCCCTCGGTGACGTCACGCCGCAGCGCATGGCGTTCGAGCAGCCGCTGCCGCTTCAAAGCGGTGCGCTGTTGCCCGCATACGAGTTGATGTACGAGACCTACGGCACACTCAACACGGCGCGCAGCAATGCCGTGCTGGTCTGCCATGCGCTCAACGCCAGCCATCACGCCGCCGGCACGCACAGCGGCGACCCCAAGAGCCTGGGCTGGTGGGACAACCTGATCGGCCCGGGCAAGCCGCTGGACACCGGCCGCTTTTTCGTGCTGTGCGTCAACAATCCCGGCTCCTGCTTCGGCTCCACGGGGCCGATGAGCCTCGATCCAGAAACCGGACGGCCTTGGGGCAGCCGCTTTCCCGTGGTCACCGTGGAAGACTGGGTGGACGCGCAGGCGCGGCTGCTCGACCGCCTGGGCATCTCGCGGCTTGCGGCGGTGATTGGCGGCAGCCTGGGCGGAATGCAGGCGATCTCCTGGACGCTGCGCCATCCCGATCGTGTGGCCCACTGCGCCGCCATTGCCACGGCGCCCAGCCTGTCGGCACAGAACATTGCCTTCAACGAAGTGGCGCGCCGTGCCATCATCACCGACCCCGACTTTCATGGCGGCGACTTCTATGCCCACGGCGTCGTGCCCAAGCAGGGTCTGGCCGTGGCGCGCATGATCGGCCACATTACCTATCTCAGCGACGACGCCATGGCCACCAAGTTCGGCCGCGCCCTGCGCAGCGGCGCTTTAGGCTATGGCTTCGGCGTGGACTTCGAGATCGAGAGCTATCTGCGCTACCAGGGCGACAAGTTCAGCGGCTATTTCGACGCCAACTCCTACCTGCTCATCACCCGCGCGCTCGATTACTTCGACCCGGCGCGCGCCGCCGGCGGCGACCTCGCCGCGGCGCTTGCGCCGGCCACTGCGCGCTTCCTGCTGGTGAGCTTCACCACCGACTGGCGCTTCTCGCCGCAGCGCTCACGCGAGATCGTGCAGGCGCTGGTGACCAACCGCCGCGCCGTGACCTATGCCGAAGTCGATGCCCCGCAGGGACATGACGCGTTTCTCATGGATCATCCGCATTACCACGGCGTGGTGCGCGCCTGGTTCGACCGCATCGCGCAGGAGCTGGCGCCATGACGACCCCCTTGAGCGTGATTGCCGATCTGGTGCCGCATGGCAGCCGCGTGCTCGATCTGGGCTGCGGCGATGGCCGCATGCTGGCGCACCTGCGCGACACCCGCGGCTGCACCGGTCTGGGCGTGGAAATCGATTCTGACAAGCTGATCGCCGCCGCGAAAAAAGGCGTGGACGTGCTGCAGTACGACCTCGAACAAGGTCTGTCCATGTTCGGCGACGCCAGCTTCGACGTGGTGCTGCAGATCGACACCCTGCCCAATATCCGCCACACCGAAAACGCCCTGCGCGAAACCGCGCGTGTGGGCCGACTGGGCATCCTCAGCTTCGCCAACTTCGCCCACTGGAGCATCCGTCTGCAGATCCTCACCGGCCGCCTGCCGGTGACGCCCGAACTGCCCTACGAGTGGTACAACACGCCGAACCTGCGTGTGGCGACCTATGCCGATTTCGAGCGTCTGGCGGCGCATTGCGGCCTGCGCGTACTCGACGCTTTCGGCGTGCGTAACGGCCGCCGCGTCACCTTCGCCCCAGGGCTGCTGGCCACGGAGGCGGTGTTCTGCGTGCGGAGCGCTTAAGGGCCGCTTAAGGGCCGCTTAAGGGCAGTGCGATTTACGCCTTATAGCTTGGCAGCTCGATGACGTAGGTATCCACCGCAGCGTTCGGGTCGAGCACCGGGCTGCTCGGATCGCCGTTGCCCCAGTCACTCTGAAACAGAATGCGCGTGCCACTGGTGCTGAGGGTGACGTTGGTTTGCGCCCAGTAATTGCTCTGCGGCGCGTTGCTGTAATTGCCGGTGCTGCGGTGGTGGGCGAAACGGTAACTCGTGCCGGTGGTCAGGTTGGTCAGCATGATTTCCTGATCCAGCAAGGTCGTCGGGTTGGCGGTCGGGCCGTTGTTGCCGGTGCCGTAAATGTCCCCGGTCATGCCAGTGGCGATCCACATCGGGTTTTTCCAGGCGGTCGATCCGGTTAGACTCCCAGTGGTGGGATAGCCGAAGGCAGGCGAGCTGGATTCACCCACAAGATTCTGCACGGCGCCCGTATTCAGATCGGCCGCGATGACGTTGCCATTGCCACCCGTGGCGCGGTTGAACTGCGAGCCCACCAGCATGTCGTGGCCTGCCGCGTTCAAGGCGGTGTCGCAGTGCTCATACGCATCGAAGTTGACAGTCCGCACATACTTCCCGTTGATGTCGAGAATGAACACCCGGCCTGTCGTGCTGTTCTGCGAGGCCGGGTCGGGTGCCACCCAGCCTTGCCCGGACAGCAGCGGAAACGGCGTTGTGCCGCGCGCCTGTGCCTGCGCCACATAGTTGGTGTCGTAGAACACCATCTGCTTGGTCGTCTGGTTGAAGCCGAACACGTTGAGTCCCAGCTGGCCATTCACATTGGGAATGCCGCCCGCGCCCAACCCCCAGATGCGCTCGCCCTTTGCATTGATGCCGAGAGCGAACGGATAGCCGCAGCGCACCGGCCCGGTTTTCGGCCAGCTCGCCGGGAGGTTGGGCAAAAAGCTGTATTCCACCGTCTTGACGCCGGTTTCCACATTGATGGCGGTGAGGTCGGCTACCACCGTGCTGCCGATCGAATGGTTGTCGATGTAGTAGAGCGTCGAAGGGTCCTGATGATCCCAATAGAACTGCTCCACGTCGCCCGGATTGATGTCCAGAAACTTGATGAAGGCGTAAGTGGTGCCGTTGTACATGGCCCAGCCCTGCTTCCCGCCGGACTGCATGGTCGAACCCGGGGCGTACAGGACGAAGCGCGTTTCATCCGCGTTCCACGCCATGGCCGTGGGGTAGGCCGGCGCGACGCATAGATTCTTGAAATCGGCCAGGCAGTCGGTGATCCGGGTGATTTTGGTGCCGAAATCGGGGTCCGTCACTGTCTGCCCCTTTGCAGGCTTGGCGAGCTTGCTGTAGGACATGGCCTTCAGGCCGTAGTTTCGCAGGCCGCTGGAGAGGTCGGCTCCGGCAACGACAGGCACGGCGGCGGATGTCGTCGTCGCTCCCCCGGTGGTGACCGCCGAACTCGATGAGCCTCCGCCGCCACAGGCTGACAACGCCCCAACGGCCGGAAGCGTCAGGAGCGAGCGTTTAATGAATCGACGTCGAGATGGGATCATTTTGAATTTCCAGAAAAAACATGGCGAATGAAAACCACATTCACCAAAGAGGATGTGGCACGTTGGCGATAGACGCTACATCACGAATCAGAACGCCCGGCAGCGGCAGTCCCCGCCAATGACGCATGGCGACTTGCGCGCAAGGAAAGCAAAAACTCTTTTGCAGGAGCCTCCCAATATCTGTAAACGACCAGTGAGGTCACGATCAGGGCAACGGCCAAAAACGGCACAACAAGCGCATAAAAATCGTATCCAGCACCACCGACTGAATGACGCAATAGGTCAAGAAGAGCCACGCCGATGGATTGGTGCAATAGATAGAGGCTGTAACTAGCCATGCCAATCGCAGCAAGCGGAGAATAGGCCAGCCAGGCAACCCATCCCGGGCGCATCAGGAGAGCCAGAAAAACCGCATACCCAAAACCCAGAGCGATGAACGGAGCCGGAGTCCCGGCATGCGTTCCAAGGTGCAGGGATGCCAATCCTGCCGCAGCCTCGAACAACAACACCCAGGCAATTCGACTTCCGACATCGGTGTAGAGCGCATAAAACCCGATTCCAGCAACAAACCACGGCAAGGCGCTGAGCGCGAAAATAAAATCGATCGCCCAGAGATGCGGCAGGTTCAGCGTCCGCACCACAAGGTAGAGCAGCACCAGAATGCCAAAAGCCCAGGCGGTCATCCGGAAAAATCGCGTTGCGCCAAAGGCAAAATAAAGCACGCTGATCCAGAAATAAAACTTGACCTCGACAAAAAGCGACCAATACGCCCCATCGACCGCTTTGAAAGGTACGCCAAAAGCCTTACTCCAAAGCAATGGATCAGTAAAGGTCAGGCTGGGCAAAAAATCGCGCAACTCCGGATGGAAAGCGCTTTGCGGAAGCAGCAGCAAAATCAAATATGTCAATACCGAACATAACAACATCGTCGGAAACAACCGGGAAAACCGCTTCCAGAAAAAGTGACCTATCGTATGACATCGAAACAAGGTCATACTGATCACAAAACCTGAAATGATGAAAAATAACTCAACACCAAGATCCCCATATTTGAATAACCAAAATTGGGCAGCAAAATCGCCATAAGGATAAAAATTATCCGGAGCGAGCGGCGGCGTCCAGCGCACAAAATAGTGATAACCCATCACCAGAATAATGGCGATTGCGCGTAAACCGTCTAAGACTTTAAGGCGATGATGATCATCCATTTTTGGCGGGAGGTGTGGCGGGCGCGTGCGTGCTTATCATGGTACCGGGCAATAAATTATGGCAGGTGCCCGTATTTTCACACCCCCTGATCCAGTCAATTCTGCCCTCCGCCAATGCACCCCCCCCTGTTTCAAGGGGGGCATTGGTGGCAACGGATTCTTGCTCCGCTGACCAGTCTGGCCAAAATCAGACCATCAGTTGGCTTTGTAGGCTGGCAGTTCGATGACGTAGGTATCCACCGCAGCGTTCGGGTTGATGACCGGCGCCTTCGGATTGGCGTTGCCCCAGTCGCTCTGCACCAGGATGCGGGTGCCGCTCGGGCTGGGGGTGACGTTGGTCTGCGCCCAGTAGTTGTTCACCGGGGCGTTGCTGTAATGCCCGGTGCTGCGATGGTGGGCCACGCGGAACACTGCGCCTGTATCCACATTGGCGATGGACACCTCTTGATCGATATAGGTCTGCGGGTTGGAGACTGGAGCGGTGTTGCTGCCGTTGTCTGCTGTGCTGCCATAAGGCGAGCCGGTCACGCCCATCGCCACCCAGCCGGGCACCTTCCACGCGCCGGAGCTGATGAGTGTGCTGGTACGCGGATAACCGTCGCCTTTGCTCACGCCGATCACGGTTGATACCGCGCCAGTGGCGAGATTGGCCACCATCAGATTGCCGCTGCCTGACGGGCCGTCGTACTGCGTGCCCACCAGCAGGTCTTCGCCTTTGGCATTGAGCGCGCTGTCCAGGTGCTCGATGGCATCGAACTGTACCGTGCGCACGATGTTGCCGTTCAGATCGAACACGACGGTGGTGTGGCTCGCCCAATCCGGCCAGGCCCAGCCCTTGCCCGATTTCAGCGGGAAGGGCGTGGTGCCGCGCGCCTGCGCCAAGGGAATGCCGTTATAGCGCGTGAGCTTGCCGGTCTTGGCGTTGAAGCCAAAGGCATTGAGTCCAAGCTGGCCGCTGACGTTCGGAATACCGCCCGCACCCAAGCCCCACAACTCCAGGTCGCCGCCCGCGTAGAACGGATAGCCTGCGCGCACCGGGCCGGTTGTCGGCCAGCCCTGCGCCTTGATGTCGGGCAGGAAGTCATGCAGCACGGTCTGCGCACCGGTCTCGACGTTGACCTCCATCATGCGCATGATGATGGTGCCGCCGCTTTCGCGGTTGTCGATATAGACCAGCTTGGTCGGATCGGAATGGCTCCAGTAGTACTGCTCGATGTCCGGCGGGTTGATCGGCAGGAATTTGATGAAGGCATAGGTCTTGCCATCAAACATCGCCCAGCCTTGCTTCCCACCCGTCTTCGCGCCGGTGACATACAGCACAAAGCGCGATTCGTTGCAGTTCCAGCCCTGTGTGGTCGGGTAGGCCGGCATCGCCACATTGGCGTTGAAATCCGCCAGGGCGTCGGTGACGCGCACGATATAGGTTCCAGGGAAATCCGGGTCGGCAACGCGCTGACCCTTGGCAGGCTTGGCCAGCGGGGAGAAGGGACGCAGATTCTTGCCATAGTCCACCAGACCCGCAGTGAGATTCACGGTCGGCGTTGCGCAGGTTACGGATACCGGTGTCGGTGTCGGTGTCGGTGTCGGTGTCGGTGCGGGTGCGGGTGCGGGTGCGGGTGCGGGTGCGGGTGCGGGTGCGGGTGCGGGTGCGGGTGCGGGTGCGGGTGCGGGTGCGGGTGCGGGTGCG
>JAJXTO010000020.1:46373-53980 GCA_021783695.1 Pseudomonadota bacterium | reverse complement strand
GTCTGCACACATTGACGCAGCCGTCCGGACAGGACAGGGCGCTCAGCCCCCAGTGGCCGCCCTCGAACTGGTGGCGGCGCACAAGCAGTTCAAGCAGGGCAAGAGCACCGTTGACGCCCTGAAGGGGTTGGATGTGCGTTTTCAGCAAGGCCGCATCACCGGCCTGCTCGGGCCGGATGGCGCCGGAAAAACGACCCTGATCCGTCTGGCCGCAGCGCTGCTGCTGCCCAGCGCGGGGCAGGTCTTGGTGCTGGGCCTGGACACGCGGCGGCATGCCGCGGCCATCCAGCAGCGCATCGGCTACATGCCGCAACGCTTTGGTCTGTATGAAGACCTCACGGTGCGGGAAAATCTGGAGCTTTACGCCGATCTGCAGGGGCTCACGGCCGCTGCGCGGCGGCAGCGTTTTGAGCAACTGCTCCAGCTCACCGCACTGGGCCCGTTTTCCGCCCGACGTGCCGGCGCGCTGTCCGGCGGCATGAAGCAAAAAATCGGGCTTGCCTGCACCCTGCTGCGCGCACCCAGCCTGTTGCTTCTCGATGAACCCACCGTGGGCGTGGACCCGATTTCGCGCCACGAGTTGTGGAGCATCATCAAGCTGATGCGCGACCAGGGCGTTGCCGTGGTGGTCAGTACGGCCTACCTCGATGAGGCCGAGCAATGTGATGACATCGTGCTGCTCCACGAGGGTCATGTGCTGGCGCACCAGCCGCCCGATGCGTTCCACGCGCCACTCGAGAACCATGTGTTTCTGGTGCGGCACCCGCAACAACGTCGGCGCGCCTTGCAAGAGTCCTTGCATCTGCGCCCTGGGGTGGTGGATGCGCTGGTCCAGGCCGACGGGGTGCGGGTGGTGCTGCAGGGCACGGCACCGCTGCCGCAAGACGGCGAGCAATGGCAGGCGATGTCGCCGCGCTTTGAAGACGCGTTCGTCAGCCTGCTGCAGAGCGCCCCCAGACCTCCCGCATTCGCGTCGGGCCGACAGACCACTGCCGCCGCGCCAGAACCGTTGCAGCAAGCGCAGATCGCACCCATCCGGTCCACACCCGAAGCCACGCCGCCCACAGTCATTGAAGTCAAGGAGCTCCGTCGCTATTTTGGTGCGTTCCAGGCGGTCAAGGGGGTCAGCTTCAGCGTCGGCAGAGGCGAGGTCTTTGGCTTGCTGGGAGCGAACGGCGCGGGCAAGAGCACCACGTTTCGCATGCTGTGCGGGCTGCTGTCCGCCTCGTCTGGCACGCTGCGCGTTGCCGGGGCGGACTTGCGCACTGCGGGCGCGAACGCGCGAGGGCGCATCGGCTATGTGTCGCAGAAGTTTGCCCTCTATGGCAATCTGAGCGCGCGGCAAAACCTGCATTTCTTTGCCTCGGCCTATGGCCTCACGGGGGCCAGACGCCAGCAGCGGCTCGACTGGGCCTTTGCCGAATTCGATCTCACCAGTTATGCCGATACCGCTGCGATGGAACTGCCGCTGGGCTACAAGCAGCGTCTGGCACTGGCCTGCGCGCTGATGCACGAGCCGTCCATCCTGTTTCTCGACGAACCCACGTCTGGTGTCGATCCACTGGCGCGGCGCGAGTTCTGGCAGCGCATCAACCATCTGGCCGAGTCTGGGGTGACCATCATGATCACCACCCACTTCATGGACGAGGCCGAGTATTGCGACCATCTGGTGCTGATGTCGCTGGGCGAGATCCTGGCGTTCGGCACACCGCGCGACATTCGCGCGCGCGTGCGCAGCGACGCGCTGCCCGACCCGACCATGGAAGACGCTTTCATCGCCCTGATCCAGTCGCATGAGGCGCAGATCCGTCGCGCGGCGTGAGGAGAACGGCCCATGAACCGACAGCGTCTGCGCGGCCTGGTGCGCAAGGAGTTTCTGCAAATCATCCGCGATCCGTCCGCCATCGCCATTGCCTTCGTGCTGCCGGTGCTGTTGCTGCTGCTGTTCGGCTACGGCGTGTCGCTCAACGCGCACGGCGTGCCGCTCGCGCTGGTGGTCGATCAGCCCAGCACGCAGACCAGCCGCTTTGTCGGCGGTCTGGAGCATTCGGCGTACTTCGCGCCAAAGTCCTATCCCGGCATTGCCGCCGCGCGTCATGCGCTGATGGTCCGCAAGGTGGAAGGCATTGTCTGGTTGCGTGGCGATTTCACCCGCCTGGCGCTCACCGGCCGCTCCGCGCCGGTGGCGGTGTGGATGGACGGCGTGGATGCAAACAACGCTCGCATCATGGAAGGCTATCTGCAGGGCATGTGGCAGAACTGGCTGCAGCTCGAAGCCGAGCGGGAAGGCCAGCCTCTGCTCATCCCGGTGCAAGCGCAGGCGCGCATCTGGTTCAACCCTGCAGTGCGCAGCCGCGACTTTCTGGTTCCGGGTCTGATTGCCGTCATCATGACCCTGATTGGCGCCTTGCTCACGGCGCTGGTGGTCGCACGCGAACGCGAGCGCGGCACCATGGAGGCGCTCATGGCCAGCCCGGTGACCATGGCCGAAATCCTGCTGGGCAAGCTGATTCCCTACTTCGTGCTCGGCATGGGCGGCATGGGGCTTTCCGTGGCAATGGCGGTGTGGCTGTTCGCCGTGCCGCTGGTGGGCAGCCTGTGGTTGCTGGTGCTGTGCTCGGCGCTGTTTCTGCTGGTGGCACTGGCCATGGGGTTGCTGATCTCCACACTGTCGAGCAGCCAGTTCGTTGCCGCGCTGGTGGCGGTCATCGTCACTTTTCTCCCGGCGTTCATCCTGTCGGGATTCATTTTCGACATCGCGTCCATGCCTGCCATGGTGCAGTTTCTCACGCATCTGGTGGCCGCGCGCTACTACGTTGCCATTTTGCAGACAGTATTTCTGGCGGGCGACGTCTGGCCGGTGGTTTTGAGCAATAGCGCCGCGCTCACTGTGATGTGGGCGATTTTCATGGGCATTGCCTGGCGCAAATCGCACAAGAGGCTGGACTAGCATGAAACACTCCCCTCACGCGCTTTGCGCGCTACGCCCCGAGGGGGCGGTCAGTTCCTTCGGAACGGCCTTGCGGAACTGACATCATGTGGGCGCGCGTCTTCGCACTTGTCGTCAAGGAACTGCTCATGTTGCTGCGCGACACCGCCAGCCGCACGGTGCTGATCGGGCCGCCGCTCATTCAACTGCTGGTGTTTGGCTATGCCGCGAGTTTCGATCTCAACCATATCCCCTATGCGGTTTACAACGAGGATTCCGGCTACGCCTCGCGTGAGTTGCTAGCGCAGTTTTCCGGCGCCACCATATTTCGTCAGATCGCCACCATCCATCATGACGCGCAGATCACGCCGCTGATCAACAACAAGGATGCCTTGCTTGTCCTGCACATTGGCCCGCATTTCACCCGCGATCTGCTCAGGCATCAGCCCGCCACCATCCAGATCCTGGTCGACGGGCGCGATTCGAACACCGCGTCGCTGGCACTGAACGACGCCAATGGCGTGCTGCTGCAGTTCAACCAGCAGTGGGCGGCGCAGCACGGCTGGCAAGGGCCACCGGCGCGTCTGGCGATCCGCTCCTGGTTCAACCCCAATCTGCTGTCGCGCTGGTTCATCCTTCCGGGCATCGTGGCCCTGCTCACGCTTGTGGTCACCTTGCTGGTGACCGGCCTGTCGGTTGCGCGCGAGCGCGAGATGGGCACCTTCGATCAATTGCTGGTGACGCCCTTGCGCCCGGTGGAAATTCTGCTCGGCAAGGCATTGCCGGGTTTCATCATTGGCGGGCTGGAAGCGGCGTTCATTGCCGTTGTCACCATTGTCTGGTTCGGCGTGCCGTTTGTCGGCAGTGTGGTGGCGCTGGGAATCGGTCTGCTGTTTTTCCTGCTTGCCGCCACCGGAATCGGGCTGATGATCTCGTCCATCGCCGTCACGCAGCAGCAAGGCCTGCTGGGGGTGTTCATGTTCCTGGTGCCGTCCATCATTCTGTCCGGCTTTGCCACGCCGATCGCCAATATGCCCGAGGCGGTGCAGTTGCTCACCTACATCAACCCCATGCGGTATTTCCTCATCATCACCCGCGGGGTCTATCTCGAAGGGTATGGAGTGAGCAATCTGATTCCGCAGTACTGGCCGCTGGCGCTGATCGGTGTGGTCAGCATGGCATTCGCCGCATGGTTGTTCCGCCACCGCATGGAATGACGGCCGCATTCCAGAACACAAGGAGTTCCCGTGATGTGGCGCGTGCTGATCATCGAATGTCTGCTGTTCGGCCTGTGCGGTGCCGTGCTGTTTCGGCTGTTGTTTGCCCTGATCGGCCGCACCTGGGTCGTGTGGGGGATCAATCTGCTCGTCATTGCCGTGATCAGTGCGCTGACGACGGGTGTGATCGATCCGAAAACCGTGCAGGACTTCGGCGGAATGGCCCTGGCAGGGTTCTCACCGGGCATGTTGCTGTTTGTCCGGGCCGTGGCATGGATGCTTGGCAGCATTGTTGCCTGGAGTGTGCTGCGCCGACGCGCGGCCAAGGGCCTGGAAACTCCAGGCAATATGCCGGCAGGCGATCTTTGACCGGTGTGCAGGCAAAACAAAAAAACGCCAGTCACCTTCCAATGCCGCATTCGGGCAAATCCGGATCTGCACAGACGGCTCAGCTTCCTATTCTTTCCGAATCATTTTCCATGGAAATCAGCATGCTTGCGATTCCGACCATCGATATCGCTTCAGGCCAGCCGCCGACTCTTGCGTCGGTGCGCATTGCCTGCCGCAACATGAAGCTTTGTATTGCAATGTCTTATGCGGTTCTTGCGTATTTCATTGCCAAAGAATTGATTGTGCTCGGGCAGTCCCATATGGGCAGCACAGCATCAACGTTGGGCACGGGAAGCCCGTTGGAGTTTTTCAAGAACCTCCTGCTCGTCGCGCTGCTTCTGGGTGCAGCCTATGTGTTGTATCGCTCACTGGCCGTCTACCAAAGCCTGCGTCTGTGCGACGATAAGAAGATCTGCCGCGTGATCTACGCGGTGTGTCGCGCTAACCCAGAGGCCGACCGCTACCGCTTGGCGGTCCTGCGCTGTGGCAGGGGATTCATCAGCGCCGAGGTCGACAGGTTTTTCAATCTCTGCACCCCTGAACTCTGGAACCAGTGTTGGCCTCAGGATCTCAAGAACAGAATCCAGTCGCCCGAGCCATTGGCCTCCATCACAAATTAGTGCCTGTCAAGGGCCATTTTCGCGGCTTTGCCGATGGGCCGACGTGACCCGCCCCCCGCAGCTTTGACCAATCGCTCGGAGAAAGGCCCAGGTCATAGAAGATTTGCTGAGCCTGCTTCGATGCAGCAAATCAAAAGGCCCGCAGATGCGGGCCTTTTGACGGACGACAGCTGTGTAGTTCAGCCGAAATTTTTCTCTGCAAAGTCCCAGTTCGCCAGCTTGTCGAGAAAAGTGGTGACAAAATCGGGACGACGGTTGCGGTAATCGATGTAATAGGCGTGTTCCCAGACATCGACGGTGAGCAGCGCCTTATCGGCTGTGGTCAGCGGGGTTTGGCCGTTGGCGGTGTTGACGATGTCGAGGCTGCCGTCGGGTTTTTTCACCAGCCAGGTCCAGCCGGAGCCGAAGTTGCCGACCGCCGACTTGTGAAACGCTTCCTTGAACGCGGCGTAGCTGCCCCATTTGGCGTTGATGGCGGCTGCCAAGGCGCCTTTGGGTTCAGCGCCGCCATTGGGCTTGAGGCAATTCCAGAAAAAGGTGTGGTTCCAAACTTGTGCGCTGTTGTTGAACAGCCCGCCGTTGGATTTTTTGATGATCTCTTCGAGCGGCATGGACTCGAATTCTGTGCCTTTGATCAGGCTATTGGTGTTGTTGACGTAGGCCTGATGGTGCTTGCCGTGGTGATATTCGAGAGTTTCGCGCGACATGTGTGGGGCAAGCGCGTCGGGGGCGAAGGGCAGGGGGGGCAATTCGTGTTGCATAAGCTTCTCCTTGAGTGAGTGGCGATGGCGCTGAGCCGATTAGATGCATTCTAGGAACAGCGGGTTGATTCTGCTCAAACGGACGGGATGTCCGCGTCAAGCGGATGGGGCTGCGTTTGGATGTGCTGGATTTTCAGGCGCACGGCGTGCTGGGCGTCGGCAAGTTGCAGCGTCTCGTCTGAACGCAGTCGTGACAGATCGCGCAGCACGCGACCGTTTGCGTCCATGCCGAGCAGATAACCGCGTGCCAGCGTGGCGCGGGGACTGAGCAGGTGCAGTTGTTGCACTGCGTGATCGAGGCGTTGCCATGCGGCGCGGATGTGACGGGTTTGGGCGTTTGGCAGAGCGAGGGACAGTTGATTCAGTCGCTCGCGCTCCTGTGGCAACCGGCGCCGCAGTGCGTGCTCCAGTTGGGCTTGCAGCCGCTGCAGGTGTTGCGCAGGCAGACGAGGCAGGTCGATCAGCCCCTGCCGCAGGCGCCATTGCCATTGCGCCAGCTGACGCAGGGGCGCAGCGAGCAAGGCAGCCCTTTGCGGCCAGCGCAGTGCGAGGCGGTCGCAGCGCTGCTGTTCGCGCTGCAGATGGCGACGCAAGGCGTTGTGCAGGCGATGTGCCGCATGGTCGAGCATGCCGGACAGCGCCGCTTGCGACGGTACGCTCAACTCCGCGGCGGCCGTGGGGGTGGGGGCGCGTAGATCCGCCACAAAATCGGCCAGCGTGAAATCGGTTTCGTGGCCCACGCCGCTGACCACCGGCAGACTGCAGGCGGCAATCGCGCGGACCAGTGTTTCATCGTTGAACGCCCACAGATCGTCCAGACTGCCGCCACCGCGCACCAGCAAGAGCAGATCGACCTCGCGGCGCGTCTGTGCGCGCTTCAGTGCGGCAACCACTTCGCCCGGCGCCTGGGCGCCCTGCACGCTGGCGGGGTAAACCACCACGCGGACATGCGGGCTGCGACGCCGCAGTGCGGTCAGCACATCCTGCAGCGCCGCGGCTTGCAGGGAAGTGATCACGCCCACGGCGCGCGGCATGGTTGGCAGGGCGCGCTTGCGCTCGGCCTCGAACAGCCCTTCGGCCTGCAATTTGTCCTTGAGGCGCAAAAACGCTTCGAGCAGTGCGCCCTCGCCATCGGCTTGCACGCTCTCGACAATGAGCTGCAAGTCGCCGCGTGGCTCGTAAATTGCCACGGTGGCGCGCAGTCGCACGCTTTGCCCGTCGCGCAGCGGCAATGTGCCAGCGCCCGCACGCTGGCGAAACAGCACGCAGCGCAATTGCGCCGTGCCATCCTTGAGATGGAAGTACTGATGCCCGCTGGAGGCGCGCACAAGACCCGAGACTTCTCCGCGCACACTGATGCTGTTGAACCGTGCGTTGAGCGCGTCGGAAAATGCCTGCACCAATGCACTGACACTCCAGACCAACGAGCCAGATGGTGTGGTTTTCAAATGGATTTCCCAGTCGTTGTTAGAGAGTTCCGATGCGATCTCACCCTATCCATTTGACATGAGGATCAAAAATCCAGGAATAGGGCCTGATCTTGCATATTGACGTCTGGTGCGAGTGAGCAGACAATGGCCGGTTTTGTAAAATCCGATTTTTGGCGAAAAACACCGAAGGCAGTGCGCCCATCAGCACGGGACGCTCACCAAGGCACAAATGACCGACCAATCAGCCGGGTAAACGTAGC
>JAJXTO010000020.1:0-46273 GCA_021783695.1 Pseudomonadota bacterium | reverse complement strand
AGCCGGGTAAACGTAGCAGGGCAAACGTAGCCGGGCAAACGTCCGATCTGCAATCGAACTGCCTGAGAGAAGAACACTCTAATCTGAGCAAGTCTGACGTGTGTGAGTCAATCGCGTAAGAAGATCGGCTGATATGGCGTTCAAAAAACGGAACAGGACGACCGTGAGGGCGTCCTTCTACGGACGCGAGTCGGGAGCAGGTGAGCTTGTCGGCGACTGGAACGCGTGTCGAGGCCGGGTTTGCCGGGAACCACGATCACAAGCCTATTGCAATTTGCCGCAGAAGACGCTGGTGGCGAACCGCTTATTTCCTGCACAAGCCGGGTTCACCGCACTTTGAATTTTGCCGTTTCACCCTACATACTGCAGCTGAATTTCCCTTCTTTTTTCCGGCCGCGCGAATGGCCGGTTGAGGTCCACCATGACGAAAGCGCAATCCAAAACTCAGGCTCCCTCCAAGGTGCCTGCATCCCGCAAGACGGCAGCTATTGCCGAAGCGAGTCCGGTCGTCGCGGACAAGCCGCGCGGCAAGAGCCGCGCAGCGGACGGACAGGTCGCTGTGGTTGAGGCCAAGCCTGCCAAGCGTGCGGTGGCAAGCGCTGTCGCGGAAGTGTCGGCCGTTGCCGTGAGCGCAGCGCCGAAACGCGGCCGTCCGGCGAAGGTGGCAGCACCTGTGGCAGTCGAAGAGCCGGCTGCGCGTCGTGGTCGCAAGGCCAAGAGCTTGGAGGCGGAGGACGATCTCCATGACGACGTGGCCGAAGATGTTGACGCCGCGGACGTGGATGCGGAGGTCGCTGCGGTCGAGGTAGTCGAGGAAGTGGCCGCAGCTCCTGTGCCCAAGACGCGCAAGGCCTCCCGTGCCCGCGAGAAACAGTTGCTCAAAGAGTTCGGCTATGACGACTCCAATATCACCGACGAAGAACTGGGGCGTCGGCGCGCGCGCTTGAAGAGTCTGATCAAGATGGGCAAGACCCGAGGGTTCCTGACCTACGGGGAAATCAACGACCACATCCCCGACAACCTTGCCGATCCTGAGTTGATGGAAACCATCGTGTCCATGCTCAACGATGTGGGCATTGCGGTGTACGAGACCACGCCGGATGCGCAAACCCTGCTGCTCAATCAGCACGGCCCGACCGCGTCAAGCGAAGAAGAGGCGGAGGAGGAAGCCGAAGCCGCGCTTTCCAACGTCGATTCCGAGTTCGGACGCACCACGGATCCGGTGCGGATGTACATGCGCGAAATGGGCACGGTGGAATTGCTGACCCGTGAGGGCGAAATCGTCATTGCCAAGCGCATCGAAGACGGCCTGCGCCAGATGATGCTGGCCATCTCGGCATCGCCGACGACCGTGGCGGAAATTCTCGCCATGGCGGCGCGGATTCACCACGGCGAACTGCCGGTCGATGAAGTGGTGGACGGCATGGTCTCCGACGACGAGTCTGACGACTATGTTGCCGAAGAAGACGTCGACTACTCCCTCGACGAAAGCGGCGAGGAAGACGAAGACGGCGGTGCCGGCGCCACCTCGATGAAGCTTGAAGAGCTCAAGGGCAAGGCGCTCGAAGCCTTCGCTGATGTGCATGACGCCTTTATGAAAATGCGCCGTTCCTATGACAAGGACGGTTATCGCTCCGCCAGTTATCTCAAGGCGCAGGAGGCCATCTCCAACGCCCTGATGGAAGTGCGCTTCACCGCCCGCACCGTCGAAAAATTGTGCAACCTGCTGCGCGCCCAGGTGGACGAAGTGCGCCGTTACGAGCGCGAAATCCGCCGTTACGCGGTGGATCGCTGCGGTATGCCGCAGGAGGAATTCATCAAGTCTTTTCCCGGGCATCAACTCGATCTGAAGTGGGTGGACAAACATGTCGCGGCGAACAAGTCGTACTCCGTCATCCTCAGCCGCAATGTGCCGGCCATCAAGGAACTGCAGCAAAAGCTCATCGACATCCAGACCCGCGTGGTCGTGCCGCTCGACGACCTGAAGGAAATCAACACCCAGATGAGCCTGGGCGAGCAGGCCGCGCGCGAAGCCAAGCGCGAGATGATCGAGGCCAACCTCCGTCTGGTGATCTCGATTGCGAAGAAATACACCAACCGCGGCCTGCAATTCCTCGACCTGATCCAGGAGGGCAACGTCGGGCTGATGAAGGCGGTGGACAAATTCGAATATCGCCGGGGCTACAAGTTTTCCACCTACGCCACCTGGTGGATTCGCCAGGCCATCACCCGATCCATCGCTGACCAGGCGCGCACCATCCGCATCCCGGTGCACATGATCGAGACCATCAACAAGGTCAACCGGATTTCGCGTCAACATCTGCAGGAAACCGGCACCGAGCCTGACGCAGCGGTGCTGGCCGAGAAGATGGAAATGCCCGAGGACAAGGTGCGCAAGATTCTCAAGATCGCGCGTGAACCGATCTCCATGGAAACACCCATCGGCGACGACGACGACTCGCATCTGGGCGACTTCATCGAAGACTCGGGGACTCTGGCGCCGACCGAGGCCGCGATGCAGGCGGGTCTGCGCGACGTGGTCAAGGAGATCCTCGACTCACTCACCCCGCGCGAGGCCAAGGTGCTGCGCATGCGTTTTGGCATCGAAATGGCCAACGATCACACGCTGGAAGAAGTCGGCAAGCAGTTTGATGTGACGCGTGAGCGCATCCGTCAGATCGAAGCCAAGGCGCTGCGCAAACTCAAGCATCCCACGCGCTCCGACAAGCTGCGCAGCTTTCTCGATACGCTTTGAGCGCGTTGTCCCGCTGGCAGCACACAGCCAGCGGGCGCACACGCTAGACTTCGGGCATGACCCAAGCGCGAAAAACTGCAGTCCGCACCATCGTTTTTGCCGATGTCGCTGGCAGCACCGCACTTTTTCAATCCCGTGGCAATACCGAAGCCACTGCGCTGGTCACGCAAGTGGTGTCGAACATGGCGCGCAGTCTGAAGGTGGCCGGCGGTGAGGTGGTCAAAACCCTGGGCGATGGCATCCTCGCAACCTTTGAGCACAATACTTCGGCGCTCAACGCCTGCATCGACATCCAGCGCACCTGTTCCAATGCGGGCGCTGTCGATGCCACGGGTGCCCGACAAAAACTCCCTCTCAAAATCGGCATCTCGCGCGGCTTCGTCGTGCTCGCCCCGGGCGACTGCTTCGGCGATCCGGTCAATGCGGCTTCACGCCTGTCCGACTCCGCGGGCGCCGGACAGATTCTGATTGGCGATGCCGTGATGGAGGCGCTGCCGCTGGAATTGCTGGGGCGTCTGCGCAGCCTGGGAGCCATTTTTTTGCGCGGCTACGACGTTCCGGTGCCCGTGCATCAGGTGGATTGGGAGGCGCAGGTCGACATGGGCCAGACCATGCCGCAAGTGCCCTCGCGCATCGACTACAGCAGCCAGTTACTCAATCTGTCCTGGCTGGATTTCGCCGTGGACTATTCCGCCGATCAGATGCCCATTGTCATCGGGCGGACGAATGGCGCGGATTTCATGGTGAACGATCTGCGGGTGTCGCGCCAGCATGCGCGCATCGATTGGCGGGGCAGCTATTTCATGCTGACTGACCTCAGCAGCAACGGCACCTGGGTGCGTTATACCGGCAATGACACCACCCTGGCCCTGCGTCGTAATGAATGCGTGCTGCATGGACAGGGCGAAATCACCCTAGGCGCAAAACCGTCCGACCCGACCGCGCCCACCGTGATGTTCCAGATTCACCCGCACTAGTGCAGTGGGGCATGCTTGATGGAACCAATCAAAAAGATGGATCTGGCCTCAGGGCAAGGCGCAAACCACCGCGATACACGAAGGGATCGCGCGGATCTGCGACGCCGCCATGGCGCCAAAGACGCGTTTTTATGTTCCGGATCGCGTGCAACATTGCACTAATTTCGCATTCTCCACTGCCCCCATGTCCCTTTCCGACCCGACCGCTTACCAACACGGCGCCCCCGCCAAGACCGCCATCCTCCTCGTCAATCTGGGAACCCCGGACGCACCGACTGCACCTGCGCTGCGGCGGTATCTTGGCGAGTTTTTGAGCGATCCCCGGGTGGTCGAGATTCCGAAGCCCATCTGGTGGTTGATCCTCAACGGCATCATCCTGCCGATCCGCTCGTCCAAGTCCGCAGCGAAATACGCCACGGTGTGGACCGAGCGCGGATCCCCTCTGCAGACTGGCACCGCAGACCTGACGCAGGCCGTCGCCGCCGAGCTGGCCACGCGCGGTCACCATCTGCAGGTGCGCTACGCCATGCGCTACGGCAATCCTTCGGTCGTCAGCGTGCTGGACGACCTGGCGCGGCAGAACGTCACTCGCATCCTGCTCGTGCCGCTTTACCCGCAATACTGCGCCGCCACCACGGCCTCCACGCTGGATGCGGTCACCGCGTGGACACGCCGTAACCGTCGCGTTCCCGAACTGCGAGTGCTCAACCACTTTCACGATGTTGCGGCCTATATCGACGCCCTGGCCCACAAAATCGGAGCGGATTGGCAGCAACACGGTAGGCCCGACAAACTGGTGATGAGTTTCCACGGTATGCCCGCGCGCACTCTCAAACTCGGTGATCCGTATCACTGCGAGTGTCATCAAACCGGTCGCCTGCTTGCCGAGCGGCTGCAACTCTCCGCCGCGGACTATCTGGTGACTTTTCAGTCGCGCTTTGGCAAGCAGGAATGGCTTCAGCCCTATACCGAGCCCACCTTGCGCAAGCTGGCGCAAGAGGGTGTCGGGCGGGTGGATGTGGTTTGTCCGGGGTTCAGTGTGGACTGTCTTGAAACCCTGGAAGAAATCGCCATGGAAGGCAAAGAGGCTTTTCTATCCAGCGGGGGCAAAACCTACCGCTACATCGACTGTCTGAACGCCGATCCGCATTGGGCGCGGGCCTTCAGCGGCCTGCTTGAAACGCATCTGCAAGGCTGGAACACCCAGACCTTGCCCGATCAGGCGGCGCTCGCTCGAACCCGCAGCCTGGCACAGGCCATGGGCGCCAGAAACCTCGTCTGATTCAAACCGGCTTACTTGCGCGCTGATGGCGGGGTGGAGCGGGCTTCACGCCAGAATTGCGCCACGAGCCCAACGCCCAAGCCAATCACGCCGACGACGAGCAGATAGAGCACCAGTTCTGCCAGAGACATGTCACTTTCTCCTTTCTCACAAAGCCGCCATGCTGCGCGGCTGCTGAGGTATGGAGTGCGCTCGTCCGGCGACAGTTCCCGGCAGTTGCAGCGCCTCAGTCGGCGGACGAGCGATCGGCGAAGTCCAGCGCGGCGGAGTTGATGCAGTAGCGCAGACCGGTGGGGTTGGGGCCGTCGGGGAAGACATGGCCGAGATGGGCGCCGCATTGCCCGCATTGCACCTCGGTGCGCACCATGCCGTGGCTGACGTCGCGCACTTCACGGATGACGGCCTGCGCCGTGGGTTGCCAGAAGCTGGGCCAGCCGCTGCCCGAATCGAACTTGGTGCGTGAATCGAACAAGGGCGTGCTGCAGCACACGCAGCGGTAGATGCCGTCGCCGTGATGATCCCAGTAGATGCCGGTGAACGGCGGTTCGGTGGCGCTGCAGCGGGTCACGCGGTACTGTTCGTCGCTGAGTTTGCTGCGCCAGACGGGGTCGTTCGGGTCTTCGGTGGCGGGCTTGGACATGAGGTTTCCTTTCAGGATGAGCAGGACAGACGCGCGGGCGGTGCGTCGTCCTTCGGCGGGGCGGTGTAGTGCGCAGGCAGGGCGTGTGCATCGAAGGGGCGGCGCAATGCGTCCAGCAGCTGTCTGACCTCGGAAAAGTCGCCGTCCTCGGCCCGGGCGATGGCAGCCTGCGCAAGGTGATGGCGCAACACGATGGCGGGATTGACTGCATGCATGGCCTGCATGCGGGCGGCGTCGTCACGTGGCTCGGCATGCAGGCGGGCGCGGTAGCGCATGACCCAGGTGGAGAACCGCGCCGGGTCGCGCGCGAATTGCGCCGCCAAGGGCGCCGGGATGTCTGCCTGCGGATCGGCGCAAAGCTGGGCGAGCAGGCGGAAGGTCAGGGTCCAGTCGCTGCGGTTGACCGCCATGACGTCGAGCAGGTCCTGGAACAGATCGCCATCGTCGTGCTGCAGCTGTTCCAGGCCCAGCTTCGCGGCGAGTTGCTGCTGCATCGCCTGCACATACTGCGGACGGAAGGTGTCGACCGCTTCAAGCGCGTGCTCCGGCTTGTCGATCAGCGGCAGCAGGGCCTGGCCGAGCGCCAGCAGATTCCAGTGCGCGATCGCGGGTTGCCGCCCGTAGGCATAGCGCCCGCCACGGTCGGTGGTGTTGGGGGTATGCAGTGGGTCGTAGGCATCAAGGAAGGCGAAGGGGCCGTAATCAATGGTCCAGCCCAGGATGGACATATTGTCGGTATTCATCACTCCGTGAATGAAGCCCACCGCCTGCCAGCGCGCAATCAGCCGCGCGGTGCGCGCCACAACCCATTGCAGCAGGGCGAGGGCGGGCTGTGCCGCGGCTGCGCACTCCGGGCAGTAGCGCGCAATCACCCAGTCGGTCAACTGGAGCAACTGCGCGGTCTGGCCGCTGTAGCTGAAATGCTCGAAATGGCCGAAGCGCACAAAGCTCGGCGACAGGCGTGTGACCATGGCGGCGGTTTCCATGCGCTCGCGCCGCACCCGCCTGCTCGACCCGACCAGACACAGCGCCCGCGTAGTGGGTACACCGAGCGCAGCCATGGCCTCCGAGCACAGAAATTCGCGGATGGACGAGCGCAGCACCGCCCAGCCGTCGCCCATACGCGAAAACGGGGTGAGGCCACTGCCTTTGAACTGGACTTCCCAACTGGGGTAGCCGCCACTGTGCTGCCCGCCGTCCGCATCGGCCCAGTCGCCCAGCAGCAGCGCACGGCCATCGCCTAGTTGACCGGCCCAGTTGCCGAACTGATGGCCGGCGTACACCGTTGCGCGGCTATTGCCGCTGACCGCCTCGACATGCCCGCCGAAGGCCAGTGCCCAATCGTGTTCTTCGTCTGCGGTGCGAGGAGGAGTCAGGCCGACCAGCGCCGCAGCTTCGGCGCTGCTTGCCACCAGCACGGGGTCGGGCAGGGGGCTGACGGCCACGGGCAGACTGAAGTCGCTCCCCAGCGTGGCGTAGCTCTGCTCCAGCAGCGGCCAGCGCCGAGTGCTTGGTGCGGCAGAGGCAGAGGCAGGAAAATCCAGTGAGGCGGTCGTCATCTGTGCATTCTCGGAGAAAGCCGGTGTCCGGGATGGCATCGGGGTATCCTGTGAGGCCGTCGTCGGATGTCGTTCTCTCTCCTTGTCATGCGTTCCCAGAGCCCACACTCACTCAGCTCCGCGATGCCGGACGCCGTCATCGCCCTGCCTTTTGGCCGCATGGGTCTGTATTGCTCGGAGCAGGCGGTGCTGCGTCTGGACTATCTCGCGCCGGACGCCCCGCTGAGCGCGCCCGAAAGCCCACTATGCCGCGCCCTGACCGCGCAGTTGCACGCCTATTGCGACGATCCCGGGCACCGCTTTGACTTGCCTCTTGCGCCAGTCGGCACCGCGTTTCAGCAGCGTGTCTGGGCGCTGTTGCGGCAGATTCCGCCAGGGCAGACGCGCAGCTATGGCGACGCCGCACTGGAATTGCACAGCGCGGCGCGCGCGGTCGGGCAGGCTTGCGCGGCCAATCCGTTTGCCCCCATCGTGCCTTGCCATCGCATCGTGGCGCGTGCCGGTCTGGGGGGCTTTGCCCACTCGACGGCGGTGGACGGGTATCTGCTGGCCATCAAGCGCTGGTTGCTCGTCCACGAAAGCCCGCGAGATTCCCTCGCTCTGGTGTCCCATGCCTGAAGTCCCCGCGCATGCCGACTGGCCATCCGCGCCTGTTGCGTGCGCCGCGGTGATCGACCGCTTCTGCGACGCCCTGTGGCTGGAGGACGGCCTGTCGCCCAACACGCTGGCAGCGTATCGCCGCGATCTCACGCTGCTGGCGCGCTGGCTGGCGTTCACGCGCCGCCCCGCACTGACGCAGGCTGGCCTGCAGGATGTGCAGGCCTATATCGCCGCCCGTTACGCACAGAGCAAGGCGACGTCGTCCAATCGTCGGCTGGTGGTGCTGCGGCGCTTTTTTCGCTGGGCGCTACGCGAGCGTCTGCGCGCTGACGATCCCACCCTGCAGCTCGATCCTGCGCGCCAGCCCGCGCGCCGACCCTATACGCTCAGCGAAGCGCAGGTCGAAGCCCTGCTTGCCACGCCCGACGAGGATACCGCGCTGGGCCTGCGTGACCGCGCCATGCTCGAACTGCTCTACGCCAGCGGCCTGCGAGTGAGCGAACTGGTGGCGCTGCCGGTGGTGCGGCTATCGCTCGATCAGGGCGTGGTGCAAATCGAGGGCAAGGGCGGCAAAGAACGGCTGGTGCCATTCGGCGACGCTGCGCAGGAGTGGCTGCAGCGTTATCTGCGCACTGCGCGGCACGTCTTGCTTCAAGGCCGCGACAGCCCCTTTGTGTTCGTCACCGCCCGCAGCGGACAGAGCGCGCGCGAAACTGTCGGCATGACGCGGCAGATGTTCTGGACACTGATCAAAGCCCACGCGCGCCAGGCCGGAATTGACCAGCCGCTGTCGCCCCACACCCTGCGCCATGCCTTCGCAACCCATCTGCTCAATCACGGCGCCGATCTGCGTGTGGTGCAATTGCTGCTCGGCCATGCCGACATCTCGACCACCCAGATCTATACCCATATCGCGCGCGAACGGCTCAAGGCGCTGCACGCCCGCCACCATCCCCGCGCCTGATACACGCCTCACGCCATGGCCCACGACGATTTCTGGTCCGCCTTCGTCTTGCTGCTGCTGATTCTCGACCCGTTCGGCAATCTGCCGTTTTTCATCGCTGTGACCCGCAAGCTGCCGTCCAGGCGCCGCCTGCCGGTGGCGCTGCGCGAAATCGGCATCGCCTACGTCGTGCTGCTGGCCTTCATGTTCGGCGGGCACGGCTTCCTCGAGCTGATGAACCTCAGCCAGCCGTCGATCGAGGTGGCGGGCGGCGTCATTCTGCTGCTGGTGGCGATCAAGATGATTTTTTCCACCACGTCCGAAATTTTCGGGGGCCATGATGGCCGCGAACCGCTGATCTTTCCGCTGGCCGTGCCGCTGCTGGCTGGCCCCTCTGCGCTGGCCACGGTGCTGCTGCTCGCCTCGCGCCAGCCCGGCGAAATCTGGACCTGGGTGGGCGCGCTCAGTTCGGCTGTGGCCGTCACCGGCGGTTTGCTGCTGATGAGCGAAACTCTGCTCAAGTGGCTGGGCGACTCGGTGATGAATGCCGCTGAAAAGCTCATGGGACTGATCCTCACCGCCATTGCCGTCAACATGCTGCTGTCAGGCATCCGCAGTTACTTCGGTCTGTGAATCCGGCGCTATGAAAATGGCAGCGTGATGGATACGATAACCCATCAATCCGATGCGCCACCGATTTTTCCACTCTGAAATTCCCATCATGGACCGTCTGACCCTCACCACTGAAGACCGCGAATCCCTGGCCCATTTCCTCAGCCAGCTCGTCGACACCAGCATCCTCACCCGGCGTGAAATCCATGATTTCCTCGATTACTGCGATCTCATGGCGCCGAAGAAAGGCGAAGTCATTGCCGACATCGGCCAGGTTGGTGAAAGCCTGTTTTTCGTCCTCGAAGGACAGGGCTGCCTGATGGCGCAACTTCCAGAGAGCGAAATGGAAATCGGCAAGATCATGCCGGGCGAAATGCTCGGCGAGATGAGCTTTTTCGACCACAAGCCGCGCGATGTGCGCCTGCGCGCTGGAGAGGACACCCGCCTGCTGCGCATCAGCCGCGCCATGTACAACCGTCTTCGCCTGGAGCGCCCGCTTCTGGCGGTTCTGTTGCTGGAAGTCGCCATCATCAGCCTCGATCACCTCTATCGCCGCACCTCGGCGGACATGGCCCAACTCAACCGCTACATCCACCGTACCGGGCGCTGAGTCTCTCGTCTCTGGGGGCGTCTAGCGGCTGGGGATGGGCTGCTCGGGTAGGTTCTTGGGCGGATCGATCGCATGCCGCGCAAGATCGTCGAGAAACAAGGAGTCAAGAACCTGTTTGCTGGTGGCCCGGAGCACGACCTTGGGCGCCACTCCGGCGTCGAGTGCCTGCTGCCAGCGTCCGGCGCAGACACACCAGTGATCGCCCGGCTTGACCCCGGGGAAACGCAGGCGTGGATCGGGCGTGGACAAGTCGTTGCCCTGCGTCTTGGTGTAAGCCAGAAACTCTGCACTCATCACCGCGCAAACGCCATGCACGCCGGCATCCTCGGCCGTCACTGCGCAAGAGCCATTGCGCAAATACCCAGTGAGGGGCGCATGGCTGCATGCCTGCAGCGGTTGATCGAGCACATTGAAGTTGGTGGTGGCGTCGCGGGGCACGGCGGTCTGCGGGGCGGTTTGCGCGACGACGGGCAGGGAAAGGGCCGCGAGCACGGCGCAGGTGATCATGGCTATCGGGCGAAACGAAAGAGACATGGCAGGCGGTGATCGGACGGGGTGGCGCAGGGCTCTGAAGAGGGCTGTGAGCATACCGAGCGGCCGACCCGCGCTGCGCATGATCAGGAAAGTCCCCGTACCGTCAGCCAGGGTTTGGCTCCGCGCGCTCCATCCAGTCCAGTTCGGCGGCGCTGAATCCAGCCTGCAGCCTGGCATCGCGGTTGAACGGCGGTTTGATGCGCGGTGCGCCGAATGCGGCGGCGAGTTCGTCATAGGCGGTGATGGGCGTGCGCCCGGCGCGTGCGCACGCCCAGTGATACCAGCGGTTGCCGATGGCAACATGGCCGATTTCGTCGGCCAGGATGCGGTCGAGGATCTCCGCGCCGCGCACATCGCCCGCGGCGGCGAGCTTGGCACGGATGCTCGGATTCACATCCAGCCCGCGCGCTTCCAGCGTGCGCGGCACCAGTGCCATGCGCGCGAGCAGGTCGGCGCGGGTTTTTTCGGCCATATCCCACAGACCGTTATGCGCGGGAAAGTCGCCGTATTCGGTGCCGATGCAGTGCAGATGGTCGCGCAGCAGTGTGAAGTGTTCGGACTCCTCTGCGGCCACACGTATCCAGTCGCGGTAAAACTCCTCGGGCAAATTCTGGAAACGCCACACGGCATCGAGTGCCAGGTTGATGGCGTTGAATTCGATGTGTGCGATGGAATGCAAAAGCGCGGCGTGGCCTTTTGGATCACGCGGATTGCGCCGGGGCATTTGCTGCGCGGGAATCAGCGCGGGTTTGTCCGGGCGGCCGGGCAGGGTGCTGCCCGCCGCTGCTTGCACGTCCTCAGCCGGATCGACGTACACGCTCCCGTTCCGCAGATCGGCGTACAAGGCGAGCGCCAGCGCCACCTTGCGTGATGGATCGGGCGCTGTGAGTGCGGCCAAGGCCGCCGCGCGTGCCGAGGGGAATGAAGCCGCAGTGCTCACTGGGTTTTCTTCAGCACGGTCATGGCCGACGCGATGAGACCAGCCGCCTGACTCATGTCGCCCGGCACGATCAGGGTGGTGCTGGTCTTGGCCAGATTGGCGTAGGTTTCCAGACCTTGTTGCGCAACTTTGAGCTGCACCGACTCCGTGCCGCCAGGTTTTTGAATCGCCGCGGCAACCACTTCCAGCGCATGCGCCGTGGCGTTGGCCACCGCCTCGATGGCAGCAGCCTCGCCCTGCGCATGATTGATGGCAGCCTGCTTCTGCCCTTCGGAGCGGGCGATGAAGGCCTGGCGCTCGCCCTCGGCCACATTGATGGCCTGCTGGCGGGCGCCTTCCGATGTGGCGATCACGGCACGCTTTTCGCGCTCGGCGGTGATCTGGCGCTGCATGGCGTGGAGGATTTCGTTGGGTGGAGTCAGATCCTTGATTTCGTAACGCAGCACCTTGACACCCCAGGTCGCGGCGGCCTCGTCGAGAGAATTCACGACACTGTGATTGATGAATTCGCGCTCCTCAAACGTCTTGTCGAGTTCGAGTTTGCCGACCACCGAGCGCAGCGTGGTCTGCGCCAGTTGGGTGATGGCGACGATGTAGTTCGACGAGCCATAACTGGCGCGCATGGCGTCGGTCACCTGAAAGTACAGTACGCCGTCCACAGTGAGCTGGGTGTTGTCCTTCGTGATGCAGATCTGGCTGGGCACGTCGAGCGGAATTTCTTTCAGCGAATGCTTGTAGGCCACGCTGTCGATGAAGGGAATGATGATGTTGAGGCCCGGCTGCAGCGTGGAGTGATAGCGCCCAAGGCGCTCCAGAATCCAGGCGTTTTGCTGCGGCACGATCTTGATGCCGCGGCTGACGAACAGCACGGCGATGATGGCCAGAATGATGGCGATTTCCATGACAGTCTCCCTGGAGGTGAAACAAGAGGTGCTGAGCAGATCAGCCCGGATGGTGTTGCGTGTTGGTCTCTGCCGGTGCGGGGTTGAGCGCGGCGGGCAGGGGCTCGATCAGCAGCACATTGCCATCCTGTCCGGCAATGCGGTGCGGGCCGGTGTGCAGCGGGCCGCGCCGCACGGGGCGCGCCGACCAGTCGGAGCCGCGGTAATGCACCCGCGCCACGCCGTCGATAGACCAGCCCGATACATCCACCGTGGCGCCGAGGTCGAGGTGATCGTGCCGCACGTCCTCGGCGGTGCGTTTGCCTAGAAGGCGGCGGCTGAGATAGAGCGCAACGACCGCGCCGCCGCCCACAAGGGTGAACGCCACCCAGTGCAGCGGGGGCTGCAGACCGGCGTGTGCGGCCAGCGCCCCGGCAGCCGCGCCGATGGCGAGCATGAGCAGGTAAAACGTGCCGCTCACCAGCTCCATGGCGACAAAAAAACCGGCCAATATCCACCAGGCAGTCGGGTTATCCATCTGTGCGCTTTCCGTGTTGCAACATGATCCCAGAACGTCCAATGGGCGGCGTGCCGCGCCTGCGCGCGCGGGCGGGCGATTTGGGGCGTCTTTATCCCCGCCCCCACGCCATCATCCCGTGTCCCATTGAGCCATCTGGGATGGTTCTTCATCGGGTCACCGGGATTTCCTACACTCTCATACTTTATCCCTTCCGCGTCGGAGCCGTCATGCACTTTCGTTTTCCCATTGTCATCATCGACGAGGACTTCCGATCGGAAAACTCCTCCGGCCTCGGCATCCGCGCGCTGGCGCAGGCCATCGAGAAGGAAGGCATGGAGGTGCTGGGCGTGACCAGTTATGGCGACCTGTCCAGCTTCGCGCAGCAGCAAAGCCGGGTCAGCGCCTTCATTCTGTCGATCGACGACGAAGAATTCACCACGGCGGAGGAGGGCGTGGAGGCCGCAGCACTGCACTCGCTGCGCGCCTTCATCGAGGAGATTCGCTTCCGCAACGCCGAAATCCCCATCTATCTCTACGGCGAAACGCGCACCTCCGGGCACATTCCAAACGACATTCTGCGCGAACTGCATGGCTTCATTCACATGTTCGAGGACACGCCGGAGTTCGTCGCACGGCACATCATCCGCGAGGCGCGCTCGTATATGGATTCGCTGGCGCCGCCGTTCTTCCGCGCCCTGGTGGGCTACGCCGCCGATGGATCCTACTCTTGGCATTGTCCCGGGCATTCCGGCGGCGTGGCTTTCCTGAAGAGCCCGGTGGGACAGATGTTTCACCAGTTTTTCGGTGAGAACCTGCTGCGCGCCGACGTCTGCAATTCGGTGGATGAACTCGGCCAGTTGCTCGACCATACCGGCCCGGTGGCGGCGAGCGAGCGCAATGCGGCACGCATCTTCCACGCCGACCATCTGTTCTTCGTCACCAACGGCACCTCCACTTCGAACAAGATGGTGTGGCACTCCACCGTGGCGCCTGGCGACGTGGTGGTGGTGGACCGCAACTGCCACAAGTCCATCCTGCACGCCATCATCATGACCGGGGCGCTGCCGGTGTTTCTCACCCCCACACGCAATCATTACGGCATCATCGGCCCCATCCCGCGTGAGGCGTTCAGGCCCGAGAACATCGCCCGCAAGATTGCCGAAAACCCGCTCACCCGTCATCTGGCCGACCAGGTCAAGCCGCGCGTGCTCACCATCACCCAGTCCACCTACGACGGCGTTCTCTACAACGTGGACACCATCAAACAGATGCTCGACGGTCATATCGACACCCTGCATTTCGACGAAGCCTGGTTGCCGCACGCATGTTTTCACGACTTTTATCGCGGCATGCACGCCATCGGCCCGGACCGCGAGCGCACCAGGGAAGCGATGGTGTTCTCCACCCAGTCCACGCACAAGCTGCTTGCCGGCTTGAGCCAAGCCTCGCAGATCCTGGTGCAGAACGCGCAGAACCAGCAACTCGATTTTCACCGTTTCAACGAAGCCTATCTGATGCACAGTTCCACCTCGCCGCAGTACGCCATCATCGCCTCGTGCGATGTGGCAGCGGCGATGATGGAGCCGCCGGGTGGCACCGCGTTGGTGGAGGAGAGCATTCTGGAAGCGATGAACTTCCGCCGCGCGATGCGCAAGGTCGACGCCGACTATGGCCAGGACTGGTGGTTCAAGGTCTGGGGCCCGGATGCGCTGGCGGAGGAGGGCACCGGCGAGCGCGACGACTGGCTGCTGCACGCCGAGGACGGCTGGCACGGCTTCGGCAACGTGGCCGATGGCTTCAACATGCTCGACCCGATCAAATCCACCATCGTGACGCCCGGCTTGAACATCAACGGCGATTTCGATGCCACCGGCATCCCGGCCGCAATCGTCACCCGCTTTCTCGCCGAACACGGCGTGATTGTCGAAAAGACCGGGCTCTACAGCTTTTTCATCATGTTCACCATCGGCATTACCAAGGGCCGCTGGAACACCCTGGTGACCGCGCTGCAGCAGTTCAAGGACGACTACGACCGCAACCAGCCGCTGTGGCGCATCCTGCCTGAATTCGTGGCGCAGAACCCCAAGTACGAGCGCATCGGCCTGCGCGATCTGTGCCAGCAGATCCACGAGGCTTATCGCGAAAGGGATGTGGCGCGACTGACCACCGAGATGTATCTCTCTGATCTGCAGCCCGCGATGACGCCGACCGACGCCTACGCCAAAATGGTGCACCGCGACATCGAACGTGTGGAGATCGACCAGATCGAAGGACGCATCACCGCCGCGCTGGTCACGCCGTATCCGCCGGGCATTCCGCTGCTCATTCCGGGCGAACGCTTCAATCCGCCCATCGTGCGCTACCTCGAATTCGCCCGCGACTTCAACCTGCGCTTCCCCGGCTTCGCCACCGATGTGCATGGACTCGTGACGGAGTCCGACAGCAGCGGAACCAAGCGCTACTACGTCGATTGCGTCAAGGCCTGAGCACGCCGTTCTGACGCTTCCTCTATCTCAATTCCCTTCCGTGCTCCGCACGGTTTGAGGGGTTTCCACCCTTCTCCAGCCGAAGCGCCGAAGAAGGGAATGTCCCGCGCGTCCCGTTCGCGTCCCGCCCCGGACGCGGCAGGAGGATGCGCGTTTTTCCCAACCGAAGTCATCACGGTCGAACGCACGCTTGACACCCTAATAAATACAAATAAAAATGCGAACCGTTATCAACAAGGAGAGCATTTTGAAGCGGATCCATTTTTTCTGTGTGGCGTCGCTCGCCGGTTTGATGTGTGCTGCAGCGCCCCAGAGCGCGCAGGCGGACGAGAACCTGCTGGGCTACACCATCGGCGCCGAAACGCTGCCGCAGGGGAAGTCAGAGGCGTACTTCTGGGTGACGGATGACCAGGGCAAGCGACGCGGCAGCTACTTGGCACAACAATTCCGTGCCGAAGCCGAATACGGCATCACCAACAGTCTGAGTGGTTCTGTCTATCTCAGCGGCTACCGCCACAGCTACGACTGCGGCGACGTCGGCTGCGCCGGGCCGCTGGCTGCGCCTGAAATCACCGGCAGCCGCCACTCCGCCCAGTTCAGTGGAGTGGCGTTCGAGTTGAAAAAAATGCTCGCTTCGCCATACAAGGACGATCTGGGCGTGGCGCTGTATGGCGAGGTGCGCTATGACACGGTCGATGCCATGACCGGCGAAAAAGGCCGCGGATGGGGGCTGGAAACCAAGCTCATTCTGCAAAAACCCGCCCTCGACGGCCAATTGCAATGGCTGACCAATCTGGAGCTGGAGGCTGAAACCTGGCGGACGGACGCGGGCGGCGGAACCGAGGTGGCCCTTGCCCCGCGGCTGCGCACCGGGGTGTCTTACCGCTTCGTGCCGAATTGGTTTGTCGGGCTGGAGGGCTGGGTGGACGTGGAAGTGCTACGCCCGGCGGATGGCTCTTGGACCTTCGACCACTGGGACGCGTTCGCCGGCCCATCGATCCACTACGGCGGCAAACGCTGGTGGGCGACTTTCACCTGGGCCGAGCAGCTGCGCGGCTCGAACGAGGCGGAGGGCAACCGCGCCGGGCTGCACCTGGCCGACCACGCCAAGCGCGAGCTGCGGCTCAAGGTCGGCTACAACTTCTGAAGGGGCGGCACGATGAAATCCTGGCACGCACAAGCGTTGTTGCCGCTGGCGGTACTGGTGGGCGCCCCGGCTTACGCCACTGAATATCTCACGGTCGAGCAGGCGCAAAAGGCCATCTTTCCCGACGCCGAGCGGTTTGTTGCCATGCCGGTTCAGCTTTCCGCGCAGCAAAAAGAGGCGATCACAGACCAATCCGGGGTGAAGCAGCGCTGGGACAAACAGGAGGTGTGGCGCGCGGAAAAAGGCGGCAGGCTGCTCGGCTGGTTCCTCGTCGATGACGTGGTCGGCAAGCACGAGTTCATCCACTACGCAGTGGGCCTACTGCCCGAAGGCAGGGTGCGTGGCGTCGAGGTGCTGATTTTTCGTGAAACCTACGGCGACCAAATCCAGCGCGCCGATTGGCGCAAAACGCTGCAAGGAAAGACCCTGGCTGACCCGTTCAAGCTCGACAAGGACGTGCCCAATATCAGCGGCGCAACGCTGTCCTGCCGCAATGTGATGAACGGGGTCAAGCGGCTGCTGGTGTTGCAGCAAGTCGCGTTGCCGGAGGCGAAATGAACCGACAGCGCCGCGCCATCCGTCGCCTGCAACCCCTGCTGGGGACCTGGGTGGAGATTCGCGCCTCGGGCCGTGCCGACCGGGTGGATCGGGCTGTGACCAGCGCCTTTCTGCATCTGGCGCTGGTGCAGCAGCGCATGAGCTTTCATGCATCAGACAGCGTGCTCAGCCGCATCAATCTGCACGCGCATCACACACCGCAGGAGGTCGACGCTTGGACCTGGGATGTGCTGCGCAAGGCACTTGCGCTCTCGCGGGACAGCGAAGGCTGCTTTGACATCACCGTGGGCGCGCGCTTGGTCGCGCGTGGCGTGCTGCCCGATCATGGTTTCGCCACCCTGAAGGCGGCCATCGGCAGCGACGCCGTGACCATGCTGCCGGGGCGCCGTGTGGCTCTGCGCCGTCCCGTGCTGCTCACGCTTGACGGCATTGCCAAGGGCTATGCGGTCGACCGTGCCATTCAATGTCTGCAGCGCGGCGGCGTGGAGCAGGCGGTGGTCAATGCGGGGGGCGATTTGCGGGTCTTTGGCGCGCAGGCTTCACCTCTATCCATCCGTTGTGAAGATGGAACGATCCGTGCTGCCGGAGCGTTGCGCAATGCGGCGGTAGCCAGCTCAGCGCTGGGGCTTGATGACGCGGACCAGGAACGCTTTCCTGGCTGCGTGCTGCATCCGTCAGGTCAGGATTCGATCGGGTGCCATCCACAGGTCTGGACCGTGCGGGCTGCGCAATGCTGGCGTGCCGATGCGCTCACCAAAGTGGCTGCGCTGGCCGTCCCCGCCCGTCGCCATGCCCTGGTGACCCGGCTGGGCGGCGCGATCGTTCAGGCGGCGCAGGAGCATGCGGCGTGAAAACCTATCCCCGCAGTTTTGCGCCGGTCTTGCATGCGACCATGCTGGTTCTGCTGGGCACCGGGCTGGTGCTCGCGCCCGGCGCGCTGCACATGCGCATCGAATGGGACATGCCCTGGTTCTTGTCTAGTGGTTTGCGGGTATGGGTTGCCGCACTGCATGCCCTGTGTTTTTTGCTGATGTTCGGGCTGATTGGCGCGTTATGGACCGTGCATATCCGCGCAGGCTGGGTGCGGCGTGAAAACCTGGCAAGCGGGGCTCTGCTCCTTGTCGTCTTTGGCCTGCTCGGCCTGAGCGGACTGGGTTTGTATTACGCCGGCGGCGAAGCACTGCCAGCTTGGAGCGCCGTGGCACATCTGTTGGCTGGTGGCCTGTTGCCTGTGTTGTATGCCGCGCACCGGCTTGGCGCCCGCGCCGCCGCCGCGCGCGCCTGGCCGATGCCGCGGCGCGGTGTTCAGGCGGCGGCTCGCGCCAATACGGCGCGCACGGCGCCACCGGCATCGCACACGGTTTCGACCCGGTCGTAGGCCGGATGCTTTTCGAGCAGTTGCACCATGGCGGGACCTTGGCCGAGCCCCACTTCCATGCCCAGCCAGCCGCCCGGCCGCAGCAGCGGCGGTGCTTCGCGGATGAGACGCATCAGGATGCGCACCCCGAACGGTCCGCCATCGAATGCCAGATGCGGCTCGTGCCCGACGATCTCGTGCGGCATGGTGTCCATCTTCGCCGTCGAGATGTAAGGCGGCAGGGACACCAGCAGATCGACCTTGCGGGCGAATGCCGCGCCAAAGGGCGCCAGCAGGTCGCCGGTATGCAGGGTCACGCGCGACTCCAGGCCGAGCTGGTGCGTGTTGTCGCGGGCCAGGGCGATGGCCGTGTCGGAAATGTCCGCGCCATGCACCTGGGCCTGCGGCACGGCGTGCGCCAGCGCCAGCGCCAGATTGCCCGAGCCGCAGCACACATCGATGACGACGGGCGGAGCGTCCGTCGCGTCCGCCGCCATCGCGCGCAGTTTTTGCGCTGCGAGCTTGCCGAGCAATTCGCTCTCGGCTCGCGGAATGAGAGCCTCGGGCGAGGCCAGCAGTTCCAGTCCCATGAAGCGCTGCCTGCCGGTGAGATAGGCAATCGGTTCGCCTGCGACGCGCCGGACGATCAGTGCATCGAGCTCGCCGAGCTGCGCTGCGCTCAGGGCGCACAGCGGCGTTTCCGCAGCGGCGTGGATGGACAGCGCTGTGCCGCCCGCAAGCAGCCAGAGCGCGCGCAGGGCGGAATAGGGGGTTTCTTCCGGTTTGTCCGGCAGGATGTCCAGGGCGTTGCTCAGCCGGGCGAGGCGCTGTTCAAACGCGGCCTGACCGGCGCTGCCGAGTGCTTGGAGCTCAGTGTCGTGCATGGGATTCACAGGGGTTTGGACAACGCTCAGGCCGCGTTTTCCGGGGGATGGTCGAACACCGCTTCGACCAGTGCGGGCCGAGCGTGCAGATAGCGCGTGGTGCGGCGCTTGGCGTCGATGTCGGTCAGCACGGCAGCGGCCTGCTCGGCCGTACAGCCGAGCGCGACTGCCAGTTCTTCGGCGCTGTAGCCGTGGTTGCGCGCCCAGAGCGCCAGGTCCATCTGCGCCCAGGGCAGGGCGAAGTAAAACTCATCCTGCCCTTGCGGCAGGCTATAGGTGTCGGTGGTGGGCGCGGCATTGCACACCGCCTCGGGCAGACCCAGGTGACGTGCCAGGGCGTACACCTGCGTTTTGTAGAGATGCCCTATGGGCTTGAGATCGGCCGAGCCGTCACCGTTCTTGACAAAAAACCCCTGGTCGTATTCCAGGCGGTTGGGGGTGCCGATCACGGCGTAGTTCAGGCGGTCGGCATGAAAATATTCCAGCGTCTTGCGCAGGCGCTGCTTGTGGTTGGTGGCAGCCACGATTTGCAGATATTCCCGCAGCGGCAGCCTGGCTTCAGACATCTGGCCGTCCGGTGACTGGGCGATGAGCTTGAAATGGTTGATGCCGCCGACGAGTCCGCCCGAGATGGCGAGCTTGATTTTCCACTCCGGGGTGTAGCCGGGCAGCACAGCGCGCACGGCGTCGTCGCGCCAGCGGTAGCAGCCAATGGCGTCCAGCGCCGGGGCGATGTTTTCCACCGCGTGCCCGATGCCGAGTTGCTGCGCTACTTCGGCGCCCAGGCTGGCGCTGCTGCCTGACGAGTCGCGTTCGGGCATCAGCAGGCCGAACACCCGCTGCGGACCGAGCGCGCGCACCGCCAGCGCCGCGCACACTGAGCTGTCTACCCCGCCGGACAATCCGAGCACCACGCCGCGCTTGTTGAAGGTACGCAGGGTGTGGACAAAGAACGCGGCGATGCGCGCGGTTTCCGCCTCGCAGTCGATGGCGAGCAGGTCTGCATTCAGCACGGGTCGGTTCATCTCGTCTCAGGCCGCCAGTTTGCGCTGCACATAGGCGGCAATCGCGGCGACGCTGTCGAGGTTTTCCGGAACCATCTCGATGTCCGCGACCTGGATGCCCCAGGTTTCTTCAAGGAACAGAATGAGTTCGAGGACGCCGGTGGAGTCGAGGATGTGCAGGTCGAGCAGCGAGTCGGTGTCGCTGTACGAGGTATCCCGCGCTCCCAGCAGGAAGTTGCTGTCGATGTACTGGCGGATTTTTTGCTGATTGTCGGACATGATGGAAGGCAGGAAAGTGGCGGAAGAGGGAAACGGAAATCAGAGCAGAGAAAGTCGAGGAGAGATGTCGAGGTCGCGGCACGGGACTCAGCGCAGCCCGGTTTTCTTGATTTTTCCGGTATCGGTTCGGGGCAGCGCAGCAACGAATTCGACGAACTTCGGCGCCATGAAATTTTCGATGTGCGCCAGGCAATGTTTGATGACATCACGCTCGCTCAGAACATGGCCGGGTTTGCAGACCACGAAGGCCTTGACCGCCTGTCCCAACAGCGGATCGTCCACGCCGATGACGGCGGCTTCGAGCACGCAGTCGAGTGCGTGCAGCACGTTTTCCACCTCGCGTGGACTGACCTTTTCGCCCCGGCTTTTGATGATGTCGTCGCGCCGTGCCACGAAATACAGCCAACCCTCTGCGTCGGTGCGGAACAGATCGCCGGAATACAGCACCAGCTCACCGGGAATCGGCCCAGGGCGCAGACGCTGTGCGGTCTGCTCGGGTTTGCGCCAATAGCCGCGCATGACGTGGCTGCCACGGATGACCAGTTCGCCGGTGCTGCCATGGGGCAGGCGGCGGCCGTCGTCATCGACCAGCCAGACTTCCTCATTGGGCATGCCGCGCCCCACACTGTTGGGGCGGACGTCGAGCTGCTCGGGTGGCAGAAAGGTCACGCGCTTGCATTCGGTCAGGCCATACATGGAGAACAGCGTGGCTTGTGGAAACAGCGCGCGGATCTGGGCCATCTGGGTCTGCGGCAGGGCCGCGGCGGTATTGGTGATCAGCCGCAGCGCGGAGAGATCGAATGTGTGCAGGGCCTTGAGACTGGTCAGCAGGGTGAACATGGTGGGCACGCCGGGAAACACCGTCACCCGCTCCTGCGCCATATTGGCCAGCACCTTGACCGGAAAGGTGAACGAACGCTCCAGTAGCACGGTGGCTCCCAGGCTGAAGGCCATGAGCACCTGATACAGCCCATAGTCGAAGGCCAGCGGCAACGCGCAGCAGATGATGTCGTCTTGCCGCAGTTCCAGATAGCCGCGCACCGAGCGCAGCGCGGTGAGCATGTTCAGGTGGGTGAGCATCACGCCCTTGGCATCGCCGGTGGAGCCCGAGGTGTAAATGATGGCGGCGAGATCCTGGTCGATCAGATCGGGATGGCTGGGCGTGCAGACGTTGCCGGGCAGAGCAGAAGGAAAGGCGCACTCGCGCGGGTCGGGCGTCCCGCTGTCGGTCTTGCCTTGCGCGTAAGCCGTGAGCATGTAGCACCGGCGCACGCTGCGGTTCAGCGCCAGCGCTGCGCGGCTGGTTTCGGCCAGTTCCTGCTGTGTCAGCAGAGCGCAGGCCTCGGCGTCGTTGAGGATGTAGGCCAGTTTGTCCGCCTTGGTCAGCGTGTTGACCGGCATGAACACCGCACCGATCTTGAGCACCGCATAGATGGCCGCGACCATTTCCACGCAGTTGTCCAGAAACAGCGCGACCCGCTCCCCGCGCTGCACCCCGTCGGCCCGCAAGGCGGCAGCAATTCCCTCCACCAGATCGGCCATGTCGGCATACGGGGTGGACACCCCCTCGCGCACGATGGCGCGGTGGGTGGCGTGGTCGGTGACAGCGGTTTCAAACGTGTGGTGGAGCAGCATGCGGATCGGCATAAGCACGGAAAATCCAAGCATAAAGCTGGCAATCGCACGATTGACATCCCGCATTCGTGAGAAACCGGCAGATTGAGACTTATTTGGCGGCAGCAGAGCACTGCTTGAACCTGCCTGGCGGCACAAAGGTGGATCTGGACAGGCTATCCTTGATGTTTTGTTTCGGGATGCGCGTATGGGATTGGGGCTCTACATCATTGGCGACGAGATCCTGTCCGGCAAACGGCAGGACAAACATTTCCCCCAGGTGCTCGAACTCCTCAAAGCCCGGCGGATGCGGCTGGACTGGGTGCAATACCTTGGCGATGATCCAGCCTTGCTGGCCGCGGCCTTCCATGTCAGTTTTGCACGTGGTGACGTTGCGCTGAGCTGCGGCGGCATCGGCGCCACGCCCGACGATCACACCCGCCAGAGCGCAGCCCGGGCGCTGGGGCTGCCGCTGGAGCTCCACCCGGAGGCCAAGCTGCTGATTCAGCAGCGCGTGATCGAGGCACGGTTGGGCGATGTCGATGCCCCGGCCAACCAGCAACGCCTGCAAATGGGCATGTTTCCGCAGGGCAGCGCCATCATTCCCAATCCCTACAACAAGATTCCGGGGTTTTCCATCCGGCAGCATTATTTCGTGCCGGGATTTCCGGTGATGGCGTGGCCCATGCTGCTCTGGGTGCTCGACGGCCCGCTCGCGCATCTGCATGGGCAGGGTCATCAGGTGGAGCGCGCCGTCATCGTCCGCAAAGCCATGGAGTCCGATCTGACGCCGCTGATGGAAGAGATCGAACGGCGTTTTCCCGGTATCAAGGTGTTCAGCCTTCCGAGCGTGGATCATCCGGTATGGGGGCGGCATATCGAGTTGGGCGTCAAGGGCGATGCTGCAGGTGTGGAGCGGGCATTTGCGCATTTGCGCGGGCATCTGCCAGCTGGAATCTGGGAAGATGCACCAAAACAAGACCAAATGCACCATAACGATGCGGTAGAGCGCAATGCACCAAAATAGCGCTTCTATGCTTGCTGCTGGAGCGGATGCCGCTGCATGGATCCGTTCGCGTTCCACACAGGTCACGCAGGGCTGTTCTGGGCACACTTTCTGCTAGATTGCTTTCACTGCGCGGTGCATCGCAGCAAACGATGTTGAGTGCCATCTATTGTTGCGAAGATGGATACGCAAACGCATTTCAACCTGACAGGAGATTTTCATGAGCAAAACAGTCGCCGATGTGATGGGTATGGTCAAAGAGCACGATGTCAAATTCGTGGACTTCCGTTTTACCGATACCCGCGGCAAAGAGCAGCACGTTTCGGTGCCTGTGTCGCATTTCGACGAAGGCAAGTTTTCCGATGGCCATGCGTTCGACGGCTCGTCCATCGCCGGCTGGAAAGGGATTGAAGCCTCGGACATGCTGCTCATGCCCGATCCCAACACCGCCAATATCGATCCGTTTTACGAAGAAACCACACTGCTGCTGAGCTGTGACGTGCTCGAGCCGGGTGACGGCAAACCCTATGACCGCGACCCGCGCTCCATCGCGAAGAAGGCCGAGGCTTACCTCAAGGCTTCGGGAATTGGCGACACCGCCTATTTCGGCCCCGAGCCGGAATTTTTCATCTTCGATCAGGTGCGCTGGAACGTGGACATGTCCGGCTGCTTCGTCAAGGTCGATTCCAACGAAGCCGCCTGGGCCACCGGCGACAAGATGGAAGGCGGCAATATGGGCCACCGTCCCTCGGTGAAAGGCGGTTATTTCCCGGTGCCCCCGGTGGACAGCTTGCAGGACATCCGCTCGGAAATGTGCCTGCTGCTCGAACAAATGGGCGTGCCTGTCGAGGTGCATCACCACGAAGTGGCCAACGCCGGCCAGTGCGAAATCGGCACTCGGTTTTCCACACTCGTGCAGCGCGCTGACTGGACGCAGATACTCAAGTATGTGGTGCAGAACGTTGCGCACGCCTATGGCAAGACGGCGACCTTCATGCCCAAGCCCATCGTCGGCGACAACGGCTCCGGCATGCATGTGCACCAGTCCATCTGGAAGGACGGCAAAAACCTGTTCGCCGGCAATGGCTATGCTGGCCTCTCCGATTTCGCCCTGTACTACATCGGCGGCATCATCAAGCACGCCCGCGCACTGAACGCCATCACCAATCCCGGCACCAACAGCTATAAGCGCCTGGTCCCCGGCTTTGAGGCTCCGGTGATGCTGGCTTACTCTGCCCGCAACCGTTCGGCCTCGATTCGCGTGCCGTTCGTGCAGAGCGACAAGGCCCGCCGTATCGAAGTGCGCTTCCCCGACCCGACCGCCAACCCGTATCTGGCCTTCGCCGCCATGATGATGGCTGGCCTGGACGGCGTGGAAAACAAGATCCACCCGGGCGAAGCAGCGAGCAAGAATCTCTACGACCTGCCGCCAGAAGAAGAAGCCAAGATCCCGACCGTCTGCTCCAGCCTCGACCAGGCCCTGGACTATCTCGACAAGGATCGCGCCTTCCTCACCAAGGGCGGTGTGTTCAGCGACGACTTCATCAGCGCCTATATCGAGCTGAAGATGGAAGAAGTCACGCGCTTCCGCATGACCACGCACCCGGTCGAGTTCGACATGTACTACTCGCTGTAATTGGGCAATGTGGCGCAAAAGCGGCCTGCAGGCCGCTTTTTTGTTTTCGGATCTGGTCATTTCGCCCCGTCGTGTCGGCCTGCGGTGCGGCTCAAGCGTTGCCAGACTTACACTGCACCCTACTCCTGTTCGACGCACCATCATGACCTTGTTCGCCCGATTCTCCGTTCAACAATCCGCGCTTGCGGTGTTTGCGACCCTGGCGCTTGCCTGCGTGGCGCAGGCCCAGACCGATCCTCAACGGGTCTATCGCTGTCCGGACAATTCCTACACCAACGATCTGTCGGAGGTGAAAGCCAAGAATTGCAAGCTGATCGACAACGCCAATGTGAGCATTCTGTCCAGCCCCGGCATGACACCCAAGGTGATCGGCGCGGGCAGCAAGGAAGGCGGGCAGAAGGCCAGTCAGAATGAGAGTCAGGCGGCGCGCGTTGCCCCCTCCACGCAGAAGGAGCGCGACCTGGAGGCGCGCCGCATTCTTGAGCAGGAATTGCAGCAGCAACAGGCTTTGCTGGAACAACAGACCAAGGCCTACAACAACGGCCACCCCGATTACCTGCCCAGCGAGCGCATCGTCGGGGGCGGGGTGAAGGGCGGTGAATACGCCCAGCGTGTGGCGACCATGAAAGACCAGCTCGCCATGACGCAGGCCAATATCGCTGCGCTTCAGCGCGAACTGCAGAAGTATCCGCAATGAGCGCTGACCGGGCTGCTGACTGGGCCGCATCATCACAATGGCGCTGAGGAGCGCCGCCGTGTCACAGGCTGGGAATGACTATCCGGGGCTGGAGTGGCTCGCATCGATGGCGGCGCTGGTGGATGCGCAGGGCTTGATCCGCTACGCCAATCCGGCACTGGAAAACGGCCTGGGCGTCTCCCGCCGTCAACTGAAAATGCAGGATCTGGGGCTATGGATGGATTGCCCCGCCCTGTGGCATGAGTCGCTCGCGCAGGTGCGCAGCAACGAATTCAGTAGCAAGCGTTTCGACTGTCTGATCCGCCTGCGCGATTTGCGCGATCCGGTGCAGGCGCAGGTCATCGTGGCGCATACCGACCATCCCGACAGCCTGTTGCTCGCCGAGGTGGTGGAGATCAGCCAGCAGGCGCGGCTGGAGCGCGAGGAACAGTGGCACAACCAGGCGCAGGCGAACAAGGAACTGATCCGCAATCTGGCCCATGAGATCAAAAATCCGCTGGGCGGCATCCGCGGCGCGGCGCAATTGCTGCATTCCGAACTGCCCTCGCTCGAATTGCAGGAGTACACCCAAGTCATCATTGCCGAGGCCGACCGGCTGCAGACCCTGGTGGACCGCCTGCTGGCGCCGCACCGCAAGCCGCATGTCGTGGGCGACGTGAACATTCACGAAATCTGCGAGCATGTCCGCACCCTGCTGCAGGCGGAGTTTCCACAAGGGCTGGTCATCGAGCAGGACTACGACGCCAGCCTGCCCGAGTTTCGTGGCGACAAGGAGCAACTCATTCAGGCGGTTCTCAACATTGCGCACAACGCCGCGCAGGCCCTGCAGCACCGCATCGCCGCAGGAGACGCGAAGATCGTGTTCCGTACCCGCGTGGCGCGGCAGATGACGGTGGCGCGCCAGCGCTACAAGCTGGCATTGGTCTTGCATATCGTGGACAACGGGCCTGGGGTCCCGGCGGAACTGAAGGATCGCATCTTTTTTCCGCTGATCTCGGGCCGTGAGGGAGGAAGCGGACTGGGACTGACCCTGGCCCAGACCTTCATCCAGCAACATCAGGGAACCATCGAATGCGACAGCCTGCCCGGCCATACCGATTTCCGCATCACCATTCCGCTGCCTTGACCTGGCGCCGACGGCGCACGGGGAGTGCGCGATGAAACCGATCTGGGTGGTCGATGACGATGCCTCGATCCGTTTCGTGCTGGAGAAGGCCTTGCACAAGGTCGGCATGGAGGTGCGCAGTTTTTCCAACCCGCGCGATGTCCTGAGCGCGTTGGAAGACGCCTGCCCGCAGGTGCTGATCAGCGATATCCGCATGCCCGGCGGCAACGGCATCGATCTGCTGCAGCAGATCCGTCAGTCGCACCCGAGCCTGCCGGTCATCATCATGACCGCGTATTCCGATCTCGACAGCGCTGTGGCCTCGCTGCAGGGCGGGGCGTTCGACTACTTGAGCAAGCCCTTCGACGTCGACAAGGCGGTCGATCTGATTCAGCGCGCGGTCGATGAAAGCCTGCGCGAAGAGCAGGCCGAAGACGCGCAGCAGGACGCGCCGGAACTCCTCGGCCAGGCCCCGGCCATGCAGGACGTGTTCCGTGCCATCGGGCGACTGGCGCATTCGCAAGTCACCGTGCTGATCACCGGCGAATCGGGATCCGGCAAGGAACTGGTGGCGCGCGCACTCCACAAGCACAGCCCGCGCGCGGGCGGACCGTTCGTTGCCATCAACACCGCGGCCATCCCGAAAGATTTGCTCGAAAGCGAGCTGTTCGGCCACGAGCGTGGCGCCTTCACCGGGGCGCAAACCATGCGGCGCGGACGCTTCGAGCAGGCCGAGGGTGGCACGTTGTTCCTCGACGAAATCGGCGACATGCCGCTGGAACTGCAGACCCGCCTGCTGCGTGTGCTGTCCGATGGCCACTACTACCGCGTGGGCGGGCACAGCGCCATCAAGTCGCATGTGCGGGTGATCGCTGCAACGCATCAGAATCTGGAGCAGCATGTCGCGCAGGGCAAGTTCCGCGAAGACCTGTTTCACCGCCTCAATGTCATTCGCCTGCGTCTGCCGCCACTGCGTGAGCGCAGCGAAGATATCGCTCCGCTCACCCGGCATTTCCTGCAGCGCAGCGCGCAGGAGCTCGGGGTGGAGACCAAGCGCATCTCGACCGAAGCGCTGCATGTGCTGCAGAGATTCCCCTTTCCCGGCAATGTGCGCCAGTTGGAAAACCTGTGTCAGTGGCTCACCGTCATGGCCCCGGCGCAGGTCATTCAGGTCAAGGATCTGCCGGAAGACGTGCGCCCGGGCACTGCCGTTGTCGTCGAAGGCGCGAGACTGTTCACCGATGCCTTGCATGCTGCCGCACCGGACAAGGTCGATCTAGCGGTGGCCGTTTCTCCGCCGCCCGCGTTCTCAGCGCAGCCCGAAGCGGATTGGGAAACCCGCGTGGAACAGGTCGCCCTGAGCCTGATGCGCAACGGCACACCGGACGTCATGCACCACCTCACGCAACGCTTCGAGCGCGCCGTCATCGCTGCGGCCCTGGCGCAAACCCATGGCCGTCGCATCGAGGCGGCACAAAAACTGGGCATCGGCCGCAACACGATCACTCGCAAGATTCAGGAACTGGGAATGGAAGACTGAGCCTGCTCAGATCCTCACAGTCTTGCTCTACAGCGCGAATTCGGCGATCACGGGCGCGTGGTCGCTGGGGCGCTCGTTCTTGCGCTGGGTTTTGTCGATGCTGCATGCCAACAGGGCGGGGCGCAGCGCGGTGCTCACCAGAATGTGGTCGATGCGTAAACCCTGATTCTTGCGGAACGCCAGATTGCGGTAATCCCACCAGCTCCAGCTCTTTGGCGCCTGTTCGAAGGCGCGGAAAGCGTCGATGAGGCCCAGCCCGAGCAATTGCTGAAAGTGCGCGCGCTCCTGCGGCGTGCAATGAATCTGCCCCGCCCAGGCCACCGGGTCATACACATCGCGGTCTTCCGGGGCGATATTGAAATCCCCCAGCAGAACCAGCCTGGGCGTGTGCTGCAGCTCCGCCGCAACCCAGGCCCGCAGCGCATCGAGCCAGTGCAGTTTGTAGGCAAACTTGTCGCTGTCCGGGGACTGGCCGTTGGGAAAGTAGGTGTCGATCACCCGGACCCCGCCCACCGTGGCCGCAATCATCCTTGCCTGCGCATCGTCAAAGCCAGGGATGTTGCGTTGCACCGACTCCAGCGGATGTCGGCTCAGCAGTGCCACGCCGTTGTAGGTGCGCTGACCAAAAAACGCGCTCCGATACCCGGCGGCTTCAAAAGCATCCTGGGGGAATTTGTCATCCGTCACCTTGGTTTCCTGCAGCGCCAGCACATCGGGCTGCTGCGCCTGCAGCCAGTCCAGCACTTGCGGCAGACGCACGGTCAGGGAGTTCACGTTCCAGGTGGCGATTTTCATGGGGCGAGCGTTGCGGCATGGGGATCCGCGCCGAGTCTACGCCAGCGCTTCAAGCGCGGGATAGTCGGTGTAGCCGACCTCGCCGCCGCCGTAGAACGTGGCGGGATCGGGCTTGTTCAGCGCGGCGCCTTGCCGGAAACGCTCCACCAGATCGGGATTGGCGATGAAGGGGCGTCCAAACGCCACCGCATCGGCCAGGCCGGATTCGATGCGGGCGGCAGCAGAGTCTGCGGTGTAGTTGCCGCAGACGATGAGACGACCCGCATAGGCTGCGCGCAGTTGCTTGCGGAAGGCATCGGTCAGCGCGGGGCCGCCAGCCCAGTCCGGTTCGGCGATGTGGATATACGCCACGCCGCGCTTGCTGAATTCCGCAGCCAGATAGAGGTGGATGGCTTCGGTCTGTTCGTCCCTGATGTCGTGCCGTGTGAAATGCGGTGACAGCCGCACTCCTACGCGCTGCGCACCGGCCACCGCGATGATGGCATCCATCGCTTCGAGCACGATGCGGGCACGGTTCTCCAGGCTGCCGCCGTACTGATCGGTGCGTTGGTTGCTGTTGGTGGCGAGGAACTGTTGCAGCAGATAGCCGTTGGCACTGTGCAGTTCCAGCATATCGAAACCGGCGACCAGCGCGTTTTTGGCGGCGCGTGCGTAATCGGCAATGATGCCGGAGATTTCCGCGGTGTCCAGCGCACGCGGCATGTCGCAGGGCACGCGTGCCGGGCCTTCGGGCAACACCACGAAGGACTCACCGGTGTCGCTGCGGATCGCGCTCGGCGCAACCGGCGCCTGGCCGTTTTCCTGCAGAAGATGATGCGAAATGCGACCGACATGCCAGAGCTGCATGGCCATTTTCCCGCCCGCAGCATGCACGGCGCCGGTTACTTGTTTCCAGCCCTGCACTTGCGCGTCAGAATAGATGCCGGGGGTGAACGCATAGCCCTGACCCTGTCGTGAAATTTGCGTGGCCTCGCTCACGATCAGCCCGGCGCTGGCGCGCTGGGCGTAATAGGTCGCGTTCATCGCGTTGGGAATGTCACCAGGCTGGCTGGCGCGCGAGCGCGTGAGCGGCGCCATGATGAGGCGGTTGGGCAGCTCCAGCGCGCCGACTTGCAGAGGTTTGAACAGTGTTGTTGTGCTCATGGAAAGACTCCTGGTTTGTGCAATGCAGCAAGCATGCTAAAGGCTGGAGCGCGTCTCTGCATGTGCCCTGCACGGCAGGGGCTGCGCGCCTGTGGTAGCAGTCTCAATGCGAGGTGCGTTGATCAACCGGGCTGCATTCGGGCTGGTGAGCTGGGCTTCAGCAGATCCCTGGCGGATGAACAGGTCGATCACGACGGCCAGGAACAGCCAGCCCTCGTCGGTGGCGATGTACGTGATGTCGCCCGCCCAGACCTTGTCGGGTGCGTCCAACTTGACCTGCCGTTCGAGCAGATTGGGCGCGATCGGCAGGTCAGGCACTCTCTCGCGGCGTTGCGAAGGTGTCAGAGCTTTTTTTTGATTCGCCACGACTCTGATGGGCCGACGCCGCCAGAGTTCTTGCGCCAGACGTAGAAGGCTGCATCGCTGATGCCCATCTTTCCTCAGGCCGCTTCGACACTCGCGCTGCATTCCGCCTGCTTGAGCGCAAGGGCGATCTGATCCTCCGCCAGTTGGCGTCTCTTCACAACGTGCTCCTTGGTTCAGGTCGGGCCCATCATGCCGGAAATTCCTGTTACCGAATAGTTCGAAATTCGGGGGCAGGGTCACCGCGCTAATAGTCTTCGTCCGCGCTGGTGAGATACCACGGGGTATGGCGAATGGCATCGGTGTTTTGGCCCGCTGTGGTGAACATCACATTGCGCTGCCCGCGGGCCATCATGCCCAGGCGCCGCAGGGTCTGCTGCATGGATGCGGGGCCGAGAAATTCAAACGAGACGCTGGTGTGGCCATCGCTGTGGGCATCGCGGAACAGGGTGTCGAGCAGGAGGCTCAGGCTGTTCGGGTGGTCGGGGTGGCACAGCAGATCACGGATGTGCAGCACATGGCCGATGACTTCGCTGGCGGAGTAGGCGATCAGGCCATTCGTCCGGGAGTTCAATGTCAGGAAGCGGAATTTCTTCCAGGGTTTCTGCTCGAAGCGCCAGGCCAGATAGCGACGATCGCGTACGCCGATCAGCAGGGCCTGGGTGCTTTGCGCGGCCCATAGCGCGTCAAACCGGGCATCGGGCTGATCCATCCACTGGGTGAATACGCCGCTGAAGTCGTGCGCATATTGCGTGCGGCGCAAGGTGTGTCGCCACCAGTCCGCCGTTCGTCCCAGGCTGTGACGCACAACGCGTGGCAGTCGCGCAGGAAGGTAGTTGGCGCTGCGCAGCACACGGACATAGCGCACCATCGGCCCGGCCACCGCATACCCGAGCCGCCTGACCACAGGCTCGGATTTGGGATTTGGAAAACCGTAGATCAATCCGAGTTGCGGCAGAAACTGATCGCGCAGGGAGGTCTGCAGCAGCATGGCCGGATACAGGGTGCGATGTTCCGCCACCACGCCGAAGTCTGCCAGCAGTCCGGCGTCGATTGGCTGTCCTGCCAGTCGCATGTGCCGCGTGCCCAGGCCGATGACGCCGATGGGGGTGCCGTGTTGCGCGGGGGAATGGGCGAGCAGGACGCGTGGTGCTCCTGCGGGATTGCGCAGGTAAAACCAGTCGTACTTGTCCTGGCGGCGCTCCGGGTGCCCCAGATTGCTGACCCAGAGCGACACGATGGTGTTGCGATCGGTGCTCAGATCGGCTGGCAGGACTGCATAACTGGATGCGGCAGCGGTCATGACGGACGAAAGTGAGTGCGTTTAGCGCCGGATGAACTGGTCATGCAGGAGCAAGGTGGAGAGCATGCCGACAAACGCCATATTGTCACCAAATCCGATGACTTTCCCCGCGCGCGCCTTGTCGAACAGGCGGGTGGCGGCCAGGTGGTCGAAATAGCCTGCTTCCTTGAGGCGGGACGCGCTGAACAGGTCGGCCACATAGTCGACCGGCTCGCCGTTGTGGAAAAAACTCTGGCTGTCCGGCGCACGGTAGGGCTGTTTGCTGCGGTGGCGCAGCGCGTCGGGCAGCAGGCCGTCCATGCAGTGTTTGAGCAGATATTTTTCCACCAGGCCCATGAGTTTGTAGCGCGGCGGCAGGCGGCTGGCGAAGGCAATGAGGCGGTGATCGAGAAATGGAAACCGCGTTTCAATGGATTGCGCCATCGCCATGCGGTCACCCTGCGAACACAGCAGGTAGCCCGACATCAGGGTGTGGGCTTCGATGTACTGGTCCTGGCAGAGCGGTTCCCAGCGGGAGAAGCTGGCGGGAAGCTGCGCGGTGATGGCGTCAACGGGATGGAATGCGGTGGCCGCGGCGCGGAATTCAGGCGACAGAAATCCGGTGATGCGCCGCGTGGTGGTCCACCGCGGCAGGTGAGCGAATCCTGGCTCGCGGAACTGCGCTTCGCCTTCGCGGAAGAATCGCTCGGTCATCGCTCGGCCTGCTGCCGGGGAATGCTTGAGATAGGGGTAGAGCCGCTCCAGCAGGCGTGGCCGCCAGCGCGAGCTGGGTTGTCGCGCCATGAAACGGCGCACCCGGGCTTCCTTGAAGATGTCGTAGCCGCCGAACACCTCGTCCGCTCCTTCGCCGGTCAGTGCCACCTTGTAGCCCGCGGCGCGCACACCGGCCGCCAGCAACATCATGGGCGCGGGTGCGGTGCGCACGATGGGGGTTTCGGTGTGGGCAATGGCACGCGGAAAGGCGGCGGCGATGTCGGCGCGGGTGCAGTGCACCGTGGTGTGTTCGGTGCCCAGATGCTGCACGAGCTGCTGCTGCCAAACGCTTTCGTCGAACTCGGCGTCATCGAAGGTGAGGGAGAAGGTGCGCAGCGGGGTGTCGGTGTAGTGGCGGATCAGGGTGGTGACGATGGAGGAGTCGAGACCGCCGCTGAGGTACGCGGCCACCGGGACGTCGGCGCGCAGCTGCAGCCGCACGGCGTCGATCAGCAGCTCGCGCAGTTCCTCGGCATAGGCGTCGGCGCTGCGGTCGGCCTCTATCGGGGCTGGCGGGAAGGTCCAGTCCCAGTAGCGGTGCAGGCGTGTAGCTTGCGCATCGACCGTCATCACATGACCGGGTGGCAGCGATTCGATGCCCTCGAATACCGCATGCGGCGGCAGCGGCGCCCAGTAGGTGAACACCTCGCCCAAGGCACGCGCATCGAGGCGGCGCGGCACCTCGGGCAGGGCGAACAGCGCCTTGATTTCCGACGCAAAGGCTATTCCGCCGGGCACGCGGGTGTGGAACAGTGGACGGATGCCGGTGCGGTCGCGCGCCAGCAGCAGGCGCCGACGCGCCGTGTCCCAGAGAGCGAAGGCGAACTGGCCATTGAGGTGCTCGACCAAGGCATCGCCATGGTCTTCGTACAGATGGACCAGCACCTCGGTGTCGGACTGGGTGGAGAAGCGGTGGCCGCGGCGCAACAGTTCGGCGCGCAGCTCGATGTAATTGAAGATCTCGCCGTTGAACACCACCCAGACCGTGCCGTCCTCGTTGCTCATTGGCTGGTCGCCGCTGGAGAGGTCGATGATGCTCAGGCGGGCATGGGCCAGACCGATCGGACCCTTGTTGTAGAGGCCGTGTCCGTCGGGGCCGCGGTGGTGCAGGCGGCCGATCATCTCGCGGAGCTGCGACGGATCGATTGGGGCGTTCCAGTTCAGCCGTCCAGCAATGCCGCACATCGCGTTCAGCCGCCGATGTAGGACATCTCGACCTTGCGCTCCGCGCGCAGGGCCTCGCCGGCCGCGGTGCCGCGCAGCAGGGAGTAGCGGTCATCGCGCTGCGTCCAGACCTGCGCCAGTGCGGCGCGCAGGTCGGCGTCGCTCACCGGAGCCAGGCCGGTACGCGGATCGCCGCGCAGCAGCGCGCGCACGTCGTGTCCATGGGTGGCGAACAGACAAAGGTAGAGCTTGCCTTCCATCGACAGCCGGGCGCGGTTGCAACTGGCGCAGAACGCGCGGGTGACGCTGGAGATCACGCCGATCTCGCCCGCACCGTCGTCGTAGGCCCAGCGCTGCGCGGTTTCTCCGGCGCTGTGCGCTTCGAGCGGGTGCAGCGGGTACGCGGCGTGAATGCGGTCGATCACCTGCTGCGAGGGCAGCACTTCGTCCATGCGCCAGCCATTGGTGTTGCCCACGTCCATGTATTCGATGAAACGCAGCACCACGCCGGTGCCGCGAAAATGCGCGGCCATGGGCAGAATCTGCGCGTCGTTGGTGCCGCGCTTGACCACCATATTCACCTTGATCGGCCCCAGCCCAGCGGCGCGCGCGGCGTCGATGCCGTGCAGCACCTCGGTCACGGGAAAGTCCACATCGTTCATCTGGCGGAAGGCTGCGTCATCCAAGGCGTCGAGGCTGACGGTGACGCGATCGAGCCCGGCATCCTTGAGCTGCTGCGCCTTGCGCGCAAGGATGGAGCCGTTCGTGGTCAGGGTGAGTTCGGGTGGCGTGCCGTTCAGGGTGCGCAGCGCGTGCAGCATCTCCACCAGACGTTCCAGATTTTTGCGCAACAACGGCTCACCGCCGGTCAGCCGGATTTTGCGCACCCCCAGATCGACGAACACACGTGCCGCGCGAGTGATTTCCTCGAAACTCAGCAGGTCGGTGTGACGCAGGAATTCATAGTGCTTGTCGAAAATTTCTTTCGGCATGCAGTACGTGCAGCGGAAGTTGCAGCGGTCTGTCACCGAAATGCGCAGGTCGTGCAACGGGCGGCGCAGGCGGTCAGTCGGCTGCGCCTGAACATCGGCAGCATGTGCGGGAATCTGAGGCACGCTGGCGGCATACTGGTGGTCGACGATGGGGATGACGCGTTCGGACATGCCATCATTATCCGTAAATCTGGGGGGCGCAGCGTGCCATCAGGCTGGAGGAACCCCTCACAACACAGTGATTTGCAGGGCCAGTGCAAACGTGGCCAGCAGCATGCCCAGCACGGCACCCACCACCACGTCCGAGAGATAGTGCAGCCCGAGAATCAGGCGGGAGGCGGCAATGAGCAGCGCGAACGGAACGGCGATCCACCCGAGCAAGGGGGCGAAAAACAGGATCTGCAGGGTGAAGTTCACCGCGTGCAGAGTGTGGCCGGAAGGAAAGCTGAACTGGTCGAGCGGCGGTTCGCTCACCATGATGCGGCGGCTGTGTTCGCTGGGCCTGGGGCGGGCGGCCAGGCGCTTGATCGAGCCGTACAAGCCAATGCCGATGACTGTCGTGACCAACATCCACACGATGGGCATGACCGCTTGTCGTCCGTCGAGCACGAGCAGGGCGAACACAATCGCCGCCCAGCCCCAGCCGTTGCCCAGCCGACTGATCAGGCTGAACAGGCGGCGCACCCAGATCCGCCTGCTCAGCCGGTTTGCCGAGATGGTGAACGCTTGTTCCCAGTGCAGATAGCGATGGAGCAGGCTGGGCTGTCGCTGATGCATGGTGCGGAAATCTCGTCGTGGGTGCGGTGGATAGAGCGAAGCCGGATTGTTCCACCGCAGACTTAGCAACCGGAAAAGAGCCTCGCTCTACCATTGTGGCATTCGCGCAGGACGGGTCAGCATGAGCCCGGCTCCTGCGCGCCACCCTCAAGGACACACAATGACGTATTCAATCGAACTCTCCGGGCGCGTCGCTCTGGTCACTGGCGCATCCAGCGGTCTGGGCTGGCGTTTTGCCGAAGTGCTGGCGCAGGCCGGCGCAGCAGTGGTGCTCAGCGGACGGCGCATGGAGCGGCTCAAGGAGCTGCGCGCCCGTATTGAAGGGCAGGGCGGCGACGCGCATGTGGTGGAACTCGATGTCACCGATCCGGCCAGCATCAAGGCAGCGGTGGCGCATGCGGAAACCGAAATGGGGCCAATCGACATTCTGGTGAACAACGCCGGAATCTCCTTGCAGCAAAAACTGCTGGACGTCACGAGCGACGATTTCGACGAGGTGTTCAACACCAATGTGCGTGGCGCGTTCTTTGTCGCACAGGAAGTGGCGCGGCGCATGGTGAAGCGTTCGCTAGGCGTCACGCCGGGCACCTGGGCCGGCGGGCGCATCATCAATGTCGCTTCCGTAGCCGGGCTGCGTGTCATGCCCAAGCTCGGGGTCTATGCGATGAGCAAGGCCTCGGTCATACACATGACGCGGGCCATGGCGGTGGAATGGGGCAAATATGGCATCAATGTCAACGCCATCTGCCCCGGTTACATCGATACCGAGATGAATCACCATCACTGGCAGTCCGAGTCGGGTCAGCGTCTGATGCAGATGCTGCCGCGCAAGCGCCTTGGCAAACCAGAAGACCTCGACGGCCTGCTGGTACTGCTCGCCAGTGGGCAGAGCGGCCTGATCAACGGCGCCATCCTGACCGCGGACGACGGCTTCAGTATTTGACGGAGATCATCATGCGGTTCGACATCCCTGAACAAAAAAAGCTGGTCCATACCATGACCATGCCCATTCGCTGGGGCGATATGGATGTGATGGGCCATGTGAACAACACCCTCTATTTCCGTTACATGGAAATCATTCGCCTGGAATGGATGCTGGCCAGCGGGGTGCCGGCCAATCCCAAGGGGATGGGGCCGGTGATCGTGAACGCCTTCTGCAATTTCCAGATTGAGCTGAGTTTCCCCGGCGACGTGCTCGCCCGCCTCTACACCACCGATGTGGGGCGCACCAGCTTCGACACCTACACCCTGCTCAGCCGCACCGATGACCCGGACACCATCTACGCCAGCGGTGGTTCGCGCGTGGTCTGGGTGGATTTTCCGCGGCGTAAGAGCGCGCCTCTGCCTGACATGCTGCGCGCGCTGCTGACCCAGGGTTCTCAACCGACCAACGCCTGACTGCTTCCGAGAGAACACCATGTCCGAACCTGCCCAAGACCAGCCTTTGTGGCGCCCGTCGGCGCAGCGCATTGCCGCGTCTCACATCGACGCCTTCCGCCTCTGGGTCAATGCGCGGCATGGGCTGCAATTGCAGGATTACCAGTCCCTGCTCGACTGGTCCGTGGCGGAGCAGGTGAAGTTTTGGGATGCCGTGTGGGAGACCTCGGGCGTGGTCGCACAGCACAAGGGCGAGCGGGTGTTGCTTGACGCCGATCGCATGCCCGGCGCACGTTTTTTCCCGGACGCGCAACTCAATTTCGCACAGAACCTGCTGCGCCGCAATGACGATGCCATTGCCCTGCATTTCTGGGGAGAAGACCGGGTGCAGCGCAGCGTGAGCTGGCGCCTGCTGCACGCCGAAGTCTCGCGCCTGCAGCAGGCTTTGCGCGGTTGGGGCGTGGTGCCGGGAGACCGGGTGGCGGCCTATATGCCCAATCTGCCCGAGACCGTCATTGCCATGCTGGCGGCCACGAGCCTTGGCGCCACCTTCACCTCGGCCTCACCGGATTTCGGCACACAGGGCGTGCTCGACCGGTTTGGCCAGACGCAGCCCAAGGTGCTGATTGCGTGCGACGGCTATTTTTACAACGGCAAGACGTTTTCCAACCTGGACAAAATCGCCGCCCTCGTTGGGCAACTGCCCTCGCTGGTGAAGACCGTGATCGTGCCCTATGTGGGGCAGGCCAGCGGGCAGACGCCCGAGATCGCGGCCATCGTCGGCGCGCAGATGTGGGATGACGTACTGCGTCCCTTTGCACCGCAGACGGTGCAATTCACCGCGCTGCCCTTCGATCATCCGGTCTATATTCTTTATTCCAGCGGCACCACGGGCGCGCCCAAGTGCATCGTGCACCGCGCAGGCGGTGTGTTGCTCAAGCACCTCGCCGAGTTGCGGCTGCAGGCGGACATTCATGCCGAAGACCGTGTGTTTTTCTTCACCACCTGCGGCTGGATGATGTGGAACTGGCTGATGTCCGCCCTCAGCCAGGGTGCGACGGTCTGCCTGTACGACGGATCTCCAGGTCTGCGCGACAATTCCATCCTGTTCGACTATGCCGACGCCGTGGGCTTCACCCATCTGGGCACCTCGGCCAAGTTCATCGAGGCGCTGGGCAAGTCGGGTATCGCGCCCAGACAGACCCACCAGCTCACCTGCCTGCGCACCATCCTGTCCACCGGCTCGCCGCTGGCGCCCGAGGGGTTCGACTACATCTACTCCAAGGTCAAGAGCGACGTCTGCCTGAGTTCACTGTCAGGCGGAACCGATCTGGTGGCCTGCTTCATCGCCGGCTCGCCCATGAACCCGGTCTGGCGGGGCGAACTTCAGGCATGCGCACTGGGCATGGCCGTGATCGTTGCCGACGATGACGGCAAGCCGCTGCCCGACGGTCAAAAGGGCGAGCTGGTATGCACCAAGCCATTCCCGTCGATGCCGCTGGGCTTTCTGGTGGACGGCAGCCTGGAGGGTGGCGCGCAGAAATATTTTGAGACCTACTTCGCGCAATTCCCGAATGTCTGGTGGCATGGCGATTTCATTGCGCGCACATCGCACGGCGGTTACATCATTTTTGGCCGCTCCGACGCCACGCTGAATCCAGGAGGGGTACGCATCGGCACGGCGGAAATCTACCGCCAAGTCGAGCGCATCGATGCTGTTCTGGAATCGCTGGTCATCGGCCAGAACTGGCCACCGGGCGCTGTTGGTGATGTGCGCGTGGTCCTGTTCGTGCGGTTGCGAGACGGACTGGTTCTCGATGATGTGTTGATCGAGGCCATCAAGCGCCAGATCCGCAACAACACCACGCCGCGCCATGTCCCGGCGCGCGTGGTGCAGGTGCACGACATCCCGCGCACCAAGAGCAACAAGATCGTGGAAATCGCGGTGCGCAATCTCATACACGGTGATCCGGTGAAAAACGTTTCGGCTTTGGCCAACCCCGAGGCGCTGGACGAGTACCGCGCACTGCGCGCGGAGCTGGAGCGCGCCTGATCCGCCGGATTGCCCTTAACTGCAGGTGCGGCTGATCCAGAGCTTGCGCAGTGGCGTCAGGCTGATGCGCTGATGCAGCACGGCATAGTCGGATCGCTCGATTTCGCGCAGCAAGGCCAGCGCCATCGCGCCCAGGGCGCGCAACGGCGCGGTCTGCGCACGCGGGAACGGCACAAGCCCGGCCAGTGCCGACTCCAGGGTCTGGCGGGTCAGCGCGGTTTGCTCGCGGAGCAAGGCGACAACTCCGGCATCCATGCGGCGTTGCTGGATTTGCGCCGCGGTGACGCCGTGGCGCAGCAGAGCGTCGAGTGGCAGATAGATCCGACCCTGCGCCGCGTCGCGACCCAGATGCCGAATACTGCTGGTCAGGCGCAATCCCACGCCGAGTTCTACTGCCGCTGGGTGATCTGCCAAGGACGCGAGTCCGAGAAGGACGGCGCCATTGCGCAGGGTTTGCCCACTGCACGCTTTGGCGTAGTGCAGCAGAGCGGCTCGGTCCATCCAGCGGTTTTGCTGCAGATCGATCTGCACACTGTCGATGACCCCGCGCAACGCTTGCGGCGACAGGCCACTTGCCTGCATGAACGGCCCGAGCGCACGCAATGCTGGATGCTCCGCTCTGCCTTGTTCCATGGCAATGAGCTGCGCGTTCCACCAAGCCAGCTTAGCCTGCGCCACGGACAGATCGCTGACCGCGTTCACAATGGAGCGCACCTGCACATGAAAGCGCAGCAACGCCGTTAATCCTGTGCGCTGCTGCGGCGGGCAGCGTTGCAGCGCGTAGTAGGTGGACGACCCAGGCGGCGGGCCGTCTGACGTATCGGTCAAATCAATGGAGGGCATGGCATGCGCCGCGCTCAGCGGGTTGACGCAGCAAGGCTAGAATAGCCGATTGCCTGAAATTCAATGGAGCCTGGAAAACGGGCGGGCCGAATGGCGAATTGATGCAGGCAGCAGATCACCCGGCGAGGGTGGCGAAATTGGTAGACGCACCAGGTTTAGGTCCTGACGCCCTCACCGGCGTGGGGGTTCGAGTCCCCCCCCTCGCACCAGCCGACAAGCAAAGCGCTTGGCGGAAATGGCTCTCTTTCATTGAACACTGGACTTTCTCATGACTGTCGAAACCCTGGACAAACTGCAGCGCCGCGTAACCGTGACGGTTCCCAAGGCCTCTGTGCAAACTGAAATCAACGCCCGCCTGAAGAATCTGAGCCGCACCCTGCGTCTGCCCGGGTTCCGCCCCGGCAAGGTGCCCATGTCCATGGTGACCCAGCGCTACGCGCCGTCTGTGGAAATGGAAGTTCTGCAGGACAAGATCGGCAATGCTTTCTACGAAGTTGCCAGCAGCGCTCGCCTGCGCGTGGCTGGTATGCCGCAATTCACCCCCAAGACCGAGGGCGTGGAGGCCGATGTCATGGTGTTTGACGCCACGTTCGAGGTTTATCCCGATGTGCAGATCCCCGATCTGTCGTCGCAAACCATCGAGCGAATGACCGCAACCGTGGACGAAGCAGCCATTGACAAAACCATGGACGTGCTGCGCAAGCAACGCACGGAATTTGTCGTTCGCGGCGAGACCGCAGCCAACGGGCAGACCGCGCAAGGACTGGAAGTGCAGGATGGTGACCGTGTCACCGTGGACTTCGAGGGCCGGATCGACGGCACCGCGTTTGACGGCGGCAAGGCCGAGGGCTTCAGTTTTGTACAGGGCGAAGGCCGGATGCTGCCCGAATTTGAGGCAGCAACCAAAGGTTTGCAAGCCGGGCAGAGCAAGATTTTTGAGTTGCACTTCCCGGAGGACTATCAGGGGCGCGCGGTGGCGGGCAAGACCGCACAGTTCACGTTGAAAGTCACCAAGGTGGAGTGGCCGCTCCTGCCGGTGGTTGATGCCGATTTTGCCAAGGCGCTCGGCGTTGCCGACGGCGATGTACAGCGCCTGCGTGATGACATTCGCAACAATCTGCAGCGAGAAGTCAAATCCCGGCTGACGCAGCGCAACAAGCTGGCAGTCATGGAGGTGTTGCAAAAGGCGGTGCCCGTCGATCTGCCGAGCGCATTGGTGCAGAACGAAATCAATGAACTGATGGCCAGTGCCCGCCAGGATCTGGCCGAGCGCGGCATGAAAGATGCCGACAAGGCTCCTATGCCGCCCGAGCTCTTCAGGGAACAAGCGGAGCGCCGGGTGCGTTTGGGCCTGATCGTGTCCGAACTGGTCAAGCAGCATGAATTGCAGCCCAAGCCAGAGCAAGTGCGCAGTTACGTCGAAGAACTGGCCGCTAGCTACGAACAGCCCGAAGAATTGGTCCGCTGGTATTACGCCGACCAGGAGCGCTTGGCGCAGGCCGAGGCCATCGTGATGGAAAACAACGTGACCGATTTCGTGTTCGCACAAGCGCAAACCACGGAAAAATCGCTGAGCTTCGACGAGTTGATGGGTCAGAAATAAACCTTGCTCGCAGATGCAAGCCGCTGCGTGCCCAGACGCGCAGCGGCTTTTTTTGTGGCTTGTTCCAGGAGGTTCAGGGGGGCTGGGCCGTTTCCTACCGCAAATTGCTTGCGGAAATCCCGCACCCTTGCGTCGGTCACGCTAGCTGCATGCTAATCTGTCTCTACCTTCACGTTGGATTCATCCATGAGCGCAACTGACATTCAAAATCTGGGCTTGGTGCCCATGGTCATCGAGCAAAGCGGCCGCGGTGAGCGCGCCTATGACATCTACTCGCGCCTGTTGCGTGAGCGGGTGATTTTCCTGGTCGGGCCGATCAACGATCAGATGGCCAATTTGGTGGTCGCACAACTGCTTTTCCTCGAATCCGAGAATCCGGACAAGGACATTTCGCTCTACATCAATTCGCCTGGCGGGTCAGTGTCCGCGGGCATGGCCATTTACGACACCATGCACTTCATCAAACCGGATGTTTCCACTTTGTGCACTGGCATTGCGGCCAGCATGGGAGCATTTCTGATGGCCGCCGGTGCCAAGGGAAAACGCTACTCGCTGCCGAATTCCCGCATCATGATTCACCAGCCTTCTGGTGGCGCCCAGGGGCAGGCCACCGACATTGAAATCCAGGCCCGCGAGATTCTGTATCTGCGCGAGCGGCTGAACGGTATTCTTGCTGACCACACCGGCCAGCCGCTGGAAAAAATCGCCATCGATACAGAGCGTGATTTTTTCATGTCTGCCGATCAGGCCAGGGACTATGGCCTGATCGATGAAGTCATTGCAAAACGCTCCTGAACCTGAATAGAACGCATACGCTCATGGCTGAGAAAAAATCGTCCTCTGGTGAAAAAACCCTGTACTGCTCGTTTTGCGGCAAGAGTCAGCATGAGGTGAAAAAACTGATCGCGGGCCCGTCGGTGTTCATCTGCGATGAGTGCATCGACCTGTGCAATGAAATCATTCGTGATGAAGTGACCGCCACGGATGCCAGCGGCAAGCTAGTGAATTCCGATCTGCCCACGCCTTCGGAAATCAAGGCCATCCTCGATCAGTATGTGATTGGGCAGGAAGCGGCCAAGCGTATTCTGGCAGTGGCGGTTTACAACCATTACAAGCGCCTGAAGCATGTCGGCCAGACCAGTGAGGTTGAACTTGCCAAGAGCAACATCTTGCTCGTCGGCCCAACGGGCTCGGGCAAGACCTTGCTGGCGCAAACGCTCGCACGCTTGCTCAACGTGCCTTTTGTCATTGCTGATGCCACCACGTTGACCGAAGCCGGCTATGTGGGTGAGGATGTGGAAAACATCATCCAGAAGCTGCTGCAGAACTGCAATTACGAAATCGAGCGGGCGCAGCGTGGCATCGTGTATATCGATGAAATTGACAAAATCTCGCGTAAATCCGACAACCCCAGCATCACGCGCGATGTGTCTGGCGAGGGCGTGCAGCAGGCGCTGCTCAAACTCATCGAAGGCACCATGGCATCGGTGCCGCCGCAGGGCGGGCGCAAACATCCGAACCAGGATTTCATCCAGGTGGACACGACCAATATCCTGTTCATCTGCGGTGGTGCGTTCGATGGTCTGGAAAAGGTGATCCGCAATCGCTCGGAAAAATCCGGGATTGGTTTTTCTGCAACTGTCAAGACTCAGTCGCAACGCAGTCTGTCCGAAACCTTCCTCCAGGCGCAGCCGGAAGATCTGATCAAGTTCGGTCTGATTCCGGAGCTCGTTGGCCGCCTGCCCGTGGTCGCCGCGCTGGAAGAACTCGACGAGGCAGCATTGATCGAAATTCTCACCGCCCCCAAGAATTCGCTGGTCAAGCAGTACCAGAAGCTGTTCGAAATGGATCACATCAAGCTCGAATTCCGTCCCGCCGCGCTGGATGCCATCGCCCGCAGGGCGCTGGAGCGAAAGACTGGTGCGCGCGGTTTGCGCTCCATCGTCGAACAGGCTTTGCTCGACCTGATGTTCGATCTTCCCAACGCGCAGAACGTATCGGGTGTGGTGGTTGACGAAAATGTGATCACGGCTGGAGCCAAGCCGCTGTTGATTTATCAGGATGCGGCGAAGGCTTCAGGGACTTGAGGGAGGCAGATTGCTGCGCCCGACTGCTTGCATTCCCTGCCCACGTCCCCATTTGCACTCCAACTTCTTTTTGGGTGAGATTCATGTCCGAAACCCCTGAACAAAATTCCGATCTGACCGCGTTGCCCCTGTTGCCATTGCGCGATGTGGTGGTTTTCCCCCATATGGTGATTCCCTTGTTCGTTGGTCGACCCAAATCGATCAAGGCGCTGGAGTCTGCCATGGAAAGCGGCAAGCAGATTATGCTGGTCGCCCAGAAAGCTGCCGCCAAGGATGAGCCCAAGCCCGACGATCTGTTTGAGGTCGGCTGTCTGTCCAGCATTCTGCAAATGCTCAAGCTGCCGGATGGCACGGTCAAGGTTCTGGTCGAGGGCGCTCAGCGCGCCAATGCGCTCAACATCCGGGACAACGGCGACTTTTTCGACTGTGAGGCCGTTCCCATCGCATCCAGTTCGGAATCCACGGCGGAGTCTGAAGCCATGCGCCGCGCGGTGGTTGCGCAGTTCGACCAGTATGTCAAGCTGAACAAAAAGATTCCGCCAGAAATCCTTACGTCCATTTCGGGCATTGATGACCCTGGCCGTCTTGCCGACACCATTGCCGCGCACTTGCCTCTCAAGCTCGAACAGAAGCAATCGGTGCTCGACCTGCACGACGTGCATGCCCGGCTGGAAAACCTGCTCGAGCAACTGGAGCGCGAGGTCGGCATTCTTCAGGTCGAAAAGCGCATTCGCGGCCGAGTGCGCCGTCAAATGGAGAAAAGCCAGCGTGAGTACTATCTGAACGAGCAGGTCAAGGCGATCCAGAAAGAACTTGGCGAGGGCGAAGACGGCGCGGACATCGAGGAAATCGAAAAGAAGATCAAGGCCGCACGGATGCCCAAGGAGGCCAAGAAAAAGGCCGAGGGCGAGCTCAAGAAACTCAAGCTCATGTCGCCGATGTCGGCCGAGGCGACCGTCGTCCGGAATTATCTCGACGTGCTGGTCAGCCTGCCCTGGGCGAAAAAAAGCAAGGTGCGTCATGACCTGGCCTTTGCTGAACAGGTGCTGGAAGAGGACCATTACGGGCTCGAAAAGGTCAAGGAGCGCATCCTTGAATACCTCGCGGTGCAGCAGCGGGTAGAAAAAGTCAAGGCGCCGATTCTTTGTCTCGTCGGCCCTCCGGGTGTGGGCAAGACCTCACTGGGGCAATCCATTGCGCGTGCGACTGGGCGTAAGTTTGTGCGCATGGCCCTGGGCGGCGTGCGTGACGAAGCCGAGATTCGTGGCCATCGCCGCACTTACATCGGCGCGATGCCAGGAAAAATCATCCAAAGCCTGAACAAGGTTGCGGTGCGCAACCCGTTGTTCCTGCTTGATGAGGTGGACAAACTCGGCATGGATTTTCGTGGCGATCCTTCGTCTGCACTACTTGAGGTGCTTGATCCCGAGCAGAACCACACTTTCAGCGATCATTATGTGGAGGTCGATTTCGACCTGTCCGACGTCATGTTCGTCGCCACCTCGAACTCGCTCAACATTCCGCCAGCCCTTCTCGACCGGATGGAAGTCATCCGTCTGGCCGGTTACACCGAGGACGAAAAGGTCAGTATTGCCCAGCGTTACTTGCTGCCAAAGCAGATGAAGAACAACGGGGTCGACCCTGGCGAGCTCGATGTGACCGAAAGCGCGATTCGCGGCCTGATACGTTACTACACACGCGAAGCAGGTGTGCGTTCCCTTGAGCGTGAAATTTCCCGGATCTGCCGCAAGGCCGTCAAGGGGCGCCTTCTCAAGACGTATACCGAGCAGGTTGTTGTCACAGAAGACAACCTGAACGATTTTATCGGGGTGCGCCGGTTCAACTTCGGCATGGCTGAAAAGCAGAATCAGGTCGGTCAGGTGGTTGGACTTGCCTGGACTGAGGTTGGAGGTGATTTGCTCACCATCGAAGCCACGGCTATGCCCGGTAAGGGCGCAATCCTGCGAACCGGCTCTCTTGGCGATGTGATGAAGGAATCCGTAGAAGCCGCGCGCACTGTTGTACGCGTGCGTTCGCGTCGCTTGGGTATCAAGGACGAACTGTTTGAAAAGCGTGATCTGCATATCCACGTCCCCGAAGGCGCCACACCGAAAGACGGGCCAAGCGCCGGCATCGCAATGACGACGGCCATCGTCTCTGCCATGACGGGCATTCCGGTCAAGGCGGAAGTTGCAATGACGGGTGAAATCACGCTGCGCGGAGAGGTTCTCGGGATTGGCGGCCTGAAGGAAAAGCTGCTCGCAGCGCTGCGAGGTGGCATCAAAACAGTCTTGATACCTGAGGAGAACGTCAAGGATCTGCAGGAGATGCCCGACAATGTCAAGGCAAGTTTGACGATCATCCCCGTGAAGTGGATCGATCAGGTTCTCGATCTCTCTCTGGAGCGCGTGCCGGTGGCGCTTGAAGACGACACGCCCTCCAAGCCTGCTGAGGTTGCCACCGCAGCGATCGAGGCCCCTGTTGTCGAAAGCACGAGGCATTGACTCCGTCATCATCAAATAGAACGCAATTTGCTTGCAAACGACAAAGTCTTCGGTATAGAATGTTCGTTTTGCTTTTGGGGGTATAGCTCAGCTGGGAGAGCGCTTGCATGGCATGCAAGAGGTCAGCGGTTCGATCCCGCTTACCTCCACCAAGCAACCAAATCAAAGGTTTCGTCCCCTTCGTCTAGAGGCCTAGGACACCGCCCTTTCACGGCGATAACACGAGTTCGAATCTCGTAGGGGACGCCAGGTTCTGCATGGCGAATCTGCATGGAGTGGTAGTTCAGTTGGTTAGAATACCGGCCTGTCACGCCGGGGGTCGCGGGTTCGAGTCCCGTCCACTCCGCCAA
>JAJXTO010000019.1 GCA_021783695.1 Pseudomonadota bacterium | reverse complement strand
GGCGACTTCAGGACGCCGTGCAGCCAGGGCGTGGCACATGCAGATCGGCTCCGAATCCCGCGTGGCGTCGCGGAACCCGGAAATGAAAACGCCCAACCGATAGAGGTTGGGCGTTGAATGGTGGTGGCCAGGGGCGGAATCGAACCGTCGACACGCGGATTTTCAATCCGCTGCTCTACCAACTGAGCTACCTGGCCACAAATTTTTCAGGCGGTGCGCGTGTAAGCCGCGCACACTGCTTTTTAGAAAAACCAAGATACTAACAAATTTAGTGAGGGCGCCGGCTTTGACGCGCCACGGGAAGGTCAGTTGGTTGCGGGATCCGCGTCGGTTGTGGAATCTTCTTCGGCGCAGACGGCCGGTTCGCTCTTGTTGCGGCCGCCACGACCCAGATCGACCCCGAGCTGCTTGATTTTGCGATACAAGTGGGTGCGCTCCAGGCCGGTCTTTTCTGCGACGCGGGTCATGCTGCCGTTTTCGCGCGCCAGGTGGAACTCGAAGTAGGCGCGTTCGAATTCGTCGCGTGCTTCGCGCAATGGACGGTCGAGCAGGAAAGCGCGCTCGGAGGGAAGAGAGATGGGTTGCGGCGTCTCCGGTACAGCGATGCCACTGCTGGCCGACATGGTGTTGCCCGCCGGGCCACCGGACGCAGATCGTGCCGCAGGCTTGGTCAGCGCCTGCGAGACGGATTGCAGCAGCTTCTGCAGCGCGATGGGCTTTTCGAGGAAGGCCATTGCGCCGATGCGGGTGGCTTCCACGGCATGGTCTATGGTGCCGTGGCCGGACATCATGATGACTGGCATGGTGAGTTGGCCGCTACTGGACCATTCTTTGAGCAGGGTGACGCCGTCGGTATCGGGCATCCAGATGTCGAGCAGCACCAGATCGGGCCGTGCCTGGGCGCGAAGCTGCCTGGCCTGCGCGGCATTCTCGGCCAGGGACACGCTGTGTCCTTCGTCATTGAGGATCTCGGAGAGCAACTCCCGGATTCCCATTTCGTCATCGACCACCAAAATGCTTGCCATACCAATTCACTCTCTCAAGAAAACGCAGGGCCGCCCCAAGTTTTATTGACCCCCACGGGGGGGCGGGTCGGCGAGCCGACCCTGGGGGCGCTCAGAAGAAAACGCCGGGCCTCCCAAGTTTCCTGGACCCCTTGGGGGGTGGGCTGGGCATATCCGGCCCGCGGGCGGTCATGCATGCTGCTGGGGCGCCTCCATGACAGCTTGTTGCGCCAGCCCAGGGAATATAAGGGAAACACGCGCGCCACAAACCGCCCCTTCTGTTTGAAGGTTCTGGATCTCGATCCGGGCGTGATGTTCTTCGATGATTTTTTTCACCACGGCAAGGCCCAAGCCGGTGCCGCGCGGCTTGTTGGTCACATAGGGTTCGAAGGCGCGGTGGAGGATTTTGTCGCTGAAGCCCGGGCCGTTGTCGCTCACGGTCAGACGCACGCGAATGGGGCTGCCGACCTGCGCGGGCAGGGCTTCGGTGCGGATGCGCACCTTGCGCTCGGGCTGCGCGGCCACGGCGTCAATGGCGTTTTGCAGCAGGTTGTGGATGACTTGCCGCAACTGTGTGGCGTTGCCCAGGATATCGGGAAGGGGCGTTGCCAGGTCAGCCTTGACCTCGTGGTCTTCATCGGGACTTGCTCCGTCGCGCGCAGGCAGGCTGGTGTAAAGGTTGAGCACATCGCGGATGAGGGTGTTGAGGTTCATGGCCTCGGGCTTGCCTGTGGGTAGGCGGGCGTAGTCGCGGAAGTCGTTGACCATGTGCTGCATGGCTTGCACCTGGTTGACGATGGTCGTGGTGCTGCGCTGGAGCATGTCGCGGTCGGCGCCTTCGAGCTTGGAGGCCAGCTTCATTTGCAGCCGCTCGGCCGAAAGCTGGATGGGGGTCAGCGGATTCTTGATCTCATGCGCCAGGCGCCGCGCCACTTCGGCCCAGGCAATCGAGCGCTGCGCGGAAATGACTTCGGAGATGTCGTCAAACACCACCACGGACGCCGGCTGCCCCGGCAGTGCCAGCCGCGCGCCACGCGCCAGCAGGGTGATGCTGGCATCGCTGTTGGGGAGCTGGTAGTCGATTTGTTGCAGCCAATGCGGGCTGGCGCCTGCGGGGTCTTGTTCGTTGAGCGCGGCAAAGGCGTCGGCGATGGTCCGGGCGAACGATTCCAGATTGGGATGCTGGTTGAGCGGCTGGCCGATCAACCCTTGCAGCGGTGCGCGCAGCAGCCGCGTTGCGCTGGGATTGGCCAGGGCCACGCGCTGATGGCTGCCCAGCACCAGCACGCCAGTGCTGAGGTTGTCGAGCACGCTTTGCAGGTAGGCACGCGAGGCTTCGAGCGCGTTGTGGTTGAACTGCACCTGCGCCCGTGCTTCGGCGAGCTGGTTGGTCATGGTGTTGAACGAGCGCACCAGCACGCCGAGTTCGTCGTTGCGCTCGAAGTGTGGCTTCTGCCGCAGATCGCCTTCGGCCACGGCCTTCATGCCGTCGGCCAGTAACAGCAGCGGCTTGGCGAGCTGATTGCCCAGCATCACGGCCAGCAGCACGGCCAGGAAGACTGCAAGGAACAGGGTGAGGGTCAGCGTGGAGATGTACATGCGCTTGAGCCCTTCACGGCCCAGTGCGCGCTCCTGGTATTCGCCATAAGCCCGCTGCACTTCCAGCGCGCTGCTGGAGATGGCCTGCGGCACGTCCTGGATCAGTTGCAGGTAGCGGCCATGTCCGGGCAGGACGAAATGACGCGAGGGCAGGCCGACCACGACCCGCAGCTTGAGAGTCTGCGGCGTCTGGCCGGAGCCATCATCGCCACCTTCGATGTCGGAGATCGATCCCATGGTGCGCAACTGCCGCATGCTGTTGCTGCCGGGAATGTCGGGGACGAGTGAGAACGGGTTGCCCCCCGCAGTCACCAGCACGGTGCCGTTGCCGTCGAACACGGTGATTTGCTGCAAGCCGAGCTGTTGCCGCAACTGTTCCATGGTGAGCGGAGAAAGCGTGGTCGGGTCTTCCGCGATCTGCACCGACAGATTGCGCGCCTTGGCCTGCAGATCGGACTGTAAGACGTTGAGCGTGGTGCGGCCCAGGTTGAGCCCGGCGGTCAGCGCACCTTCCACCTTGACGTCGAACCAGGTCTCGATGCTACGCGCGACGAACTGGTAGGACACGGTGTAAATCACCACGCCGGGCAGCACACCCACCAGGGCGAACACGGCGGCGAGCTTGAACAGCAGGCGGCTGCCGAAGCGCCGCTTGTGCAACCGCCAGCCCAGGCGCAGGCCCAGCGCCAGCACCACCAGCAACAGCGCCCCGGCGACGACAAAATTGATCCAGTACAGCCAGGCAAACAACGGGCTGGGCTGCGCGGTGTTGTCCGTGGAGACCGCCAGCAGAAACACCAGGAACACGGCCAGCGGCAGTCCGAGCGCCAGAGCCATGCGCATGGCCCAGCGCGAGGTGCGACTGTCCCAGGCATTGCCGCTTTGCATGTCAGTTCCGCACGGCCGTTCCGTAGGAGTTGACACCCCTATCGGAGAGAAACGCGCTGGGCGAGTCCGGGGAGTGTTTCATCTCAGGGCGTCCAGACGAAGGCTTGGGACGGGAAGGTGGCTTCGATCTTCCAGTCGGATTGCGACGAAATGTTGATCTGGAATGGCCGCGGCAGTTGCGACAGATCGAGGCGGAAGCGCGCGTCGAGTTGGTAGCGCTGTCCGGGCACGAGTTGCGCCGCCTCTGCAATCCGCAAATGCCGCGTGCGCTGCACCACGCCCAGCGCTTCGTCGAGGTTGTCATAGTTCTGCTGCAGTCCGCCCACCGAAACGCGGTAGCGCTGCAGCAACGGCTGATACGCCAGCCGCACTTCGCGCCTGGCCTGCGCCACCTCGTCGTCGAACCAGTACCAGCGCGGTCGCACCACGGTGGCCACGGTTTCGAAATACAGCGGGATGCCGCGAGTCAGCACATCTTCCAGGCTGCGTGGCAGCGCAAACACCGCTGCGGTGGTAACGAACAGTCCCTCGGGGCTCATGGTCAGCATCAGCGGCTCCGTGTCCACTGAGATGGCTTGCGCGCATTGCACTGTGCTGGCGCCGACAGCCAGCGCCAGACCGGCGCGCAACAGCTTGCGACGCTGGAAGTTGGGGCTTGGGCGCGCGGACTTCACGAGGATTTGGTGAACAGGGCGTAGAAAAAACCGTCTTGCGAATGGGGCGCGGGAGACGCCGCAGCGTTGCCATCCATGCTGTGCTGGGGCTCCTGCGGCAGCAACTGGCCCGGCGCCGCCGATGCTATCGCATCGGCATGGCGGGCGAGGAAGGCAGCGGCCTGCTCGGTCCCCTCTTGCGGAAACACCGAGCAGGTGACATAGAGCAGCTTGCCGCCGGGTTGCAGCAGCGGCCAGAGCGCGTCAAGCAGCGCGGTCTGGACGGCGGCCAATGTGGGAATATCTGCGGCGCGGCGCAGCCAACGGATGTCGGGATGGCGGCGGGAGATGCCCGAGGCGCTACATGGCGCATCGAGCAGGATGCGGTCGAAGTGTCGGCCGTCCCACCAGTCCGACGGGCGTGCGGCATCGGCGGCCTGGGTGCGCGCCTGCAGCCCGAGGCGGCGCAGCGTCTCGTCCACGCGGTGCAGGCGCTGCACGTCTTTGTCCAGTGCGAGCACGGTGCAGTCGGCACGTTCGAGCAGATGCGCGGTCTTGCCGCCCGGCGCGGCGCAGGCGTCGAGTACGCGCTGGCCCGGCTGCGCGTCCAGCAGCGCGGCGGCGTATTGCGCTGCGGCGTCCTGCACGCTCACCCAGCCGGACGCGAAACCGGGAAGGCGCTCCACCGCGACAGGCTGCTGCAACATCAGCGCCTGGTCGAGCAGGGGATCGGTCGGCGCCACGCTGTGCAGTCCGCACGCGTTCAGTGCCGTCTGATAGTCCGCGCGGGAGATGCGCCGGGTGTTCACTCGCAGGGTCATCGTTGGCTGGCGCTGGGCGACGTCGAGCACGCCTTCCCAGCGTTGCGGGTAAGCGGCTCGCAGTGTCTCGACCCACCAGTGCGGATGGTTCCAGCGGGCTTCTGTCGATGCGGCGCAAACGGTGCTCAGCAAATCCGGGCTGGCGATGAAACGCCGCAACACGGCGTTGACAAAACCTCCGGCGTGACACAAGGCGGGGGTGCGCTTGCAGGCTTCCACCGCCTGATTGACCACGGTGTGCGCGGCGTATTGCACGGCAGTGTCGGGCAGCAACAGCACCAACGCGGTGTGCAGCGCATCGCGCAGCAAAGGTGGGTGGATGGCCTTGGGCTGCAGCGCCGACAAGGCCGCGCGCGCCGTGCCCAGATGGCGCAGCACGGCAAAAGTCAGCGCCTGCGCCGCGCCGCGCTGCGCGGCATCCCATTTGCCGCGCGCTGCGGCTTGCGGCAACGCGGTGGCAAGCGATGCGCCATCCTGCACGGCGCCCACCAATTGGGCACAGGCCATCAGGTCACGCCAAAGCGGGCGCAGATTGGGGGGCGACGGGTTGGGCGGGGTGGGCGAAGTCACCTGCACATTATCCGTGCAGGCATGAAAAAGCCGCGCGGGTGAAATCCACCAAAGCGGGGCGGACATGCCAGCGCGGCTCAAACGCCACAGTGTGGCGTCAACTCAAGGGCAGATATAGGCGTAGCCCTCGCGGTACTGCAGATTGGCGGACTCGGCCACGCCCGAGGGGACGATGGTGGCGTCGAGCAGCACGCGGTCTTTCGGAATCTTGCGGCTGGTCAGGGTGTTGTTGCAGACCCGGAACGAGACGCCCTGCGAAGCCAGTCCGCCGATCAGCCCGGCGAACTCCGCGCCTTTTCCGTCCACCGCGCCGTTGAGCATGAAGTCGATGCCCGCGCCGTTCCCCACAACCACGATTTTCGCAGTGGGATCGGCGGCCAGATGGTTGCGCACATTGCCCAGGCAACGCGAACCTTGCGCGTCGCCCTGGGTGACGTGATAGACCACTTTCACGGGACCTTCCTTGTCTGCACGACCCTGTGCGCGGGCGGTGGTGCTGACCATCAGCGCCGCGGCGCCTACGGTTGCTGCGGCGAGTGCCTTGCGGCGATTCGGTGTGTTTTCCATATGTCTCCTCCTTGGGATGGTTGCCGCCCTGCGCTCTTCTGGCGCTCGGACGAAAAAAAAGGGGCCGATGCACGATCGACCCATGCATGATGCCTATGAACGACACGCCGCACAATCCGTAGTTCAGCCAAACCCTGCGGCGTGTCGGCTTTCCATCAGGACAGGCTGTCCCGCCAGATGTTGTGCGCCCAGGCTTCGGCGTACACCCCCTCCAACTCGGTGATGCCTGCGGAAATGCCTCCCGATCCGGGCACGGTGAGGAAGGTTTTTTTCTCCGCGTCGTACTGATGCACAGTGGCGACGTGGATGGCGTCCTTGAAGTTCACCATGCTGTAACAGGTGTTCATCACCACCGGATGCGGGTTGACCGGCTGGTCATACAGCATGGACACAATGGCCGCTGCAGCCACCTTGGCATGCTGGTTGGCCATGTGGCCGGACTTGGGCATGAGCGGCGAGATCTGGATGGAGTCGCCCAGCACATGAATGTCCTTGTGCACCGCAGATTCGAAGGTCATGTAGTCCACCGCGCACCAGCGCGCGTTCATGTTCGCCAGCCCGGTTTTCTGCGCAATGACGCCGGCGCGTTGCGTCGGAATGACATTGAGCACATCGGCCTTCACCGGGTCATTGACCTCGAACTCCAGTTCCATGCGGTCGGCATTCACTCCGACCACCTTGTGATCGGGGATGTACTCGATCATGTCCTTGTATTGCTCGGCCCAGGCCTTCTTGAACAGGGGCTCTTTCGACTGCACCTTGTCGTTGGCGTCGAAAATCAGCACTTTGGATTTGGGTTTGTGCTGCTTGAAGTAAGCCGCAACCAGCGTGGCGCGTTCATAGGGTCCGGGTGGGCAGCGAAACGGCGCCAGCGGTACGGTGATGGCGAACACGCCGCCGTCGCGCATGGATTCGACCTGCTTGCGCAGTGCCACGGTTTCCGGGCCGGCCTTCATGCTTTGCAGGATTTTTCCCGATTCATTCGCCGCCCTGAGGCCTTTGACGGTATCGAACATCAAGTCGATACCGGGCGACAGCACCAGCTTGTCGTACTGCAGGGTGTCGCCATTGGCCAGCTTCAGCGTGTGCTTGGCGGGGTCGATGCTTTCCACCGTGCTCTTGATCCAGTTCACCCCGTGGCGCTTGCGCAGATCGTCGTAGGAGATGGTGATGTCCTGCATCGACTTCGCCCCGGCGATCACCAGATTGGAGATCGGGCAGGAGATGAAGGCATCGCCCGGCTCGACTACCGTGACCGACAGCGCGTTGTTCGACCATTCACGGATGTATTTGGCCGCCGTGGAGCCGCCATAGCCGGCGCCAACGATGACGATCTTGCCTTTGCCCGCAGCGCTGCGCGTGGTGCTGGCGCAGCCCGACAGGACAGGCGCGAGGCCGATGGCACCCATGGTGGCGGCACCGGCCAGGAATTTGCGACGTGATTGCATGATGGTGGCGTCCTCAGGGTTTTTGCTGCGAGAAATAGGCGGCGATGAGCTGGATCTGGGCGTCGGTATAGCCCTTGGCGATCTGCGGCATGATGGTGCCGGTGCGTTTGCCCGTTTTGTATTCCGCCAAGGTGTCCACGATCGACGCCGAGGTGCGCCCAGCCAGCGACGGAATGGCGCCGGTCGACACACCCTGCGGCCCATGGCAGTTGAAACAGGTGGCGGCCAGAGACTGGCCTGGGGTGACCACGGGAGTGGCCGCCTGCGCCGCGCCTGCGGCACACAGAAGTGAAGTCAACAGCAGTTTGCGCAACATCCGATGTCTCCTTGGTGACGGATCCGCTTGGTGATGGAAAACATCAACAATCCTTGATCTAAAACAGAAGGTATCGGAATGTATCAAATGGAAACATTCGGGAGAACCAGCAGGCTTCCCGTGTGTTTGCGCGGAGTCAATACTGAGGGCAGTATGTAATCTGCCGTGTGACCGCGGTCACATAGCGCGTATCTGTAAACCGCACGGCACCGCGAAGGACCGCGCACGGCGGCCCCTGGGGCTGGATTCAGGGTTTGATGTAGTACCAGCCTTCGGACTGGAGTTTCACCAGTTCGTACACCCCGGCGGGCACGACGGAGGCTTCGAGCACCAGCTCGCTCAGGGGGATTTTGAGGAAGGTCAGGGTGTTGTTGCAGGCCTTGAACTGCACACCCTGATTGGCCAGATCGCCAATCATCCCGGAGAACAGCGCGCCCTGCGGGGTTTTTGCGCCATTGAGCAAAAAGTGGATAGCCTTGCCGTAGCCCACGACGATGAACTGCATTTTGGGATCGAGCTCCAGCACGTTCTGGATGTTGATCAGGCCTTCATAGGCCTGCTCCAATCCGTCACTGATCTGAAATACGACTTTCCACGGTTCACTGGAAATCTGCTGCGCTGGGACCGGCCCTTGGGTCTGCGCCTGCGCGAGTTGGGCTCCGCCCAGGCCGATGAGTCCGGCGCCGAGCAGTCTGATGCGGTCGCGTGGGTTCATGGAAATCTCCTTGTGTCTGGTCAGGCCGATTTATGCGGATGGGTGCGCCGCGTGTGCAGGTGATGCAGACTCAAGCGCTGGCGTTCGGCCAGCCAGCGGTACAGCCAATACCCCACCAGGGTCGCGAACACCAGCGCCAGGGTGTTGAAAAACACCGCACCGGGCAGGATGGCCAATAGCTCGACGCCATTGAAGTCGCGCCATTTCACAATGGCCGTGAGCAGGGCGCTGAGCAGGCCAAAACCCACGCCAATGGCAGCATTGATGCGCAGCAAGGTGGGCAGGGTGAGGACGGCGGTCTCGATCTGGGGAGAGGTCATATTGGAAGGGAAAGTCAGTTGCGTACTTCGCCGTCGCCGAAAACCACCCATTTCATGCTGGTCAAGCCTTCCAGGCCGACCGGCCCGCGGGCGTGGAATTTATCTGTGGAAATGCCGATTTCCGCTCCCAGACCGTATTCAAAGCCATCGGCAAAGCGGGTGGAGGCGTTGACCATCACACTGGCGGAGTCGACCTCGCGCAGGAACTGCATGGCGCGGGGATGGTCGCGGGTGAGGATGGTGTCAGTGTGCTGCGAGCCGTAGCGGTTGATGTGGGCAATGGCCGCGTTCACATCGTCCACGAGCCTGACGGAGATGATCGGGGCGAGATATTCTGTGCTCCAGTCGGCCTCGGTGGCGTCGCGCAACAGGGCCGCAGCGCCGGGCACGGCGGCAAGCAGCGCGCGGCTGGCCGGGCAGCAGCGCATTTCCACGCCTTTCTGCACAAACACCGCGGCGATGCGCGGCAGAAATTCCGGGGCGATGTCCGCGGCGACCAACAGCGATTCAGCGGCATTGCAAGGGCTGTAGCGCTGGGTCTTGGCGTTGTCGGTCACGCGCACTGCCATGTCCAGATCGGCACCGCTGTCCACATAGACATGGCAGTTGCCGTCGAGATGCTTGATGACGGGCACCCGCGCCTCGGCGCTGATGCGCTCGATCAGTCCCTTGCCGCCGCGCGGGATGATGACATCGACAAACTGCGGCATGGTGATCAGCGCCCCCACGGCGGCGCGGTCGGTGGTGGGCACCAGCTGCACCGCATCGGCAGGCAGTCCGGCGGATTGCAGCGCGCGCGCCACCAGATCGGCCAGTGCGCGGTTGCTATGGATGGCTTCAGAGCCACCGCGCAGAATGACTGCGTTGCCTGATTTGATGGCCAGCGACGCCGCTTCGATGGTGACGTTCGGGCGGCTTTCATAAATCATGCCGAACACGCCCAGCGGCACGCGCATCTGCCCCACGTTGATGCCCGATGGGCGACGGCGGACATGCTCGATCTCACCGACTGGATCGGGCAAGGCGGCCACCTGCTCGCAACTCAGCGCCATCTGTTCCACCACCTTGTCGCTCAGGGTCAGGCGATCGATGAAGGCGCTCTCCAGCCCGGCTTCGCGCGCGGCGTGCAGATCGCGCAGATTGGCGTCCTGCAATTGAGGACGATGGGCGCGAATGGCAGCAGCCAGCGCCGACAGCGCCTGATTCTTTGCCGCCGTTCCGGCCCGCGCCATGCCACGCGATGCGGATCGGGCGCGGGCGCCCAGGTCGGCCATCAGGGTGTGAATCTGTTCAGAAGAGACATCCATGGAACTGTAAAAAAGCAGAGAAATAAAAGACTCGGCGACCGGACCGCACGCAAATTCATGCAATCCCTTTAAGCTACGAAGACAGCGGCAGAGTGAATTGCAATTGTGCGTCAAGGGCCTTGGAATTGCTGCACTGATTTTTTGACTTTGGGAGATCACCATGGGATTGTTCGATAGCGTGGCGGGTGAATTGGGACAGATGCTGGGTGGCCAGCAGGCGCAGGCAGGCGCGGGGGACAACCCGATGCTGCAGGCCGTGATGGGGCTTCTGGGCAATAGCGGCGGACTTGGCGGGTTACTGGAGAAATTCCAACAGGGCGGGCTGGGCAATGTGGCGCAGTCCTGGGTGGGCACCGGGGCCAATCTGCCGATTTCCGCCGAGCAGATCCAGCAGGTGCTGGGCAGCGGTGCGCTGGGCGACATTGCCAGCAAGCTCGGCATACAGCCCGCGCAGGCGGCCAGCGAGCTGTCGCAGGCGCTGCCCAATGTGGTGGACAAACTCACTCCCAACGGCCAGTTGCCCGCCGAGGGCGACCTGATGGCCACGGCCCAGCAGCTGCTGGGCAAGTTTCTGGGCTGACCGTCACCACAATTCAGCGTCCAACTGTTCACAGCTGGGCGTTTTCATTTCCAGGTTCCGTGACGCCACGCGGAGTCGGGTGCCGAGTTGCATGTGCTACGCCGTGGCGCCCGGCATTCTGCATTCTGAAGTCGCCCGGCCCGACTCACTTCTGCACTGCGTTCTCTCAAAACCTGCGCCAACTTCTATGCCGGAGGACACGCAGGCGGTCTTTCGTGGCCATGACTCGCGCGATGGTCACCACCGGTGCCCACCGCACTTGGATGCCGGGCGCCGCAAAGGGGTGAATGCGTCGACGGGCGGCTGAAATCGGGAACGGGAAAAGTGCGGTTGCAGTTGATGCAAGCGCGCGAGCGCGCTGCTTGGCAACACCATCCAGATGCGTGACCGCAGGCGCACCGCAGCCCGCTCAAACACGCGGCGGTTCGCGATGCATGAGCAAATCGACGTGCCCGCGCAAAAAATCCAGAAACGCAGCGGCGACCACCGACAACTGTTTGTCGCGAGGCCACACCAGATACCAGTGGCGACGGATAGGAAAGTCCTCGACGTCGAGCATGGCCACCTCGTCCAGGCTGGGATCGGGATGCAGCGTGCTCAGTGACAGAATGCCGAGCCCCAGCCCGCCAGCCACGGCTTGCTTGATCGCCTCGTTGCTCCCCAGCTCCATGCGCACGTTCAGGCTCAACCCGCGCTCGCGAAACATCCGCTCCACCGTCAGCCGCGTGCCCGAGCCGCGCTCGCGCAGGATGAAAGGCTGCTTGGCCACCTCGCCCAAGGTGATGCTGCGACGCTGCGCCAACGGGTGCGATGCCGCCGCCAGCACCATCAGGGTATTTTCCAGGAAGGGCTCGCGGATGATGTCCAGGTCGTCGGGCGGCACGCCCATCACATACAGATCGTCCTGATTGCGCGCCAGGCGCTCGAGCACGCGATCGCGGTTGACCACTTCCAGCGCGATATCGATCCCGGGATATTGCGCACAAAACGGCCCGAGCAGTCGCGGCATGAAATATTTGGTGGTGGTGACGGTGGCGATGCGCAGTCGCCCCTGCTTGACGCCCCGCAGATCGGCAATCGTCTGCTCGAACCGGCCCCAGGTGTCCAGCCAGCCGCCACACGTGGCGTAAAGCGCCTCGCCTGCCTGGGTGAGATAGATGCGTTTGCCGATCTGCTCCAGCAGCGGCAACCCGACGGCATCTTGCAGCAACCGGATCTGCTTGGAAACCGTGGGCTGGGTGACGTGCTGCTCTTCAGCGGCACGCGAAAAGCTCCGCAGGCGTGCTACCGCCTCGAAAGTACGCAACTGCCGCAAAGTGACATGGAGCATGGCGAAGATCGCGCTTGACTATAGACATAAGGAAATGGTTTTTATGATAACAATTCATTATTGTTTTAGTCAGGCCCTCTCTAGACTGCTCAGCCATTCAAGGCATCACCGCTGCGCCTTGCGGCGATGCGATTTCCACCCAGGAGAGCCTCATGATTGAAATCACGCCCCATTTTTCTGCCGCAGTCGGCCTGGTCCCACCTGCGGCGCTTTGGCTGGCCGGACTGGTTGGCAGCCGCTTGATCGTCACGCGGCCGCACACCGTGGCTCGGCTCAATGTCGCAGCCGCCTGGGCTGCGCTCGCCGCCGCCGTGTGCGTCGCCGCCGTCTTTGCGCTGCACCCGCCCGCAGCGTGGACGGCTTTCGCCGTCCCGCTGCCTGACAGAATGGGCGCGTTCTCGCTGAGCGTCTACATCGATGCCGTCACCTTGGTGATGCTGCTGCTGGTTTCTTTCGTGGGCGTGATCGTCTCGCGCTACGCGCGCACCTATATGGACGGCGATCCTGGACAAGGACGGTTTCATCTCTGGCTCATGTGGACCCTGGCGGCCATCCTGACGCTGATTGTCAGCGGCAATCTGTTGCTGCTCGCTCTGGCGTGGATCGCCACCAGTCTGTGCCTGCACCAGTTGCTCACCTTCTACCGCGAACGCCCGGCGGCCATGCTCGCTGCACACAAAAAATTTGTCGCCAGCCGCATCGGCGACGCCTGCCTGCTGACAGCCGTACTCCTCATCGGCGGCACTCTGCAGACCTTCGAACTGCCAGAGGTGTATGCGCGACTGGCCACGCCGCTGCAGCCTCTGCCGACCAGCCTGCAGGCGGCGGCGCTGCTCATCGTGGCAAGCGCCGCAATGAAGTCGGCGCAGTTTCCACTGCACGGCTGGCTGATTCAGGTGATGGAAGCGCCCACCCCGGTGTCCGCGCTGCTGCATGCGGGCATCGTCAACGCCGGGGCGTTTCTCATCCTGCGGATGAGTCCGCTGATGTCGCAATCCGCTCTGGCGTTGTCGGTCCTGGCGCTCATCGGTCTGACGACGCTGGCACTGGCCTCTCTCGTCATGCTCACCCAGACCAGCATCAAGGTGTCTCTGGCCTGGTCCACCACCGCGCAAATGGGCTTCATGCTGCTCGAATGCGGCCTGGGGCTTTACAGCCTGGCGATGCTGCACCTGGTGGCTCACTCGCTCTATAAGGCGCATGCGTTTCTGGCGTCTGGCAGCGGCGTTGACGGCTTTCGCGCCCCGACGGTGCGCTTTGCCGAAGTCCGCATCGGCGCCGCGCGAACCATCGCCATCTTTGGCTTGGCCGCCGCGGTCGCGCTCGCGGTCGCCCTGGCCTTTGGTCTGGACTGGCGGCAGCAGCCCGCGCTGATTGCCGCCGCTGCCATCGTGACAATCGCCACCGCGCAGCTTTTACTGCAGACCACCGCCGTGCTGGGTGCCACCGCAATGCTGCGTGCGCTGGGACTATCCGCCGCGGTGTGCGTGGCGTACTACACCCTGCATGCGGCGTTTGACGCGCTGTTGCGCGGCAGCCTGGCCCCACTGCGGCCGGAGGCTGTCACTGCGCAGACCTGGCTGGTGCCGCTGGTCATCGGAGCATTCCTCGCCATGTTCGGCGCGCAACGGTTCATCGCGGCAGGCGCATCGCCATTACGCCAACAGCTCTGGGTGCACTTGTACAACGGCCTGTATATCGATGTGGCCATCACACGGTTCCTTCAGCGTGCCTGGCCCTCACCCACGCACAGCGCGCAGCCGACCGTTTCTACCCTTTCCACCGGAGCTTGATATGAACCTGAATGACGCGACCCAAGCCATCACCACAGCGGAACGGCTCGATACCCGCATCGACGCCGCCTGCGCACGCGTTGCGCCGCTGTGGCCACTCAAGCACTTCATCGCCGTCAACCCGTACTTCGGACTGCGTGACCAACGCTTTCAGGACGCCTCTGACCTGCTCGCTCGGGTGGCAGGAAGCAGCTTGTATATGCCCTGGAACTACTGGCGCGAGCAAATCGAAGGGGGCCGCATCACCTCAAACGATATTGATGAGGCTATCGCCCGCCTGGGCAGCGCACTGGATGTGGAGGACGTGCTGCGCACCTTGTCCACGCCAGCGCCAAAGCCGCGGCTGGGCATGGCACCTGTCAGCGTGATCCTGGAAAAGGTCGAGGGCGGGCTGTGGTCGAGCTTTGTCACCGAGCGCATCAGCCTGCACTGCGCGGCGTATTTCGACCTCGGCCAGGCCACGGTGGCCATGCCCTGGCGTGGGCAGGGACTCTATTCCAGTTGGAAAGCTGCCGCCGAAATCGACCGCAGCCCGGCGATGATGGGCTTGGGAGACTTTCGTGCGGCAGTGGCGCGTCTGCCGACACAGCCGCGCGAGGCCATCGCCTGGGCGCTGGCACAGCTCGACGTCCCGGACGATGCGGTGGAACGCTACCTGCATGCAGCGCTGCTGAGCATCAACGGCTGGGCCTCATGGGCGCGGTATTTGCGCTGGCAGGCCGAACTCCAGGGCGGGCGCGACGACTCCATCGTCGATCTGCTGGCCATTCGTCTGATGTGGGATGTGTTGCTATACCAGGAAAAGCGCAGCTCGGCGCTGGTGGCACGCTGGCACGACATGCTCGCCGTGAGCATGCGCCCACCTTCAGCCAAGCGTCAGGCCGCCGCGGAAATCGACCGCATCTTGCTGCTGGCCATGGAAATCGGCGTACAGCATCACATTGCCAATGGGTTGAAGCGCGCATCAACCGCCCAGGCATCGCGGCCCGCAGTACAGGCGGCGTTTTGTATCGACGTGCGCTCGGAAGTGTTCCGCCGCAGTCTGGAAACTGTCGCCCCGCAAGTGCAGACGCTGGGTTTTGCCGGGTTCTTCGGCATGTTCATCGAGTACCTGCCGCTGGGCGCCGACAGTGGCAATTCTCACGTGCCAGTGATTTTCAACCCGGCATACTGCATTCCCGAGCAAATCGTCGGCGGCCACAGCCAGCAGGCGGCGCAACGGCGGCGCCAGCGCCTTGCCGTGGCCAAGGCATGGAAGGCTTTCAAGTTTTCGGCCGCATCCTGCTTTTCATTTGTTGAGGCTGCGGGTTTGTCGTATGCACCCAAGCTGCTCGCCAACAGCCTGGGCTGGTCTCGCCCCGTGCCCGAACCGGCCACGCAAGGGCTGGATGCCGCCACCGCCGCACGCCTGGCTCCGGTCATCGTTGCGCAGGCGGCACACGCCTGCGGCCATGCCCACGCGCTGCCTGCTGGCATTCCCGAGGACGACTGGGTGGACAACGCGGAGCGCATTTTGCGCGGCATGGGGCTGACCGAGCGGTTCGCCCGGCTGGTGTTGCTGGTCGGACATGGCAGCACCACAGTGAACAACCCGCACGCGACCAGCCTGGACTGCGGCGCCTGCGCTGGGCAGACCGGCGAGGCCAGCGCGCGGGTGGTTGCCGCGCTGCTCAACCAGCGCGCGGTGCGCGAGGGGCTGCGGACCCGCGGCATCGCCGTCCCCGAAGACACCTGGTTCCTGCCCGCGCTGCACGACACCACCACCGATGATGTCCGACTGTTCGACACCGAGAATATCCCGGAAAATCTGGCGAACGACCTCGCGCAATTGCGGCCATGGCTGGAGCAGGCCGGCGACCTCACCCGTGTGGAGCGTGCCGCCTTGTTGGGTCTGGCGCATTTGCCCGACCACCGGGTGCATACAGAGGTGCAAAAGCGCAGCCGCGATTGGGCACAGGTTCGCCCCGAGTGGGCGCTGGCCAATAACGCCGCGTTCATCGCTGCGCCGCGTGAGCGCACCGCCGGGCTCGATTTACACGGTCGCGCTTTTCTCCACGACTACGTCTGGCAAAACGACGCCGACTTCAAAATCCTCGAACTCATTATGACCGCACCGATGGTCGTGGCCAATTGGATCAATCTGCAGTACCACGGCTCGGTGGTCGATGCCGCCCGCCTTGGCAGCGGCAATAAAGTTTTGCACAACATCGTCGGCGGAGCCATCGGCGTGCTCGAAGGCAACGGCGGCGACCTGCGCGTCGGCCTGCCGCTGCAATCGGTGCACGACGGACGGCGCTGGGTGCATGAGCCGGTGCGCCTGTCGGTGTTTCTCGAAGCCCCGCAAGAGGCGATCGACGCCATCATCGACCGGCACCAATTGGTGCGTGAATTGGTCGACGGCGGCTGGCTGCATCTTTTGAGCATCGACGAGTCGGGATCCACCCGGCGCCGCATCTCGGCAGGGCGCTGGGCACCGGTCTGAACCGCCGCAACCATCCTGCGATCCGATCAGTCCATCTAGAGGGGGCACATGCTCGCTGCCGCCCCGCGCAGGCATGCCCTTGCCCATTGCGGGGCGACATTTTCTCCCCCTTCAGGCTCAACACCTCAAAGTGAAACCCCCTCTTTTTGCCCTGCTGCTGGCGGCTGTGGTGGCGCTTTCTGCTTGTGCCAGCTCGCCCCCTGGCGCGCAGTCAGGCCTGCACATGTCCCTATACGGTTTCACCGACATCGGTTATGCCCATTTTCAGACAAGCGGAGACGGAGCGTGAAAGGTCGTCCCGCTCATGCAGGCGCATCGCGTCCATCGAGCCCTGCGGCCAACTCCAGCACGCGCGGTGCGCATTCCAGCCCCGCGATCAAGCGCTGCGGAATACCGGACAACCCGACCTGCGCACCGACCAGCGCACCGGTGAGCATCGCACGCGCCTGATTCTGCCCCCCGCCATTGACGGCGTGCAGCACGGCGGATTCGAAGTCATCGGCGAATCGCGCGGCAAGGTAGTACGCCGCGGGAAACTGGTGGTAGACGGCGCAGGGCATGCCGTAGACCAGCGAGACTTTCCACGCCGGGTCGATGCGCACGTCGCGGTCGTGCGCCCCGCGCGCAATCGAACCGGCGGTGAGCAGCGCATCGGGCGAGGCGAACTCGCCGGGCTGCGCCGCGCGCTCGGCTCCAGCGGACACGGCGCCGAGCGCCGCGTCGGTAACGTGGTGAAACGGCAGCTCGCCGCGATGCACTCGCTCCATCAGTTTGACGGAAATCGATGCATCAAGCGGCTCACCTTGCACCAGCAGCGCGAGCGCGCAGCCGTAAGCGGTCGTCATCGCAAGCACCGTCGGGTCGGTCTGCGTGAGCGCCGCGTTGGCTGCGACATGCCGCGCGACCGCGCCGAGGTCGGGCGCGTGGCGCACGGCAATCGCCAATGTGCGCTCTGCCGCTTCGGTGTTGTCGGCAAGCCCCGCCACCTGCCCCCAGGGCAAGCCGCGCTGCACGCGCTTGCGCCAGGCTTCGCGCATCGACTGACTGGTATAGCCGCCGGGGCCGCTGTGCGGCGTGCCATCGAGCAACGGAAAAAATTCCGTGTCGATACGGCGGCAGAAGTCGACCTGATCGTAGCCGCCGCGCTCGACCAGGCTGCGCAGCATGAGTTCGAGCAAAAACCCCGGTTGTGACGATTCCCCCGCACGCAACCCGGCGTGGTAGCGGCCGGGGCGCGGGGCGGTGTATGTCTCGATCCACGGGCCGAAGTCGACACGCAATAGGTCGAGGTCGTAGTACCAGTGCGGGCCGACGCTGAGCGCCTCGCCGATGAATGCGCCGAGTAATGCGCCTTGGGAGCGATCGGTGCGATTGGTTGCGGTCATGTTGCGCTTCCTCGGTTCAGAGATGTCGTCGCCGCCGCAGCGTGCACTGCGACAGGCAGCGCTGGAATGCGCGTGCTGTCGCATGGCCGCTCGATCAGCTCGAATCGCGGGTCGGGCAAGGCGCGCATGCCATGGAGCGCCGTGCAGTTTTCTCCGTCTTTTTTGATCTCGCCGATTCAGCGCTCGTGCGCGATGACTTCAATTGGGCCAGTGTACTGGCGACGCGATCAGCCCGCGTTCTGCACGTGAAAGTCGATCCGCACGCCGTTGGCACCACGGCTGAGGTATTCGATCCGCACCCGGTCGCCGAAATGGTGTTCAATCTGCTGCAGCAGCGGGATGGGATCATGGTCGTTGAAAAACGCCATGGTCTCGCCGGGTTCGAGCGCGTGCAATGCGCCGAAAATCGCCGCATGGCGAAAGCGCTTGGCGATTCCGGTCGCGTCGAACGGATAGATGTTGTCGGCGCGGCGGTGGGTGTGCGGTTGGTTGATGACATTCAGCGGTTCCATACGTGTGCTCCTTCAGGGGTGAAATCTCGATGGCGGCGGTGGAAGTCGTACCGGGCGGCCTCAACCGCGCCCTTCGATTCCCGGAAACTGGACGTCGATTTCGGTGTGGACATGTTCCATCAGCTCGGCGTTGAAATGCGCCAGCCCCGCCAAAGATCTGCATAGAGCCGCCGACAGCCTGCCGCGGCAGCAATATCCAGGCAATGCTCACTCAGCCCGGCTGTTGCGCCGGGTATGCCGCGGGCGGGGGCGCCGAGTTCGCGCTCTGCATAAGCTGCATCGGATGGGGTGATCATGGAAAACATGAAATCGCCTCCTCGCAAACGCAGGCAGGATGATTGGACTGCGCATAATTGGTACACTGAATTCCACTATAAAGACCTTGAGTGGCATTTGCAATACCTGTTTGGAGCCTGCCGTGCGACTGACCTCGTTTTCCGATTTCGGCCTGCGTGCCCTGCTGGTGCTGGCCAGCAGCAAGCGTGACATGTGGTCCAGCATCGAACTCGCCGCCAAGCTCGACATCTCGCGCGAGCATCTGGTCAAGGTGCTGCAGCGGCTGGCTGTCGGCGGCTATGTGCAGACTGTGCGCGGTGCCGGCGGTGGCGTCAAGCTGGCCCAGGATCCGAAGCGGATTCGCCTCGGCGAGGTGCTCGCCTGGCTGGAGGAGGATGAAGTGCTGGCCGAGTGTTTCCGCGACGATGGCGGCCATTGCCTGCTCAGCGGATTTTGCGCGCTGCGTCCCCGGCTGGAACGAGCGCGGCAGGCGTTCTACGCCGAGCTCGACACCGCTACCCTGGCCGATTGCCTCAACCCCAAATTGCGCAAGTTCGTCGCCGCGACGGCCTGAGGCTGATGTTGCGCGGACGTCGGTCTGGCGGGCGGTTTCCACTTCCCCTGCAGCACGGGGGTCAGCAGCCTCCCATGATGTTCATGCAGCCGGGTGGGGTTGGGGGAAGGGCGCGCCGAGCACGCCCTGATCGTCCAGGCGCTTGAGCAGCAGCAAAAAATACACCATGCCCGCAGCGGGTTGCCAGCGCTGGGCGAGTTCCTGCATCGCCGCGGCGTCCAGCCGCGGCCTGCCGAGCCACAGCGCCAGATGCTTGTGCGCGCCGACGTCGTCCACGGGCAGCACCGCCAGACGGCCGAGGCCACGCAGGGCCACATATTGCGCGCTCCAACGCTTGATGCCCCGAAGGCTGCTGAGGATCTGCATGGCCTGCGCATCGCTGGCGGCATCCAGGCTGGCCGCGTCGAGCGCGGCGCAGGCTATGGCCTGGGCGCAGCCAAGCAGATAGTCCGCCTTGTGCTGGCTCCAGCCCAGATGACGCAGGGCGGATCCGCCCGCGGCGAGTACCGTCTCGGGCAAGGGAAAGGGCGGCGGAAAATCGCCGGGGCGCTGCGGCGGCGCCAGCTGCGCTGCTGTCTTGCCCAGCAGCGCCAGACCGCTGGCCAGACTGACCTGCTGGCAGGCGACGGCATTGGCCAGCGCCTCGAACAGGCTGGGAAAGCGCGGCGGCCGCAGCCCTGAATAGCGCTCGGCAAGCGGTGCAAGCTGCGCCTCGCTCGCGACCAGCCGATCAAACCCATGCAAAGGCGCGTCGATGCCGAGCATGCCGCGGACCACAGCCGCGAGGGCTTGCGCCGGGTGCGGATGGCTGCAGTCGGTGCCGACGCAGTGCACCGTCAGCACGGGCGCGTCGATCGGGCCGGTCTGCTCCACCGCAAGACCGACCACAGCATCCCCGACGAACACACTGCGCCGCCATTGCCTGCCGTCCCAGGCATCGATGCGGTTGCCCGGCGTGCGCCGCAGCGCCCACACGGTGAGGTCGAGCCGAAAGGGCGGGCGGATCACGAGACGCATCGGCACTGTCACCGTGACCGCAACATCTGCTGCAGCACGACGGCATTGTTGTGCGCCTCGTCATGCGCTGCGTACAGCAGGGTGACTTTGTGATGTGCGCTCAATGTCTGTCGCAAGGCCGCGACCGCGGCGGCCTTGTCGGGCTGGGCGAGTTCCTGCGCATAGCGCTGGCGAAATGCCTCCCATTTGCTCGCCTCGTGCCCGAACCAACGCCGCAGTTCATCGCTCGGCGCCACCTCCTTGGCCCACAGATCGACGCGCGCTGCGGCCTTGCTCAATCCACGCGGCCACAGACGATCGACCAGCACGCGGAACCCGTCGCCATCGTCTGCCGGCGCGTACACGCGCTTGAGGGCGAGTTCAGAAACCATGATGTGCGCCTCCTTTCTGGCATCGCGCATTCATAGAAGCATTATAGTTACCACAATGGGTGGCGCATCCTTGCGCCCGACAGGAGCGCAACATGACTCTCAGCACACTTCTCGGCACGCACGCGGCTGCGGGTTTCGACGCGCCGCTGGCGCTGCTGTCCGCCTGCCATCAGCGCATCTCCAGGCAATGCGCCACCTTGCAGCGCCTGCCTGCGCACCTGGCAGCGCATGGCGCCGATGAAGCTGCGCGGCAGGCAGCGGGTCAGGTGATCCGGTATTTCGAGACGGCGGGGCACCAGCATCACCAGGATGAGGAGGAGGATCTGTTTCCCGCCCTGTTCGAGGCCATGGCCGGGTCGGATGCGGTGTGCCTGCACGACATGCGCGCGCGCATCGTGCGCGAACATCGCGAGTTCGACGCCGCATGGCACACCCTGCGTGCGCAGCTTGTCGCCCTCACGGAAGGCGATGCCGCAGCGCTCGATCCACGCAGCGTGGAGGACTTTGCGCTGCGCCATCAGCACCACATTGACTTCGAAGAAGGCGAACTCCTGCCCCTGGCCGCACGGCTGCTCAGCGATGCACAACTTCAGGCCATCGGCCAGGCCATGCGGACACGTCGGGGGGTTTGAATCCGGCAAGCGCCCATGAGAAAACCTGGAGCGGGGCGGCGAGGCCGACTGGAGCCATGATGCGCTGCGATGTCAGCTTTCCCGCCGTCGCCACAGCGTGAGCTGCGACAGACTGTGCTGGAATTTGCGCGCAGTCTCGCGGATGACGAAGGGCACGTCACGCGGCGGGCCGATCCGCTCGAAATGCGGGTCGAGCAAGGCGTGCAAGCCATCGAGCGTCGTGCAGTTTTCGCCGTCTTTTTTGAACCCGCCGATCCAGTGCTCGCGTACAGTGAACTCGCTCAGCCAGGTGTAGGGCGACGCAATGGCCAGCAAGCCGCCGGGGACGATGCGATGCTGCACATCGCGCAAGAACAGCGCGGGCTCGTAAAGCCGGTCGATCAGGTTGGCGGCGAGGATGATGTCGTAGTCGGTGTAAATGGGCTTGAGGTTGCACGCATCGCCCTGGAAAAACGCCACCCGGTCGCGCACGCCGTCCAGCCCATGCTCGGCCAAGGTGTGCTCGTGGTAGCTGGTGAGCTCGCCTTCGTCGCACAGGGTGTAACGGATGCGGCCTTGTCCGGTCATCTGGTGGCCGACCCCGATGAAGCGGGCGGAAAAATCGATTCCCGTGACCTGTGCGACATGCCGCGCCAATTCGAAGGTCGCACGCCCGGTGGCGCAACCCAAATCGAGCGCGCGACGCAGCGGCCGGCCCTGCATTGCCTGCACACAGGCCTCGGCCAGCGCCTTGGGAAAATTGGGCACGTCGAAAAACTGCGCACCCCAGTGAAATTCGCAGTATTGCGCCACCTGCGCGTCGGTTTCGTAGTAGCTGCCGGTCTGCAGCGGCACGGAGGCGTCGCTGACCACGTAGCGAAACCCGGCGTGCTGGAAAAAATGCCGCCGAAACGCATAACGCGACCCGGGCAGCGCCTCGTTGCCGCACGACATCCACGAACCGCCTTTGATGAGGGCATGGCGGTCGTCGAACGTCGGGGTGGTGAAGTCGTCGTAAACCGGATGCACCTCGAAGCCGTCGAACGGATAGGTGCAGGTCTCGCACCACTGCCAGACGTTGCCGATGACGTCGAACAGCTCGCCGTGGGCGAAGCGCGTGACCGGGCAGCTGGAGGCGAAATGGTCGAGCTCGATGTTCGCCGCTGCGGGGCTGGGCTGCGGCGCATCCTCGACCCCGGCGTGCCGCCTCAGCGCGTGCCATTCGTCTTCTGTCGGCAGCCGGTAGGGTTTGCCGGTCTGCCGCGCCATCCAATTGCAAAACGCCTTGGCCTCGTGGAAATTGGTCTCCACGGGCCAGTCCCAGGGCATCGGCACTTCTTCGGCGAGCAGCCGCAGCCGCCAGCCGCCCTCGCCGCGCACCCAGAAGGTCGGGTGCCCTGCCTGCGCAAAGCGGCGCCAGGCCAGACCTTCCTCGCTCCAGACACTGTCGTCGCGGTAGCCGCCAGCTTCGACGAAGGCGAGAAATTCACGGTTGGACACCAGCGTGCGCCCGGCCTGGAACTCGGCAGTGCGCGCCTCGTGCACGCCGAATTCGTTGTCCCAGCCGTAATACTCGGGGTGATGGCGGTCACGGCCCAGGCGGAAGTGCTGCGCCGGGATGGTGACCAGTTGCGGCGCGGGCGGCTCGCCGGAGGCGCGGCAGGGCTGCCAGTCGGCATGCGGCTTGACATACGGCAACGCGTGCTGGCGCATCAGCACGGAAGACGTTTCCAGGTGGATGCGCTCATGCTCGATGCCCATGAGCACCACCCACCACGGACTATTCCACCAGTTCTGCGGCGGATCAGGCGGCAAGCGGGAAATGACACCATCGACCAGCTCACGCACCTTGGCGCGATACGCCCACACCGCCTCGACCGAAGGCCAGTCGTAGTGCGCCGCGTTCAAGTCGTCCCAGCTCATTTCGTCCACCCCGACGGCGAACATCGATTCCAGTTTCGGGTCGATGCGCCCGGTGTGGATTCCGGCCAGCACAAACTTGTTGACGAAAAAGGTGGCCGTATGGCCGAGGTAGAAAATCAGCGGGTGGCGCAGGCTGATCGGCTTTTTGTAGTACGCCTCATCGCCCTGCAGCAGTTGAAACAGAGACTCGTACCGGTCAAAGGTGGCATGAAACGCCTGCCGCACCTGCCCGCGCAGCAGCGCTGGGCCGGCCATGGCGAGATCCAAGGTACGCAAAGAAGGGGTCTTCATCATGGTTTGAACAGGGTTGGAGGGTCACCCGCACAGACACGCAAACCGCAGGATGGAAGAAGATCATTCGGCGATTCAGCGGAAATGGTGCGGCGAAACCATAGCGTTTCTTCCAGAAGTATGCGTGAACACGACGTTTTGAGTTGACCCTGGGGTTAAAGCGACGCGGAACAAGACTCGTGCGCGGCGGTCTTGCCCCCCTGCTGAGAGGGATTGAAGCGGCCAAGGGCGCTCCCTACACTGATTTTCCTTTCATCCCCCGCCGCATCCCGTAGCGGGTGTCCGCCTCGGGCTCTCCACATGCCTCGTCCGCCACTGCTTGCCCGTCGACGCGACACGCTGCGCGGCCTGGCCTTGGCGCTGGCGGCTCTGCTTCTGGCACTCCTGATGGCGGGACGGGTCTGGGCAACCGTGGCACCCGACGCGGCGATGGCTCCTTTGATGGTTCTGGTGCCGCAGGATCTCGCACACCAAAGCCTGAGACAGTCGCTGCAGGTGTATCGGGAACCCGGCACGCGGCTGCAGCCCGGTACGGTGGCACTGCTGCCAGACTCGCAGTTCCAGGCGGTTCGCGATGACAATCTGGGCATCAGCGATGAGGCCCTGTGGGTGCGCATCCGCCTGTTTCGCAGCGTGCGGTCGCCGGAGCAACTGGTGCTGCAGCCCGGGCGTCCGGTCTGGCGCGAGGCCGAGGCTTATCTGCTGCCCTCCGATCTTGCCAACGCGGACGGCGCGCGTCCGGCGGGCATCGGGCAGCTCGGTGCGCTGCATTCCCGTTACACAGCATTTGCGTTTGAACCGCCCGAAGGAGCCAGCACCCTGCTGATTCGGGTGACGCAATATGGCGCGCTCACTCCGGAGTTCCATTTGTGGAGTGCTGCGGCCTTCCGCCATCACGCGGTGGACGACGCCCTGCTGCAAGGGCTGTTCTACGGCATGACCGTGGCGCTGCTGATCTATAACGCCTTTTTGTTTTTCAGCACGCGCGACAAAGCCTACCTCGCCTACATCCTGTGGCAGGCCGCCGCCTTGTTCTACATGCTGACGATCTCCGGCGTGGGGCAGCACCAGTTCTGGCCCAGCGCAAGCCCGTGGAACAGCTTCGGGCTGATCGGCGGACTGTCGTTGATGTGCGCCGGCGGGCTGTACTTCATCCGCGCCTATCTGCTGCTGCCGCGCCACGCGCCGCGCACCGATCTGGCCTTGCAGATCGTGCAATGGCTGGCCATCACCCTGGCGGTGGCCGACCTGCTGCCCAACAGCGGCTGGATGCTGGTTCCGGCGCAGATGATTGCATCGTCCTCGCTGTTCCTGATCGCCCTGGCCGCCGTGGTGCGCTGGCGGCAGCGCTTCATTCCCGCGATGATCCTGCTGCTCAGCCTGTTTCCCCTGCTGCTCGTCGGATTTGCCAATATCGGCCGCACCCTGGGCTGGCTGCCGGAGACCTTTCTCACCGCCGACGCACTGCAATGGGTGATGGTTTTTCTCGCACTGGTGCTCACCTATGGTCTTTCCGTGCGCGTGGCGCAACTGCGCGAGCGCGCGACCAGGCTGCAGGATCTGCTGCTCAAAGACCCGCTCACCGGACTGCTCAACCGCAACGGTCTGTTTGACGCCGGGCAGCGCCAGCTCGACCGCACACACGACAGTCGCGCTCATGCCGCCGTGCTGTGGATCGACCTCGACGGCCTCAAGCGCATCAATGATCACTTCGGCCACGCCGCCGGTGACGCGCTGATCCAGGCCACCGCCGCGCGTCTGCGCGAGACCTTCGGCCCCGACGCGGTCTGCGCCCGGCTCGGCGGCGACGAGTTCGCCATCGTGCTGCCCAACCTGCCGTCGCCGCGGCTGGCCGAAGACCTGGCGCGGCATGCGCTGGAGCGCCTGCGCGCGCCCTATGCCTTGTCGGGCCAGGAATTCCGCGCCTCGGGCAGCATCGGCGTGGCGCTGTATCCGCAACATGCGCAGACCCTCGAAGATCTGCTGCGTCTGGCGGATGTGGCGATGTACCGCGCCAAGGCGCTCGGGCGCGATACCCATGTGCTGTGGGAAGCCGAGATGGACGCGGATGTGCACACCGCGCTGTTCCAGTTCACTCGGCCGGCACGGTCTTGAAGGTATCCCTGCATCCGACAGGGGCGTTGTGGACAAGGCGCTCGCGCAACCCGCACACTGCGCGCACAACTACAAGGGAGACTTCGATGACACCAACCATGCATCTGATGCGGCGCATTGTCGGCAACAGCGCCCTGATCGGCCTGATGGGTTTACCTTTGATGGCGCATGCCGCAGACACGACCCTGCATGAGTTTCAGGGCGCCAATCTGGTGAAGGGGCAGCAGGCCTACACCGACCTCAAGTGCGCCGCCTGCCACGCCGAGCGGATGATGGGCTCGACTTCGGCGATGTACACCCGCCCGGATCGCAAGGTGCACAACCCCAGGCAGTTGCTGGCATTCACGCAGATGTGCGTGACCCAGCTCAATCACGACCTGTTCCCGGAAGAGGTCAAGGACATTGCCGCCTACCTCAACCAAACCTACTACAAGTTCAAGTAGGTCCTAGCCCTCAGTGCACAGCGGAGGCCGCGCCCGTCGGCGGCTGAGTGATGAGGCCAATGCGGCGCAGACCTGCGGCCTGCGCCGCGCCCATCACCCGCGCCACATCGCCATAGGGCACGGCGGCATCGGCACTGATGTGCACCTCGGTCTTGTCCGACTGCTGCGCCGCAGCCGCAAAGCGCGACGCGAGTTGCGCAAGCGTGACCGCCTGATCGGCGAGGAAGAGCTGCCCGTCCTTGCGCAGCCCGACATGGAGCACGCCGGGCGGCTGCTGCGCGGCGGGAGCATCGACCTTGGGCAGATCGAGTTTGAGACTGCCGGTGAGCAGCGGCGCGGTGATGATGAAAATCACCAGCAGAACCAACATGACGTCGATCAGCGGCGTCATGTTGATGTCGCTCATCGCTTCGCCCTCGTCCCCCTGATCAAAACGGCCGAAGCTCATGGCACGCGAGGCTCAAACCACCGGACTGGTGGCCAGCAGACGCTGCAGATCATGGGCGAAGCCTTCGAGCGCGCCCTGCACGCGGCGGGCGCGTTTGCTCAGGGCGTTGTAGGCCAGCACGGCGGGAATGGCCACAGCCAGACCGGCGGCGGTCATGATGAGGGTTTCGCCCACCGGGCCTGCCACCTTGTCCACACTGATCTGGCCGCTGGCGGCAATGGCGGTGAGCGCGTGGTAAATGCCCCAGACCGTGCCGAACAGCCCGACGAAGGGCGCCGTGCTGCCCACACTGGCCAGCAACACATGTCCGGCCTGCAGCCGACGCTGCGCCGCCTGCAGCGTGTCGCGCAATTCGCGGGTGACGCGGTCTTCGTGCGGCTGCCAGCGATGCACGGTGTCAGGACGAGCCAGCCGCGATGCGGTCTCGGCCATCAGGCTGGACAGGCCGTCCCGGTCAGCCGCCTGCGCCGCGGCCGCGGCCTGCAGAGGTGATGGCGCGCCCCAGTAGGCCGCAATGCCCGCAGGCACGCGGCGCGTGGCGCGCCACAGCAGCGCCGCTTTCCAGAGGATGACGAACCAGCTCGCCACCGACATGGCCAGCAGAACCAGCGCGACCAGATGACTGAGCGCGTCGCCCTGCTGCCAGAACTGTGCAAGTCCCCCCATGCGCGGCATCAGCCCTCGAGCCCCAGCACGTCCTGCATGTCATACAGGCCATGGGGTTTGGTGGAGAGGAAACGCACCGCGCGCAGACTGCCCTGGGCGTAGGTGGCACGACTGCTCGATTTGTGAGTGATCTCGATGCGTTCGCCGGTGCCTGCGAACAACACGGTGTGGTCGCCCACGATGTCCCCGCCGCGCACGGTGGCAAAGCCGATGGTGGACGGATCGCGTTCGCCGGTGACGCCTTCGCGGCCATAGACGGCGTATTGCTTGAGGTCGCGACCAAGCGCACCGGCAACGATCTCGCCCATCTTCAGCGCCGTGCCCGAAGGCGCGTCCACCTTGTGACGGTGATGGGCTTCGATGATCTCGATGTCATAACCCTGCGCCAGCGCACGCGCGGCCTGCTCCAGCAGCTTGAACACGACATTGACGCCGATGCTCATATTGGGCGCCATGACGATGGCAATGCGCTGGGATGCGGCGCGGATGCGCGCCAGCTGCGCATCGTCAAAGCCGGTGGTGCCGATGACCATGGCCACGCCCGCCGCCTCGCACGCGGCCAGATGCGCCATCGTGCCCTCGGGCCGGGTGAAGTCGATGAAGTAACGGGCGTGCTGCAGCGCGGCGTACAGATCGGAGCGGATGGCCACGCCGGTGTGCACCCCGGCAAAGGCCCCGGCGTCCTGCCCCAGCGCCGGGCTGCCGGGCATGTCGAGCGCGGCGCTGACGCTGCAGTCCGGCGCAGCCAGCACGGCTTCGATGAGAGTGCGGCCCATTCGGCCGCTGGCACCAGCAATGGCGATGCGGTGCGTCTCGGCTTGCGATGTGCTCATGTGCGGGGGCGGCGTTCAGTTGCCGACGGGAGCGGAAGCTGTGGGAGCGGCGTTCTGCAGCGCGGCGATTTCGGCCGCCGGCGCATACACCGTCAGATTGCCGGGCTGCGAAGCAGGGACGGCTGGCCGCTTGGTCGCGGCGAATTTTTTGTCCGCCGCGGCGATTTCGGCCTGCAACTGCGCTTCGGTCAGCAACTTGGGCTTTTTGCCGCCGTCGCGCAGGGAGTTGATCTGGGCAACGAACTCCTGCTCGGAGGGCAGCGGGTCGCCGTCGGCGCGCTCCATCTTGCCGTCTTTGTCGAAATACACGGTGAAGCGGCGCACGATGGGCGCGTGGTAGCCCTGGCGCAGGCTGAACACGTATTCCCATCGGTTCTGGTTGAAAATGGTCTTGAGCAGTGGCGTGCCCATGATGGACTGCACCTGCTCCTTGCTCATGCCGGGTTTGAGTTCGGCCGCCATTTCGCGCGACACAAAGTTGCCCTGAATGACATCGGCGCGGTAGGGCTTGAACATCGAGGTCAGATCGTGCCGGGTTGCGGTGCTGCTGCAACCTCCCAGCAGCGCCAGACTGCACAGCGCCGCGGCGGCGATTGCAGGTCGCCAGCCCAGCCGGGAAAACGGCTGCGTGGCAGGTTGTTCGGAGGAGCGCAAAACAGAGGAAAACCGCATCGGGACTCTCGCGTGGTGAACGCGGCCGGGGTCGTTTAACATCGGCGCATTCTACTGAATACGGCCCTCCTCCCCATGGCTCAGAGCAACGCACAAGGTTTGCGCAATACCGGCCTGAAGGTCACACAGCCGCGGCTGCGCATCCTGGAAATTTTTCAGAAGGGCACGCAGCGCCACATGACGGCGGAAGACGTGTACCGCGTGCTGCTCGACGAGCAGCAGGATATCGGCCTGGCCACCGTGTACCGCGTACTCACCCAGTTCGAGCAGGCCGGCATTTTGCTGCGCAGCAACTTCGAGTCGGGCAAGTCGGTGTTCGAGATCAATGAGGGCAAGCACCACGACCATCTGGTGTGCCTGGACTGCGGCCGCGTGGTGGAATTCTTCGATGCCGAAATCGAACGGCGACAGAAAAAAATCGCCAGCGAACACGGCTTTGAATTGCAGGAACACTCGCTGTCGCTCTACGCGAGCTGCGCGAACAAAAACACCTGCCCGCACTACAACAAGACCGACCACACCCCGCTGGCTGCGCGCGGGCATGCGCACGACCGCGAGTAGCGCACCCGCCTGCCTATTGGACAGTCAGGGCTCAACGCAACCGCGCGTACACGGCGTCAGGGATCGTTCATGCGCGTCAGGCCGATCGGCGTTCTGTCGCCTGCATATTGCAACCAGGATGATTGCTTGCTTTGGGCGACGCACCATCTTGCTCCCATGGGGGGCCGCTCATGGCAAAACGCCTCAGTCGTCACCGTCCTGCATGGCCTGGCGCTGGCGTTCCTGGAATTCGCGCAGGGTATCGATTCCCCGCAATTGCAGAATGGTGTTGCGCACCGCTGACTCCACCAGCACACCGAGGTTGCGCCCGGCTTCCACCGGAATCATCACCTTGCGAATCGGCACACCGAGCACGTCCTCGTCCAGATTGCCAGCGGGCAGACGGTCGAAGTTGCGGTCGAGCACGTCGCGGCGAATGAGGTGGGCGATGAGCTTGAGCCGCATCTTGCGGCGCACCGCGGTTTCGCCAAAGATGGTCTTGATGTCGAGCAGGCCGATGCCGCGCACTTCGAGCAGGTTCTGCAACAGCGGCGGGCAGCGGCCCTCGATGGTGTTCTGCGCCACGCGCAGCAGATCCACGCAGTCGTCTGCCACCAGGCCGTGACCACGGGTGATGAGGTCGAGCCCCAGTTCGCTCTTGCCCAGTCCGGATTCACCGGTAATCAGTACGCCCAGGCCCAGTATGTCCATGAAAACGCCGTGCTGGGTGATGCGGTTGGCGAAGTGCTTGGACAGATAGGCGCGCAGCACGTCGATGGTGAAGGCCGCGGTCTCCGCCGTCTGGAACAACGGCACCTGTGCGGCATTGCACTCGTCGACGAGACAGGGCGGCGGATCCTTGCCGTCGGCCAGCACCAGGGCCGGCGGCTCCAGGCCAATGATGCGACGGATGCGCCGCAGCCGGTCTTCCTGCGTGGAATTGTTGAGGTAGTCGACCTCGCGCCAGCCGAGGATCTGCACGCGGAAGGGATGGATGTAATTCAGGTAGCCAACCAGATCGGCCCCAGAGGTGGCGCCCTCGACGGCGGCCATGTCGAAGCGCCGCTCGGGATTGCTCTGGCCCGCGATCCACTGCCACATCAATTGTGGGGCATTGGCGTCGAACAGGCTCTCGGCGGCGAGGGTGGAGGCTTTCAAATCGGGGCGATTCCGGCAGGGCAGAGGCAGGCCGTCACAGTCGCGGCCGACGCTTTCACAACAATCAGGCGGCGGTTTGCAGCGGCGCCCACACGCTGATGCGGTGGTGCAGCGCGGCCGCGTCGGCCTCGCTCAGGAGTTGTTCGCGCATGTCGGCGTCGGACAACATTTCGGCGATGGTGGACAGCAGTTCCAGATGCTTGGCCGTGGCGCTTTCGGGGACGAGCAAGACCACCAGCAGCGACACGGGCTGATTGTCCGGCGCTTCGAACGCGATGGGCTGATGCAGACGGATGACCGCGGCGCTGGGCTGCTTGAGCCCCTTGATGCGCCCGTGCGGAATGGCCACGCCCTGCCCCAGGCCGGTGGAACCCAGTCGTTCCCGGGCAAACAGATTGTCGGTAATGAGCGCGCGGTTGAGGCCGAGGCTGTTTTCAAACAGCAGCCCGGCGTATTCGAACGCGCGTTTTTTGCTGCTGACGTCGACATCGAGCTGCACATGCGTCGGCGGCAAAATCTGGGCAAGACGGTTCATGGGATCACGCTTGGGCCAAAGAGGACAGCGAGTGTAAACGTGTTTTGCTGCAGTTCGGAGTTGCGGCAAGTCCGGATCGCTGCAGACCCGTCCGGTCTGCAGCAACCCCGAAAGGTGATGGTAGAGGGCGTCAACGTTCAGCTTGCGAGATGCTTGCCCGCGGTGGCCTGATGGTCACGCAGCCGATTCTTGTGTTCCACCACCTGGCGGTCGAGTTTGTCGACCAGAGTGTCGATGGCCGCGTAGAGGTCTTCGTGCTGGCTTTCCGCGAAAATTGACTTGCCCTTGACCATCAGATTGCATTCCGCGTGCTGGCGTTTCTCCTTTTCCTTGAGTTTTTCCACACTGAGTAGCACGTTGACATTGACCACTTGATCGAAATGTCGCACCACGCGATCGAGTTTGGTTTCGACGTAGCTGCGCAGGGAGGGGGTGACATCCAAATGGTGGCCGCTGATGGTCAGATTCATAGTGAGGCTCCTGATTTCGGAAAAAAGGGAACAGCAGGGCGGAGCGCCGTGCTGGCAAGTTGTGGCGTGGTGAGGACCTCCTCTGTTGTCGCCGCCTGGTTGGCACCGGGGCGTGCGTTGCGATGGAATTGTCAGGTTCAGTGTGCTACTGCCCCCCGGCAAAATCAAGCCCTGCCCTGATCGGATTGCCGGGTTTTTGATGCCATCGGCCAAAACGTGCAATGGTTCACACAAACGCACAACGGGGACGCTGCACCAGACGAAAAAAAATCGCCCCGGCCTTGCGGCGGGGGCGAACGAAGGAGCCAATCTGCGGAGCCAAACAGCCGCGCTGCGCGATTGCAGCGCGACGGCAATCAGGCTGCGGGCTTGGCAGCGGCAGGCTTGAATCCGTAGCCCTCGAAAATTTTCAGAGCGGTGGGCGAACGCAGGAACTCCGCCCACATCAACCCGGCTTGCGGATGAGCCGCGCGTTTGACCACGGCGGCGGCATAGACCGCGGTGGTGTTCTGGTCTGCGGGAATATCGACATTGCTGATCGGGTGACCGGCCTGTTCCTGGAAGATGGCTTCGGATTTCCAGGTGACTCCGGCCTGCGCCAGCCCTTGCATCATGAACAACGGCGTCTGGCGGTGATGGATGTGGGTGAGGATGGTCTGGCCATTCTTCACCTTGGTGTTGTAGACCGCCTGTTCCAGCGCCTCGCCGCCGGCCTTGCGCAGCGACGCCTCGATTTGCCTGGCCACCCCTTCCCAGGCCGGATTGGGCATGGACAGGGTGACGCCGGGCTTGCCCAGATCGACCAGGCCGGTGATGTGCGCGGGGTTGCCCTTGGGCACCATGATGGTGAGATCGTTGCTCACATAGGGGATGGCCTTGCCGGTGAGCACGCCATCATGGATCCCGGCCTCGATTTTTTTCAGTCCGGCAGCAAACACATCGGGCTTGACCGTCCAGGTCATATTGCCCACGGTGATGACCCCGCCTTCGTGCATCTGCTTGAGCAAAATGCCCGGCGGCAGGGTTTCGTAGAACACGCGGCCCTTGTAGTCCGGGTGCTCCTTCTCGAAGGCCTGCACCAGCGGCGCCATGGCGAAGTAGTAATTCCCGGCGACAAAGATCACCAGTTTGGGCTGGTCGAGATTGCCGTGAAAATCCGGGAGGTCATTCACTTCCGGGACGGTGAATTCCAGCCCCTTGTTGAGCGCCGGATTGTTGGCGCCGTGCTGCCACGGCGGAAAGATGGTTTCCTTGTATTGCGGTGACTGTACCTTGCCATTCCAGCCGGAGTCGGTCTGTTGCGCATGGGCAAGAACGGGCAGCGCCAGCAGCAGGGCGGCCAGCAAGGAGATACGTGCAGCGTAGGGAGTGCGGCGCATGGAGGTTTTCTGTGTGAAGTGTTGTGGAAATCAGGCGGTGTAACGGTAGCCGACGTCTTCGAGTTCCACCAGGGTGGCAACGATGCCGGGGGTGAGCACCACGCCAGGAATGAGATGGTTGGTGAACTCGGCGGCCATTTCGGCGTGCGTCTTTTTATCGGGGTTGAGGCCCGTGGCATGCAGATGCCCGGTCAGTTCCCAGATGGCGTTGTGGCAGGCCAGGAACACCGCACCGCGCTCCTGCAGCACGGGGATGCTGTTGTCCGCCGGGGAATACACGCCCCTGGCGTCTTCCACGGCTTTGGGGTCGGCATCGGCTGCGGGCGAGGTCTTGATCCAGACGTTGGTTTTGGCCTTGCCCTTGGTCAGCTTGCCAAGGTGATATTTGGCCCAGAGCGCATCATCGAACAGCGCCAGATGGGCCGGGCCGTGTGTGGCAGAGAGTGCAAGAAAGTCCGGGTGCTTGAACGACCAGATCTGCGCGTTCATCGAATTGCGCATCAGATTGAGCCAGGGGCCTTCGAGCTGGGTGTTGTCCCATACCTGCCGAGGCTTGCCGGCGTAGGCCAGCACCAGATCGAGCGCCTCGCTGTCCCATTCGTCGGGGTGTTCGAGGATCATCTGCGTGGTCTTGAAGCTGCGGCGGCGCGGGGCGGCGGCGAGCCTTTTGCCAAGTTCTGCCAGGGTCGCGGCGCCTGGCGGCATCATGCGCTCCTGCGCAGAGGCGGCCTGCGCCGCCCGGCTGCCGAGCGCAGTCAGTCCAAGGCCTGTGACGAGTGTGGATTGAAGCGCCAGGCGGCGCGAGGCAAGCGATGAATGACTGGATGACATGGAGGTGCTCCTGATGGGTGCGCAAAGCGAACGCTCTGCGCGTTAACCCTGGCAGGATAGGGCGCGAATACTTACAAGACAAACGGATTATTGAAATAAGATGAATCGAATAATTCGATCAGTTTCAATGCGCCACCGACCTGGAAAACAGGTGGATCACCAGCACCCCGGCGAGGATCAGTCCCAGGCCGATCAGCGCGGGCAGGTCAAGCGACTGCTGATACACCACGTCACCAATCAGGGTGATGAGCACGATACCCACGCCCGACCACACCGCATACGAAATGCTCATGGGGATGGTCTGCATGGTGCGCGACAGCAGATAGAACGCCAGCGCGTAGGCCACCACGACCACGAGCGACGGGGCCAGCCGGGTGAAGCCCTGCGTGGCCTTGAGCGCCGTGGTGCCGATCACTTCGGCCAGGATGGCGCCGAACAGGAAGAGCCAGGATTGCATGATCCCAGCATATCGGGCAGATGCGTCGGTTCATATCGACTTACCCGATGGAGCCTGGGAATGTGGCGCGGCGGCTTGGGGGGGGCGATGCGGAGCGGCGCATGTTCTTTCGCTTCTGCGCATGCCCTGCGGAGGGTCCCGTTCAAGCAGGCTGGGCGCATCAGCGCTCACGTTGTTTTCGCAGGGCTTTTTCCGCATACATCGCGCGGTCTGCGCGTTTGAGCAGCCCGGCCAGATCGGCCGACCCAGGCGGACAGGTTGCAATGCCGATACTCGGGCCGGGGTAGTCGATCTGGGTTTGATCCAGCGTGTAAGGGCCGCGGGTCAAGTCGAACAGCCGCTCGCGCAGCGCTGCCTCATATTGCTCGGCCTGAGGCTCCACGCAGACGGCCACGACGAATTCATCGCCACCGTAGCGTGCAATCACATCACTGGCGCGCAGCCCGCGCTTGAGCCGTTGACCGACCTGGCGCAAAAAGCCGTCACCTGCCGTGTGGCCGTGAACATCGTTGATCTGTTTGAACCCGTCGAGATCGATGAAGGCCACCATCATGCGGCGATACTGCCGCTGCGCCTGGGCCAGCAGGCGCGGCAAATGTTCTTCGAGCCCCCTGCGATTGAGCAGGCCGGTCAGCGGATCGAGCAGATTGTCTTGTGACAGACGCGCGTTTTCCTCCTGGAGCAGGGCGATCAGCCGCTCCCGCTCGATCTGCCGCGCAATGATGCCGGCAAATAATTTCAGGGTTTGCAGCGCCTTGGGCGAGACCTCGGTCTGGCTGCCACCTGCAGCGCACAGCGTGCCGTACAACTCAAGGTCCGCGACATAGACCGGGGCGCTCGCGTAGGTTGCGATGCCCAGCGACTGCGCCGCAACGCAGTCGCCCCAGGTCTGGGCGACTGCGTTGTTGAAGAGTCGGCCTTGCTCCAACGCCCGCCTGCACAACGTGTCCTGCCAGTCCGCCTGAGCCCCTTCGGGGATCAGCAGATGGGCGGTGTTCGTGGCGTAGAGCACGGTCTGTGTCAGGCGCGCAGGATCGATGATGGTGAAGTAGGTGCTCTCGAGTCCGGTGATGGACTGCAGCAAGGCCAGCAGGGGACGAACCAGCCCCTCGAGGTCGGTCGCCTGCAGCAGCGCAGCAGAGAGCCGGTCGAACAGGGCGTCGTCGGCAATGGCGGGGGATACGGACGACATGGAGGCAAGGTGGCTGAAGTGGTCTCAATGTGACGGCTCTGCCAGAGCCGGGCTGAAGCAGTCCATGTGATCGGGGGGAGGCTGGGTCACCGCCTCAGGCGTCGGCCACATCGGCAACCTGGTTGCGCCCCAGGTGCTTGGCGCGGTAGAGGGCATGGTCGGCAGCGTTGATCCAGGCGCGCAGGTCGGCATGCCCAGGCTGGGCAACGGCCAGACCGATGCTGCTGCTCAGACGCAGTTGCGGCGCGCTGGCAAAGCGGAGCTGCTCGATCTGCGCGCACATGCGCTCGGCAATGGCGCGTGCGGACTCTGCGTCGGCCTGGCTGACGATCACGGCAAATTCGTCGCCGCCATAGCGTCCGGCGGAATCTTCGCTGCGCACACTGGCCAGGATGACCGCCCCCACCGCGCTGATGACTTCATCGCCCACAGTGTGCCCGCAGCTGTCGTTGACGGATTTGAAATGATCGATGTCGATGAGCAGCAGAGTGGCGGGGCTGCCGCCTGACTGCATGGTCTGCAGCGACTGTATGGCACGCTCGATCCAGTGATCGCGCGACTGGAGCCCGGTCTGGCTATCGGTCCGGCGCAACTCAGTGAGTTGCCAGTTCTGGCGGGCGATGGTGCGCATGAGGCGAGCGCCTCGATAGGTGTTCACCCAGGTGTAGACAAACACCAGCGGCAGCACGCACAGTTCCACCAGAATGGGGCTGTGCAGTTGCATCGTGGGACGAACCAGCAAGCCGACCAAGGCAGCGGCGCTGATCAAGACAATGAGGGCATGCAGCCACAACCGCCGAATCAGGGTGTACACCTTGTCGAAGGTGGTGACGATGGCGAGCACCGCGCTGGCCAGCAGATTGAAGTGCATCAGCGGAATCCAGACGCCGACGAACAGCGAGTCGATCAGCAGATTGCGCTTTTCCGCCGCGTAGCGGTCGGGGCTGTAACGGGCGTGAAGATAGGCGAGGTGCGGCCAGAACAGAAAGGTGGAGACCAGCAGCGCCCAAAGCCAGGCACCGCCCCCCTGTTCAAACAACACACTGCCCACGGCAAGCCCGGCCAGCGCCATACCAAGCACGCGGGCTGGATAGACCAGCCGATAGAACGATGCCCGCGTCACCGGGGTAACCGGCGCGATGGATTGCGACATGGGCAGACGCATGAACGGTGACGTCAGAAACGGTTTACAGCGTGCCGTGCTGGATCAGTTCGATCTTGTAGCCGTCCGGATCTTGCACGAAGGCGATGATGGTGCTGCCGCCAGCCACCGGCCCGGCCTCGCGCGTGACCTTGCCGCCCGCCGCCTTGATGCGGGCGCAGGCCGCGGCGGCATCATCCACGCCGAGCGCAATGTGGCCGTAGGCCGTGCCGAGGTCGTAGCGATCGACGCCATAGTTATAGGTCAGCTCCAGTTCGGCCTGCGCCGGGTTGGGCTCGAACCCGAGGAAGGCCAGGCTGTACTTCTGTTCGGGCCGGTCGGTGGTGCGCAACAGTTGCATGCCGATGACCTTGGTGTAGAAGTCGATGGAGCGCTGCATGTCGCCGACGCGCAGCATGGTGTGGAGAAAACGCATGCGAATGTCCCGTGAGGTGAGAGCGGCATCGCGCCACTCGGGTTGGAGTCAACCGGTTTTGTAACACCGCTGGGACGCACGTGCAGGCGGCTGCTCGGCGTCGGCTCAGGCGGGGGCCGGCATGGCACGCAGCGCAATGGGGATGGACAGCACCAGCGAGGTGCGGGTTTCGCCGTAGGGATTGAGGGTTTCGATCAGGGCTTCCAGGCCAGGCATGTCGGCGACTGCGATGCGCAGCAGGTAGGAGTCGGCACCGGTGACGTGCAGACATTCGCGCACCGACGGCAATGCGGCGAGGTGGTCGAGGAAGCGGCGTTTTTGCGTCTGCGGCACGGTGATGCCGATGACGGCTTGCACGCCCAGGCCGAGCCTCTGCAGGTCGAGCGCGGCGTGATAGCCGCGGATCACTCCGGCGTCTTCCAGCTTGCGCACGCGCTCCGCAGCGGCGGAAATGGACAGCCCCGCCGCGGTAGCCAGCGTCTTGAGCGGCAGCCGGGCGTCGGCCTGCAGCGCGGCAAGCAGTTGCCAGGACTTGGAATCGAGAAGTTTGTCTGTATCTGTCATGATTGGAAGAAAAATTTCCGTATCAAACGCATTTTGCCGCAAAAACGGCGTTCAAAACACGTCGACGCCTGCCTACGATGACGGCTTGGATTTCACCAAGCTCTCCGTGTTCGCCCAGGCCATGTTGATCGGCCTGTCGATTGCCGCACCTGTGGGTCCGATCGGACTGTTGTGCATCCAGCGCAGTCTGGAAGGTGGCTTTCGTCTGGGGCTGGCGACGGGGTTGGGGGCAGCCTGTGCCGACGGCATCTACGGGGCCATCGGTGCCTACGGCGTGCACGGCGTGGCGCAATCGCTGCAGACGGCGCGGCCCGCGCTGGCACTGGGCGGCGGCGTGTTCCTGCTCTGGCTGGGGTGGCGCACCTGGCGGCAGGCGCCGACTGTCGGCCGGGTCGACGGCGCGTTGCGGGTGCCTGTGCTGCGTGCCTGGGCCACGACGGCTTTGCTTACCCTGTCCAACCCGATGACCATTCTGTCGTTCGTCGGCATCTTCGCCGCACTCGGCGGGCGCGCTACGGGTGCAGGCCCGGGGGTGATGGTGCTCGGGGTGTTTCTGGGGTCGGCGGCGTGGTGGTTGTTGCTGGCGGGCGGGGTGAGCATGCTGCACCGCCGTCTGCCCGCGCGTCTGCTGGAGCGGGTGCGGCAGGGGTCGGCGCTGCTGTTGCTGGGCTTCGGTGCCTGGGCGTTGTGGAGTGCGCTGGCATAAGCCGACAGAGGGGACTCCGTGGTCGCGCCTCAACGCCAGGGCGGCAGCAGGCTTTTGCGCAGTTGCGTGCGGGCCTGTTGGTATTCGGGGTAGAGGCTGCCGACATGCGCCCAGAAGCGTGGGCTGTGATTCATTTCGCGCAGGTGCGCCACTTCGTGCGCCACCACATAGTCCACCAGTTGCGGACTGAAGTGCAGCAACCGCCAGTGCAGGCGGATGCTGCCGTCGCTTTTGGCGCTGCCCCAGCGGGTGGTGGCGGCACTGAGCTTGACGGCGGTGACGCGCACCCCGAGCTGTGCGGCAAAGTGCGCCACGCGCGCATTGAACAGCCCCAGCGCCTGCCGCTGCAGCCAGGCGGCCACGCTGTCGCGCACCTGCTGGGCATCGCTGTCGGGCGGCAGCGGCAGGTGCAGTTCGGCGCGGGCTTCGTCCCAGTGCAGTTGGGTGGCGCCGCGCAGCCGCAGGGTGAGGTGCCGGCCGAGATAGGGGATGCTGCCGCCGTCGGCCCAGTCGATGCGCGCGGCCTGCAGGGTTTGCAGCCGCAGCGCGCGCTGACGCAGCTTGCGCTGCACCCAGGCGGCATGTTGCTGCAGGAACTGGGCGATGGACGCGCCGCTGGCCAGGCGCGGCGCCAGCAGGCTCACGCCGCAATCGTCCACCCGGAGCACCAGGGTGCGGCGGGCAGCGCGGCGCAGGGTCCAGTCGAAGCGGTGGACGCCGTCGTCGTACTGCTGCACCGGGGGCGCTTCGGGCGCGCGAGGGCGCTGCGGCGGATGCGGCGGGCTGGAAGGTGCTGGCGGCGTGGGTGGCTTGACGGGTGCGGCAGCATCCGGCGCGGGCGCGAGCCAGTCGAACAGGCCGAGCTGCGCGGCGCCCTGCAGCGGAGTCCGCGCCGAACGATCAGGTCTGGGCATGCGCGTAGGCCTGCGGATCGAGTCGGCGCATTTCGGCCTCGATCCATCGCTCCACCTCGGCCATCATTTCCGCGGGCTGGCGGCCTTGCGGCGCGATGGGTTTGCCGATGGACACGTCGATCACACCCGGGGTTTTGATGAAGGCCTGACGCGGCCAGCAGCGCGCCGACGTCACCGCGATGGGCACGACCGAGGCGCCGGTGGCGATGGCCAGTCGCGTGCCGCCGGTTTTATACACGCCGCGCTGGCCGCGTGCGGTGCGCGTGCCTTCCGGGAACATGATGATCCAGTTGCCCTGCTTGAGAATTCTGCTGCCCTGCTTTTCCACGCGACTGAAGGCTTCGGTGCGTTTGCTGCGATCGATGTGCACCATGTCCAGCCGCCCCAGCGCCCAGCCGAAAAACGGGACGTAGAGCAGTTCGCGCTTGAACACATACGCCAGCGGACGCGGCATGATGAGCGGCAGAGACAGCGTCTCCCAGGCCGACTGGTGCTTGGACAGCAGCACCACCGGGCCATCCGGCAGATTCTCCAGGCCGATGACATTGCTGCGTATGCCGCAGAGGACGCGCGCCCCCCAGACGGACAGATGCACCCAGCCCATGGTGAAGCGGTACAGCGGCGTGCCGCGAATGAAGATGGACAAAACCACCACCACCACCGCATAAGGCACCACGGTGATGATGAGCCAGACCATGTACAGCAGGGAGCGGAGAAAGCGCATGGCTGGGAGCATCACGCCTTGTCGGGCTGCGCCTTGGGTTGTTGCAGCAGCCAGGCGGCGAAGGCGGCAAGATCGTCATGCACCCGCGTGCCTGCGGGCAGATTGCCGAGGTCGGCGATGCGCTCGCCCTTGCCCGTGCGCACCAGGTGCAGGCTGCAGCCCAGTGGCTGCGCGGCCTGCAGGTCACGCACGCTGTCGCCCACGGATGGCACGCCGTCCAGGGTCTCCAGTTCGTAGCGCTTGGCAATATCCTGGAACAGGCCGGGCTTGGGTTTGCGACAGGCGCAGTGGTCTTCCGGCGCATGCGGGCAGAAGAAGATAGCGTCGAGGCGCCCACCCGCCGCCGCCAGCATCTTGTGCATCTTGCGGTGGATGGCGTTGAGCGTGGTCATGTCGAACAGCCCGCGTCCGATGCCCGACTGATTGCTCGCCACCACCACATGCCAGCCCTCATGGTTCAGCCGGGCGATGGCCTCCAGACTGCCGGGAATGGGAATCCATTCATCGGGCGACTTGATGAAATCGTCGCTGTCTTCATTGATGACGCCGTCGCGGTCGAGAATGATGAGTTTCATGCTGGCATTGTCCCGCAAGCTCAGGCGGCGAGGCGCGACAGATCGGCGACCTGGTTCATCGCCGCCTGCAGACGCGCCAGCAACGCGAGGCGATTGGCGCGCAGCGCGGGGTCTTCGGCGTTGACCATGACGCCGCCGAAGAAGGAATCGACCGGGGCCTTGAGCGCGGCCAGCGCCTTGAGCGCGGCGGTGTAGTCGCCACGGGCATAGGCCGCATCGGCCTGCGGGGCGATGGCCTGCAACGCCTGCGCCAGTGCCTGTTCGGCCGGTTCGACCAGAAGGCCGGAGTCGAGGGCGCCGACGTTGACTTCGGCTTCGGATTTTTTCAGGAGATTGCTCACCCGCTTGTTGGCCGCAGCCAGCGCCTGTGCCTCGGGAAGAGCAGAGAAGGCGCGCACGGCCTCCAGGCGGCGCGGCACGTCGGCGAGAAACTGCGGCTGCAGCGCGAGCACGGCGTCGACTTCCAGCGCGGTGTATCCCTGCTCGCGCAGCAAATTGGCCAGGCGCTCACGGACGAACGCTGCGACATCCGCGGTCGGGTCCTGGTAGCCCTGCACCCCTTGAAACGCCACATTGCCGATGCCCAGCAATGCGGCCAGCGGCAGCGTGCGCGACGCGCTCTCCTCATCAAGCAGCATGCGCACGATGCCCAAGGCATGACGTCGCAGGGCGTAGGGGTCTTTGTCCCCGCTCGGACGCTCGCCGACACCAAACAGCCCCATCAGGGTGTCGAGCTTGTCGGCCAGCGCCAGCGCCAGTCCGACGTCGCTGCGTGGCAGCGTATCTCCGGCGAAACGTGGCTTGTAGTGATCTTCGATCGCCTGCGCCACCAGCGGATCTTCGCCGTCGTGCAGCGCGTAATAGCGACCCATGACGCCTTGCAGCTCGGGGAATTCACCCACCATGTCGGTGAGCAAATCGGCCTTGGCCAGCAGTGCGGCACGCTCGGCCAGAACGACCGGGCGTGTCGGCGCGATTTCCGCGGCGATCGCACCGGCCATCGCCCGCACCCGCTGCACCCGCGCACCCTGCGAGCCGAGCCTGGCGTGATAGACCACCTTGTCCAGTCCCGGCACGCGGTCTGCGAGTCGCTTCTTGCGGTCCTGCTCATAAAAGAACTGGGCATCGGCCAGGCGTGGGCGCACCACGCGCTCGTTGCCCTGGATCACGGCGCCGGGGTCGGCCGGGGTGATGTTGCTCACCACCAGAAACTGGTGGGTGAGTGTGCCCGCGGCATCGAGCAGAGGAAAGTATTTCTGGTTGGCCTTCATCGTCAGGATGAGGCATTCCTGCGGCACTTTGAGAAAGACCGGGTCGAACTGGCACAGCAGCACATTGGGGCGTTCGACCAGAGCGGTGACTTCGTCGAGCAGGGCGGCATCGTCGATGGGCCGCAGGCCCTCACCGGCGCGCGCGGCGGCGGTCTGCAGCTGCGCGGCGATGGCATCGCGCCGCGCGTCGAAGCTGGCGATCACCGCGCCCTGGCTGCGCAGCACCTCGGCATAGCTGTCGGCATCGGGCAGGGTGATGGGGTCAGCCAGCGCCTCGAAGCGGTGGCCGTGGGTGAGTCGGCCCGCGGTGAGCCCCAGTGCCTGCGCAGGCACCACGTCGGTGCCGTGCAACGCCACCAGTCCATGCGCGGGACGGACGAATTTCACCGTGCTCCAGCCGTCAGTCAGCTGGTAGGCCATGACCTTGGGAATGGGCAGCTTGGTCAGGGTGTCATGCAGCGCGGCCTGCAAGCCCTCGGCCAGGGCAACGCCGACCGCCACGGTGTCGATGCACAGCGTTTCGGCCTTGCCTTCGCCCTCGCGCCGCAATTGCGCGGCAGCGCTGGCGCCCAGCCCAAGGCTGGCGAGTTTTTTCAGCAGCGCAGGCGTGGGCGCGCCGCTGGCGTCCAGGCCAACTGTCGCTGGCATGAGCTTCTGCGCCACGGCGCGGTCAGCCGCCTTGACCGAGACGCCAGTGATATGCGCGGCCAGACGGCGCGGGCTGGCATAGGGGGTGACGGTGGCATCGGCGCCGACCAGCCCTTGCGCCTTCAGGCGCTCGGCCAGACCGTCGGCAAAGGCGCGGCCCAGCGTAGGCAGGGCCTTGGGCGGGAGTTCTTCGGTGAAGAGTTCGACAAGCAGATTGGATTGGGTCATGGTGCGGTGGGTGAAAACCTGGGCGGCGGCATTGAACAAGTGCGGCGCAGAAAGCGCGAGCTGTGCGACTGGGTTGCCTGCAGCTCAGGCCACTTTTTTCTGCGCGAGTTGCGCGCTCACCTCGTCGGCCCAGGCCTTCGGCGCGAGCGGAAAGCCCAGGCGCTCGCGGCTGCTCAGATATTCCTGCGCCACGCCGCGTGCCAGGTTGCGGATGCGGCCGATGTAGGCGGCGCGCTCGGTCACGGAAATGGCGCCGCGGGCGTCGAGCAGATTGAAGCTGTGCGCGCACTTGAGCACCTGCTCGTAGGCGGGCAGGGCGAGTTGCGCGGCCATCAGCGCCTTGGCCTGTTTTTCGTGCGCGGCAAAGGCGTGCAGCAAAAAGTCCACGTCGCTGTGCTCGAAGTTGTAGGCGCTCTGCTCGACTTCGTTCTGGTGGAACACGTCGCCGTACTTGAGCGCGACCTTGCGCCCGGCGACTTCGGTTTCTGTCCACATCAGGTCGTACACGCTCTGCACCCCCTGCAGATACATCGCCAGGCGCTCCAGACCGTAGGTGATCTCGCCGGTCAGCGGCTTGCAGTCGATGCCGCCGACCTGCTGGAAATAGGTGAACTGCGTCACTTCCATGCCATTGAGCCACACCTCCCAGCCCAGGCCCCAGGCGCCCAGCGTGGGATTCTCCCAGTCGTCTTCGACAAAGCGAATGTCGTTGGCCTTCAGGTCGAAGCCCAGCGCCTCCAGGCTGCCGAGGTAGAGCTCCAGAATGTTGCCGGGCGCGGGCTTGAGCACCACCTGGAACTGGTAGTAATGCTGCAGGCGGTTGGGGTTGTCGCCATAGCGGCCATCTTTCGGGCGGCGGCTGGGCTGCACATAGGCGGCACGCCACGGCTCGGGGCCGATGGCGCGCAGAAAGGTGGCAGTGTGGCTGGTCCCCGCGCCCACTTCCATGTCGTAGGGCTGCAGGATGGCGCAGCCCTGGTGGGCCCAGTAGGTCTGCAGGGTCAGGATGATGTCTTGAAAGGTGCGCATGAATTCCGCCTTGGAGAAGGCGACATTGTAGGAAGCGCGCAGACGGTCAGACCGCCGATTTATGGATTCCCGCCCAGGCTGGGGAGGATGGCGCCCGGCTGCAGCGCGGGCTGCTGCGGCACGGGCTGGGCGATAGCGGCCGGATGCGTTCCCGGCCCCTGACCGCGCACGCTGACGGTGGACGTGCCCACCGCAACACCGCCTGGCCCGACCAGCATGCCGCCGCTGCCTGTGGTGATGCCGCCCGCGGCCTGCGGCGACGAGGAGGCCGACAGTGGCAACTGGGAGTCGATGGCCAGCGGCGGGAAGCTCTGCAGGAAGTAGCCGGTCACGGCGCTGGACGAACTGGACGCGAAGCCGGTGGCCGGATTGACCTGTGCGGTGATCACCCCTGGCGGCACTGGCCAGGGAACATCAGGTTTGCCGGCCAGCGCCACGCGCATGTAGTCCATCCAGATCGGCAGCGCGGCCTTGGCGCCCTGCTCCCCGCGGTAGAGGTCGCGCTGGGTGTTGTAGCCCATCCAGGTAATGGCCACGAGATCGGGGCTGAAGCCGTCGAACCAGGCGTCGTGGAAGTTCTGTGACGTGCCGGTCTTGCCCGCCAGGTCGGTGCGGCCGAGCGACAGCGCCGCAGCACCCGTGCCATGCTGAATGACGGCCTGCATGAGCTGGTTGCTGAGGAAGGCATTGGCCGCGCTGATGATGCGCGGTGCGTTCTGCCCCGCAATCACCGGTTTGTGCGCATAGACCTCGGCGCCGTGGGCATCGACGATGCGCTTGATCAGATAGGGCTCGACCAGCGAGCCACCGTTGGCGAACACGGCGTAGGCCGTTGCCATCTGCAGCGGGGTGAAGCTGCCTGCCCCCAGCACCATGGTGGGATAGGGCGGAATCTGGTCGAGCGGCAGGCCGAAGCGCGAGGCGAACTGCCGGGCGTAGGGGATGCCCACGGCCAGCAGCACCTTGACTGCGCAGACGTTGTCCGAATGCGCCAGCGCCAGCGAAGCGGGTATCGCGCCAAGACGCTCGTTGTCGTAGTTGTGCGGCGTCCAAAGCGGCTGCCCCGGGCCGGGGTTGAGGGTGATCGGTGAGTCGTTGATGACCGTGGTCGGCGCGAGCCCTTCATCGACCGCCGCGGAATAGATGAAGGGCTTGAAACTCGAGCCCGGCTGGCGGAAGGCCTGGTTCACATGGTCGAACTTTTCGTGGTTGTAGTCGAAGCCGCCGACCCAGGCACGCACCGCGCCGTCATGCGGATCGACCGACACCAGCGCCGACTGCACATCGGGCATCTGCGCGACGCGCCAGCCCTTGGCCAGCTTTTGCAGCCAGACCACGGCGCCGCGATCGATGCGCTGCTTGGCAGCGGCCTTGGGCGACAGCCCGGCGGCAGCGAACTTGAGCGCATCGCCGCTGAGTTCCACCGTGTTGCCCGACTCCAGCACCGCCTCGACCAGCTTGGGGCTGGCGTGCAGCACCACGGCCGGATGCAGGCTGCCTGCGGCGGCATAGGGTTTGAGCGCCTTGGTCGCCACGGCGAGGGCGTCGGCATCGTGCGGCGGCAGGTCGATCTGCGCCTGCGGGCCGCGCCAGCCGTGACGCTGGTCGTAGGCCAGCACGCCGCCGCGCACCGCGTTCACCGCGGCGGTCTGGTCGCGGTCATGCAAGGTGGTGTAGACCTTGTAGCCATCGGTATAGGCCGACTCGCCAAAGCGGGCCACCATGACTTCGCGCACCTGCTCGGAGACGTAGTCAGCGTCCACCTTGTAGCGCAGCAGGCCCTGGCCGGACACCACGTCCAGCGGCGCCTGCATGGCGTCGTCATACTGCGCGCGAGTGATGTCGCCCAGCACCAGCATGCGGCCGAGCACATAGTGCTGGCGGACGATCGCCGCCTTGATATTGGTCTGCGGGTTGAACGCCGACGGCGCCTTGGGCAGGCCGGCCAGTACCGCAATCTGCGCCAGCGAGAGCTGATCGAGCGGCTTGCCGTAATACACCTGCGCGGCAGCGGCCACGCCATACGCCCGCTGGCCGAGATAGACCTGATTGAGGTAGCGCTCAAGAATCTGGTCCTTGCTCAGCTCGTGCTCGATTTTGTAGGCCATCAGCGCTTCGGTGAACTTGCGCAGCGGGGTTTTTTGCGGGCTGAGGTAGAAGTCGCGCGCCACCTGCATGGTGATGGTGGACGCGCCCTGCACGGCCGAGCCGTGCATCAGATCGGCAAGCGCCGCGCGCAGCACGCCCGACCAATCGACCGCGCCGTGTTCGTAGAACTGCGCGTCTTCTGCGGCGAGAAAGGCCTCGCGCACCTGCGGCGGAATCAGCGCGAACGGCACCACGGTGCGCCGCTGCACGCCGAACTCGCCAATCAGCGTGCCCTCGGCGGAATACACCCGCAGGGGCAAGTCCGGGCGGTAATCGGTCAGCTCGCTCAGCGCGGGCAACCGCGGATACAGCATCACCACGGCGAACACCAGCGTCAGCACGGCGGCAAGGCCGAGCAGCACCGCACCCAGAAGAAATTCGAGCCAGAGAGGGCGAGCGGTCGCGCCGCGCTTGGGGCGCTTGTCGCGGCCCGCGGGCGGTGGGGGAGGGCCCGCAGTCGCGGAATCAGCAGAGGTACTCATCGTCGCGGGGCATGATAGCCGCCGCATACGTCACAACACCCGCCATCCCGTGACCAGTTGTGACCTTGGGTAACTGCCGGCGCAAGCGAGGTGTCGGCGGGTGCGCCGGGACCAGCCGCCTCACTGTGCCGGCGGGTAGGTCTGCGGAGATGCGGGCTGCTGGGGATATTGCGGGGCCTGCTGATAAGACGGCTGCACCGGATAGGCAGGAGGCGGGGGCGGCGGCACATAGCGCGGCGCGGCATAGCCCGGCACCTGCGCACCGCGTGAATACATGCACTGCTGATACGCAATGTTGTAGGCGCGCTGCGCGCTGCTCTGGGTATCGCCATAGCTACCGACGCCGCCCGCGCTGCCGGCGAGCAGGCCGATGCCAGCCCCCACACCGGCGCCCGAGCTGTTGCCTCCGATCAGCGCTCCGGCCGCCGCACCAAGACCGGTGGCCAGCGCCGCCGATGTCACGCCGGAATTGCTCGCTCCGGCCTGGTACTGCGCCGATTGTTGCTGCGCGAACTGGCGGCAGCTCGCGTCGATGGCCTGGAACTGCTCGAAGGGCATGCCCGGTGCGGGCATGACTGCGATTGTCGGCCCCAGCGGTGCAGTGGCACAGCCACCCAGCATCAGAGCGCCGACCGCGACAGGAAGCAGGAAGAACGGATGGGAAATTCGCATGATGTAGCCTCAGAAAAGGATTGCAGGATTCGGTGCATTATTTGGCAGGCGGCTGCGTTGGTGGTGGTGGCGTGGCGGGCACGGGCGTCCAGCCGCCCGGGCACGCCGAGACGTAGGGGTAATAACCCGCCGGGTTTTGGCAGTAATACCAGAACGACTGCGGCGCCGGGCCGGGCGGCAGTGACTGCACCATCACCGGCTGGCGCTCCACCACCACGGGCGGGCTCCATGCGCTCCAGCCGTAGGCTGGAAAAGGATCGTCCCAGCGGTCATACCACCCGCCGCCCCATCCGGGGTACCAGGGTGACCCATACGATCCGTAATACACCGGCAAGCCCACGCCGACGCTCCAGTACACACGGGCCTGCGCCAGCCCCGGCAGCGCCAGCAGACCGGCAGCGGTCAAGGCGAGAAAGAAGCGTTTCAAAGGATGTCTCTGTTGCATGGCAAACCTCAGTGCTTTGACGCGCCGGGCGCGTACGGAGTTCCGGCAGAACGATATGGAAGTTAACGCAAGCCGCTGGCTCCTGCCGACAACAGAATCGTGACACTTCGGCAAATGTTGATTGCCGATTGTGTGCGGACTGTTTCCGGTCAACAGATTTCCACGGGCGCACGTTACAGTTGCGACCGCAACGCAGCGCAAGGGCGCCGCGCGTGTTCCAACTCGTGGTGACCTGATGCGTAAATTCCTCATTGTTTGCATGGCCGTGCTGGCGCACCTCGGCCTCGCCCAGGCGCAGTCCAAGGACGGCGTGGTGGTGGTGCTCGACTCGGGCGACGCCCGCATCACCCTGATCAATCAGGTCACGCGCCAACCCATTGGCAGCTTTGCCACCGGCAAGGAGCCGCATCACCTCATGGCCACGCCGAACAACCAGGATCTGATCGTCGCCAACGCCGTGAGCAACGACCTCATGCTGCTCGACCCGAAAACGGGCAAGCCCATCGGCAGAGTGCCCAACATCCCCGACCCCTATCAGATCGGTTTCTCGCCCGATCATCGCTGGTTCGTGGTGAACTGCCTGCGGCTGAACCGGGTGGACATCTACAGCTACGACCAGGGCAAGTTCCTGCTGGCCAAGCGCATTCCCCTCAAGGCCCTGCCCAGCCACATGGCATTCACCGCCGACAGCAAAACGGTGTACATCAGCCTACAGGAAACCAATGCGGTCGCTGCCATCGACCTGCCCACGCAGACCGTGCTGTGGACCATGAAAGTCGGCGAAACCCCGGCGGGACTATGGCTGACGCCGGGCGACAAGACCCTGCTGGTGGCCCTCACCGGCAGCGATGCCGTGATTGCCGTCGATCCGCGCACCCGCACCATCATCAAGCGCATCGTCACCGGCGACGCGGCGCACAACTTCCGATCCATGGCCGACGGACGACATGTGCTGGTGAGCAACCGCGTGTCCAACACCATCAGCATCCTCGATATGGACACCCTGACCAATGTGGGCGACATCACCGGCCTGCGTCCCGGGCCGGACGATATGGAACTGTCCGCCGACCGCCGCTGGCTGTGGGTCACCTTCCGCTTCGCCCGCTCCGTGGGCGTGATCGACATGCAGACCCGCAAGCTGGTGGACGTGATTGCCGTGGGCAAGTCGCCGCACGGCATCTACTTCTACAACCGCGCGCCCTTCTACGACAACCTGCCGCCGCTGTCCAACATCGCGCAGCGCGCGGCTGCGCTGCGCTGAACACATCGTCATGCTCAACGCGTTCGACTGGATCAACCACACCACCAGCCTGCTGGTCGGTGATGTGCAGACCTGGGTGTTCGTCACCCTGGTGCAGCCGGTTCTCTATCACTTCCATCTCATGGTCGATGACGACTTCGCCTATGACGGTGTGCTGTGGTTTCTCGCCGGGTTGCTGCAGATCGCCGTGGTCTATGCCGTGTTGCGCCCGCTCGAAGCGCTGCGCCCGCTGGAGGTCTGGCCCAACCGCCGCGCGGTGCGGGTGGACGTGCTCTACACCTTCATCAACCGCCTGGGGCTGATCAACCTCGTGCTGTTTTTCACCCTGCAGCCCTCGTTCGATAGCCTGCAGGAATGGTTCCGCCTGCGCGGCATCGACAACATCAACCTTGACACCCTCTGGCCCGGCGTCACGGACCGGCCGCTGGTGGCCTTCCTGATCTATTTCATCGTGCTCGACTTCGCCGGCTACTGGTACCACCGCGCGCAGCACCAGATTCAATGGTGGTGGGAGCTTCACGCCGTGCACCACAGCCAGCGCCAGCTCAGCCTGTGGGCCGACGACCGCAACCACCTGCTCGACGATGTGCTGCAGGCGGCGTTTTTCGCCATGCTGGCGCTGTTGATTGGCGTGCCGCCGACGCAGTTCGTTGCGCTGTCGCTGGTGTCGGGCGCGCTGCAAAGCCTGCAGCATGCCAATACCCGGCTGTCCTTTGGCTGGCTGGGCGAACGGCTGCTGGTGAGCCCGCGCTTTCACCGTCTGCACCATGCCGTCGGCTACGGCCACGAACTCGGCCATCAGAACAACGCGCGGCTATATGGCTGCAATTTCGGCGTGCTGCTGCCGTGGTGGGACGTGCTGTTTCACTCGGCCGACTTCACCACCCCGCTGCAACCCACCGGGGTGCGCGCCCAACTCCCCGCGCCGGACGGCCAGGGAGAGGATTACGGCGACGGCTTCTGGGCGCAGCAATGGCTCGGTCTGCGGCGTTTGACGCGGCGCATTGCCGGGCTGGGCAGGGCCGCGCCGCCCGGTGGCCGCGCGGCCTGATCACGCGCGACCGCGGAAATCAGCCCGGAAGGCAATGCGTCTGCCCGGGGGCGATGCAGACGTCGGCCTCGATCTGCACCGTGGCGTGCTCGATGCCCAGCGCATCATGCAGGCGGTGATGCACCGCGCGCAAGGTGGCCTCCGACTCGGCCTGGGCGGTGAGCTGCACATGCAGCGTCACCACCGGTTCGGCGCCGTTGAGCGACCAGACATGCACATGATGAGCGTCGGCCACGCCCGGCACGTCGGCCAGTGCCTTGCGTACCTGGCTTGCGCTCACCCCAGGTGGGGCGCCTTCGAGCAGCACATGCGCGCTGTCGCGAGTGAGATGCCAGCCCGAGCGCAGGATGAGTGCCGACACCAGCAGTGAGAGCAGCGGATCGGCGACCGTCCAGTTGAACCCCAGAATCAGTCCCGCGGCCATCATGGCCGCCGCCGAGCCCAGCAAATCGGACAGCACATGCAGCCGCGCCCCGCGCTCGTTCAGCGACTCGCCTCCGGTCAGCGCGACGAGCGCCCCGAGATTGGCCAGACCGCCCACTGCGGCGATGACCAGCATCCAGCCCCCCTCCACCACCTCGGGCTGCCACAGGCGGTGCAGCGCTTCAACGATCAGCCCAGCCGTCAATAGCAGCAACACGAGTCCGTTGACGAATGCGGCCAGCGTCTGCCAGCGGCCATTGCCGTAAGTCAGCCGCGCACTCGGTGGGCGGGCGCTCAGGCGGATGGCCACCAGCGCCAGCAGCAGCGCGGCGCTGTCCGCAGCCATATGCACCGCGTCGGACAACAGCGCCAGCGAGTTCACCCACCAGCCGCCGACCGCCTCGATGACGGTGAAAATCAGCAGCACGGCCAACGCCCACCCCAGCCGGTGCGCGCTGGCGCCGTGGGCATGGTCGTGGCCGTGATGCCCCGCGTGATGGGTGTGCCCGTGATCGGGATGATGATCGTGCCCCGCGTGCGCGCCGGGTGGATGGTCATGTTGCTGCATTCACACTCCCCAGACGACCGGCGTATCCGCTTCCTGGCAACGCTTGAGCATCTGGATGAAGGGCCAGGAGCGCTGCTTCAGACCAATGGGCTGCGCGGTGGAAACCACCTGTCCGTCGGCGGTGGCCGACTCCACCGCCGCGTTGCGCGCCTGTTCTTCCGCGTCCACTGCGGCTTCCAGCGCCGCAATGGCGGCAGGCATTTCCGCCGGTTCGATGATGCCCTGCGGGCCCGCAGACTTGCCGATGATGGACAGTATGCGTTCGGCCGGGCCGACGTTCATGAACAAATCGCTGTCGGCCTTGGATTGAAATTTGTAAATCATGGGAGGCTCCATTCAGGAGACGCCAGTGCGCCGTCTCAGCATCGCATTGTGCCCACTCAGCCTGCGCAGCGCCATGCGGATGTCCAGCCGCCCAGGCCATTTGCCCACTCTGCGGCGTAGCAGGATCAACTGAAAAAAACGCCCTTGCACAGAAAAAATCAAGATTCACCGGCGTGCTGCGACGCTTTGTCGCACGCGCCTGCCTCCAAAGAGCAACATCTCCGCCTAGGGAATACCCCGACATTGCGCGAAATCAAAAAAATGAGATACATGGGCGCCTATCCTTGCTCCGCGTTCTTCGCTGTATCGGAGCAAACCTGCTGTTCCATGCGGCCGAAGACCAACGGATCGACACAACAGGAGCGCCAAAATGATCGACACCCTCGTCGTGGATTTATCGCGGTGGCAGTTTGCCTCGACCGCGCTATACCACTTTCTTTTCGTCCCACTGACCCTGGGCATCAGCTTCATGATCGCGGCGATGGAGACGGTTTACGTCACCACCGGCAAGACCATCTATCGCGACATGACCCAGTTCTGGGGCAAGCTTTTTCTCATCAACTTTGCCCTGGGCGTGGCCACCGGCCTGACCATGGAGTTCGAGTTCGGCACCAACTGGTCGTTCTACTCCAGCTTCGTCGGCGACATTTTCGGCGCTCCGCTGGCCATCGAGGGGCTGATGGCCTTCTTCATGGAGTCCACCTTCATCGGCATGATGATCTTCGGCTGGAAGCGCCTGTCCAAGGGACAACACTTGCTGGTGACTTATCTGGTGGCGATCGGCTCCAACCTGTCCGCGCTGTGGATTCTGGTGGCAAACGGTTTCATGCAAGACCCACAAGGCGCGGCCTTCAACCCGGTCACCATGCGCATGGAACTCACCGACTTCGGCGCGCTGATTTTCAGCCATGACGCGCAGGCGAAGTTCGTGCATACCAGCATTGCCGGCTATGTCACCGCAGCCGTGTTCGTCGCCGGTGTGAGTGCCTGGTATATGGTGCGCAACCGTCACATGGAACTGGCGCGCCGCTCCTTCCGCATGGCCGCGCTGTTTGGCGTGCTGTCCACTGCCGGCGTCATCACCCTGGGGGATGCGCTGGGTTTTGTCGGCGGGCATGCACAGCCGTCCAAGCTCGCCGCCATGGAGGCCATGTGGCAAACCGAGGAGGCTCCGGCGCCGTTCAATGTGATGGCCTGGCCGTCGCAGAGCGAGCAGAAGAACGTCTGGTCCATCCAGATTCCCTATGTGCTCACGCCGCTGCTGACCCACACCATGGACAAGGTCGTGCCAGGCATCGATCAGATCGAAGCCGACGCGGCAAAGCGCATCAAGAACGGCATTCCCGCAGTGGAGGCGCTCAAACTCTTGAGCAAGAACCCGAATGATGCCGCCGCTCTGGCGCAATTCAAGGCGCACGAAAAGGATCTCGGCTACGGCTTCCTGCTGACACGCTACGCCCCGGATCAAGACGTGTCCAAAGCCTCCGATGCCGACATCGCCAAGGCGGCAAAAGACACCATCCCCGAAGTCGGTGTCATTTTCTGGACCTTCCGCATCATGGTCGGCCTGGGCCTGCTCATGCTCGCGTATTTCATCTACGCCGCCATGCTGACGATCAGCAACAAGATCGAACAGCCGCAGAATCGCTGGTTCCTCAAGCTCGCTCCGTGGATGATTCCCGTGCCCTTCCTCGCTTGCGAAATGGGCTGGATCGTCGCTGAAGTGGGCCGTCAGCCCTGGACCGTGTTCGGCATGCTGCCCACCTGGATGTCCGCATCCAGCCACAGCGTCGGCTACATGATTTTCTCGCTGGTGGGTTTTGTCTCGCTCTACTCCATCTTCATCGCCGTGGAGATGTACCTGATGGTCAAGGCCATCAAACAGGGGCCGGAAGAGCACGGCTCGCCGTCCACGCCCGGCATCCCCCAGAACCGTAAACCTCAACCGTCTTTCGGTGGTGGTTTCGCCCCCAACCCGGCCGCTCCCATGAGCGCCCATAAGGAGTAAGCAATCATGGACTTGTATCTCATCCTTCAGGTCTTGTGGTGGGTGTTGCTCGGCGTGCTGTTCGTCGGCCTAGGCACCATGGTCGGCATGGACATGGGCGTGGGCACGCTGCTGCGCTTCATTGGAAAGACCGATACCGAGCGCCGCACCATGCTCAACGCCATCGGCCCGCACTGGGACGGCAATCAGGTGTGGTTCATCCTCGGCGGCGGCGCCATTTTCGCGGCCTATCCGCTGATCTACGCGACCTCGTTCTCGGGTCTGTACGTGGTCATCCTGCTGCTGTTGTGGAGCATGATCGTGCGCCCGCTGGGCTTCGAGTACCGCAGCAAAATGCCCTCTCCGGCTTGGCGCAACGCCTGGGACTGGACGCTGCTGCTCAGCGGCGCGCTGCCGATGATCATCTTCGGCGCCGCCATGGGCAATATGCTCATGGGCGTGCCCTTCCAATTCGAGTGGAACCTGCGCTCGATCTATACCGGCAGCTTCATCTTCCTGTTCAACCCGTTCTCGGTGCTGGCCGGACTGCTGTCGCTGTCGCTGTCGGTCTATATGGGGGGCGTGATGATGATGGGCCGTGCCCCTGAGCCGATCGCGGGCCGTGCCCGCGCTGCCGCGAGCTATGCCGCGCTGGCTGCCATCGTGCTGTTCGCGGTGCTTGGTGTCTGGGTCAGCATGATCAACGGCTACAAGATCGTCAGCTTCCCCGGCGCCGGCGTGCCGCAAACTCCGCTGCAGCAAACGGTGGAACTGGTGCCTGGCGGCTGGCTGTCCAACTACAAGAACTACCCCATCCTCTGGGCAGTCCCGCTGCTCGGATTCGCGGGCCTGCTCTTCGGTTGGATGAGCGTGCGCGGCAACAAGCACACTCTGGCCTGGTGGCTAGGCGCGGTATCGTGGATCGGCGTGATCGGCACCATCGGCGTGTCCATGTTCCCCTTCCTCATGCCGTCGAGCTCCAACCCCTCGCAAAGCCTGACCCTCTGGAACTCCATCTCCAGTGAGACCACTCTGCTGTGGATGACCGGCTGGACCGTGGTGTTCGTGCCCATCATCTTCTGGTACACCAGCTGGGCGTTCTATGTCATGCGCGGCAAGGTCGATCCCAAAGAAATCGAAGCCGACCCCCACGCCTACTGAGCAAGGATCCCATCATGAAAAACTTTCTGTACTTCGTGCTGTTTCTGACCATCGCAATGATTGCGATCGTCATCGGCGTGATCATCGGCGACTACGCCTCCTGGTACTTCGCCTGGATCGTCGGCACCGCGATGATTGTGCTGGTCTCTGCCGCTTCCGGTGCGTTCTTTGACGCGCAGGAAGACGATCGGCGCAATGGCGGAGCGCCGCACGGCGGACACTGATGCGCCGTGTCCCTGCAGGCCCGGCCTGACCGAGCCTGCCCATTCAGAGGGCCGGGGCAACCTGGCCTTTTTTCATGGAAGGAACACCAATGAAAAAACTGCTTTATCTCGCGCTGTTCATGCTGATCGGCGCCGCCATCATCGGCGCAAGCATTCTGGTCGGCAGCAATGCCTCGTGGTACGTCTCCTGGATTCTGGGCACGGCGCTTTTCGTCCTTCTGCTGGCTGGCGCTGTGATCTGGTTTGAGCGCCTCGACGCTGTCCGCTCGGATGTTCCCTGACTGCACTATCTTTTGCGATGTCTGATGTGCAAACACAGTCCTGCCATGCTCCACTATCGCATTCTTCCGGTTACCGCCTTTGCCCAGAACACCAGTCTGTTGTGGGACGACTCCACGCGGGAGGCGGTCTGTACCGATCCGGGGGGCGAGGTGAACCGGCTGCTGCAGGCCGCGCGGCAGGAGGGGCTGACGCTGCGCGCCGTGTGGCTGACGCATGCGCATATCGACCACGCCGGTGGCGCGGCCGAGCTGGCGCGGCGCGCCGGTGTGCCCATCATCGGGCCACATCCTGGCGATCAGTTCTGGGTCGACGCCCTGCCGCAGCAGGCGGCGATGTTCGGCTTTCCGCCCGCCGAGGCGTTCACGCCCGACCGCTGGCTGGCCGATGGCGACACCCTGGAGCTCGGCAGCCTGCAGTTCACCGTCCGGCACTGTCCCGGCCACACGCCAGGGCATGTGGTGTTTCATCAGGCCGAGGCCCGCAGATGCTGGGTGGGCGACGTGCTGTTCGCCGGGTCCATTGGCCGCACCGACTTTCCAGGCGGCGATCACCAGCAATTGCTGGAGAGCATCCGCACCAAGCTCTGGCCCATGGGCGACGAGACGGTGTTCATCCCCGGCCACGGGCCGGAGTCGAGCTTCGGCGAAGAGCGCCGCAGCAATCCCTTCGTCGGCGGCGCGTAAGCGCTCTCAAGAAAACGCAGGGCCGCCCCCAGTTTTCTTGACCCCCACGGGGGGCGGGTCGGCGAGCCGATCCTGGGGGCGCTCAGAACATCCAGCCGACCGACACGCCCAGGGTGTTCTGGTTCATGCGCACGGTTTCGGTCGATCCCGCCGCGGCGAATCCTGGCGGCAGCGGGCCGGTCACGCTGTTCTGGAGTGCGTGCACATAGTCCACTGAAATTTCCATGTCCTTGCGCACCGCGTAGGTAGCGCCCAAGGTGAGGTGGTCTTGCGTCACCGCAGGGGCGATGGTGTTGAGAAACACCTGCGAACTCTGCACCGGGTTGTCGCTGTGGTTCCAGCCGGCGCGCAGGGTCAGTTCCGGGCTGACCTGGTAGGCCGCGCCCAGTTTGACGACGGTGATGTTTTTCCAGCCGAAGGCCGGGCCGTTGTCCTGGCCCAGCATGCATTGCTGCTGGTAGAAGCAGTCTGCCGTGTTGCCAATGGCTTTGACCTTGGCGTAGTTGATGCGCACCACGTCGCCAGCCAGGGTCCACTGCGGTGCCGGTGTCCAGGCAAAGCCCACGCCATAGGTTTCCGGAATGTCGAAGTGCGCGCCCCCGGCAAACAGCCCGGCGTATTTGTTGAAGCTGCTCATGCGGGTTTCGGGCTGCCAGGTGGCGCCCAGGGTGAGTCCGGGGGTCACCGCGCCGGTCCAGCCCAGCCGCACGCCAACGCCAGTGGAGGTATCGTGGCCGTTGTCGGTCAGCTTGTCCGGCGCGACGGAATATGGCTTGAAGTTGCTCAGGCCGTTGGCGCGGAAGGTTTGTTGCACCAGATTGAGGGCAATGCCCACTGCGTTGTTGTCATCGAGCTTCATGGCAAACGAGGGCGAGATGAACATCTGCTGCAGATCCACCCCGGTGCCGGACTGCAGCGGCGGGAAAATGTTGGCGTAGCCGCTGTTCATGCCGCCATTGCCATACAGGCTCACGCCGACGGCCATGCGCGGGTTGAGCATCCAGTTCAAACCCGCTTCTGGAATGAGGAACAGCGACTTGTCGTTGCCCGGGTAGTCGCCGGTGATCGGCGTGCCCGCTGCCGGGCCCATGGCCGTGCCCAGGCGACCTGTGGTGCTGACGCTGCGGTCGGGCTTGAACAGGCTCAGCCCGCCGTCCACCCGGTTGCCGATCAGCGCCATGCCCGCCGGATTGGTGGCCGCGGCCAGCGCATCCTGCGGCAGGGCAATGCCCACACCGCCCATGCCACTGGACTTGACGCTGTAGCCAGGTTGAAAGTAGCCATCGGTGGCCTCGGCGGCAGGTACGGCGAGACAGGCAAAAGCGACGAACGCGAGATTTTTTCTCATGGTCATGGAGCAAGGTGGAGGGAAGAGAAAAGCGCCGCAGCACGAGGCTGCGGCGTAAACAGCACCCAGCCCATCGGGGGACAAGACCGGGTGTGCGAGGAGCGCGACAGGGTCGCAGGGGACGGCGCGCAGGCGCGCCGAATTCAGTTGGGGGTAGCTACGCGCTCAAAACGCCCCCAGCGGGACTTTGAGGTAGCTTCTGCCATTGCTCTCCGCCGGAGGCAGTTCACCCGCGCGCACATTGATCTGCACCGCAGGCAGGATGAGCGCGGGCATGCTCAGTTTGGCGTCGCGCTGTTTGCGGAAGGCGACGAACTCTTCCTCTGTGGTCTTGGCATTGAGCTGCACATTG
>JAJXTO010000018.1 GCA_021783695.1 Pseudomonadota bacterium | reverse complement strand
CCGAATTTGACCGCGCCGTGCTGGACAGCCTGCGCGAGCCGCTGGAAACCGGGCGGATTCATATTTCCCGCGCGGCGCGGCAGGCGGAATTCCCTGCGCAGTTCCAGCTCATCGCGGCGATGAATCCCTGTCCCTGTGGCTACCTGGGCCACCCTACGCGGTCGTGCCGCTGCACGCCGGACCAAGTGGCCCGCTATCAGGGGCGCATCTCCGGCCCCTTGCTCGACCGCATCGACATCCAGGTCGAGGTCGGGGCCATCGCGCCCGAGACCCTGCTGCAGCTGCCGCGTGGAGAGACCAGCGCGCAGATGGCGGCCCGCGTGACCGCCGCGGCAGCGGTTCAACTGGAGCGGCAGGGGGCGCTCAACGCGCAGCTGCAGGGCGCTGCGCTCGACGCCCACTGCGCGCTGGACGCCGCGGGCAGCGCGTTTCTGACGCAGGCCATCTCCCGGCTGGGCTGGTCGTCCCGCGCTGCGCACCGTGTGCTGCGGCTGGCGCGCACCGTGGCTGATCTGGCCCAGTCACAAACCATCGCCCTCCCGCACTTGGCCGAAGCCATGCAACTGCGCCGTGCGCTGGCTGCGCAATGAACAGGGCACGATAGACCAAAAAGGGCCAAAAAAAACCGCCCGTGCGGGGCGGTTTCGATCGGCGGGAGGCGAATGGCTCAGGTCGAAAACGACGAGCCGCAACCGCAAGTGGTGGTGGCGTTCGGATTCTTGATGACGAACTGCGCGCCTTCGAGACCATCCTTGTAGTCGATCTCGGCGCCAACCAGGTATTGCAGGCTCATCGCGTCGATCAGGAGGGTGACGCCGTTTTTCATCATTTGTGTATCGTCTTCGTTGACAGCCTCGTCAAACGTGAAGCCGTACTGGAAACCCGAGCAGCCGCCGCCCTGCACGAACACGCGCAGCTTCAGGTCCGTGTTGCCTTCCTCGTCGATCAGTTCCTTGACCTTGGCCGCGGCGCTGTCGGTGAACAGCAGCGGCGCGGGCGGGACGGCCATTTCTGCGGTGGGGGCGGTGTCAAGCATGGCGCTCATGAGCTTCTCCTGAAAAGTGATTCGATTTTAGTGGCGGACAAGACCCTGCGCCGGTCAGCGGCTTTATGGGGGGGCGTGTTCGCTCAGGGCAACACGGCCAGGCTGTCCAGTCCAGTGGTTTCGGGCAGGCCGAACATCACGTTCATGTTCTGCACCGCCTGTCCGGAAGCGCCTTTGGTCAGGTTGTCCTGCACCACCAGAATCATCGCGGTATCCGCTCGCGGCCTGTGGATGGCGAGGCGCAGGGTGTTGGCGCCGCGTACCGAGCGGGTTTCCGGCACACTGCCCGCGGGCAGCACATCGACGAAGGCCTCGCGCGCGTAGAACTCCGCATACAGGCTTTGCAAATCCGCCGTCTGCCCCGTGGGTGTGAGGCGGGCGTAGAGGGTGGAGTGCATGCCGCGGATCATCGGCGCCAGATGTGGCACGAACAGACAATCGACCGCGCCGCCGCCCGGCGCAACCCCGGCGATGCGGCGCAGCTGCTCATTGATTTCCGGGCCGTGACGGTGGCCCTTCACGCCGTAGGCCTTGTAGTTGTCCGACGCTTCGCTGAACAGCAAACCGATTTCCGCCTTGCGCCCGGCGCCGGAAACGCCCGACACGCAGTTGGCCACGAGGTGATCGGCCTCGATCAGCCCCGGGGTGCGCAGCAGCGGCGCAAAACCGAGCTGCACCGTGGTGGGATAGCACCCGGGATTGGCCACGATGCGGGCTTTGGCGATGGCCTCGCGGCGCAGTTCGGGCAGACCATAAACCGACTCCTGCAGCAACTCCGGACAGGCGTGCTCCATGCCGTACCACTGGGTGAACTCGGCGAGGTTCTGCAGGCGGAAGTCGGCGGCCAGATCGATGAGGCGCACCCCGGCATCCACCAGCCGGCGCGCCTGTGCCATCGCCACACCATGGGGCGTGGCGAAGAACACCAGGTCGCAGGTGTGCAGCGGCGCGTCGTCCGGCGTGGAGAAGGCCAGGTCGATCTGTCCACGCAGGCTGGGGAACAGATCGGCCACGGGCATGCCTGCTTCCTTGCGCGAGGTGATGGCCACCAGTTCCGCATGCGGGTGGCGCGCCAGCAGGCGCAACAGTTCCACCCCGGTATAGCCGGTGCCGCCAACAATGCCGATGCGCAGACGTTTCATGGTGCGAATTTTCGGTTCAAAAGATGCATGTTATGCGCTGGGCATGGCGCTGCAGTTGCATGCGGAAAAACGGAATTTCTGGGAATTGTGGCAGCGACGCGCAGCTTTGCGACAATACGCGGTTGACCGACCCCGGCCACCTGCCGGGATGCCGATGAATTCCACCGTTCCAAACCGCCCATGAACTTCATTTCCGTTGCCCACGCCCAAGCGGCCGCCCCCGCGCCCAGCGCTGGTTCCACGCTGATGAGCCTGCTGCCCATCATCGTGATGTTTGTCATTCTCTACTTCGTCATGCTGCGCCCGCAGATGAAAAAGCAGAAGGAATTGCGCGCCATGCTCGCAGCGCTCGGCAAGGGTGACGAAGTGGTCACCACTGGCGGCATGGTCGGCAAGATCAGCAAGATCAACGACAACTACGTCACGCTGGAAATCGCCGCGAATACCGAAGTGCAAGTGCAGCGCAGCGCGGTGACCATGGTGCTGCCCAAGGGCACGATCAAGGGCGGCGTCTGAACGCAGCGTAGCGTTCCGTGTCAGTGCGGAACACGCCCTGCAAGCCCGTCCTGCACGGTTTTTTTGTTGAAACCGCCCGGATTGCGCGGTTGAATCGAGGTTGTTGCCATGAATCGTTACCCCTGGTGGAAATATCTCATCATGGTCGTCGTGCTGATGGTGGGCGCGGTGTATGCGCTCCCTAACCTGTATGGCGAATCGCCTTCGGTGCAGATTTCCAGCACCGGCGGCGGCAAGGTGGACAACGCCCTGCTGCTCAAGGGCGAGCAGATTCTCGACGCCGCCGCGCTCAAGCCCGATTCGGCTGATTTCAACGGCACCACGGTGAACTACCGCTTCAGCAACACCAGCGTGCAGCTCAAGGCGCGCGATGTGCTGGCCAAGACGCTCAACCCAGAGCCGGACAACCCGCGCTATGTGGTCGCGGTGAATCTGCTGTCGCGCTCTCCTGGCTGGCTGACCGCGTTGAACGCCAATCCCATGTATCTCGGCCTCGATCTGCGTGGCGGCGTGCACTTTCTGCTGCAGGTGGACATGCAGGCGGCTGTGCAGAAAAAGCTCGACTCCATTTCCGGCGAGCTGCGCCGCGACCTGCGCGACAAGGACGCGCGCTATACCAAGCTGGAGCGCGTGGGCGACACCATCCAGGGCGTGTTCGTCGATGCTGCAGCCTTCAATCAGGCCAAGGAACTCATCACCCGCCAGCATGCCGACCTGCAATTCGCGCCGCAGCCGCCGTCCGGCCCCAATAGCTTCAGCGTCAGCCTGACGCCTGCCGCCGTGTCGCAGGAAGAGGATTACGCCATCAAGCAGAACATCCAGACCCTGCACAATCGCATCAACGAACTCGGCGTGGCCGAGCCCATCATCCAGCAGCAGGGCCGCGACCGCGTGGTGGTTGAGCTGCCTGGCATCCAGGACGTGGCGCGCGCCAAGGACATCCTGGGCCGTACCGCATCGCTCGAAGTGCGCATGGTGGACGACAGCGCCGCCGCGCAAGCTGCGCTGGCCGGGCAGGGCCCGCCGCCGCCCGGCGACCAGATTTTCCCCGACCGCAGCGGCGGCAAGCTCGTGGTCAAGCGCGATGTGCTGCTCACCGGCGACAACCTCACCGACGCCCAGCCCGGCTTCGACCAGCAGACCAACGAGCCCGCGGTGTTCCTCACGCTCGACTCCAAGGGCGCGCGCATCTTTCAGGACGTGACCCGCGAGAACGTGGGCAAGCGCACCGCGATGATTCTGTTCGACCGCAACCGTGGCGAGATCATCACCGCGCCTGTCATCCGCAGCGAAATCGCCGGCGGCCGGGTACAGATCTCGGGCAATATGACCGTGCAGGAAGCCAACGACACCGCGCTGCTGCTGCGCGCCGGCGCCCTGGCCGCGCCGATGACCATCATCGAGGAGCGCACCGTCGGCCCCAGCCTGGGCCAGCAGAACATCAATCAGGGCTTCCACTCGGTGACCTGGGGCTTTGTGGCCATCGTCCTCTTCATGTCGGTCTACTACATGTTTTTCGGCGTGGTGTCGTCCATCGCGCTGGCGGTCAACCTGCTGCTGCTGGTGGCGGTGCTGTCCATGCTGCAGGCCACACTCACCCTGCCCGGCATTGCCGCCATGGCGCTGGCGCTGGGCATGGCCATCGACTCCAACGTGCTGATCAACGAGCGTATCCGCGAAGAGCTGCGCAACGGCGCCAGCCCGCAGAACGCCATCTTCCACGGCTACGAGCGCGCCTGGGCCACCATCTTCGACTCCAACGTCACCACCCTGATCGCCGGCCTCGCACTGCTGATCTTCGGCTCGGGCGCCATCCGCGGCTTCGCCGTGGTGCATGTGCTGGGCATCCTCACCTCGATGTTCTCGGCGGTGTTTTTCTCGCGCGGGCTGATCAACCTCTGGTACGGCCGCAAGCGTCGCCTGCACAGCATTTCCATCGGCCAGATCTGGAAGCCGCAAGCCGCCGAGGCCACTGCCGGTGCGCTGTCGTCCAATGCCGCGAGTGATGCCGTGAAGGTCGGCAAGCCACTGGACGCGCCCACGCCGCGATCCACCAAGCCGCGCCGCAAGCTGCACTGAACCCGCATCGGCCCACAGACCCACGATTCAAGGCACATCATGGAATTTTTCCGTATCAAGCGCGACATCCCGTTCATGCGCAATGCGCTGACCTTCAATGTCGTCTCCGCGGTGCTGTTCGCTGCCGCGGTGTTTTTTCTCATCACCCGCGGGCTCAATCTGTCGATCGAATTCACCGGCGGCACGGTGATGGAAGTCGGCTACAGCCAAGGCGCCAACATCGACGGCATTCGGTCCACCCTGAGCAAACTCGGCTACGCCGACGCGCAGGTGCAGGCCTACGGCAATGCCAACGACGTGGTCATCCGCCTGCCGCTGCACAAGGGCGAGACCAGCTCCGAGCAGAGCACCAAGGTCATGGCCGGGCTGCTGGCTGCTGACCCGCAGGCGCAGCAGCGCCGCACCGAATTCGTCGGCCCGCAGGTGGGCTCCGAACTGGCCACCGATGGCCTGAAGGCGCTGGCGCTGGTGATCTTCGGCATCGTCGCCTATCTGGCGGTGCGCTTCGAGTGGAAATTCTCGGTGGCGGCCATCCTCGCCAACCTGCACGACGTGATCATCGTGCTCGGCTTCTTCGCCCTGTTCCAGTGGGAGTTCTCGCTGCCGGTGCTGGCGGCGGTGCTCGCGGTGCTGGGCTACTCCGTCAACGAGTCGGTGGTGATCTTCGACCGGGTGCGCGAAAACTTTCGCCGCTACCGCAAGTACACCACGGTGCAGGTGATCGACAGCGCCATCACCAACACCATCAGCCGCACCGTCATCACCCACGGCTCCACACTGGCGATGGCGTTTTCGATGTTCTTTTTCGGCGGCCCTGCGCTGCATTACTTCGCGCTGGCGCTGATCATCGGCATTTCGATGAGCATCTACAGCTCGGTGTTCGTCGCCGCGGCGCTGGCGATGTGGTTCGGTGTGAAGCGCGAAGACCTGATCAAGCCAGGCGGCAACAAACCCAGCGACCGCAACGACCCGAACGCGGGTGCCGTGGTCTGATCTGAGCCGATGCGGATCGGACAACAAAAAAGCCAGCGCAAGCTGGCTTTTTTGTGGGCATCGCAGTGACGTCAGTTGAAGTTGAACGTTGCAGTTGATCCAGCGTTGATGGCTTGATAAGCGTCGGTGTAGTCTTTCGAGACAGTCGCCGCAGTCGTTGCTGTGCCGAGGTTGGTCCAGTTCAGCAGGTTGGCGCTGTAGGGATCGTCTGCATTGCTGCCGTTGGGCGTCATGGTCGCCAGATACTGTTCGACCCCCAGCATGGCCCGCCCATAGGTGCCGCTGGTATCCGTGGCCGTATTGCCGGGCACCGCGTTGGCCAGGTCGCTCACTCCTGTAATACCGAGCTGCGCCGCAAGATTGCTCAGGTTGTTCTGATAAGTGGCCAAGGTGAAGCCCGCGATCGGATTTGACCGTGCGACCGCAAAGGTCGTCAGCGGGGTGATGTTCGTGGAGACCGTGCCCCCGCCACCGACGTTGACCACGGCCTGCAGCGTGGTGTTGCTCGCAATGAAATAGTTGGTCGAGGTGGTGGTCAAGAAGCTCAGATTGGTCGAGGTGAGCTGATTGAGCGTAAAGCTCCGGGCCGCCGTGGCGCCGGCCGGCGTGAAGGTGTAGCTGCCGCCATACGCCTGCAGCAGCACCGGGCCGTAGACACCGTTGGTCAGGTTGAAACTGAAACTGCCGTTCGCCGCGGTGGTCTGACACGTGGCGGCCGCAGTGATGTTGTAGGTGTATGGAAGAGCACCGTAGTTGATGGTGTAAACCGGAGATCCGTTTGAAAGGAATGCGTAGGCGCAAACAGTGGCTCCCGCCACGGCCCCACCTGAGGCATCGCCGGGATACTGCGGGCCCATGAGCACCTGTCCGGTCACGACCGAGCCTTCATATTTCGCGGTTGTGCCGCCACCACAGCCGGTCAGGGCCAGGCTGCCAAGCAGGGCGGCGCCCAGGCTGATGCGGAGTCGGGGAAATTGCATCGGTAATCTTTCGGGGAATGTGGAAAAAACGAGTTTCTGCGGACTGCTGCGGGCGTTGAGCGGAATCGGCTCAATGCACCACGCGGTCTTCGGCTTCAACGAAAAGTTCGTCGAGGATGAGGGCGTCCGGCTCTTCGTCCAGGCGCCAGAAAATCATCAGCACGATGGTTTTGAGGTGCTCCAGCGGCAGGGGTTGCATGCCGGCGGCCAGCGCACGCTCAATGGTGAGTTCGCGCAGCTGTGGCTTGAGCACCCCAGCGCTTTCGAGGAAGTTGAGATAGCCGATGGCCTCGAGGCCCAGACAGTCGAGTTCCTGCTGGGCGTACAAGCGGATGGATTTTGCGCCCTGCACCTGCTGGGTTTGCAGCCCCCCCACAGCGCTGTCAAGCCCGCGCAGCCAGTCGAGCGCTTCGTGGATGTCGTCGTTCTCGAAACCCGCAGCGCTGAGCTTTCGCGTGAGCTGACCGAACTCGGGGCAAGCCTCCGGATGCCAGTAGGACTCGTAGAGATACATGAGGATGTCAAACATGCGCCCATTCTATGCATGGCGCGATGACGGCTTGAAATGCCGTCAATTCCGGCCCTTGTACCGTGGAAATGGACGGTGCCGCGGCGTGCTCAGACGCGGGCGATACGCTGAAAGCGGCCGCCGGGCAGGCGCGCGACAAGGCCGTGCAGCTCCAGTTCGAGCAGACGTGCGCCCAGGCGGTCGGCGGGCCAGCCGGTGCGCGCCGAGAGGTCGTCGAAGTCGCGGATTTCATAGCCAAGGGCGCGCAGGATGTCGCAATCTGGCGAGTCGGCAGGCGCCGCCTCGTCGGCGGAATGCGTGGAGTCGGGGGCGGGGAGTGGCGTGTCCCAGCCGAATTCTTCCAAGACGTCCTGCGCGGTTTCCACCAATTTGGCGCCCTCGCGGATCAGGCGGTGGCAGCCGTGTGCCAAGGGGTTGTGGATGGAGCCGGGTATGGCAAACACCTCGCGCCCCTGCTCGCCCGCGAGGCGGGCGGTGATGAGCGAGCCTGAATGTGTCGCCGCCTCGACCACCAGCACGCCGCGCGACAGACCGCTGATGAGGCGATTGCGGCGCGGGAAATTGCCCTTTGAAGGGGCCGTGCCCAGCGGAAATTCGGAGAGCAGCAGCCCGCGCTCGGCAACGGCATGTGCCAGTTCGCGGTGGCGCGGAGGATAGACGCGGTCACAGCCGGTGCCGAGCACGGCGATGGTCGAGCCGGCCCGCGGGTGTGTTGCAGCCAGGGCGCCGCGATGCGCCGCCGCGTCAATGCCCAGCGCAAGGCCGGAGACGATGGTGACACCGGCTTCGCTGAACGCCTGGGCAAAGGCCTGGGCATCGCGCTCGCCCTGCGCGGTGGGGGTGCGCGCGCCCACCATGGCGAGCTGACGCGTGGCCCCGAGCAAATCCGCGTTTCCCAGGGCATAGAGCAGCGGCGGCGGATCGGTGATGTCGAGCAGGCTTTGCGGATAGGCGGCGTCGTCCAGGGTGAGACAGGCGTGGCCGGTCTGCGCGGCCCACTCCAGCGTGCGCGCGATGAGGTCTTGGGTTTGTCTGCCGGGCTCGGCCAGCAGGGCCGATGCGACCGTGGCGCTGACCACCCGCACGAGCGCGGCGTGGGAGGTCTGGAAAATCTGCTGCGGCGGGCCGAAGGCCGACAGCAGTTGACGCGCGGTGAGCGCGCCAACGCCGGGTGTCTGCATCAGGCGCAGCCAGCCCGCAAGGTCTTCGGCGCTGGCCATGCAGGGGCTCGCAGAACGGGAACGCGAGAACGCGCGTCAGGGCTGGGTGAAGCGATCTGCGACTTCCACGGGTTCGTCAGCCGACAGGATGAGGGCGTAGGCCACATGCTGGAAGGTGCGAAACACCATCATCAACCCGATGCGACGGTCGGGCAGTTCGATTTCCGGCTTGCCAGGGGCGGTGACATCCTTGACCATGCGGCTGCTGTGCCACAAGGCCAGCACGTCACCGCGCTCCAGGCCATCGGCCGCGCCGCGGTTGAGGGCGACGACGCTGTTTTTCGCCGCCATGTTCAGGTCGCCGTAGATGGAGACGATGTCTCCGCTGATCGGCTTGGACGGCGCATGCGGCGTGTAGTTGAGGTACTCGCGCGGCGGAGCGATGACCAGCCGGTCGCCCACGCCCACTTCCCGCTCGATGCCGTCCACCCGGAACACCGACACCGCGTCCGGGCCGGAGGGGGCTTCGGCCCGACTGGCGGTACCGAGATAGTCGGCCTGATAGGCGATGATCTTTTTGGTTTCCGGATCGACCAGCGGCTTGGCCGGGCGGTAGATCTGGTAGCGCGCGGCCTTGCTCACATCGCCGCGCACATACACCTGCGTGCCGGGCGCGGCCATGGTGTGGCCCTTGGGCAGCGCGACGATGCGCGGCGAGGATTCCAGGGTGTCGGGCTCGACGATCAGCGGCTGGGTGAGGAAGGGCGCGATGAGCTCGGGCGAGATGGTGGGAATGCCATCGGGCGGCAGCGCCGATGATTCGACCTGCGGATTGAGCTTGACCGTGGGGATGCCCTGGCTGCCGCTGCCCGTGGTCAGACGGGCGCGCCCGTTGGAAATATCGAGATAGAGCGTCTGTCCGGGGAAGATCCAGTGTGGGTTGCGGATCTGCTGCAGGTTCATGCCCCAGAGCTTGGGCCAGTCCCAGGGTTTGCGCAGATACATGCCGGAAATGGCCCACAGCGTGTCACCGCGCTTGACGGTGTATTTGGACGGCGCGTTGGCGGCCAGTTCGGAGATCGGCACGCCGGTTTGCGCCGTGAGTTCCGCCTGCGCCCGTTGCGCAGGTGGAACGGGATAATTGGGAAGGCCGTGCAGGGAAGGCGCCACGGACGGGGCGTCAGCGGCATGACTCGTCAGCGGCAGCGCGCCACCGAGCAGCAGGGCGGCGGTCAGGGCGTGACGCCGCAAAGGGTGATGGAAAGCCTGTCTCAGCATGGCGCATGTCCCCAGATTGAAACCGTGACCACATCCGGTGTGGTGTGATTTTTGTGAATCTGCCCCCCGTGGAAGTTTGCGACTCCAGGGCCTGTTTATGAAGAAACTGGCTGACATTGTGCATGCAACACCTTGACCCGGCAATCAAATCGCGGCCTGCGCCGAGGTGGCAGTTGCAAGAATGTTGCGGGTTCCGGCGCAGCCTGCGCGCAACGGCCTGCTGCGGCCCCTTCAATTTCAATGGGAAATGCCGTTTCCATCGAAAATTACTAAAATGAGGCGCATGGAAAATCTCGCCATCCTCCAATATCCAGATCCCCGTCTCTACACCGTGGCCAAGCCGGTCGCCGCAGTGGATGCACGCGTGCGCGCGCTGGTCACGGCGATGTTCGAGGTCATGTACAAATCGAACGGGGTGGGGCTGGCGGCGACGCAGGTGGATGTGCATGAGCGCATCATCGTGATGGACACTTCCGAGGAGCGCAACCGCCCTCTGGTGCTGATCAACCCGGAAATCCTGCGCCACAGCGACGAAGACAAGGAATGGGAAGAGGGCTGTCTGTCGGTTCCCGGCATCTACGACAAGATCGTGCGTCCGGCAACCGTGCGGGTGCGCGCACTCGACGCCAACGGCGAGTCCTTCGAGATGGACGCCGATGGACTGACCGCAGTGTGCATCCAGCATGAAATGGATCACCTGCTCGGCAAGGTGTTCGTCGATTACCTCTCACCGCTCAAGCGCAACCGCATCAGGACCAAAATGCTCAAACGCCAGAGGCAGGCCGCTTGAGCGCGGCCGCTGTGGACGCGCAGGCGCCCGCGCGGCGTCTGCGCGTGGCGTTTGCGGGCACACCGGAATTTGCCGCGCAGGCGCTGCGCGCCATCGTGCAGGCCGGGCATACCGTGCCGCTGGTGCTGACCCAGCCCGATCGTCCGGCGGGGCGTGGGATGAAACTGCAGGCCAGCGCGGTCAAACAAGTGGCGCTGTCTGCGCAGATTCCGCTGATCCAGCCGCAGGGCTTGCGGCTCGACGGGCGTTATGCCGAGCAGGCCGCCGCGGCGCATGCGGCTTTGCGCGCCGCCTCGGCGGATGTGCTGGTCGTTGCCGCCTATGGGCTGATTCTTCCCGTCTCGGCACTGACCATGCCGCGTCTGGGCTGCCTCAACATCCACGGTTCCTTGCTGCCGCGCTGGCGCGGCGCTGCGCCCATTCAGCGTGCGATCGAGGCCGGCGATACGCAGACCGGCATCACCCTGATGCAGATGGACGCCGGCCTCGATACCGGCGATATATTGCTCGAACAAGCGCTGCCCATCGCCGCAGACGATACCGCAGCCACGCTGCACGACAAGCTCGCCGCGCTCGGTGCCGAACTGGTCGTGCAAGGGCTGGATACGCTGGAACGCGGCGCCCTGCCCGCGCGGCCGCAGCCCGAAATCGGCGTGACCTACGCCGCCAAAATCGCCAAGTCGGAGTCCGTTCTCGACTGGGCACAGACCGCCGACGCGCTGGCGCGGCGGGTGCGCGCCTTCACGCCCTGGCCGGGAACGCAGTTTGCGTTGCCTGATGGCCGTGTCATCAAAGTGGGCGCGGCGCATGCAATCGACATGTCAGCGGATCCGCTTCAGAGCGCACCCGGCACGGTGCTGCGCATGCAGGCCGAGGGACTGGACGTGCGCTGCGCGGACGGCGTCTTGCGTATCACACGCCTGCAAAAACCCGGCGGCACAATGCAGGATATGCCGCAGTGGCTACAGAGCGCGGACGATCTCACCGGCCTGACACTGCCATAACCCCAGATGGGCTTGAACTTTTGCTTGCCTGCACAATCTTGATCTCGTTGTATCCAAACGTATCGGAGAGACTCATGTTCAACATCATGAAAACCGCCATCCTGATGGCCGCGATCACTGCGCTTTTCGTGGTCATTGGTTCCCTCCTGGGCGGCCAGCAGGGCATGGTGCTGGCGCTGTTGTTCGCCCTGGGCATGAATTTCTTCAGCTACTGGTTCAGTGACAAGATGGTGCTGAAGATGTACAACGCGCAGGAGGTCGATGCCAGCAGCGCGCCGCAGTTCTACGCCATGGTGCAGGAACTGGCGCAGCGTGCCGGCCTGCCCATGCCACGGGTCTATCTCATCCAGGAAGACGCCCCCAATGCCTTCGCCACGGGCCGCAACCCCGAGCATGCGGCGGTGGCCGCGACCACCGGCATTCTGCGCGTGCTCAGCGCGCGCGAGTTGCGCGGGGTGATGGCACATGAACTGGCGCATGTGAAGCACCGCGACATTCTCATTTCCACCATCTCAGCCACCATGGCCGGTGCGATTTCGGCCCTGGCGAACTTCGCCATGTTCTTCGGCGGGCGCGACTCCGAGGGGCGGCCCACCAATCCGATTGCCAGCATTGCCGTGGCCCTGCTGGCCCCGCTGGCGGCCAGCCTGATCCAGATGGCGATTTCACGCGCCCGCGAGTTCGAGGCGGATCGTGGCGGCGCAGAGATTTCTGGCGATCCGGCTGCCTTGGCTGCGGCCTTGCAGAAAATCGAGGCCTATGCCCGCGGTGTGCCGTTCCAGGCTGCCGAAGCGCATCCCGCCACGGCGCAGATGATGATTCTCAACCCCTTGCACGGCGGTGGCATCGCCAAGTTGTTCAGCACCCACCCGGCCACGGAAGAACGCGTCGCCCGACTCATGCAGATGGCGCAGCAGGGCAATGTCACCGCCTGGCAGGGCTGAGTCTCACTTTCTGCGGCCCGGTTGCAGGCCCTCCAGCGCGCTGTCGATGATGACACCAGCGACGCTGTACAGAATGGAGCCGAGCAGCGCCGCGCCGAAGCTGCGCACCGCAAAGCCGTCGATCACCCCGGACGCCGCGTAAAACATCGCGGCGTTGAGCACAAAGAAAAACAGTCCCAGCGTGAGGACGGTGATGGGCAGGGTGAGAACGAACAGAATGGGGCGCACCAGGGTATTGAGCAGGCCGATGAACAATGCCGCCCACATCGCCGCAGCAAAGCCGGACACCTGCACGCCGCTGTAGAGATAGGCCACAGCCAGCAGGGCGCAGGCGGACAGCAGCCATTTCAGCAGGAGTTTCAGCACGATGGGCTCCTCGGGCTCAGCGGTTGGCGGCCAGGCGCTTTGCCAGCTCGGCCGCAAGCCCGGTGTAGCTGGACGGGGTCATGGCGAGCAGACGCTGGCGGTCGGCTTCGGGCAGGTTCAGCCCGGCGATGAAGGCACGCATCGACGCTTCGGTGATGGCTTTGCCGCGGGTGAGTTCCTTGAGCTGCTCATAGGGATTGGGCAGGCCGTGGCGGCGCATCACGGTCTGCACCGGCTCGGCCAGCACCTCCCAGGCGGCGTCCAGATCTTCATCGAGTCGCTGCGGGTGAACCAGCAATTTGTCCAGCCCGCGCAGCAGCGAGTCCCATGCCAGCACGCTGTGGCCCAGGGCGACGCCCATATTGCGCAGCACGGTGGAATCGGTGAGGTCACGCTGGAAGCGCGAGATCGGCAGCTTGTCGCTCAGGTGCCGCAGCAGGGCGTTGGCCACGCCCAGATTGCCCTCGGCGTTTTCGAAATCGATGGGGTTGACCTTGTGCGGCATGGTGGACGAGCCGATCTCGCCCGCCTTGGTCTTCTGCTTGAAGTAGCCCCAGGAGATGTAGCCCCAGATGTCGCGGCTGAGGTCGATGAGGATGGTGTTGGCGCGGGCCACGGCGTCGAACAGTTCGGCCATGGCGTCGTGCGGCTCGATCTGGATGGTGTAGGGGTTGAACGTCAGCCCGAGCGACTCGACCACCTTGCGGGCAAACGCCTCCCAGTCCACGTCGGGATAGGCGGCCAGGTGCGCGTTGTAATTCCCCACCGCACCGTTCATCTTGGCGGTGAGCTGCACGCCCTCGATCGCGGCCATGGCGCGCTGCAGGCGGTGCGCCACATTGGCGAACTCCTTGCCCAGCGTGGTGGGGCTGGCGGTCTGGCCATGCGTGCGTGACAGCATGGGCTGCTCGGCCAGTTCGGCGGTGAGGTCGAGCAGGCGGCGAAGCACCCGCTGCAGCAGGGGCATGACCGCAACGCGGCGTGCGCCGGAGAGCATGAGCCCATGCGCGGTGTTGTTGATGTCTTCCGAGGTGCAGGCGAAGTGGAAAAACTCGGCGTGACGGTTCACGTCGGCAATGTTCGCAGTCTGCGCCTTCAGCCAGTATTCCACTGCCTTGACGTCGTGATTGGTGGTGCGCTCGATGGCCTTGATTTCCGCGGCCTGTGCGCTGTCGAACCCGGCCACCAGCGCTTGCAAGGCAGCGCGTGCCGCAGGCGGCAGGGCGGGAAATTCCGGCAGTCCGAGATCGGACAGGCCGATGAACCAGGCCACCTCGACCTGAACGCGGCTGCGCATCAGCCCGGCTTCGGACAGATGGGCGCGCAGGCTGTCGACCTTGGCGGAGTAGCGCCCATCCAGGGGCGAGAGCGCGTCCAGGACGGACAGCGTGGCGGATTGCGGAGAAAGGTTCGTGCTCATGCCTGCATTGTAGAAAGCGCGTGGCCCTGCGGGCGACACATGGCGCGGCCTCGCATCAAGGCCGGTTGATATACTGAATTGCCCTTTAATCGCAGCTCCAGAACATGAAACTCATCGGCTCCCTGACCAGTCCCTATGTGCGCAAGGTGCGTATCACCCTGGCCGAGAAAAAAATCGACGCCAAGTGGGAGGAAGAGAACGTCTGGGCCGACACGACGCAGATCGGTCGCTCCAACCCGCTGGGCAAGGTTCCCTGCCTGGTGCTCGACGACGGCGAGGCGATTTTCGATTCGCGGGTGATCGTGGAATATCTCGACACCCTCACCCCCGTGGGCAAGCTCATTCCCGCAGGGGGGCGCGAGCGCGCCGAGGTGCGCACCTGGGAGGCGCTGGCCGATGGCGTGATGGACGCCGCTGCCACCGCCCGTCTGGAGCAGACCTGGCCGGGGCGCACCGAGGCGCAGCGCAGCCCGGCGTGGATTGCGCGGCAGATGGGCAAGGTGGAGTCCGGCATCAAGGCCATGTCGCACGGCCTGGGCGACAAACCGTTTTGCGGCGGCAACCATCTCAGTCTGGCCGACATTGCCGTGGGCGCGGCGCTGGGCTATGTGGAGTTTCGCTTTCCCGAACTGGGCTGGAAGCAGCAGTATCCCAACCTCGCCAAGCTGTACGACAAGCTGATGCAGCGTCCGTCGTTTGGCGACACCATGCCGCCGGGCTGATCATTCAGCCTGCAGGTCCTGCGCAGCCCAGCGCAGGGCGAAAGCCGCGGCCTGCATCCGCACTGCGGAGCGGTCTCCGTCAAAACGCATCAACCGCGTCTGACATGGCGCCTGCCCTGCCGCGCGTCGCGCCAATCCGAACCAGACCGTGCCCACCGGCTTGTCGGCTGTGCCGCCGTCGGGCCCGGCGATGCCGGTGATGGCCACGGCCAAATCCGCTCCCGCATGGTGCAGCGCACCCAGCGCCATGGCGTTCGCCACCTCCGGGCTGACCGCGCCGACCTGCGCGAACAGGGCCGCGTTTACGCCCAGCAGTTCTGTCTTGGCGGCATTGCTGTAGGTAACGAAGCCGCGCTCGAACCAGCCGCTCGACCCCGCCACGCTGGTGATGGCCGCACAGACCAGCCCGCCGGTGCACGATTCGGCCGCAGTGATACGCCAGCCGCGCTGGCGCAGCGCGGCACCGAGGATTTCAGCCAGCGGCTGCAGGGCCTCGAAATTCAGGGTCGGCATGGCGCGCTCACACCATCAGAGCAGGACGTACAGCCGGATGCCCAGCGCCATCACCAGCAAGGTGAAGGCGGCGGCGATCAGATCGTCGAGCATGATGCCCAGGCCACCGTGCACATGACGATCAGCCCAGCCCACGGCCAGCCATTTGCCGGCGTCGAAGGCGCGAAACAGCAGGAAGGCGGCCAGTTGCTCGGCCCAGCCTGCCGGGGTGACCAGCAGCAGAATGAGCCAGAAGGCGATGATCTCGTCCCACACCACGGGCGAGGCGTCCTCCAGCCCGAGCGCGCGCGAGGTGTGGCCGCAAGCCCAGACACCGATGAGCGCGCCCGCGCCGATCAGCACCGCCCAGACCTGGGGACTGAGCCAGAGTGAGAGCACGTCGTAGCTGGCCCAGGCGAACAGCGTGCCTGCCGTGCCGGGAGCAATGGGCGACAGGCCGCTGCCAAAGCCCAGCGCGAGCACATGTAATGGATTGCGCCACATGAAGCGCCAGGTGGCGCGCGGCGGCGGGACAGAGATTGGGGGCATGGGGGTCATGGATTCAGGCAGGGCGGAAATGGTCGAAGCCCGCATAGGCATTGTCCAGCACCTGCCCTTCGGCGTCGATCAACCGCAGGCCAGGCCGCGTTTCGATGCGACCGATGCGCGTGACCGCGGTGGCGGCCTGCGTTGCTGCGGCCTGCACGGCGTCGCGGGCGGAGGTGGGAGCGGTGAACAGCAGTTCGTAATCGTCGCCACCGGCCAGCTGGCAGAGGCGGCGGCGCGTCGCGCTCTGGGTGCGCAGTGCCGGGCTGGCCGGGCAGGCATCGGCATGCACCGTGGCGCCCACCCCGCTGCGCTGCAGGATGTGGCCGAGGTCGGCCAGCAGGCCGTCGGACACATCGATGGCGGCGTGCGCCACGCCGCGTAGCGCCAGGCCGAGCGTCACTCGCGGCGTCGGCCGGTCCATGCGCGCAAAGCTCGTGGCCTGCGCGACGTCGTCGAGCGACCATTCGCCCAGACGGTACCCAAGCGCCAGCCGTGCGTCGCCAAGAGTGCCCGACACCCAGAGATCATCCCCCGCCTGCGCCGCACTGCGCAGCAAGGCCCGCCCCTGCGGCACGGTGCCCAGCACGGTGATGCACAGATTGCGCGGGCCGCGCGTGGTGTCGCCGCCGACGAGTTCGATGTCGTGCGCGTCCGCCAGGGCCCACATCCCGCGGGCGAAACCCTCCAGCCAGCGCGCCTCGGCCTGCGGCAACGCCAGCGCCAGGGTGAAGGCCAGCGGTTGCGCGCCCACTGCGGCCAGATCGGACAGATTGACCGCCAGCGCCTTGTGCCCCAGCGCCTCGGGGTCGGCATCCGGCAGGAAATGGCGGCCTTCGACCAGCATGTCGCTGGAAATGGCCAGCTGCTCGCCCGCAGCGGGAGCGGGCAGCAGCGCGCAGTCGTCGCCCACGCCAAGAAAGGCGCGGCGCGCGGGCCGTGTGAAGTAGCGGGCGATGAGGTCGAATTCGCCGAGCGGAATGGTCATGAAAGGCCTGGGAAATGCAGAGTGGGTTCGCCGCATGTTCGCACATCGGCGCGCTGACAGACTCCTACAATCCCCTGATCTCGCGTGGCGACAAGATGCGAAACGTTCACGACGGCCGCGCGAGGCGGAGACAGACATGTCCAGCCCCGAAGACACCAAGGCCAAGCTGCGCCAGGCCGCCCTCGAATATCACGAATTTCCCCGGCCCGGCAAACTCGCCGTCGTCGCCACCAAGCAACTCTCCAATCAACGCGATCTGGCGCTGGCCTACTCACCCGGCGTGGCTTCGGCCTGCGAGGAAATCCACGCCCGCCCCGACGACGCGTTCCGCTACACCGCGCGCGGCAATCTGGTGGCGGTCATCACCAATGGCACGGCGGTGCTGGGGCTGGGCGACATCGGCCCGCTGGCGGCCAAGCCGGTGATGGAAGGCAAGGCGGTGCTGTTCAAGAAGTTCGCGGGCATCGACGTCTTCGACATCGAGGTGAACGAAAAAGACCCGGCCAAGCTGGTCGAGATCATTGCCGCGCTGGAACCGACCTTCGGCGGCATCAACCTCGAAGACATCAAGGCGCCGGAGTGCTTCGAGGTGGAGCGCAAGCTGCGCACCCGCATGAACATTCCGGTGTTTCACGACGACCAGCATGGCACTGCCATCATCGTTGGCGCGGCCATCCTCAACGGCCTGAAGGTGGTGGGCAAGGACATTGCGCAAGTCAAGCTGGTGTGTTCCGGCGCGGGTGCTGCGGCGCTGGCCTGCCTGGGCCTGCTGGTCGATCTGGGCATGCCGCGCGAAAACATCTGGGTCAGCGATCTGGCCGGCGTGGTGTACGCGGGCCGCACCGAGCTGATGGATGAGGACAAGCGCCGCTTTGCGCAGCAGACCCCGGCGCGCACCCTGGCCGAGATCATCGACGGCGCCGACGTGTTTCTCGGCCTGTCCGCAGGCGGCGTGCTCAAGCCCGAATACACCCTGCGCATGGCCGACAAGCCCATCATCCTGGCACTGGCCAACCCCACGCCGGAAATCCTGCCGGAAGAGGCGCGCGCGGTGCGGCCCGACGCCATCATCGCCACCGGGCGGTCGGACTATCCGAACCAGGTCAACAACGTGCTGTGTTTTCCCTACATTTTCCGTGGTGCGCTCGACAGCGGCGCCACCACCATCACCGCCGAAATGGAGGTGGCCGCAGTGCATGCCATCGCCGAACTGGCGCAGGCCGAGCAGAGTGACGTGGTGGCGGCCACCTATGTGGGCGAGCCGCTGCGTTTCGGCCCCGACTACCTCATTCCCAAACCCTTCGATCCGCGCCTGATGATCAAGATCGCTCCGGCCGTGGCCGAGGCGGCGGCGAAGAGCGGCGTGGCGCGCCGCCCCATTGCCGACATGGACGCCTACCGCGACAGCCTGCAGCAGTTCGTCTATCAGTCCGGCGCGCTGATGCGTCCCATGTTCAGCATCGCCAAAAAGGCGGCGAAAAAGCGCATCGTCTACGCCGAGGGTGAGGACGAGCGCGTGCTGCGCGCGGTGCGCGTGGTGGTCGATGAGCACCTGGCGCGGCCCATCCTGGTGGGCCGTCCGGCGGTCATCGCCCAGCGCATCGAGCGCTTCGGCCTGAGGATGGAGCAGGGGCGCGACTTCGACGTGGTCAACACCGATCACGACGAACGCTACCGCGACTTCTGGCAGAGCTATCACCAGCTTGCGGGCCGCAAGGGCGTGACCCCGGCGATGGCCAAGATCGAAATGCGTCGCCGCCTCACCCTCATCAGCTCCATGATGCTGCACAAGGGCGAGGCCGACGGCATGCTGTGCGGCACCTGGGGCCATACCCACATCCATTTGCACTATATCGACCAGGTCATCGGCCGCCGCCCCGACGCCAATGTCTATGCAGCGATGAACGTGCTGGTGTTGCCCGGACGGCAGGTGGCCCTGGTCGATACCCATGTCAACTTCGACCCCAGCGCCGCTGAAATTGCCGAAATCACCAGCATGGCAGCGCGGGAACTCCGGCGTTTCGGCATCGCGCCCAAGGTGGCGCTGCTGTCGCATTCCAACTTCGGCTCCTCGTCAGCGCCCAGCGCGGTCAAAATGCGCGAAGCCCTCGCCTTGCTGCGCGCGCGCGAGCCCGATCTGGAAGTGGATGGCGAAATGCAGGGCGACACCGCGGTCGATCCAGCCTTGCGCGCCGGCTTGATGGCCGACTCCACACTGAGCGGTGAAGCCAATCTGCTGGTGTTCCCGGACCTGGATGCGGCCAATATTTCCTACAACCTGCTCAAGGCCACCGCAGGCAACAACATCGCCATCGGCCCCATTCTGCTGGGCGCGGCAAAGCCGGTGCACATCCTCACGGCGTCGAGCACCGTGCGCCGCATCGTCAACATGACCGCGCTGACCGTGGCCGAAGCGAATCTATGAGAACGCCCGCCGCGGGAATGAGTCCCGCGGCCCCTCGCTGCTCTGCGGCAGCCTGGACGTTGCCGAATCCGAGCGCCCCGACAGCCGCAAAATGAGCAAGAAGACTTGGGGTGGCACGGCGTTTTCTCATGCGCCTGACGGCAGACCGTAAAACCTGCCTAAAAAATGGGCGAATCCTTGTGTTTTCGTGGCGATTTCGCTACGATCGGGTCTTTGCTGATGTGGGCCGCGGCGGGTACCGTTTTGATGTGCCGCCAAGCATTGACCCATATTTTCACGCTTTTGCGTCCAACTGCCTTTAATCGCGCACAAATGCGCGCTGCAGCATGAATCGCCGGTGCATTCGTTCCACGCTGCGCTCCCTGCTCCTGACCGGGCTCTTGCTGGCCGCCTTGCCGTTTGCGGTGTCTGGCGGGATGTCAGGACAATGGTCTGCAGTCCCCTCGGCGCAAGCTCGGGAAATGCCCCAGCAGTCGTCTGCGCCCGGTGCGATTCCTGTTGTTGCCGCTGCCGACCTGCCTGTGCAGGCGCGTGATGTGTTGCGGCGCATTGAGCAGGGTGGTCCGTTCGAGGGTTACAAGGACGGCGTCGTCTTCGGAAACTATGAACGGCTTTTACCCTCCAAACACCGTGGTTTTTACCGTGAATACACCGTCCCGACCCCAGGCGCCCGTAACCGGGGGGCGCGCCGCATCGTGTGCGGTGGGGCCAAGCACCATCCGGAAGTCTGTTACTACACCAATGATCACTATGCCAGTTTCCGACGCATCGCAAAATGATGCCGATCCCGCCGTGCTGCTCAAGTCAGTACGGCCGAATATCGTGCAGTCGATCCGGGCTTACCGCGTTGCGCAGCTGCAAGAAGCAGCCGAAACGACAGGCCAGCATTTTCTCTACGCCAACCTCTCCGAGGCCACGACCAAACAGGAAGTGCTGGAGACGATTGCCCGCAATTTCCTGTTCCCCAAGCACTTCGGCAAAAACCTCGACGCTCTGCACGACTGTCTGACCGATGTGGTGCATGGCGGCGGACCACAGCCGGGTTTTGTCGTCGTGCTCGAGCAGCTTCCGGCCACACAGCGTTTCGATAAGGAGGCGCGTGAAACTCTGCTCGATGTGTTCCGCGACGCCGCAGACTTCTGGGCGGAACGCGGCATTGCCTTCAGGGTCTTCTATTCTTTTCTGTAACCCGCACTCCTGGCCGGGAGGAGATGCGGGGCGAAGCGGTACCGGAAACCAGAGTCAAGGCCGTCAAGGTCTGCACACCCTGGGAAGGGGCTTGGGCGCAATTGGTTGTCTGAGCGCGTTGTCCCTGAAGCAAACATGGCGCAAGACGGTTTGCCCTGCGCTGTGTTTTATCTGGATTTGATTTGCCCTTCGGTCAAATCCGTTTGGGCAGCGATTGCGCCAGCGCGATGTATTCCGCGGTGCTGACTTCCTCGGCGCGGCGCAGCAGATCAAACTGACCCGCAAAGTCCTGGAGTTCCAGCCAGGGGCCAAGGCTGTGCCGCAGCAGTTTGCGGCGCTGTGAAAACGCGGCAGTCACCAGCGCCGAGAGCACGCCGGGGTCGATGGCAGGCAGAGCCTCCACAGGCAGCGGCACCATACGCACCACGGCGGAATTTACCTTGGGCGGCGGGTCGAAGGCCTCAGGCGGAACATCGAGCAGGCTGTCCATGCGGTAACGCCATTGCAGCATGACCGACAGCCGCCCGAAGTCGCGCCCGCCAGGATCGGCCACCATGCGGTCGATCACTTCTTTTTGCAGCATGAAGTGCTGATCGCGGACCCTCCCGGCGACGTCCATGAGGTGAAACAGCAGCGGCGTGGAAATGTTGTAGGGCAGATTGCCGACGATGCGCAGATCGGCGCCGAGGCTGGAGAAATCGAAGTCCAGTGCATCGGCCTCGATCAGCTCCACCGTGTCGGGCGCCTGCTTGCGCCAGCGCGCGGCCAGATCGCGGTCGATTTCCACCGCGGCCAGCCGCGGGATGCGCCGCAGCAGCGCCAGGGTCAGCGCCCCCAGACCGGGGCCGATTTCCACCAGCCGCTCGCCGGGCAGCGGATTGATGCAATCGACGATGCCATGAATGACCTGCTGGTCGATCAGGAAATGCTGCCCGAAGCGTTTGCGCGCCACATGCGTAGTCTGCGCCGCTCCGCGCTGCCGGGCGGCGCGTTTCATGCTGCGCCGGGCCGGGTGACGGCCTCAGTCATTTTCCGGGATGTGCACATAGGTGCGGGCGCGCACGTCGCGCACCAGTTCGTCGAAGTCCTGCGCCGCCTTCTGGCGCTGCAGCACCTCCTTCGCCAGGGCGCGTTTCTGGGCCTCGGCCAGGGGACGCACGGCGCGGTCGATGAGCTGCAGCAGTACCATCCTGTTGCCCATCACCACGGGCGCGGACACATCGCCCGGGTTGAGGCGCTCCAGCGCGGCGTCAAGAACGGGGTCGAGCTGCCCGGGCAGGACCCAGCCCAGATCACCACCTTTGGCCGCAGTTGCCGGATCTTGCGACAGTTCGCGCGCCTTTTCGCTGAATTTCGCCTTGCCGCTCTGCACGGCCTGCGCGACGGCATCGAGCTCCGCCCTGGCGCGGGCGCGCTCGGCGTCAGTCGAGGCGCGCAGCACGATTTCACGCACATCGCTCTGCATCGCCGTCGTCGGCGCGGCGCCTTCGCCGCTGGCATTCAGCAGCTTGAGGATGTGAAACCCGGCTGCACTGCGGATGATGGGGCTGATCTCGCCGGGCTGGAGATTGCGCACAGTCTCCACGAACAGCGTCGGCAGACGATCGGCAGGACGCATGCCGAGGTCTCCGCCCTGCTTCGCGCCCTCGCCTTGCGATTCCTGCTTGGCAAGCTGGGCAAAATTGGCCCCGGCCTTGAGCTGGGCAGCGATGGCGTCCATCTTTTGCTTGACGGCTGCCTCCTGCGCGGCGCTGGCGTTTTGCGCCACCGGCAGAAAAATCTGTGCAATGTCGTATTGCGCCTGCGGGCTGGCCGCTGCGGCGTTCTGCTTGGCGAGAAAGTCGTCGATCTGACTTTCAGTGACTGCGGGGAGCTGCGCCATGGTGCGTTCGCGCAGGCGGCTGATGAGAATTTCGCGCTGGAGCTGATCGCGATAGGTGGTCCAGCCCATTCCCTCGCGTTCGATTTCCCGCCGCAATTCAGTCACGGTCAGTTTGTTGTTGCTGGCGACCTGCGCCACCGCGCGATCAATGGTGTCGGCGCTGACATTCATGCCGATCTGCTCGGCATATTGGGCCAGCGCCAGCTCGTCGATCATCTGGCCCAGCACCTGCGCGCGCAGTTGCGCGGCCGAAGGCAGGGTGGCGCCCGCAGCCTGCGCCTGCTGGCGGGTGGCTTCGATGCGCAGCCGCAGGTCGTAATCGGTGATCACCTGATTGCCGACGATGGCGGCGATGCCGTCGCTGGACCGCGCACTGACGACGTTCGACGGCATCGCGGGCGGTGCCGCCATCGGTGGCATGGCGGGCGAGGCGGCGCCCGGTGCAGACAGTCCGGAGCCCGAGCCCGCGCCGGGCGGCAACCGCAGGCCCTGCGCGGACGCACAAACGCTCACAGACGCCAGGACGGCGGCCAGCAGGGTGCGAGACAAAAGGGTCTTATTCATAGTTGGAGAAGCGGCTCGGGGGCGCGGTGGATTGCTTGAGGATCTGATAGCCGGGGATATTTTGCTTGAGGGCCGAGATCGGATTGTTGCCCAGCCGGGAAAAGCCGACGAGTTCGAGCTGGAACAGGATGCGGGTATAGGACGTGGCCGGGGTGAGCGAATTGCGCTGCAGCACCACGCGGCCCACCCAGCAGCCGCCGTCGTACTCGAAGCCCAGCAGCCCGTCGTTGAAGCGTTTGTCCAGAATGCTGTAGTTCGCCTGCCCCACGGAGTACCAGCGCGGGCTGAGCTGCCATTGCCATGCGGTGTTGATGTAGCGCAGCGGGATCTGCCCGGACGCAGCGCTCTGGTAGAGGTAGCTGGTGCTGACGGTTTTGTAGGGCGCGGGCGACCAGCGCGCGCCGGCGGCGATCTGCTGGCTTTGTTTCAGCCGCATGTTGTATTGCAGTGCGGCGTTGGCGCTCCATTGCGAATCGAAGTTCACGCTGGCCAGGGCGAAGGTGTCATTCAGCCCGGCGGGAATGGGGTTGCCGCTGAGCACGACGCGCTGCGGAGAGAACAGGACCCGCTGCGCCAGGGTCAGCCGCCCGAGTTCGACGCCGGTCTGGGGATCGAGCAGGCGCGAGGTGACGCCGCCGGTCAGATTGTTGGCGTCGGCAATGCGGTCGTTGCCCGAGAACACGTTGTCGGTATAGATGGTCGACAGGTTCAGGTCGAGGTCGGCGCTGTCGAAGTTCGGCAGGTTCTGCTGGTTGCGATACGGTGTGTAAACGTAATAGAGCCGGGGCTCCAGCGTTTGTGTGAGCGCGCGGCCGAACAGCGCGGTATTGCGCTCGAACACCAGGCCGCTGTCGAGACTGAAGGTGGGCACTGCGCGGTCCGCGGTGGTCGCGCCGCCCGTCATTGCCGTGTCGGTGACGTAGCGGGTGAAGTTGAACGACAGCCTGGGCGTCACAAAGCCGCCGGGCCGCACCAGGGGATAGCTGATCTGCGGATTGAGGTAGAGCCGGTCGCCGGAAATGGCCGTGGGGTTGGTAAAGCGGGTGAGCGCCGAGTCGAACTGCCAGGACAGGCCGCTGTAGTTCGCGCTCTGCAGATGGGTGTAGAGCTGCGGCTGCTGGTTGTACGGCACACCGATGGGGGCAGCAGCGTTCTGCAGCGTCTGCCAGCGGTTGACGCTGAGCTGCAGATAGCCCAGCGGCAGACCGTAGGTCAGGCTGCCCTGCTGCGGCAGGGTGCGGTTGGAGCCGATGACCGGGTTGACGCCACCGAAGTCCTGCCACCAGTTGTCGTCAGACACCTGCTGGTAGTTGAGCGCATAGCTCAGGCCGTGGCCGAGACCGCCGTTCTGCTGCACATAGCCGGCCCAGCGGCTGTTGCCGCCGTCGCCGCTGTCGGAAGGCAGCAGATCGAACTGGCTGCGCCCGGAATAGCCGGGCTGCAGCCAGCGCGTGGCGACGCTGCCCATGAAGCCGCGGCGCAGAATGATGCGGGGCGTGAGTGTGGCGTCGTAATTGGGCGCGATGTTCCAGTAATACGGCACCGAGAGATCGATGCCGTTGCGGCTGTCCACGCCCAGCGTGGGCGGCAGCCAGCCGGACTTGCGCGCATCGCTCAGCGGAAAGCTGGCGTAGGGCAGCGGCAGGATGGTCGCGCCCTTGAACACCACCCGGGCATCGCGCGCGGTGCCGGTGTTGTCGGCCAGATTCAGGTCGAGATGTGTGGCCTGGACAAACCAGTCCACGGGGCTGGCGGTGCAGGTGGTGTAGGTGGCGTTGCTCGCCTGAACATGCTCGCGGCCGAGGAAATCGATGACGTCGGCGTGACCGTGCCCCTGCGTGACGCGGAAGTAGTAATCGGCGTCTGGCATCTGGCCGCGGTAGGTATCGAGCTGCATGCGCAGCGCCGGGCCGGTGAACAGATTGCCGTCGCGCAGCACGCGCACATCGCCTTGGGCCACCGCCTCGTTCTCGACAAAGTAGTAGCGCAGCCGGTCGGCCTTGATGACCACGCTGTGCTTGCGCAACTGCACGTCGCCGCTGGCATGCACATACACATTGTTCTGGCCCGTGATCTTGTCGGCAATGACGAACAGCGGCTCGAACTCTTGCGCCTCGGCGGGCAGGCGCTGCAACAGATCCAGGCTGGGCGTGAGTTGCAGCGGCGCCGGCAGGCCGGGCGTGACTTCCGCCGCGCCCGGCTGCTCCGCCAGCGCTGGGGGCGCCCAGATCAGGGCGAGGGCGACGACCAGCGGCGTCAGCCGCAGGGCGTGGCCAACGCAGCCGCACGCCCCCGCAGCGCGCAGGCGCGAGGAGCGGGACAGGGATTGGAGAGGCACGGGAATCAGGGCGGATGGCGGCGGGCGCGTCGGTGCAATCGCCACGAACCTGCGCAGCGCCGAAGCCCGGCGTCTGGCCGCGCGCAGCGATGCCTAAAATGCCAGCGGATTATAGGGAGCGCTTCCTCCCTGCACCGGCCGCTTCTGCTCCATGTCCTCCACACCTTCCAACGCACGCGCCCAGGCGCTTGAACTCTGGCTGCAACGCATCCCCCCGGGCCACGGCCTGCAGACCGAGAGCCTGCGGGCTGCATCGAGCGATGCCAGCTTTCGCCGCTACTTCCGCATCCAGGCGGACAAGGGTTCGCTCATCGTGATGGACGCGCCGCCGCCGATGGAAAACGTGCGGCCCTTCGTGCGTATCGCCACGTTGCTGGCGGAAGGCGGGGTGCAGGTGCCCCAGGTGCTGGAACAGGATGTGGAGCAGGGTTTTCTGCTGCTGACCGACCTGGGCCAGACGACGTATCTGCAGGCCCTCACCGCCCAGCCCGAGCGCGCCGACGGCCTGATGCGCGACGCGCTCGATGCGCTGGTGACGCTTCAGCGCATCGATGGCGCGGGCGTGGTCCCTGCCTACGACGCCCCGCTGCTGCAGCGCGAGCTCGATCTGTTCCCGCAGTGGTTCGTGCAGCAGCACCACGGCCATGCCCTGAGCGACGCGCAGCGCGCCGCGCTGCAGGGCATCTTCGCCGCGCTCATCGCCAACAACCTGGCGCAGCCGCAGGTGCTGGTGCACCGCGACTGGCACAGCCGCAATCTGATGGTGACGCCCGCGCGCAATCCCGGCGTGCTCGACTTTCAGGATGCGGTGATCGGCCCCATCACCTACGATCTGGTTTCGCTGTTGCGTGATGCCTACATCGCCTGGCCCGAAGAGCAGCAGCTCGACTGGGCCATCCGCTACTGGGAGCGCGCCCGCAAGGCCCGGCTGCCTGTGGCGGCCGACGCGGCCGACTTCTACCGCGACCTCGACTGGATGGGTCTGCAGCGCGCTCTCAAGGTGCTGGGCATCTTCGCCCGCCTGCACCACCGTGACGGCAAGGCGCAGTACCTCGGCGATCTGCCCGTGGTTCTGCAGCACACCCGGCTGGTGGCTGCACGCTACGGCGTGTTCAAGCCCCTGCTGCAGCTACTCGATCAGATCGAGCAGCGCAGCCCGCTTGTGGGCTACACCTTCTGAGGGTGAGTGGCCTGCCCATGCGCGCGATGATTCTTGCTGCCGGACGCGGCCAGCGCATGCGGCCCCTCACCGACACGACGCCGAAGCCCTTGCTCGCCGTCGGCGGCAAGCCGCTCATCCTCTGGCAGATCGAGCGCCTGGCCGTCGGCGGCTGGCGCGACATTGTCATCAACACCGGCTGGCTGGGCACACAGATTCCCGCCGCGCTGGGTGACGGCTCCGCCTTCGGCGTGCGCTTGCGCTACTCGCCCGAGCCCAGCGCGGCGTATGAAACCGGAGGCGGCATCGCCACCGCCCTGCCCTTTCTGGGCGAGGCGCCTTTCGTCGTGGTCAGCGGTGACATTTACACCACCTTCGACTACGCCAGCCTGCTGCCCGCGGTCCGGCAGATTGCCACCGACCCGCTGCGCACCGCAGCGCATCTCGTCCTCACGCCAAATCCTGAGCACAACCGCACTGGCGACATGGCGCTGGACGCGCAGGGCCGCATCCAGCGTTGCGGCGCGCTGCTGAATTACGGCAATATCGGCGTGTTCCATCCTGGCCTGTTCGCGGACCAGCCGCGGGCGCAGGCGTGGAAGCTGTTTCCCTGGCTGTACGCCGCAGTGGATGCCGGGCGGGTGAGCGGCGCGCTGTTCAGCGGCGCGTGGCACAACATCGGCACGCCGCAACAGTTGGCCGCGCTGGACGGCGAACTGCGCCGCGCCGCGTCAAACCCCGAACCCCCCATGCGGCGCCAGTCCGATTAGGCTTTCACTTCCTCAGGATGTTCACCGACACGCCATGCCCGATCTCAACCTGCTTGCCCGCTGCGCCGCCCGCCGCGCCGAAGTCGTTCGCCAGCTTGCCGCAGTCGGCGGCGGCGTGGCCGTGCTCCCCACCGCTCCAGAGGCGCTGCGCAACCGCGATGCCGACTATCCCTACCGCCACGACAGCTACTTCTACTACCTCACCGGCTTCACCGAGCCGCACAGCCTGCTGGTGCTGCAGGCCACCGCCTGCGGGCAGAGCCGCAGCGTGCTGTTCTGCCGCGACAAGGACACGGAGCGCGAAATCTGGGACGGTTTCCGCTGGGGACCGGAGGCCGCGCGCGAGGCCTTCGGCGTCGACGCCGCGCTGTCCATCAACAGCCTTGATGCCGAGCTGCCCAAGCTGCTTGCCGATCAACCCGCGGTGTGGTGGCCTTTCGCCGTGCATCCGGGACTGGAAACCCGGGTGGAAGGCTGGCTGTCCGCCGTGCGCGCCCTGGCCCGTACCGGTGTGACCGCGCCGCGCACCCAGCACGACCTGTGCGCCGTCCTCGACGACATGCGCCTCTTCAAGGACGCTTACGAGCTGGATGTGATCCGCCGCGCCGCGGCCATTTCCGCACAAGGGCATATCCGCGCCATGCAGGCCAGCAGTCGCGGTCTGCGCCAGCCCCCGCCGCAGGGCCTGCGCGAGTACCACCTCGAAGCCGAACTGCTGCACACCTTCCGCCAGGGTGGCGCGCAGGCGCCGGCTTACGGCTCCATCGTCGCCGCCGGCGCCAATGCCTGTGTGCTGCACTACCGCGCCAGCGAAGCCCCGGTGCGCGCCGGTGAGCTGGTGCTGATCGACGCCGCCTGCGAACTCGACGGCTACGCCAGCGACATCACCCGCACCTTCCCCGCCGACGGCCGCTTCACCGGCCCGCAGCGTGCGCTGTACGACGTGGTGCTGGCCGCGCAATCGGCTGCGCTGGCCGCCGCCGTTGAAGGCGCGCGCTTCACCGATCCGCACGACGTTGCACTGCGCGTGTTGGCCCAGGGCCTGCTCGACCACGGCCTGATCGCTCGCGGCAAAGTGTCCGACGTCGATGGCGTCATCGCCACCGGCGCCTACAAGCGCTTCTACATGCACCGCACCAGCCACTGGATGGGCATGGACGTGCATGACTGTGGCGATTACGCCGAGCCGGGCGAGGCCATCGACATCCAGCCCGACGGCAGCCGCAAGCGCCCCGCGCGCATCCTGCGCGAGAGCATGGTGCTCACCATCGAACCCGGCCTGTATGTGCGCGCCGCGGACGACGTGCCCGCCGCCTTTCACGGCATCGGCATCCGCATCGAAGACGACATTGCCGTGCGCGCGGGTGGCCAGCCCTGCGAGGTGCTCACCGCCGCCGCCCCCAAGACGGTCGCCGACATCGAGGCAGTGATGCGGTGAGTCGGCGCAGCACTGCCAGAAAATGCAAAGCACTTACGGTGCAGCCCAGGCCTGCAAACCGGCGATTTCGCAGGCGCGCACGCGGCTCTGACCACCATCGGCCAGGCCGACCGCCTCTTGCTTGAACTCCAGCATGGGGCGCGCCCGTGTTGTCTGGTCCGTCTTTGCGTTCTCCTTGCCTGGATTGAATCCCTCAGCAAGGGGTCTGTTTCATGGGGCGAAATCGGCCCCGTCATCAAGTCGTGCTCAAAAAAATCGCTTGCGGATCTGCGACGACGTCAGGTCAATGGCGCTGACCGTCACGATGACGATGAGTAACACGGCGGCTGTTTGCGCATACTGAAAACCCCGGATGATTTCCCACAGGATCACGCCGATGCCGCCAGCGCCCACCATGCCCACCACCGAAGCCGAGCGCACATTGGCCTCGAAGCGGTACAAGGTGTAGGAAATCCACAGCGGGAGCACTTGCGGAATCACGCCGTAAAACACCTCGTGCAGCGCTGACGCGCCGGTGGAGCGGATGCCCTCGACGGGCTGAGGGTCGATGGCTTCGACCGCTTCGGAAAACAATTTGGACAGCGTGCCAGTGGTATGAATCCATAGCGCCAGCACACCGGCAAACGGACCCAGTCCGACAGCGACGACGAACAGCATGGCGAACACCATCTCATTGATGGCGCGAAACGCGTCCATCAAGCGCCGCACCGGCTGATACACCCACCAGGGGACGATGTTCGAGGACGACAGCAGGCCGAGCGGAATCGAGCACAGCACGGCAAGCGCAGTTCCCCAGACCGCGATCTGCACCGTGACCACCATCTCCTGCAGATACATGCGCCAGTCGGCAAAGTCGGGAGGAAAAAATCCGGCGGCATACGCTCCCATATTGCCGGAATCACGCACCAGATCGAACGGGCGGATATCCGCCCCCCGCCAGGAGCCGGCAAGGATGGCGAGGATCAATCCCCAGCCGATCAGCGCGCCCCAGCGCCTGGGACCGCTTGGCGCGAGGTCGTCTGAGCGCCCCCAGGGTCGGCTCGCCGACCCGCCCCCCGCGGGGGTCAATAAAACTTGGGGCGGCCCTGCGTTTTCTTGAGAGTTCTCCGGGAGTTGTGGATGCGTGGACATGGTCTGGGAGGCGTGTGCATGAAAAAATGCCGGGCTCACGGGTTGCTCACCCGCGTTGCCCGGCGCAAGGGCTTACTTCAGCGCAGCGAGTTGCTCGTCGATCTTGGCGATCTGCGACTGCTTCTCTTCAGCGCTCAGCTTGGCATCGGCAGCGATCTTGGTGCGCTTGGTGAACAGGTTGATCTGGCGGATCGGCAAGAGCTGGGCGTTGGTCGACGGCTTGAAACCCGACAGGCCCAGACGCTTGAGCGCTTCTTTCTGTTCCGGGGTCTTGCCGTAGGCGAAGAAGAAATCGGCGATCTTGGTTTTTTCGGCTTGCGGCAGATCTTTGCGCATGACCAGCGGGTCCGCAGGAATCAGCGGCGAGGTCCAGATGACCTTGATTTTTTCAAAGTCGGTCGGGTGCACCATCTTCAGGCGATCCATGCTTTCGGTGTTGTTCGTCGCCACGTCCACCTGGCCATTGGCCACCGCCATGGCATTGGACTCGTGGTTGGCGCTGCGCGTGACCTTGAAAAACGTCTTGGGGTCGATGTTGTGCTTGGCGAACACGTAGTAAGAGGGCACCAGAAAACCCGAAGTGGAGTTGGGATCGCCGATGCTGAAGCTCAGCGACTTGCCATCCTTCAGCATGTCTTCGAGGGTATTGATCGGGCTCTTTTTGTTGACGATGAGCAGCGAGTAGTAACCGGCAGAACCATCGGCGGCTATGGTCTGGGCGAAGATTTCGCCGTCGGAGCGGTCCACCGCTTCCATCGCCGATTTGTTGCCGAACCAGGCCACTTGCACCTTGTTGAAGCGCATGCCTTCAATCACGCCCGCATAGTCGGGGGCGAAAAAGGGTTTGATTTCGTAGCCGGTCTGCTTGGCCATTTCAGCCAGCACAGGCTCCCAATCCTTTTTCAGATTGGTGCTCGATTCGGTGGAAATGATGCCGAAGTTGATGGTGGTGGCATGAGCCGCGCAGCTCAGGCCCAAGGCGCAAACGGCGGTGGCGAGGATTTTTTTGATCATGGTGAAACTCCCTGGGAACAAACGAACGAGACAACTGAGGAAAGAAAACGAGTGGGCTGAAGAATGCTGCTTATGCGGCTTGCGCCATGACCAGACCCAGGTTTGCAGCGGGCACCGGGGCCAGAGCCTGCGGGGTTGCCTCCACAGGGCTCAGAAATTCATCGGCCTGTATGCCATAGAGCGTGCGCAGCATGTCGGGGGTGAGCGCGGCGGAGGGGCCGTCGTACACCACCTTGCCCTGATGGAGCGCGATGGTGCGCGCGCAATAGCGCAGCGCCATTTCCACCTGATGCAGCGAGACCAGCACCGTCACACCATCCTCGCGGTTGATGCGGGTGAGGATTTCCATGACACGGCGCGACGATTCCGGGTCGAGCGAGGCAATCGGCTCGTCGGCCAGCACCACCTGCGCCCGCTGCACCAGGGTGCGGGCGATGGCCGCGCGCTGCTGCTGCCCGCCCGACAGGGTGGAGGCGCGCTGCTGCGCCTGCTCGGCAATGCCCACACGCTTGAGCGCATCGAGCGCCTGCGCGCGCTCGTGCGGGGTAAACCAGCCCATCAAACCACGCAGCAACTGCGTGCGGTGCAACTGCCCGACCAGCACATTGGTCAGCACTGGCAGGCGGCCCACCAGATTGAACTGCTGGAACACCATGCCCACGCCTGCACGCACGCGACGCACGTCGCGGGCAATGCGGCCTCGGCTTTGCACCACCTGGTCGTTGATGCGGATTTCCGAAGCGGAGTCCTTGTCCGCCGCGATCAACCCGGCCAGATGGCGCATGAGGGTGGACTTACCCGAACCGGATGCGCCGATGAGCGCCACGATTTCTCCCTTGGCGATGTGCAGATCGATGTCGCACAGGGCGTGGCGGCCATTGGCAAAGTGCTTGTTCAATCCGTTAACGGCGATGGCATGCGACATGGGGAACTCCACAATTTGTCTAGACAAGTCAGCAGTCTGCGGGTTTTGTATGACAAGGTTTTGACAGTTCTTGGAATGTTTTGTTACACGGCGATAAAACGAGCATGTTGGCATCGTGTCCTCTTGCCATGCGCCTTTCGGCGCATGGCAAGAGGTGGCGCGTCGCAATGCGACGGGTTCAGGCTTGTTGACTGGCGAACGCACCCGCGGTGCCGGTTTGTTCCAGCGACAAATGGCGGCTCTCAAATCCCCGCATCCACCACACCAATGCGGCAATCGGCCCTGGCAGCACCATGAGCAGCAGGGCAAGGAGCGGCGCTCCGGCGGTGTGATACATGGCGAACATTTGCGACAGGATCAACGGCGCGAAAAAAGCGCCGATGCGGCCTGCTGCAACCGAGATGCCGAGGCCGGTGGCGCGCATACGCGTGGGGAGCACCTCCGCGCTCAGAACGTAAGCGGAGATATAGGCCCAGGTGACGCCGAATTGCACCAGCGAGTAGCCGATGAGCACCTGGACAGGGCTGCTAGCGAAAAACAGATACACAATCGCCAGAGCCGTGATGGAGTAGGCGGCAAACAGGGTTCCGCGCCGCCCGGCACGATCGAGCAGAAAGGCGGCAAGCAGGGCCCCGCCGATGGCGGCGATGTTTCCGATCAGGTAGTAGTTTGGCATGTCCTGCGGAGGAATTTTCACCAGCGGAAGAATGACCAGAGCCAGCAGACCCATGACCCCATACACCACGGAGGCCTGCGAAAAATTGAGTGCGCTCGCGAGTGCCACGCGAGAGCCGAAACGGTTGAAAAGCTCCCTGATCTCTGCGAAGAAACCACCGTGAGGCGCATCGACTTCCAATTGGTCGGAGACGGGAGGCAAGGGCTTTGCGGTTTCCGCCACGACGCGGCGTTCAATCTGCTCCACGATCTGTGTCGCTTCCTGATGGCGACCCATCAACATCAGCCAGCGCGGTGATTCAGGAACCACTTTTCTGGCCCAGAGCGCGGCAAAGGCCAGCAAGCCCGCGAGACCGAAACCCACACGCCAGCCGATATCGGCGGGCAGTTCGGCGATGAAAAATTTCGCGGAGAGCGCGGCCAGTACGGCGCCGACGGGAAAGCCGGCCAGAATCAGGGCATCCACTTTGCCGCGGGCGCGCTTGGGGATGAATTCAACCATCGTCGCGGTCACCGCCGAGTACTCGCCGCCCAGACCCACTCCGGTGAGGAAGCGGAACACCAGAAAGCTCGTCAGATTCCACGAAAACATGGAAAGCACCGAGAACCCGGCATACCAGAACAGCGTGAACAGAAACATTTTCTTTCTGCCAAAGCGGTCTGCCAGATAGCCAAACAGCAGCGCTCCCACCAGAATGCCAAAAACCATGGTGCTGACGACCCAGGCGCCTTGTCCTGGGGTGAGATGCCATTCCTTGGTCATCATGCCCAGCACGCTGCCGATCATGTTGATTTCAAAGGCGTCGAGCGTCCATCCGACCCCCAGAGCCAGGACCACATAGGTGTGGAAGGTGCTCCAGGGCAGGCGGTCGAGTCGGGGTAACAAATTGCTTGTGGGTTGAGAAAGCGTGCGCATGGTGTGCCTTTCAGGGAGGGGATGCGAAGACGTACCAATCCCAGCACTTGGCGGCGGGTGATGGCGATTGCCGAGCTTCCGCGAATGTTTCCATGGCGCGGAGTTGTCTAGACAACTTGAATTGTGGGGGCCGTTTGTGACGGCGGTTTGACGGTTTTCAGAAGTTTTTGTGACGGTCGCGCAGTTGTTTTCGTGCGACCCGAAGCCAAGCGCGGACGCGCCGCTGCGCGCATTGCGCAGGGCGAACGTCGGTGTCCGCATTGCGCGGAACCGGCGGCGGACAGGCAAGGGCCTGCTCGCCGCCATTTGCACGGACTTGGTCAGACCACCCGCCGCCCTTCGCGCCAAACGGCGCGGACCACCGGGTGCATGGTGCCATCGGACAGGGCGACGGGGTGGACCTGGACGAGGTCGGCGCGCAGGCCCTGGGCGATCTGGCCACGGTCGTCGAGGTGGAGTGCAGAGGCCGGATTGCGTGTGACCATGGCCACGGCCTGCGGCAGCGGAATGCCGTCTTGTTGATACAGAGTGAACACCGCGCTGAGCAGGCTGCCGGGAACGTAGTCGGACGACAGGATGTCGAGCAGGCCGTGGCGCGCCAGTTCCGCCGCCGCCACATTGCCGGAGTGCGATCCCCCGCGCACCACATTCGGCCCGCCCATCACGGTCGACAGGCCGCAGTCGCGCGCGGCCCTGGCGGCGGTGATGGTGGTGGGGAATTCGGAAATTCTGACGCCTTCAGCCAAGGCCTGCGCGACGTGGTCGGGCGTGGTGTCGTCGTGACTCGCCAGGATGATGCCGTGGGTCTTGGCGTAATCGACAAAGTAGGCGCGGTGCGGCCTGGCGTAGCGGCTTTGCAGCTCGGATGCCTGTGCCACCTTGGACTGGAATTTGGCTTCGCTCCAGCCTTTTTTTCCGGTGTAGTAGATCCGCGCATGCGCGATGTCTTCCCACTGGCGCTGACCCGGGGTGTGATCCATCAGCGAAATCAGCTTGAGACGCGGGTGGTCGTGAAACGGCGCGAACAGGCCGATGGTGTTGGGCGCGGGCAGTTCGCAGCGCACATGCAGCAGATGGTCGGCGCGCAGCACGCCGCGGGCGGTGCAGTCGCTCAGACAGGACAGCAGGGGGTTCCAGTCATTGCCGCGCAGGCTTTCGGTATCGGCCTCGCCCACCCCGATGGCGTCGAGCACGGTGGTGATGGCGGCGGCTGCAATCTCGCTGTCGTGCGCCAGCAGCGCGGGCATGATCGCCCAATGCACGCCGGGGCGCGGCATGAGGTGGCGCTCCAGATTGTCGGTATGCACTTCGACCATGCCCGGGATGAGCAGATCGCCTTGCAGGTCGATTGCCTCGGGCAGGGCCGTGCACGCAGCGTCCACGCTGGAGATGCGGCCCTGTTCGGCATGGAGTGTGCCGTGGACGATCTCGTCAGGCAGCACAAGGCGGGCGTTGGTGAGCAGCAGGCGGTTCATGCGGCTGTCCTGAATTGGCGCATGGGCACGCGGCGCGTGGCCACGGCTGCGGCCACCGCGGGGTCGTGAAACACACCGACGATGGCCGCGCCGCTTGCGCGCGCTTCGCCGATCATGTCGATCACCGTCTGTGTGTTGGCGGCGTCGAGCGAGGCGGTGGGCTCGTCGAGCAGCAGCAGGGCGCGTGGCTTGATCAGGCTGCGGGCAATGTTCACGCGTTGTTGCTCGCCGCCGGAAAAGGTGGCGGGCGGCAGCGCCCAGAGAGAGGGCGGAATGCGCAGCCGTTCCAGCCAGCGTCCGGCCTCGTCTTTTGCGGCCTGAATGGTCTGCGCGTCGGCGGCACGGCCATCGAGCAAGGGTTCGGCCACCACGTCGATGGCGGGCACGCGGGGAATGACCCGCAGGAACTGGCTGACATAGCCGATGGTGTCGTGGCGGATGGCCAGCAATTCGCGCGGCGCGGCGCGGGTGAGGTCAACGGCTTGCTTTGTTCCGGGGTAAAGCACCACGCTGCCTTGATGCGCGCGGTAGTTGGCGTAGATGAGCTTGAGCAGGGTGCTCTTGCCCATACCGGAGGGGCCGTCAAGCACCACGCATTCACCGGGGTACACGCTGAGATCGACGTTGTTCAGCACGTCGAGCACCGTGCCGTGCTGGTGATGCAGGGTGAAGCGCTTGCTCAGGGCGTCTATATGCAGAATGGGGAGGGTCATGGCTGGAGCACCGAAGAAACGAGCAGTTGGGTATAGGCATGATCGGGGTCGTCGAGCACCTGGTCGGTCAGGCCCGACTCGATGACATGGCCGCGCTGCATCACCATGGTGCGGTGTGCCAGCAGCCGCGCCACGGCCAGATCGTGCGTGACCAGAATGGCGGCCAGGCCGAGCTGGCGGGTGAGGTGGCGCAGCAGGTCGAGCAGCCGCGCCTGCACCGAGACGTCGAGACCGGACGTGGGTTCGTCGAGGAACATCAGCCGGGGCAGGGTGATGAGGTTGCGCGCGATCTGCAGCCGCTGGCGCATGCCGCCGGAGAAGGTGTCCGGCGTGTCGTCGATGCGCGCCGGGTCGATTTCCACGCGCTGCAGCCAGTCGGTGGCTTGCTGGCGCAGGTCGGCATAGTGGCGGTTGCCCAAAGCCATCAGGCGCTCGGCCACATTGGCCCCGGCAGACACATTCATGCGCAGACCGTCGGCGGCGTGCTGGTGCACAAACCCCAGATCGGTGCGCGCCAGGGCGCGGCGCTGGCCTTCTGGCAAGGCGTAAATGTCCCTCAAGCCGCGGTCACGGATGGCGAACTGCACGCTGCCCGCATCGGGCTGGCCGTGTCCGGCCAGGGTGTGCAGCAGAGTGCTTTTGCCCGATCCGGATTCGCCCACGATGGCCAGCACCTCTCCCGGCCAGAGGTCGAAGGACACGTCGTTCACCGCAATCAGCGGGCCGTAGCTGCGGCGCAGGTGGCGCACCTGCAATAAAGGCAGCGGGGCCGCGCCTGCATCGTCAAGACTGGCCATGAGCGGCCTCCAAAGTGGGGTGCCGTTGTGCCGCCTGCTCTGCCTGCCGGGTGGCGCAGTAGTGCGAGTCGGAGCAGACGAACAGGCGGGTGCCTTGATCATCGGTGATGATTTCGTCGAGATAGCTGTCTGTTGCGCCGCACAGGGCGCAGGGGCTGTCCCAGCGGGTGATGGTGAAGGGATGGTCGTCGAAGGCCAGGCTTTCCACCGGGGTGTAGGGCGGCACGGCGTAGATGCGCTTTTCGCGTCCCGCGCCATACAGGTGCAGCGCCGGGCTCAGGTGCAGTTTGGGGTTGTCGAACTTCGGGATGGGCGAGGGCGACATGACGTAGCGCCCGCCCACCAACACCGGATAGTCGTAAGTTGTGGCAATGTGGCCGTAGCGCGAAATGTCCTCGAACAGCTTCACGTGCATCAGCCCGTATTCGGCCAGGCCGTGCATCTTGCGGGTCTCGGCTTCCAGCGGCTCGAGCCTCTGCATGGGCTCGGGCACGGGCACTTGATAGACCATGATCTGTCCCTCGCGCAGCGGGGTTTCTGGAATGCGGTGGCGGGTCTGGATGATGTCGGCCAGCGCGGTGTCGGTGGTGACCTCCACGCCTGCCGTGCGCTGGAAGAAGCGGCGGATGTTGACGGCGTTGACCGTGTCGTCCGACCCCTGGTCGATGACCTTGAGCACGTCGCTCTCGCCCAGGATCGAGGCCGTGACCTGGATGCCGCCCGTGCCCCAGCCATAGGGCAGCGGCATTTCGCGCGAGCCGAAGGCCACCTGGTAACCGGGAATGCACACCGCCTTGAGCAGGGCGCGGCGAATCATGCGCTTGGTGCGCTCGTCGAGGTAGGCGAAATTGACGTGCGGGTCGCGCTCGACTTGCGCGTGTGGATGGGAAGCGGGCGCGGTCATGGCGCGTCTCCTTCGGCAGTTTGCGGTGCGGGCTGGGCGCGCATGTGGCGCACCAGATCGAGTTCGGATTGAAAGTCGACGTAGTGCGGCAGCTTCAGGTGCTGCACAAAGCCCGAGGCTTCGAGGTTGTCGCTGTGCGAGAGCACGAATTCCTGCATCTGCGCCGGCGATTCCACCGCCTCGCCCAGCTCGGGTGCGCGCAGGGCGCGGTCGAGCAGGCTCATCGCCATGGCCTTGCGTTCGCTGTGGCCGAAGGCCAGGCCGTAACCTCGCGTGAACTGCGGCGGCTGGGTTTTGCTGCCCGCGAACTGGTTGACCATCTGGCACTCGGTGAGGTCGATGTCGCCGATGGACAGGACAAAATCCAGCTCTTCCGGCACCAGTTCCACGTCCACGCTGCCGAAGCGGATTTCGCCGACGAAGGGGTGGGTGTGCGAATAGCCGCGCTGGGTGGAATAGCCCATTGCCAGCAGAAAACCTTCATCACCGCGCGCCAGGTTCTGCAGGCGCGTGGCGCGGTCCGCCGGAAAGCGCAAGGGCTCTCTGGTGAGGTCGTGCGGCGCAGGGTCGCCCTCGGGCACCGGGTGGATTTCCACCAGCCCTTCCAGATCGAGCAGATCGATCACACTCGGAGTGGACAGATCGTCCGGCAGCGGCGCTTGCGCCGCAACGGGCACGGTGTCGCCCTGCGCCATCAGCGCGAAGTCGAGCAGGCGCTGGGTGTAGTCGTCAGTCGGCCCCAGAATCTGGCCGCCGGGCATGTCTTTGAAGGTGGCGGAAATGCGCCGCATCACGGCCATTCTGGAGGTGTCGAGCGGCACGCTGTACCCCAGACGGGGCAGGGTGGTGCGGTGGGCGCGCAGCAGAAAAATGGCCTCCACCGCATCGCCCGCCGACTGCTTCAGGGCCAGCGCCGCCAGGTCGGGGTCATAGACCGAGCCTTCGGTCATCACCCGCGCCACGGCCAGACGCAGTTGTTCACGGATTTGCGACAGGCTGATTTCCGGCACGGCAGGGTCTCCCCGGCGCTGCTCGGCGACCAGGCCGTGGCTATTGAGAATGGCGGTCTCTCCGCCCTTGACGGCAACGTACATGGTCAGTCCTCGATGCGTGTGGTGCGCGGCAACCCGGCCAACCGGTCGCACGCGCTCAGCAGCATGTCCACGCCTTGCGGGAAATGCGTCTGGCAAGCCGTCCACTGCGCCACGAAGTCGGAAGGCAAGCCCTGCACGGCGAGGCGCTGGGTGTCGCGGATGCCGGGGCCGCGCAGCGTCCAGCCTGCTGTGTCGTCCAGCGCGTCCACCTGGACGAGGCAGGTGGCACCGAATTCCGGCTCGTATTCCGTGCCGCTCGCAAGGATGTCCAGCGCGGGCAACTCGGCACCGCTGGCGGCCCAGACGAATTGCGCCTGCTCCGGCACGCCGACGATCCGGCAGCCGGTGTGAAAGCGCAGATAGGCCGCCGCCGGGTCGGACGCCAGGCTGGGCGAGAGCCACAGGGTGCAGTCCTGGTCGAGCAGGGCCAGCAGCACATTGGCGGCTGCGGGGTGAGCCGCTCCAGTCGGCAGTTGCGCATCGCTGCGCACGGTCTGGATCCGGCCGGGGCGTGACAGGGCGTCGAGAGCGGCGCGAAACACTGTCTGACTGCCCCGCGCCAGATCGGAAAATCCGGGAGTGATGCCGAGCAGGCTGGTCGTGTTTGCGGCGCTCATTCCGCGTTCTCCTGGGCGTCGTCCGTGGCACCGCCTTCGCGGGCGAGGGTGAAGAATTCCACCCGTGTGGCCTGGGCGCGGGCGTGCCGGGCGGTGCGCCGCGCCTGCAGCCAGGCGTCGATACGCGGCAGCAGGTCCGCGGGGACGTGGTGCTGACAGGCCGGGTCTTGCAGCAGGGCGTCGGCGGTGGCGGCCAGCACCGCATGCCGCCTGGAGCGACCCATCACATAGGCCACGCCCACGGTCTTGCAGTCGACCACGGCGGGGTCTGTGCGCAAGGCGCAGCGGGTGACGGTGGCTTCGCCCAGGTTGAAGCGCTCGCCGCTGCCGCCCGCGCGGCCCTGGAGCATGATGAGCCCGGTTTCCGGCGCGCGCAGCCATTGCGGCTGCTGGCCGGCAAAAGGTGCGATCGCGGTTTCGAGCAAGTCGAGCGGGGCCCGGGCGAGCAGTTCCATCCAGGCTTTGCGCGGGTTGTTTGACGCTTTGGCGCGTGTGCCATCAAATTGCAACATGAGCGTGTTAGCCTTCAAGTTGTCTAGACAAATTTCAATAACCGAAGCGTAGGCGCATCGCGTGTCGTTTTTATGACAAGGTCTTTCATGCGAACCGAAGAACGAGCAGAGTCATCCCGCGAACGCGAGAGCGTGTGGTCCTCCATTGCCGAGCGGCTGACGCAGGACATCGCCAGCGGCCAGCATCCCGCAGGAGCCCGCCTGCCCACCGAGAACATGCTGGCGCAGCGATTCGGCGCAAACCGGCATACCGTGCGCCGCGCTCTGTCCAGCCTGGCCGCGCGTGGTCTGGTGCGCATGGTGCAGGGCAGCGGCACCTATGTGGAAGACTTCGCCATGGACGTGGCGCTGGGGCGGCGCACCCGTCTTAGCGCAAGCCTGGGCCTGTCCGGAATGGATGGCGCATTGCGGGTCATGGCGCGCCTGCATCTGCGCGCCACGGTGGAGATCGCGCGGGCGCTGGCGTTGCCTGCCCGCAGCCGCGTGCTGCAGCTCGATGTGCTGGGCGAGGGCAATGGGAGGCCCGTGCTGTTCAGCAGGCGCTGGTTTCCCCTGCCGCGTTTCGAGGGATTGGCCGACGGGATAGAACAGAGCGGCTCCATCACCCAGGCCTTTGCTGCGCTGGGCGTGTCCGATTACACCCGCCGCGAAAGCCGCATCGCCGCCATGCTGCCGGATGAGCGGGTGGCACATGCTCTGTTGCAGCCCGCGCAGCGCCCGGTGCTGCAGGTCAACAGCGTGAACGTGGATGTGCAGGGCGTGCCGATCGAATACGCCGTGGCCTGGTTCGCTGGCGACCGCATCACCCTGACGGTGCAGCATGAGGAATGAAAGCCACACGGCACTTCCCGTAGCCTTGCGCAGCGAGCGGGCGCAGACAAGGTTTGCGGTGTATTTCGCGCCTGAACCGGGCTCAGACTGGGCCGAGGCTGGAGCCCGGTGGCTCGGGCGCTGCAGTGACTCTGGCGAAGCCCGCGCGCAGCCGGTGCCTGCGGGCTGGAGTGCGCAGGCGTTCCACGCCATCACCAGCGCGCCCCGGCGCTATGGTTGGCATGCCACGCTCAAGGCCCCGTTTCATCTGGCCGCCGGTCTTACCGAGGCGGAATTGGCCGCAGCGCTCGATCACTTCGCTGCGCAGATCGCAGCCTTCAATTTGCATCCTCTGTCTGTTCGGCGCCTGGGCAACTTTCTCGCCTTGCAGCCGGAGGAACCCAGCGAGGCGTTGAATACCCTAGCGCAGCGTTGCGTCATCGATCTGCATCCCTTTGCCGCGCCGCCTGGCGAAGCCGACATCGCCGCGCGCATTGCAAGCGGTCAGCTCGACGCGGAGCAGAAAACTCTGCTACGACGCTGGGGCTACCCGCATGTGCTGCAGCGCTTCCGCTTTCATATGACGCTCACCGGCAATCTGCACGGCTTGTCCCAGGTGCAGGCCGCGCAACTTGAACACCATGCGCAGGACGTGTTCTCCGCTTTGAGGCAGCCTCTGTCAGTGCGGGCGCTATCGCTGTTTGTCGAGCCGCAGCCGGGCGGAAACTTCATGCGCTTGCGGCAAAGTGCGCTGTCATGAGCAGGCGACTCGTCTACGTCATCGGTCCGTCAGGTGCAGGCAAAGATAGCGTGCTGGCCTGGGTGATGCAGCACGCCGAACCAGGGCTCGGATTACATCTTGCGCGTCGTTCTGTCAGCCGCGCAGCGCATGACTCCAGCGAACCGCATGAGTCTCTGGACTCGACGCAATTCGCTGAACTGGCACGCCAGGGCGTGTTTGCCATGCACTGGTTTGCCAACAATCTTTGGTATGGCGTGCGGCATGCCGAGTTATTGCCTTTGGCCCAAGGACAAACCGTGCTGGTGAATGGCTCGCGCGGCTGGTTGGCCGAAGCCCGCTTGCGTTTTCCCGACATAACCGTGGCGCAGATCATCGCATCACCCGAGGTGCGGCGCGAGCGCCTGCTACTGCGCAGGCGCGAATCTGCCGAGATGATCGCGGCCAGGCTAGAACGCGCCCGCACCTTTGAACTCGCACCCCATGAGGCTCACCTCTCTGTGATGAATGACAGCACCATCGAAGCAGCGGGTGCGTCGTTCCTGGATCAATTGGCCCGGCTCTGAGATCCTTGCTTCCGGATGCGAGCAGCGTCTGTTGAACGCTTTGTCGCGTATGCGGGATGTGAGTCCTCCGGAAAGCCGTGAGATGCTGCCGATGCGGAATCCGTTCGGACATCGCCGATCGATGAGCGACGGCTGACCGGCTCAGCGCATCATTCGCACAGGCCTCAAAACAACGCGATCTGAACACACATCTCCCCCGTTCAACATGGCAATGAGGCCTTCGTGTGTTCACCGCGTGTGAAGCGTCCGGAGGCCTTTTTTCGCCCGCTTTTTTCAGAAATCGCCATGCGCAAGCAACAAGACGCCACACCTGCCGATGTACGCCATCGTCCATGAGCACGCCATTTCAGCACCCGCGCCGGGGGTCTGGGCCAAAGCGCAGACGCTCAGAATGCCGCGGGGCCGAGCCGCATCACGGCGCCGGATTGGGATAGGCGAGGTGGATGTCTTCAATGGCCGCAAGCACCCGCGGAGACAGCACAGTGCGGCAGGCGCGCAGGTCTTCACCGAGCTGCTGCACCGAGGTCGCGCCCAGAATCACGCTGCCCACGCACCACCGGCCAGAAGCGAAGCCCAGCGCCAGCTGCGTGGGCGTCAGGCCCTCGGCTGCGGCCAGGTCGGCATAGGCCGCCACGGCCTTGTCCACCTGCGGCTTGGCATAGCGGGCGCCGAACCCCTTGAACAATTGCATCCGCCCCGCGCTGTGCGGGTCGTTGCGGTATTTGGCTGTCAGCAGGCCGAAGCCCAGCGGGGAGTAGGCCAGCAGCGCAATCCGCTCGCGGTAGGCGACTTCGGCCAGGCCGTTTTCCCAGGTGCGGTTGAGCAGGCTGTAGGCGTTCTGCACGCTCACCGGCCGAGGCAGATCCATGGCATCCGCAAGTCGCAAGGCCGTCATCACGCCCCACGGGGTTTCGTTCGACAGGCCCCAGTGACGAATTTTCCCGGCGCGCAGACTCTCGCCCAGCGCCGCCAGAGTGACTTCCAGCGGCACGGTGTCGCGCTCGCTCTGCGGATCAAAGTGATACTGGCCGAACAGCGGCACATTGCGATCCGGCCAATGCAGCTGGTAGAGATCGACGTAGTCCGTCTGCAGGCGTTTGAGGGAGCCGTCCAGCGCGCGGTGCAGGTTGTCGCGGGTGAAGCTGAGGTGCCCATCGCGTATCCAGTTCAGCCCCCTGCCCGGCCCGGCGGCCTTGGTGGCGAGAAAAATCTTGTCGCGCTGCTGCGTCTTCAGCCAGGAGCCGACGTAGAGTTCGGTGCGCCCGGTGGTTTCCGCCCGGGTTGGCACCGGGTACATCTCGGCGGTGTCGAAAAAGTCGACGCCCTGCTCCAGTGCGAAGCTGAGTTGCGCGTGCGCCTCGGCCTCGGTGTTCTGCTGGCCGAAGGTCATGGTGCCCAGGCAGATCCGAGGGATGTGCAGTGGGCCGCTTTGCGGTGGTGTGGCGGACGTCATGGGCGGGTTTGTCGTGTGGGGTCGATACATGGCATTGTTCAACAGGAACCGAAATTGCGTACTCTTGATGCCTGCCTCGATCCCCCTGCCCCCCATGCCTCACTCCAACTATCTGCTTGTTTTGTTGGCCCACGGCTCCCGCCAGCCGGACTGGGGGCGCCCATTCGAGGCCGTTCTGGCAGGGGTTCAAGCCGCCCGCCCGTCTTTGGCCGTGCGGCTGGCGTTTCTGGAGTCCATGCAACCCTCGCTGCGCCACGTGCTGGAGGAAGCGGGGCGGGACGGCATGGCCCGGGTTCGCATCGCGCCACTTTTTCTCGGCATTGGCGGCCATCTGCTGCGCGACATTCCCCAAATTGCACGCGAAGTGCAACAACGCTTCCCTGCCTTGCGGATCGAGATGACCCCGCCCGCAGGTGACGATGCCGAGATCCTTGCAGCACTGGCCGCCTACGCGGTGCGCTGCGCTGTCGGCCTCGATGGTTGAGGATCAGCCCGCCCGTCTGGCTGCAGCGGCGTGCTGTGGGGCATGGAATTTGCACAGTTGCCGATATGTCACGCCCGCCGCTTTCGCAACGCACACTGACCGTTGCCCTCATCTCACCCGATCCCGCGCTGGCGATGGAGGAGGACGGGGCGAGTCTGCAGCACCAAGTCCAGCGTTGCGCGCTGCTGGAGCAGGCCTTGCTGGACGCGGGTTACGCGGTGGTCGCCGTGCTGCCGGCCACGCCCAATCTGGATGAGCGTATCGCCGCGCTCAGGCCGGATCTGGTGATCGTCGATGCGGAGTCGGGCGTGCGCGATCTGCTGGAGCATGTGGTGCTGGCCTCGCGCGATACGCCACGTCCCATCGTGCTGTTCACCAATGACGACGACACCGAAACGGCGCAGCTCGCCATCACCGCCGGAGTGACGGCCTACATCGTCGATGGCCTCAAGTACAGCCGCGTCAAGCCGGTGATCGAGGTCGCGCTGGCGCGGTTCGAACGCGAGCAAAGCCTGCGCGCCGAACTCGATGCGGCGCGCTCGCAACTCGTCGAGCGCAAGCTGGTGGAGCGCGCCAAGGGCATCGTGATGCAGCGCCAGAACTGCACCGAAGAAGAAGCCTTCCACCGCATGCGCAAGCTGGCGATGGAAAAAGGCTTGAAGCTCTCCGAGGTGGCCCAGCGCATCCTCGATACCGTCGGGCTGATCTGAACCCCGTCTGCCCGCATTGCGTGCGTTGCCGCACCACACTGGCGCAGCAGCATGGTGCTTTGCACCACAGGCGATTCGGCCGGCGCGCCCACCGTCTGGTCTTTTCCTCTGTGAGAACTTGAAGCGCGCGCTGGCACGCTGTTTGCGTATTAAGAAGCGTAGACCAACGGCGGTCTATGTTGAACCCACTGGGCGGGCATCTCCCCCGTTCAGCTCGGCAATGATGCCTGCGTGTGCTTCACCGCGTGTGAAGCGCCCGCAGGCTTTTTTTCGCCCGCTTTTTTCAGGAACCGCCATGCGCAAGCAACTAGACGCCACACCTTCGAGCAACGGCCCGGCACAGCCCTTGCGCCGCACCCTCATCAAGTCAGGCGCTGCCGTGGCTGTCGCCGGTCTTCTTCCCGGCCTGCAGCCCACGGCGCGTGCCGCCACTCTGGGAAAACCTGAAATGGAAGAAGTCAGGATCGGATTCATCCCCCTCACCGACTGCGCCCCCATCGTCATGGCGGCGGTGCTGGGTTTCGACAAAAAGTATGGCGTCAAGATCATCCCGAGCAAGCAGGCCTCGTGGGCCGCGGTGCGCGACAACCTGGTCACCGGCGGCATTCAGATGGCGCATGTGCTCTACGGCCTGCCGTATGGCGTGCAGCTTGGCGTCGGCGGGCCGAAGAAAGACATGGCCATTCTCATGGGCCTGAACCGCAACGGCCAAGCCATTACCCTGGCCGATGCATTGGCCAAGGAGGGCATCACGACCGGGCCGGAGCTGGCCAGGGCCGTGCTCGCGAAAAAACGCACCTACACCTTCGCCCAGACCTTCCCCACCAGCACCCACGCCATGTGGCTGTATTACTGGCTGGCGACCTACGGCATCAACCCGCTGAAGGACGACAAGGTCATCACCGTGCCGCCGCCGCAGATGGTGGCCAACATGCGGGTCGGCAGCATGGACGGTTTCTGCGTGGGCGAGCCGTGGAACGCCGTGGCCATCAACCAGAAGATCGGCTTCACCGCCGTCACTTCGCAGGACATCTGGGTCGATCACCCCGAGAAGGCGCTGGGGACGACCGCCGAGTTCGTCGACAAGTATCCCAACACCACCCGGGCGGTGATGGCCGCCGTGCTGGAAGCCTGCCAGTGGATCGACGCCTCGCTGGCAAACAAGACCAGGATGGCTAACACCATCGCTGCGCCGGGCTATGTGAACACCTCGGTGGAAACCATCCTGCCGCGCATTTTGGGCCGCTACACCAACGGTCTGGGCAAGAGCTGGGACGACAAGCACCCGATGACCTTCCATGAGGACGGTCAGGTCAACTTCCCGTGGCTGTCGGACGGCATGTGGTTCCTCACTCAGTTCCGTCGCTGGGGCCTGATCAAGACCGATCCCGATTACCTCGCCGTGGCCAAGGCGGTGAACCGGGTCGACCTCTACAGCGAAGTCGCAGCCATGCTCAAGGTGCCGGTGCCCAAGAGCGCGCTACGCAGCTCCAAGCTGATCGACGGCGTGGTGTGGGACGGCAAGGACCCCAAGGCCTACGCCCACGGCTTCAAGATCAATGACCTGGCCATTTGATGTTGCTTGCGTGATCAACCAGGAGTCCCGCATGAATACCGCCGTCTTGTCCGATCCCAACGGATCGTTTGAAACCGCAGCGGCTGCAGAGACCGCGGCATCCACAGCCGCGGCACCACAGGCCGCGCCCGCATTCCGAACGCAGAGCCCGGCCGAGCGGCAACGGACAAAAAACCGCCAGGTTGCGCTGCGCATCATCGCTCCGTTCATGGGCTTGGCGCTGCTGCTGCTGGTGTGGGAACTGGCCGCCGAGCACAGCAGCCAGTTCCCCTCGCCGCTGACCACATGGCAGTCTGCGCAGAAGGTGTTTGCCCATCCCTTCTACAACAACGGGCCGAACGATGTGGGCATCGGCTGGAACCTGCTGGCCTCGCTGCAGCGCGTGGCGTATGGCTTCGGTCTCGCGGCGCTGGCGGGCATTCCGCTGGGCTTCGCCATCGGGCGCATGCGCTTCCTCGACAGCATGCTGTCGCCCCTCATCAGCCTGCTGCGCCCGGTGTCGCCGCTGGCCTGGCTGCCCATCGGGCTGTATGTGTTCAGCAACGCGCCGGCTGCGGCCATCTACACCATTTTCATTTGCTCCATCTGGCCGATGATGATCAACACCGCCATCGGCGTGCAGCGCATTCCGGCGGACTACATGAACGTCGCCCGCGTGCTGGACCTGTCCACCTGGAAGGTGTTCACCAAGATCCTGCTGCCCTCCGTCATGCCCTACATGATGACCGGGGTTCGGCTGTCGGTGGGCACGGCGTGGCTGGTCATCGTCGCCGCCGAAATGCTGACCGGCGGCACCGGCATCGGCTTCTGGCTGTGGAACGAGTGGAACAACCTCAATCTCGCCCACATTCTCATCGCCATCCTGGTCATCGGCGTCACCGGCATGCTGCTCGAGGGTGCGCTGATGCTGATTGCGCGGCGCTTCAGCTACGACGAAGCGCGCTGAAATCCTTAATGCATACAAGGACCATCATCATGGAACATTTCATCGTTGTGCAACAGGTCGAGATGCTGTTCGACACCGCGCGTGGCCCCTTCCACGCCCTCAAGGGCATCAATCTGGACATCGCCCGCGGCGAGTTCATCAGCCTGATCGGCCACTCCGGCTGCGGCAAAAGCACCCTGCTCAACTTGATTGCCGGACTCACCCTGCCATCCTCCGGGGTGATGGTGTGCGATGGCCGCGAAATCCACGCCCCTGGCCCAGACCGTGCCGTGGTGTTTCAGAACCACTCGCTGCTGCCGTGGATGACCTGCTACGGCAACATCTATCTCGGCGTGGAGCGGGTGTTCGCAGCCACTGAAAGCCCGCAGCAGCTCAAGGCCCGCGCCCAGGCGGCTCTGGAGCTCGTCGGCCTGCCGCACGCGGCGCACAAGCGCCCGCACGAAATTTCCGGCGGCATGAAGCAGCGCGTGGGCATTGCCCGCGCCCTGGCGATGGAGCCCAAGGTGCTGCTGATGGACGAGCCCTTCGGCGCGCTCGACGCCCTCACCCGGGCCAAGCTGCAAGATGAGTTGCAAGGCATCGTCGCCGCCAGCGGCGCCACTGTGGTGATGGTGACGCACGACGTGGACGAGGCGGTGCTGCTGTCCGACCGCATCGTCATGCTCACCAACGGCCCGGCTGCCACCATCGGCGAGATTCTCACGGTCGACCTGCCGCGCCCGCGCGAGCGCCTGGCCCTCAGCGAAGCCCCGCACTACGCCCATCTGCGCGCCCAGGTGCTGGAGTTCCTCTACAAGCGCCAGTCACATCCGCAAGCCAAGGCGGCCTGAGGGTTTTGCCGCATTGCATGCCTCACCGATCGGAATCCGCATCATGACCAAACCCAAACTCGCTCTCGTCGGCAACGGCATGGCCGGGGTGCGCGCGCTGGAAGAGCTGCTCAAGCTCGCGCCCGACCTCTACGACATCACCGTGTTCGGTGCCGAGCCGCACCCGAACTACAACCGCATCCTGCTCTCGCCGGTGCTGGCCGGGGAGCAGACCGTCGAGCAGATCATCCTCAACCCGCTGTCCTGGTATGCCGACAACGGTATCACCCTGCATTTGGGGAAGACGGTGGTGGAGATCGACCGCATCAAGCGTGTGGTGCGCGCCGACGACGGCACCGAGGCGCCCTACGACCGCCTGCTGCTGGCCACCGGCTCCAACCCATTCATCCTGCCGGTGCCGGGAAACGACCTGGAGGGAGTGATCGCCTACCGCGACATCGACGACACGGAAACCATGATCGAGGCCGCCAAGGTGCACAAGCACGCGGTGGTCATCGGCGGCGGCCTGCTCGGACTGGAGGCGGCCAATGGCCTGATGCTGCGTGGCATGGACGTGACCGTGGTGCACATCATGCCGTGGCTGATGGAGCGCCAGCTCGACGATGTGGCGGGCAAGTTGCTGCAGAAGTCGCTGGAAGACCGCGGCCTGAAATTCCGCATCGGCGCGCAGACGCAAGCCTTGCTCGGAAGCGAATTGGGCCGCGTGCGCGCGGTGCAGTTCAAGGACGGCACGGAGATTCCGGCCGACTTGGTGGTGATGGCCGCGGGCATCCGCCCCAACACCGCGCTGGCGGAGAAGGCCGGCCTGCACTGCAACCGCGGCATCGTCGTCAGCGACACGCTGCAGACCATCACCGACCCGCGCATCTATGCCCTGGGCGAATGCGCCGCGCATCGCGGCATTGCCTACGGGCTGGTGGCGCCGTTGTTCGAGCAGGGCAAGGTGGCGGCCAATCATCTGGCGCAAATGGGCATTGGCCGCTACACCGGCAGCCAGACCAGCACCAAGCTCAAGGTCACGGGCATCGACCTGTTTTCGGCTGGCAACTTCATGGGCGGCGAAGGCTGCGAAGACATCGTCATGTCCGACCCGTTTTCCGGTGTCTACAAGCGCCTGGTGATCCAGGGCGACAAGCTGGTGGGCGCCTGCCTGTATGGCGATACGGTGGACGGCTCGTGGTATTTCAAGCTGCTGCGCGAGGGCCGCAAGGTGCACGACATCCGCGACAAGCTGATGTTCGGCGAAAGCCATCTGGGCGACGCCGGCCACCAGGGCCAGAGCAAGGCGCAGCTCATGGCCGACAGCGACGAAGTCTGCGGCTGCAACGGCGTGAACAAAGGGACCATCTGCAAGGCCATCAAGGACAAGGGCCTGTTCACGCTGGAGGACGTGCGCAAGCACACCAAGGCCAGCGCCAGTTGCGGCTCGTGCACCGGGCTGGTGGAGCAGTTGCTGATGTTCACCGTCGGCGGCGACTACAGCACCGCGCCGAAGAAAAAGGCCCTTTGCGGTTGCACCGATGTCAGCCACCAGGAAGTGCGCGATGCCATCCGCGAACAACATCTGCTGACCATTGCCGACGTCTATGCCCATCTCGGCTGGCGCACGCCCAACGGGTGTTCGAGCTGCCGCCCGGCGGTGAATTACTACCTCATTTCCACCTGGCCGCACGCGGCGAAGGACGACCCGCAAAGCCGCTTCATCAACGAGCGCAGCCACGCCAACATCCAGAAAAACGGCACCTACAGCGTGATTCCGCGCATGTGGGGCGGCGAGACTTCGGCCGCCGAATTGCGCCGCATTGCCGACGCCGTGGACAAATACAAGATTCCGACGGTGAAGGTGACGGGCGGCCAGCGCATCGATCTGCTGGGCGTGAAAAAAGAAGACCTGCAAGCCGTGTGGAACGACATCGGCATGCCTTCTGGCCACGCCTACGCCAAGGCGCTGCGCACGGTGAAGACCTGCGTTGGCAGCGAGTGGTGCCGCTTCGGCACGCAGGACAGCACGGCGCTGGGCAAGCTGCTGGAGCGCGCCACCTGGCGCATGTACGCGCCGCACAAGGTGAAATTTGCGGTGAGCGGCTGCCCACGCAACTGCGCTGAAAGCGGCATCAAGGACGTGGGCATCATCGGCGTCGATTCGGGCTGGGAGATGTATGTCGGCGGCAACGGCGGCATCAAGACCGAAGTGGCGCAATTCCTCGTCAAGCTCAAAACGCAGGAGGAGGTGCTGGAGTACACCGGCGCCTTCATCCAGCTCTACCGCGAGGAGGGCTGGTATCTGGAACGCACCGTGCATTACATCGCCCGCGTCGGCCTGGACGTCGTGAAGCAACGCATCCTGAATGACGCCGAAGGCCGCAAGGCCTTGTGGGATCGGCTGCAATTCGCGCTGCAGGGCGAGCCTGATCCGTGGTTCGAGTTCGACAAGGCGCAAGTGGATACGCGGCAGTTCATTCCCATCGTTCCGGTTGCCGCCGATGCGACGCAAGGAGAACCGGCATGAGCGCAGTTGTCCTTGACGCGGCCTGGACCGCCGTCTGCACCCTGGCCGACATTCCCGCGCTGGGCGCGCGCCGCGTGCGCCGCCCCGATGGCGTGGACATCGCCCTGTTTCGAGCCGCCAGCGACCGCGTCTACGCCCTGCTCGACCGCTGCCCGCACAAGGGCGGGCCGCTCAGCCAGGGCATCGTGTTCGGCGAATTCGTCGCCTGCCCGCTGCACAACTGGACCATCCGGCTGGATGACGGCAAAGCGCAGGCGCCCGATGAAGGCTGCACCCCGGCCTTCGCCGTGAAGGTGGACGGCGAACAGGTCTTTCTGCGCCGCGACCAGTTGCTGGCGCCCACCGCTGCGTTGATGACGACAGGCTGCGGCGGCGCGGCGTGCACGAACGCCGCGTGATGAACGCCGCCGACCTGCCCGCAGGTTCCATCGCCATCGTGCCCGAGGGCGCGGCGCGCGAAACGCGCTCGACCTGCCCGTATTGCGGCGTGGGCTGCGGCGTGCTCATCAAGAGTGAGGGCGGGCGCATCACCGGGGTGCGGGGCGACCCGGATCATCCGGCGAATTTCGGCAAGCTGTGTACCAAGGGTGGCGCGTTGCATCTGAGCGTCATGCCGGAGCTGCTGCCGCAGGTGCGCGCGCTGCGTCCCGAGTTGCGCACGCAGCGCGATGCGCCACGCCAAGCCGTGCGCTGGGACGAGGCGCTGGACCATGTGGCGCAGCGCTTTGCCGCCCTCATTGCCGAGCATGGGTCCGACAGCGTGGGCTTCTACATCTCGGGCCAGATGCTGACAGAGGACTATTACGTCTTCAACAAGCTGGCCAAGGGGCTGGTCGGCACCAACAATGTGGACACCAATTCCCGCGTCTGCATGAGCAGCGCGGTGGCGGGCTACAAAGCCACGTTGGGGGCCGACGCGCCGCCCTGCAATTACGACGACATCGACCACGCCGCAAGCCTGTTTCTCGCCGGCAGCAATGCGGCCTGGGCGCATCCCATCATCTTTCGCCGTATCGAAAACGCCAAGGCGCAGCGGCCCGCCATGCGCATCGTCGTCATCGACCCACGCCGCACCGAAACCGCCGAACTCGCCGACCTGCATCTGCAACTGCTGCCCGGCACCGACGTGGCGCTGTTCCACGCCATGCTGCATGTGATGGTGTGGGAAGGCCTGATCGACCCCGCCTTCATCGCCGCGCACACCAACGGCTACGCGCCTTTGCGCGAGTTGGTGCGCGACATGAGCCCGGCGGTTGCGGCCAATCTGTGCGGGCTGAAGGCCCAGGACATCGTCACCGCCGCACGCTGGTTCGCGCTGGGCTCGCCGGGGGCCGCTGCGGCCACGCGCCAGCCCACGCTGTCCCTGTATTGCCAGGGCCTGAACCAGTCCAGCAGCGGCACGGCGAAGAACGCCGGTCTCATCAACCTGCACCTCGCCTGCGGCCAGATCGGCAAACCGGGCGCGGGGCCGTTTTCGCTCACCGGCCAGCCCAACGCCATGGGCGGGCGCGAGGTGGGCGGCATGGCGAATTTACTGTCGGCGCATCGTGATCTGGCCAACCCGGCGCACCGCGCCGAAGTCGCCAAACTGTGGGGCGTGGCTGACGTTCCCGCCGCGCGCGGCAAGACCGCCATCGAGCTGTTCCAGGCCGCAGCCGACGGCACGGTGAAGGCGCTTTGGATTGCCTGCACCAATCCAGCGCAATCCCTCCCCGATCAGGCACTCATCCGCAGCGCGCTGGAGCGCGCAGAACTCGTCGTGGTGCAGGAGGCCTACACCACAGCCGCCACCGTGCCCTATGCCGACGTGCTGCTGCCCGCCACCGCCTGGGGCGAGAAGGAGGGCACGGTGACCAACTCCGAGCGCCGCATCAGCCGCGTGCGCGCCGCCTGCCCCCCGCCCGGCGAGGCGCGCGACGATTGGGCCATTGCCGTGGACTTCGCCCACCGCCTCGAAGCCCTGCTGCCCGCAAGGCTGAATGGCCAACTCACCCTCTTCCCCTATCCCACACCCGAAGCCGTATGGAACGAACACCGCGAAAGCACGCGGGGCCGTGACCTCGATATCACCGGCTTGTCATGGGACGTTCTTGAGCGCGACGGCCCGCAGCAATGGCCTTGCCCGCAAGGCGCCACCGCGGGCAAGCCACGGCTGTACGATGATGGCGTCTTCCCCACGACAGATGGTCGCGCCAGTTTCTTCACCGGGCCTTTCAAACTCGTTGCCGAACCCTGCGACGCGCGCTATCCCGTAGCGCTCACCACCGGCCGCCTGCGTGACCAATGGCATGGCATGAGCCGCACGGGCTCGGTTCCACGGCTGTTCAACCATGCCCCCGAACCCTGCATCGACCTGCACCCCAGCGACCTTGCGCGGCGCAGCCTGAGCGATGGCGAATTGCTGCGCGTGGCCTCGCGCCGCGGCGACCTCATCCTGCCCGCCCGCGCCACCGACACGGTGCGCCCCGGCCAGGCTTTCATCGCCATGCACTGGGGCGCGGAATACCTCGCCGGGCGCAATGCCGAAGGCGTGGCGCGCCTCGGGGTCAACGGCCTCACCCTGCCCGTCATCGACCCCGACTCCTTCCAGCCGGAACTCAAGCACAGCGCGGTGCGGGTGGAAGCCGCCAACCTCACCTGGCACCTTGCCGCCTTCGGCTGGATGCCGGAGCGCAGCGCGCAGACGTTGCGCGCCACGCTGATGCAGGAGCTGGCCGATCTGCCGTTCGTCCTGTGCGTGCCCTTCGGTCGCGAACGCACCGGCCTGCTGCTGCGCGCCGCCGCCCGCGGTGCGCCTCCTGCCGGGTTATTGGCACGCATCGAGGCCCATTTCGGCGTGCAGGACAGCGCTGCGCTGCATTACGCCGACCCCAGCCGCAGCGTGCGCCGCGCGGTGCGGCTGAACGGCGAGATGCTCGACGCCGCGCTGCTCAGCGGCTCGTTGGAGAGCGTGGCGGCACAAGGCTGGCTGCGCGAGCTGCTGCAAAGTGAGGCGAGCGCCAAGCCCTATGGACGCTGGCTGCTGCTGCCGTCCACCACGCCGCCAGCCAATCTGCCCAGCCCCGGCCATCAGGTCTGCAACTGCTTCGACATCTGGCAAAGCCAGATCGACGCTCTGCTGCCACTGCTCGCCGGCAACGCCGACGCACAACTCACCGCATTGCAGCAGCAACTCAAGTGCGGCACCAATTGCGGCTCCTGCCTGCCCGAGCTGCGCCGCATCGTGCGCGCGGGTTGCAAGGCTCCGGCCTGAATCTTGCATATCAGCGCTCAGGAGGATCGCGTCATGTTCAACCCCGCCACACGGCACCCCGTGCCGCTCGAAACCGGGCCGGGCCGGTTCAACCCGGAGGCCGTCTCGCTGTTACGCACCCTGGGCCGCGGTGCCCACGGCAGCCGCAGCCTGGGCCGGAATCAGGCACGCACCCTGATGGAGTGGCTGCTGCGGCGCGAACTCTCCGACGCCCAGATCGGCGGCCTGTTGCTGGCGCTACGCATGAAGGGCGATAGCGCCGAAGAACTCGAAGGCTTCACCCTCGCCGTCAAGGACAGCCTGCTGCAAATGAATGTGCGCTCCAGGCGCCCCGTCGTCGTCGTCCCCAGCGCCAATGGGGCGCGCCGTCTGCCCAACCAGCTGCCTTTACTCGCCGCGCTACTGCGCGAACAGGGCATGCCGGTTCTGGTGATCGACGCCCCGTCCACGGAGCACGGCCGCCTGCCCACCGCGCTGCTGTGGCAGGCTCTGGGCATGCACATCGCCTCCAGTGCCGAGCAGGCGCAAGATCTGCTGGAACAGAACGACGCTGTGCTGCTCCCCCTGTCCACACTCAGCCCCGCACTCGACCGCCTGCTGCAATGGCGCAACGTCCTCGGGGTGCGAAACGGCGGGCATTCGGTGGTCAAGATGCTCAACCCGCTGCAATCGCCCAGCTTGCTGGTCACCGCCTACACCCATCCGGAATACGCCCCGCTGATGCAGGAGGTGCTGCTTGCCCTGCGTCAGCCCACGCTGCTGCTGCGCGGCTGCGAAGGCGAGGCCGTGGCTCATCCCAACCGCGACTCGGAGCGTCTCGGCCTGCATGCCGATGGCACCGAACAGTCTTGGCCGGCTGGCGCGCCATTCACGCCGCCGACAGACCTGCCAGACGGCCTCGACATGCGTGCCAGCACCGACTGGACTCAGGCCATTCTCGACGGCTACAAACAGCCGCCCGATCCGCTCGCGCGGCAGGCCGCCTGCATCCGCGTGATGTGCGACAGACTCGTCGGCGCCAGTGCCGAGTCCGATGCATCGTCCATCCTTGCGCACGTCACACGCGCAGCAGCCCCGCTTCATCCGCCCACAGGCTCTCACCATGCCGACATTCGCTGAAATCCCGCAAGCCACAGTCCATCTCGTTGGCGCAGGCCCGGGCGACCCCGAACTCCTCACGCTCAAGGCCGTGCGCGTGCTGCAGCAAGCCACCTTGGCACTCGTCGATGATCTGGCCAACCCGGACTGCCTGGCGCATCTCGGTGCTGACTGCCGAGTCATCTCCGTCGGCAAACGGGGCGGCTGCGCCAGCACGCCGCAAGCCTTCATCGAGCGCCTGATGGTCAGCGAGGCGCTGCGCGGCGAGCGCGTGGTGCGCCTCAAAGGCGGCGATCCGCTGATATTCGGCCGCGCCGGCGAAGAAATCGCCGCCCTGCGCGCTGCGGGTCTGCGGGTCGAAGTCGTCCCGGGCATCACTGCGGGCGTCGCAGCCGCCGCCGCCGTCGGCGTCTCCCTCACGCACCGGCACCAAGCACCGGGCGTCGCCCTGATTACCGGCCACCGCCAGCGCGGCAACAGCGCCCCACGCTGGGACGCACTGGCCCAATGCGGTCTGACACTGGTTATTTACATGGGCGTCGCCGAAGCTCCGTCCATCGAATCTGGTTTGATCCAGGGCGGCCTGCCTCCCGACACCCCGGTGCTCCTCGTCCAGGCTGTGAGCAGCGCACAGGAGCGCCGCGTCTCCACCCGCCTCGGCGCTTTGTGCTGCACTCTCTCCACCGAACAACTCGGCTCCCCCTGTGTGATGCTGATCGGAAAAGCCATGCAGCATGCCCTGCAGACACTCGCCCCAGGTCAAACCCAACCTGCCCAAGACTCCCTGCAACCCGCCGCCTGCGCGGCCTGATCACCACAGAAGAGCCATCCATTCACGTTTTTGGACACCATTCCAAAGGAAGTGCCTCCACCATGGAGCGCCTGCAGATCAACGTCCGCATGCCGTCGGCATCTGATGGATTTTTTAGGGTCTGTTCCCAGCAAGGCAAGGCTTGGTGCCGCGACCGAGAAACACTCGGCCGTCATCGGCAGTGAACCCGAACGCGTCAAAGCCTGCTTCCGCGGCGCAAACGTCAGATCCCCCGCCTGAGACTGTTCATGGGCCGAATCAATCGAGCCCTACAACGCATGGGGGCATGGCTTGGTTACGAATACGAATGTTTATCATTAGACAACCGTAAGTTACCAAGGATCACATGCCATGAAGCACCTCACCCTCTTTCCCGCCCGACGCGCATTGCTTGCCGCGGCTCTGGGGTTGTTTTCTGCGACGGCCTGGGCCGGTCCGCAGTGCACCCGGGAGCCTGAGTCGAAATGGATGGACCCGGCCAAATTCCAGGCCCAACTCAAGCAGCAGGGTTTTGTCGTCGCAAAATTCAAGACCACGGCAGGCCATTGCTACGAAATCTATGGCAAAGACAAAACTGGCGCCAAGGTCGAGATTTACTTCGATCCGGTGCATGGGAAGATCGTGAAACAGGAGCGGCTCTGACCCCCCCAGGGTCGGCACTCGCCCCCGCCGCCACGCGCAAGCGCGCAGGCGCTCGCGCGGCGCGGGCTCTCCCCATCCGTGGGAATCAAGAAAATCTGGGGAGCGGCCCGGAGTTTTCTTGAGGGAGCTTGCGCGGCCAACCGGTCTCCACCCGAGATGATGCGCAAGCAGCAAACCCGAGCCGGGCGAAGCCGCGTTCGAAGCGCGGTTTCCGATCCGCGGCGCCCGGCGTCAAACACGGCCCTCGTGCCTTGGCCGGTGCGGGTTTATCACTGGGCGCTGGCAGGCAGTTGGACGGCAGCCTGGTTGGTCGAACCGGTCTGGCGCCAGCCGCATCAATGGCTGGGGTATGGTTTGGCGGCACTGCTGGCGTGGCGTCTGGCCTATGGCGTCATCGGTCCGCACGCATGGCGCTTCACGAGTTTCGTCGTGTCCCCGCGCCGCACGTTGCGTTACGCAAGGCAACTGGTGCGAGGCGATGCTCCGCTGAGCCCTGGCTACAACCCACTCGCGGCCTGGGCTATCGTGGCCATGATGAGCCTGCTCGGCGGCGTGGCGGTCAGTGGTCATCTATTGACCCTGGAACCCTTCTGGGGCGATGAGACCCTGGAAAGCCTGCATGCCGGGCTCGTGAATTCGATGTGGCTCCTGGTGGGCCTGCACCTGTCAGGCGTCGCCCTGGCGAGCTTGCGTAGCCGACAGTGGTTGCCGCTTGCGATGATCACCGGGCGCAGGCGGCCGCATTGAGCAGCGGCTCAGGTGCCGTCGACGAAGAGATTGCTGCGGCGCTCCTCGCCAAAAATAGACTCTGGGCCGCGGCCCGGGATGAACACGGTGTCGTCCCCCCTCGGCCAGCGCTTGTGTGTGATGCTGACGGCCTGGCCCCTGCGTTTTTGTTTGAGCAACGCGAGCGATGTGCCTTGCGCAAGCCGCCATCATTCCACGTCCCTGTGGCTCCAGCCGCCACCCGGCGCTGGTCGATCGCTGAGCTCGACGCCCCGATGCAGCATCCGCTGTCGGTCTACCAACAACTGCTCACCGAGGTGCGCGCATGAACTTGCGACATGAACGCACCGACGCCCATTGCCAGACTCTCAAGCTTGACGGTCTCATGCAGACCTACGCCTCGACGGCCAGCACTGCGGCGCCGGAGCTGGCGGTGGTGTTCAGCGTGCTGGTCATGCGGCCTCCAGCAGTTCGTCGTACACCGAGGTCGCGGGCAGCACCACCTGAACATCAGGCATCGTCGGCGGCCGCGGAGCGAAGTGTTCTCGCAGTGCGTCGATGTCGGGCCATTCGTCATTGGCCTGCAAGACAGCCAACACCCCGGCGAGCTCGGCCACAACGCCCGCGCGGTCGGCCAAGTCCAGCAACGCGACCATCAGCCGACACGCCTCCCGCTCGGGCAACCTGGTGCTGATTCGCTCCCAGGCCTCCGGAGTTCAACAGTTAGCGGTGTAAATGATTGATTTCTCTTGTGTGAGCATCGAATCGCTCCACTACAAGAGGGTCAGTTGCGTGTTCAGGGTGGGCTTTTTGATGGTGAGTGCCGACAAGATCTCGGCGTGCTCCTGCCGCTGCGGCGTTCGGACGCCGGCCGCGCGCTTGACGCCTATGACCTTGCGTTCGTCAACGCGGATACCCGAGTGCCCGGCGTCAACTATCTTGAGCTGTCAGCGACAACTATCGTGAGCGGTGCGGTCAGGCGTTGATCATTGTGTTGGGGTTGCGCTGCGTTGCCGGCGAGCCGGCAACGCAGCGCGGCGACGGTAG
>JAJXTO010000017.1 GCA_021783695.1 Pseudomonadota bacterium | reverse complement strand
CGGGCCATTGCGTATCGATGTGCCGCGCGACCGTGACGGCAGTTTCGAGCCGCTGCTCATTGGCAAGCACGAGCGTCGTTTCACCGGGTTCGACGACAAGATCATCGCCATGTATGCGCGCGGGATGCCTCGCGAAATGGCAAAGAGGATGTCGTCAGGAAGTTACAGTCCAAGGGCCATAAGGAGCTCGCTGTGGGAGATGCCTTCAATGATCTACAGATGCTGCAGGTCGCTGATCGCGGCTATTTGTTTCGACTCAGCGCAGCAACCCGCCATGCGGCACCAGAACTACCCGTAGTCGAAGACTATTTCCAGATCAAGGAGGCATGGGGCACTCAGAAATGGGCAAATGGCAATCATCAAGGGCGTTTGGAGCGACGCGACAGCCTCCGCGATGGCCGAGTTGGAGACCCCCTGCATCCTCCTGCTGGGACTTGATCTACTGCAGCATGAAGGTCTGGTATTCCAGCTTGCGGAACAGGCGCTGCAGCAACAGCATGCCAAGGATCAGGGTGATCAGCAGGGCGACACCGAAACCGTAGCCGAAGAACGCCGGGCCGAGCTGGATGGAGACCGCGCTCAGCGCGAAGTTGAGGACCGTGAGCGTGGCGGTGATGATCACCACATCGCGTCTGCGGTCGAGGTAATAGAACACATTGAGCACGGCCAGCAGCATCACCTGGAAGCTCGCCGCCACGGCTTGCACCAGAAACAGCGGAATGTAGAGGCTGCTGATGCCGATCCACGAAAACAGCGCCGGCACGAAGGTGTACACCGCCAGCAGCGTGAGTGCCTGCACCTTGAGGATCTGGTAGAGCCCTTCGCGCACCACGCCCTGCATGCCGTCGTGATAGCGGGCGATGTCCTGCAGCGCGCCGCCTTCGCGCACGGCGGTGTAGAACTTGTCATACCACTCGACGAAGTCGGTCTCGAACTTCACCAGAAAAATGCCCATGCCCGGGATGACGCACAGATAGGCGAGAAACACCGGCAGGTCGTAAATGGTGGAGGCGCGCAGTGGGCCGAGGACCGGCGTGGACGTGCCTGCGGTGAACCAGAAGGTGAGCTTGTCCGCCCAGACGCCGAGGTTGTAGAGCACACCGCCGGCGATCAGCGACAGATACATTTGGCGGGGGCGGAAACAGGCCAGCGTGATGGGGCGAACCACCGGAAAATTGCGCAGCACCAGCCAGAGCATCAGCACCCACATGATGAACTGACCGCCGAGGAAGCCCAGCAGCAGGCCGTCCAGCCCCCAGGGCCGGAAAACATACGACAGCAGCACCGACATGCCATAGCCCAGCGCATACAGCCCGACGATGGCGCGGTACTGCTTCAGTCCGGAGAGGAACACCGTGGTGATCCACAGATTCGACAGCAGCGTGAACCCCACCACGAGGAGCACCCGGTAGAGATTGCTCACGCCGCCAAAGCCCAGCAGCGCCACCACCCAGCCCAGCCCGCCGCTGACGGCCGTGGTGACCAACACCACGCCAAAATAGGCCGGGGCGATGTCGTCCTTGCGTTTCTCGAACAGCCGGTCGGCCACCCAGCGGGTGAAGCCCAGTTGCAGCCCGCCGGTGAGGATGAGCGAGGCCATGATGAGATAGGTCACCGTCACCTGGAACTGGGTGATGAGCGTGTCGGGCTTGACCACGCCGAGCGACAGCACGCCCACCGCGATGAGGCCGATGATGGAAAACACCCATGGCCCGGAACTGATGATGGACGCATAGGTGTAGGCGCGCAGCAGCCCGAGGTAAGACTCGGTGCGCAGCAGCTTGCGCAGCTCGAACCCGATGCCTGCCATGGTTACGCAGCCCCCACGTCCGGGCTGTGCCCTCCCTGCCCCCCGAGAGGGTTGCCGCTAACTTGGGGTGGCTCGGCGGCAGCGGCGGAGGAGGGACAGGGCTGATCGCCGTTTTCGGCCAGCGGCGGCTCGCCGCGCAGCCAGGTGGCCACGGCGCCGACGTCTTCTGCGAGGCCTGCGGCACGGGTGGCGCTGCGCTGCAGCGCGTCGTCGTAGACCGCGCGGTATTTGTCGAACATGATGGGCTGGGTGTAGTAGCGCTCCACGCGGGCGATGCCCGCTGCGCTGGCGGCCTGCCAGCGCGCGGTGTCGCCCAGCAGTTCGGCGCAGGCTTCTCCCAGTGCCTGGGCGTCGGCAATGCCGACCACGGCGCCGGACGGGCCGAGTGCCTCGTCTTCTTCTCCCAGGCCGTAGATGAGCTGGCGGCACGAGCCCACGTCGGTGGTCACCGAGGGTACGCCGCCGGCATAGCCTTCGAGCATCACCAGCGGCAGCGCCTCGCTGATGGAGGACAACACCACCAGCCCGATCTTGGGCATGAGTTCGGTGAGTTTCTGAAAGCCAAGAAATTGCAATGTGCCGCCGAGTTGCAGGCTGTCTGCGAGGTCGCGGCACTCGCGGGCGTACTCCGGATGTTCGTCTTCCGGCCCGGCGATCCAGCCTTCCAGGCCCGGCAGGCGGTTGCTGGCCACGCGCACGGCGCGGATGAAGGTCTTGATGTCTTTGATGGGCACCACACGGCCGATGAGGCACATCACCCGCGGTGGAGATGGCGGGCGCTGCGCGCGCGTGGCGGAAAAGGGCGGCACGTTGATGCCGTTGGCGATGCAGCAGGTGGTGATGGGGTTGGCGCCGTCGGCCATCTGCCGCAGACGGTTCGTCTCATACAGCGCAATCACCGGATCGGCAGCGTCGTAGCACATGCGGCCCAGCGACTCGAACAGCCGGATCCAGAGCTGGCGGAAGTAGCCGGCATCGCCTGCGGTGCGCTCCAGCACAGGGGTGTTGTCGCTGATCCAGTTGGCCGAGAACAGGTCGATGCGCCGCTCCTTGGTGTAGATGCCGTGTTCGGACAGCACCAGCGGCTTGTTGTAGAGCCGCGCGAGCACGGCGCCCAGATATCCGGCATAACCAGTGGAGACGGTGTGATAGACCTTGGCGCGCGGCAACTCCCGGGCCAGGGTGGCCAGGGTCCAGATGGGGGTGTGCATGGTGCGCACCGTCCAGAAGTAATCGACGAAGGAGGGGTCGGTGCAGCGCAGCTGGTACTGCTCGGTGAGGTAGCCCCAGGACTGGTGCGAGTGCAGGAAGTAGTGCAGGTCGAGCTTGTCCTGCATGGCTTCCAGACTGGCGCGCAGCACCTCGGCGCGGCTGGCCCGGTCATTCCCGTCACGGATCAGGGCGTGCAGGTTCTCGACCAGTTCTGCCGTCTTGGCGTCGCCGCGTTCCTCGCGCGCCGCGGGCAGCACCGCATCGCTGAACAGGTAGTGGTGGGTCAGGCCGACCACATTGGGCGGCATCTGGTAGCGCTGCTTGCCGTAGTCGTCCTCGCGCGAACCGAGGAACACCAGATGAAAGCGCAGCTGTGGAAAGCCGCTGACGATCTGATGCACCCAGCTCGATACTCCGCCGGAAACATAGGGGTAAGTCCCTTCGAGCAGCAGCATGACGTCGATCTCAGCCTCGTGCGGTTGCGGCTGGGTGTCGGAGAAATCGGGTTGAGGCATGGCGGTCATGGCAGAGGGACGGGACGAATCAGCTCAGCAGCAGTCGGTCGGCATCGTCCAGCTTGCCGGGTGTGGGCGCGATGGCGGGCTCGGGCTGCGCGCTGCCTGCGCGCAGCCCGGCCGGTTCGTCACCGATGCGCGGCCCGGCCGCGCTGGTGGTGAGCGCCTGCCACACCCGCACCACCGGGCGCAGGCGTGGCGCCACCTGGCGCGTGCCCAGGGGTTGCAGAGCGGCGGAGATGCGGTTGAAGCGCCGCTCGATCCACTCCAGTTCGGCGGCGTAAGGACGCCACAGTGTCGGGCTGGCGCCTTGCGTGGCCAGGTGTTCCAGCACGTCGCGTGCGTCCTGGGTTTTCCCGGCGGCGAGCGACAGGCGCAGAAACATCAGTTGCAGGCCGGTGTCCTGCGGCAGCGCCTCGCGGGCGATGGTGCAGTAGTTCAGCGCCTGCTTCAGGGCAAAGTCGCGCAGGTCGCCCTGTGCCAGACCCTGGTAGATGAACTCCATCTGCAGTTCGGCCACGCGTTGCGCGGCGCGGGCCAGTGCCAATCCGCCGACCGCGCCGTGACGCACGACCTCGACTTCGCGCAGGGCGTCCTGCAGGCTGTCGGTCAGGCGCTGTTCCCAGGTGTTGCTGATGCCATAGGCGAGCAGGCGGATTTCCTCGTCAGGGTCGGACAGCAGCTTGCGCAGCACCGGCAGGGTCATGCGCGGTGACATTTCGCGAAGCGCCAGCACGGCACGGATGCGCCGCTCTGGCGGCTGACTCTGGTCCTGTGCAATCCGCGCGGTTTGCCCTGCGGGCAGGTCGCGGCGTTGGTCATCGTCGATATGCGACACCGCGAACACCTGCAACTGCGGCGCCTCGCGCAGATGGTCGGTGGCCTTGTGGCGCATGGGCAGCCACTGCGCCAGCCGCGCGGCGATCAACAGGCCGAACACACCGATCACCGGAAAGAACAGCGCGAGCAGGGTCAGCAGGCTCAGCGACAGGCGCCGCGGCTTGCGCAGCGCGGCGGGCAGCAGCGTCCACAGCAAAATGCCCACCAGCACGGCTGCTGCGCCATGCACCAGCCAGAACAGCAGCAGGCCCGCGTTGCCGCGGCTGGCGAGCAGCCACGCCGCCATGGATTCGAGGGCGACGATGACCGAGCCGAGCTTGTAGAACAGCGGGTTCATGGACGTTCGGCCACCTGCGAAGCCGGGGGGCGATCGGGCTGCGCGCTGGAGAGCAGGCGGTGCAGTTCGCGGAAGCCCGGCGCGCCGGCAACTTCGAGAAAATCCAGATCGAAGGACTGATCCGGACGCTGGTTGCTGCGGCCCAGAATCTGCCCGAGCAGGGTCACCATGTCACGGCGGTAGTTGGCCAGACCGGCGGAGCTGAGCAAAGGCAGCAGCACCACCAGTGCGGGTTTGCCGCCGCGTCCCTTGAGTGTCCAGGTGGAGCTTTCCACGGGCTGCAGTCCGGCGAATTCGGCCAGCGCGTCGTCGCTGACGCGGCCTTGCCCGCTCCACACTGCGCAGTAGCTGAGCAGCCTGAATTTCTGCCCGAGTTCACTGAGTTGCGCCCACTCCTGCTGCAAGCCGATCGGTGCCTGCACCCACGCGGAGCGCACATCTTCGACCGTGAGCTCGAGCTGGCTGAAGTCGAGGTAAGAGGCGCACAACACCTGCAGACGCTGGAGATTGTTTTCCTCGAACGACATGAAGGGCATGGTGTGCACCGCCAGCAGGGCGTCCACCTCGTCATATTCGTCCAGCCGCAGCGGGGCGACGAACACCCAGGGATGGCTCTCCTGCGCTTCGTTCAGCGCCGTCTGGGCGATGTGGACCGACTGGTGCGACTCCAGGGCGCGGCCGATCAACACATCCTCCTGATCGAGCGCGGGCAGGGCCTGTCCGAGAGACGTCGCCAGCCGCCATTGCAGCCCCTCGGGGCTGATCTCGCGGACAAAAATCCCCGCCTCGACCAGACGGCACGACTGGCTGAGCAATTGCAGGAAGGCGCGTGGATCGGGAAGCGGGCGCGGCGCCGGCAGCCCGGCAATGGCATCGGGCGCGGACAAGGCCGGGCGATTGCCCTGGAGCGTGAATGTGCGCCGCAGGTCGAGCAGGGCGTCGCGCAGGGTCATGGGCCGATCGGTGAGCTCCTGCTCCAGGGTGGACAGGGCCTCCTTGATGACGAACAGGCGCCGCTTGGTGCGCTCCAGCCGTGCCCTGAGGTCTTTGGTCACCTCACGGTGCAGCACCTGGCGGTTGCGGAAGGCCGCGCCGAATTCGCCCAGGATCAGGGTCATCAGCATGCCGCCGAGGAAGAGTTCGGCTGGAAACGCGCTGTCTGCGTTGGGGCCGAACAGCATGGGGCCGAATTTCCAGAACGCCGCGTAGAACGCCACGCCGAACAGGCCATAGCCTGCGCCATAGCGCACCGCGATCAGCCAGGGGCCGAACCAGGCCCAGGGGAATCCGGCGTGCGCACCCAGCGGATCATCGGGCCTGAGTTTCCAGCCCAGCCAGAGCACCAGCACCGGCAGCAGCACGCTCTCGATCATGGCGACCAGCCGTCCGGACTGGGTGTTCGGCCGCCAGTAGCGCAGCCACTGCCAGCGCATGAGCGCCGTATCGACGCGCATGCGGCGGGTGACGCGGGTGGAGAGCTTGTCGAGCTTCATGCGGACATCTGCAGGTGCTCAGGGCTTGGCGGCGGTTTTCTCGGCGGGCGCCGTCACGCGGATACCGCGCAGCAGCGATTCGAGCTGCGACTGCCCCACGGCCGCCAGCGCCTGATAACCCCAGCCAGAACGGCCGCCGCTGGCGCTCCACACCACCTGGCCGGTGGACACATCGGCCACCTGCAGGGTGATGCCAACCGCAGGCTCGCTATCCACACCGGTCTTGTAGCGCCACTCGGTGACCGTGCCGGAGAGTGCGTAGCGCGCACCTTGCTGCCGGGCCCAGGCCAGGACCTGCGCCGAGCTTACCGCAGGCTCGGCATCCAGCGGGTTGTCGCTCGCTTTCTGCGGATAGACCACCACATCGCGCAGGCCTTTTTGCTGCAGCAGCGACACGGTGATGGCCTGCGCGCGGCGCTCGACCAGCGGCACGTCGGTGGCATTGGACAGCGGCAGCACCGCGAACTTGCCATCCGCAGGAACGGAGAGCGACTGGCCGGGCAGGGCGGTCACGGCGCAGCCTGCAAGCAGCAACACCGCCGCACCGGCAAGGCCGAGCGCGGCGCGGCGCGTGGGGGAGGAAATGGTCATGGAACTCTCCTGCATCATCATGTTGAAAAGAACGCGGTCAGCGGCCGAACCACAGCCGGTACTGCACACTCCACTGGCGGTTCAGCCCCGAGGTGTTTTGCTGGCGCTGGTAACTCAAAGACAGTTCGTCGGACCCGAACACCGGGCCATGAATGCCCAGATTCAGGTTGTTGGTCCATCCCAATCGGCGTGATTGCAGCACATCGACCTCGGCATACGGCAACCAGTGGCTCGTATAAGTGTCGCTGTGCGCCATATTGAAGCCAAATCCCAGACCGTAGACATCATCGCCTGCCGGGACGAAAAACGCCGCATTCGGCGCCACGCCGCCTGGCACCAGCGGGGCGTAGGCGGGCAGCGGCGGGTCTGCCTTGGCGCTGAATCGGTTGGAATAGCCCAGCAACTTGGCGCTGAGGTCGGGTTGCCCGCGGCGCAACCACAGGCCCAGCTCGAACTGGGTGCTGGCGCCATGCCCGAGCGGGTCGCCGCGGCGGGTGTCGTAGGACATCACCGCCGTGCTCACATTGGCCCAGACGCGCCCGAAGTCGCGAGACAGCCGCAACTGCAGCCGGTCGCGGGCGCCCGCGATCTGCAGCGGGCCGGATTCATCCGCCACGGCGTTGTGCTCGGCCTGCACCTGGGCGCGGATATTTCCCGGCAACTGCGCGCCGCCGTCGATGCGCCAGCCGTTCAGCGTGCCCACGGCGGTGTTGTGCGTCAGCGCGCCGCCAAGCTGCGCACGCTCGCCCTGCCACTGCGCGCCGATCTGCGCATCGCTCCAGGTGGAGGGCACGCCGACCAGCGCCGCAGTGTTGTTGCTGCGCAGGGATTGGCGGCTGGCCTGTGCCTGCACCCGCCACTGCCCGCCGAGCTGCAGCGACAGCCGCAGCACCGGCCCCTGCCGCACCACATTGTCGATCTGGCGATGTTCCAGAGTAACCGTGGCGCGATGCGCCAGTGCGAGCTGCTGCTCGGCGGTCTGTCTCGCCAGTGCTTGCAGCGCCGGGTTGTCCTGGCCGCGCTCGGCGGCGGTTTCCAGCACCTGTTCGGCCGCAGCCAGCGCCTGCAGGGGGTGACCGGCGGCGCGCTCGGCCTCGGGCTTGTCCTGCGGGAGCAGGTGGCGCGCCGCCCCTTGCTGCAGCAGATGGCGGACGGCCTCCCGGTCGTTATCGCGCAAAGCCATCTGCAACGCGATGGACTGACGCGCTGCCGGGGTGAGTACGCGCCGCGCCAGCCACCAGCGCGCGGCCGAGTTGGTATCCAGGCGCAGCAGCCAGTCGGCAATGGCGGCGTTGGCCTGCAGGGTTTGCTGACTGTTCAACGCGCCGCTGCGCAGCTTGTCGCGCAACTGAACCAGCAACGCCTGCTGGCCAGCCCCATCGAGCCGGCTGTGGCTCAGACGCAGCCGGGCGAGCAGATCGTCCAGACTCTTGTTGGTGGTCTTGCCCCCAGTGGTGGCCTTGGGAGGCAGTTGCAACAGCGCCCAGGCCTGGCTGTAGGCCGCCTGGGCGCGGCGGCTGTCACCGGCTTGCGCCAGCAGGTCGCCGTAGTTCAGCAGCCACAGCGCGTCGGTCTTCTTGCGCGGGTATATCTGCTGGCTGTAGCGCAGCGCGGCGGCACTGTCGCCCAGGGTTTGCGCCGCCGCGCTGAGCACGTCCAGTCCGTCGGGCAAGCCTTGCAGACTGCGGCTGTAGAGCGCAAGGTCGCGCCGCAGGGCGTCGAGCTGGTTGCTGTCGATCAGCATCCACAACAGGGCGATCTGATTGTCGGTATCAGCCGGAGACAGGCGCAGCGCGGTGTGCAGATCGGCCAGCGCCAGATCGGTGCGGCCCAGCGCGCGCCACACCTGCGCGCGTGCGGCGTACATCTGCGGCTGGTCGCGCAGGGCGGCGCCAGCTTCACTGTCCAGCACCAGATGCTGCCATTCCTCAATGCCCTTCTGACTGGGCTGGCGCACCAGCGATTGCAGCCACAACAGGGCCAGCGCTTCCGAAGGCGCCCTGGCCCAGGCTTGCGGCAGCAGGCGCAGCGCGGCGGCATCGCCCTGCGATTGTTGCGTCAGGATGATGAAGCGCTGGAGCTGATAGGGCTTGATGCGGTCGCGCAGTTCGGGGTTTTGCCAGATGCTGCCGTAAGCCGTTTCCGCGTTGCGCAATTCGCCCATATCCCAGGCGATGTCACCGAGCAGGCTCTGGTGCGCAGCCAGCAGGCCGGCGTCGCTGCAGGGCTGCGCCGTGACACGGGGGGCGCCTGCCGTGCGCGGCGGACCCGCTTTGGCGGGAATGCACTCTAAGGCGGCTGGCAGATGCTGGGTGATTTCAAGAACATGCCGCGCCTGCTCGAACTGCCCACTCTGCAGCAGGGCGATGGCGTAGTCGATGCTGCCGCGCAGATCGAGCGCGCCGCGCTTGAGCGCCTCGGCATAGGCGGACAGCGAGGCGTCCACCTCGCCCATATTGCCCAGCAGCCACGCCAGCGGCGACAGCACCCCCGGCTCCTGGACCGCAGCCTGGCGCAGAATGCGCACGGCCTGTTCCGGGTGACCGCGCACTTCCAGCGCCTGGGCGTACTGCAGCCATTCCGCCGCAGTCAGTGTGGTGTGCGCGGCACGCTGCTGCCAATAGACATCCATGCCGCTGCTGGAATACAGCGCGAGCGCCAGCCGACGGAGTTCGTCGAGCGCGTGGCGGCTGAACTGGGCGCCCAGCAGGGCGATCCACTGCTGCATGGCGGCGTCGGGCTGGCCGTTCCACTCCAGCACTTGCGCACGCCGTTCGGCCCAGGCGCGGTTGCCCGGCGCCTTCGACAATGCGGCATCGGCAATGTGAACCGCGCTGCGCAGATCGCCACCGGCCAGCAGCACCTGCCACGCCAGCTCGCGCTGCGCCGGGGTGAGCGCCTGGCCAAGCTGGGGTGCTGGCAGATCGAGGTCGACCGCCTGCCGTAGCCAGTGCCCGGCGTCGGCCGGCAGATTGGCGCCCAAGGCCAGTTGCACCATGAACCAGGCCATTGCCGGCTGGACCGGGCGGGTGCCCAGCGCCGCTGCGGTTTGTCTGTAGGCCAGCGACGGCTGGTTGGATGCGAGCAGAGCGTTCGCACCCGCCTGGATCAGGCGCAGGCGTTCGGCCTCAGTGACCTTGGTTTTTGCCGTGTTGAACAGCACTTGGGCGGCCAGCGCATCGGCATGCAGGCCGACGAGCAATCGCGCGGCTTGCTGCGCGGCAGTGGGCGGCAGCGGCAGAAATTGGGTCACCATGCCGGTGAGGCGCTGCACGGCCTGAGGTTCGTCCAGCCCTTGCAGCAGGATCAGGGTATCGCGCCATGCGGTGTAGCTGTCCGGGCGGGTGCGTTGCAGCAGGGCGGAGAGCGCCTGGCGTGCCTGCGCCTCCTTGGCAGGCTGACCCAGGGCGCGCGCGTCGAACCAGCGGGTTTTCCAGATTTGCAGACGCAGGGCGTCGGCCTGCGGGCTTTGCAGCGTGCCCAGGGCGTCCAGCGCCTCTTGCGATTTGCCGATGCGCACATAGCGTTGCGCCAGCATCAGGCGCAGTTCGATATCGCCGCCGCGCAGGTGGACCAGGTGGCGCAGGTAATCGATTGCCAGACCGTTGTCGGTGCTGGTGGCCAGCAGACGCATCAGATTTTGCCCCGGATAGACCAGCGCCAGGGTGCCTGCGCACAGCAGGCCCAGCCCAAACAGCATGCCGCGCGGAAACAGACGGCTGCGCTGCGGATCATCGGGGGAGATGTGCAGCGGGTCGCGTCCGGCGGGGCGGGGTTTGTCCAGCATCAGCTCCACTTGTCGGTCAGGCCGACTTCAGGGTGAGATCGGCTGTCGTGCCGCTGCTACGCACGCGCGCACCGGCCGGCGTGGTCTCGACTGTCGCGCCCTTGCTGGCCTGCGCGGACCAACCGGCAGGCAGCTCGAACACCGCCTCGATTGGCAGATGCCCCTGCAGACTGAGTTGCACGCTGCCGCCGGTCTGCACGGCCCAGCGGGTGATGTCTGCGTTGGCCTCGACCAGCCGCGGCGCGGCCTTGCCCGCAGCCGCGGTCTGCAACACCACCTGCCCGGCGGTGGCATGGAGATAGCGCTGCTGTGCGTGCTCGTTCCAGCCGGCGATGTTCTGGCACTGCGCGAGCTGAGGTTTGGCTGCCGAGACGGGCTGGGTCCACTGCCGCAGTTCCGCGCCGCTGCGCAGGCGCCAGCCACCGGCCAGTCGTCGCGCCACCGTGGCCTGCCGCCAATCGTTCACACTACGGAAGTATTGATGTCCGTAAATGGCGTGCGTCGGTTGCTGGAGCGCCCACTGGTACACCGTATGCAGGCTTTTCGCCCCTGCCGCCTTGGTCACGATATAAGGGTGGTAGTAGACGTCGATGGGCTTGAAGCGGCGGGGGGAGTCGGTCATCTGGTAGCTCTCGATCACGCGCTCGAAGCCGAAGTAGGGCCCTGTCCAGTTGTGTGTGTAGTCTTCCTCGTTGGAGCAGGGCGCATACACCTGAAAATACTGGCCCTTGGGAATGCCCATGGGCCAGATGTCCGACAGTGTGGGCCGGGTCCTGCTGATGGGCGCGCCACCGCCGTTGAGATTGCCCAGGCCGAATTCATAGGCCATGGCCACGGCCTCGTCGGGCGGATTGCAGTCGCCGGGCCACAGAATCATGTTGCACTTCTTGCCCGGCGGGCAGAGCTTGTCGTCGATGTACCGTGCGGCCTCGATGACATTGCTCCGGGTGCTGAAGGTGTAGTTGGGCAGCGGCAGGTAGTCCCCGTAGGGATAGGCCTTGCTCGGGGTGCCCGGGCTGTGCGTCTTGCTGGCCTGCGCCCAGTTGAAGGGATGCGACCAGGTGTGGCTGCCCACCTCGATCCAGGGCAGGGCGTACATGCGTTTCGCCCATTTCTGTGAGGCGTCGGCGGTCTTGGGGTACAGCCCTTCATGGCTGATTTCACCGATGATGACCGAGGCCAGTGTGGGCACCTTGTACTTTTCGAGAAATTCACTGACCAGCACCTCGCAGGCCAGTGGCGAGCCCGGCTGATCGCAGGCGTTGGGCCAGCCGTCGCCGTCGAAGTGCACGAAAAACACGCGTCGTCCGGTGCGGGTGGTGAGATTGGGCATCGGGTCCGTGCCCACCCGCAGCGCGGCGCGGAAAAACTCGACCGGATCGATCGACCATCGCGTGCCAGTGTTGCCCGGCAGATTGAACAAGCCAAATGCGCCCAGGGCATAGCCGCCCCAGGGGGTGATGGCCGCGCCGTCCATCACCTGCCCGTCGGCGCCGGTGGCGCGCAGCCAGACTTGCGCATCGGGTCCGGCGGTCAGGCGGATGGTGTTTTGCGAACTGATGAGGGGAATGACTTCGCCGTTGGGGGCGCCGGGTTGCCTTTGCACCTTGATTGGCGCGGCAAGCGTGTCATTGCCCACTTGCTCCCCCAGATCGGCCAGCACATCGAAATCGGCATACCCCAGCACGGCCACCGGCACGCCCTCGGCCTTGGCGCGCTTGAGCAGGGCGCGGATGTCTGGCGGCGCCTTGCCATCATCCGGGTAGAGCACCACGGCGGCATAGCGCCCGGCCAGCGGCCCGGTGATGGCGGGCGCGCCGACATAGCGGTATTCCGGCACCAGGCCGAGATATTCCAGCGGCATCGCGCCATACAGGTGCGCGCTCTGCGCCTGCAGTTCCGGGCTGTCGCCCTGCTCGCAGGAGTGCAGCAGCAGCACGCGGCGCGGCACCAATTCCACATTCCCCACGCCCAGACTCTCCAACGCCGGATCGGCCACCCAGGGAATGAGACCGTGGGCAGCAATTTTTTGCGCCGTCTGCCGGGCGAGGGCACGGTCCTGCGGGGCGCAATAGTCGATGGCGATGCAGGGCAGCTTGAACTGGCTGCGCATGTCGCCAAACCGGGCGAGCAGCCAGTCGCGATCTGCGGCGCTGACCTCGGCATAGCGGGACTCGCTCTGATTCCAGCCGCGGTACAGAGATTCAGCCGCCACCGCGAGGATGTTCGGCGCCAGGGTGGGGTCGACCAGCTCGAAGCCGCGGTTGAGCAGCAGGCGGATGCCGGGAAATGCTGCGACCAGGCCGCGCAGGGTTTCCGTCAGCGCCAGCGCCTGTTGCCGCTGGGCCGCCGGGGTTTTGGCCAGCAGTTGATACGAGTCGAGGGTGTCGAGAAAGAAGGCGCGAAAGCCTGCATCCCACAGCGGTTTGATGATGTTGCTGCGCAGAAACTGCGGCCAGCCCGCGGCCGTCTGATCGACCACGCTTGAGCCCCAGGCGGCGTTTGACGTCGGCAGCCAGGCCTTGGGCATGTCGGCGTAATACGGGCGATCGGGCGTGACTTCGCCCACCGACACATACGCCAGCGCCAGGGTGTCCGGCCCGAGCGCGGAGACCATGCCCGCGTGTTGCGACAGCGCGTGCTGCGGCTCCAGCACCACCCAGTCAAACGCCCGCAGATCGTCCACGGGAATGCGCGCACCGTAGTAAAACGCAACTGCGGGCATTTCGGTGGAAGCTGCCGTGCCCTGCAAACACGCTGGACATTGCCCGCAGGCGCAGGCGGCGGTTTGCGCCATGGCCTTGCCAGCGCCAGTCCCGAGCAGACCAAGGGCAAGCAGACTTCTGCGCCCCAGAGGGTTGGCGAGCAGGCGGCTTTGGGCGATGGATTGAAGAAAATGGCGGCGTTGCATATGCGGCTCTGGATTGGGGCCTGATCTCGGATCTGTGCCGGACTGAATCAGTTCTGTGAATCTCACGATCCAAGTGCTCGATTTTCCAGGTTTTTCATGGTGCCCATCGGCTCTGTACGCGGATTTTTGTCAAACTTGTGATTTTTTACGTTGCGCCCTCCCTTTAGAAGGCGCCCGGAGGCCCGTTGCATGCAGTCTCAACCGATCTGGCTCGACACCCACGCCCACCTCGATGCGGCGGAGTTTGGCGGCCGCGCGCTGGACGTGGCCCTGCGCGCACGGCGGGCCGGAGTGCTCGGCGGGGTGATTCCGGCGGTGGAACGCGGCAATTTCTCCGCGGTGCAGACGCTGGCCCAACTATGTGGCTGGGGCTATGCGCTGGGCATCCATCCGCTGTATGTCGATCAGGCGCGGGAGTCCGATCTGGAGGCGTTGCGCCGGGCGGTGGAGCAGGCGCTTGCCGATCCTCGGTTCGTCGGCATCGGTGAGATCGGGCTGGATTTTTTCGTCCCCGGTCTGGACCGGGACAGGCAGCAGCGGTTTTACGCGGCGCAGTTGCGCATTGCCCGCGACTGTGGCTTGCCGGTGATCCTGCATGTGCGCAAATCGCAGGACGCCCTGCTCGCCGGATTGCGCCGCGCCGGGTTTGCCGCCGGTCGGCCCGCGGGCATCGCCCATGCGTTCAACGGCAGCATGCAGCAGGCGCAGAGCTTCATCGATCTGGGTTTTGCGCTGGGTTTTGGCGGCGCGATGACCTTTGAACGCGCGCTCAACATCCGCCGATTGCTGGTCGACGTGCCCGACACCGTGCCCGTGCTCGAAACCGACGCGCCCGACATTCCGCCGGTCTGGCTCTACCGTCCGCGCAGCGCACCGCTTGAGGCGCCGCCCGCGCCCAACGCACCGGAGCAGCTGCCACGCATTGCGCACGCCATGGCGGCGCTGCGCGGCTGGTCGATCGAGCAGACTGCGGCACAGACCACGTCCAACGCCCTGCGCGCCCTGCCGCGTCTGGCGGGGGCGCTTGGCGCGGCGGGTTTTCCGTCCGTTGCCGCGCCCGGGCCTTGATTTTTGCGCGTCAGGCCGTATGTGTTAGCGCAGGTTTTTTTCTTTCCGTTTCTCTCACGCACCATGAGCACAGAACAAACCACCGAAGCTTCCGCCCCCGCGCACACCCATGCTTTCCAGGCCGAAGTGCGCCAGCTATTGCACCTCGTCACTCATTCGCTGTATTCCAACCGCGACATCTTTCTGCGCGAGCTGATTTCCAACGCCTCGGACGCCTGCGACAAGCTGCGCTTCGAGGCCATTGATGACGCCGCGCTGATGGAGGGCGACGCCGATCTGCGCATCCGCATCAGCGTCGATCCTGACAAGCGGCTGCTGACCATCAGCGACAACGGCATCGGCCTGAGCCTGGAAGAAGCCGTGGAACATCTGGGCACCATCGCCAAATCCGGCACGCGCGAGTTCATGCAAAAACTGGGCGACAAGCAAAAGCCCGACGCCGCACTGATTGGCCAGTTCGGCGTGGGCTTCTACTCGGGCTTCATGGTGGCCGAGCGCATCACCGTCGAGTCACGCAAGGCTGGCATGACCGAAGGCGAGGGCGTGCGCTGGGTCTCTGACGGCACGGGCGAATTCACCGTGGAAACCATCAATCGCAAGCAGCGCGGCACCGATGTCATCCTGCACCTGCGGGCCGACGCCGAGGACACGCCGCATGAAGACAAGATCGACAAATACCTGCGGGTGTGGACGCTCAAAGACCTGATCGGCAAGTATTCCGATCACATCTCCCTGCCGATCGAAATGCGCAAGGAGAACTGGGACGCCGAGCAGAGCAAATACATCGCAACCGATGAGTGGGAGCAGATCAACAGCGCAGCTGCGCTGTGGACGCGCAGCAAATCCGACATCACCGAAGAGCAGTATCTGGAGTTCTACAAACAGTTGAGCGGCGACAATCACCCGCCGCTGCGCTGGACGCACAACCGGGTGGAGGGCCGCAGCGAATACACCCAGTTGCTCTACATCCCATCGAAGGCGCCGATGGATTTGTGGGATCGGCAGCAGAAGGCCGGGGTCAAGCTGTACGTCAAGCGCGTGTTCATCACCGAAGATGCCGAGAGCCTGATGCCCACCTATCTGCGCTTCGTGCGCGGGGTGATCGACAGCGCCGATCTGCCGCTGAACGTGTCGCGCGAAATGCTGCAGGAAAGCCGCGACGTGCGCGCCATCCGCGAAGGCTCGGTCAAGCGCGTGCTGGCCATGCTCGAAGACCTGGCGGGCAGCGAAGACCAGTCCGAGCGCGACAAATACGCCGCGTTCTGGAAGGAGTTTGGCGCGGTTCTCAAAGAGGGCTTTGGCGAAGACTTTGCCAACCGCGAACGCTTGGCCAAGCTGTTGCGCGCCGCCTCCACCCACAGCGAGGATGACGCGCAGAGCGTGTCGCTGGCCGACTATGTGGTGCGGATGAAGGAGGGCCAGAAGGCCATCTACTACATCACCGCCGAGACCCCGAAAATCGGCCGCTCCAGCCCGCAGCTCGAAATCTTCCGCAAGAAGGGCATCGAGGTGCTGCTGCTCACCGACCGGGTGGACGAGTGGATGCTGGGATTCCTCAACGAGTTCGAGGGCAAGCCCTTGCAGTCCGTGGCGCGCGGCGCGGTCGATCTCAGCGAGGTCAAGGGCGCGCAGGACAAGCCGGATGAGGCCAGGGACGAGAAGGAACAGTCCGCCGACCACCAGGCCCTGATTGCGCTTTTCAAGCAGGCGCTGGGCGAGCGTGTGCAGGACGTGCGGGTGTCCGAGCGCCTGGTGGATTCTCCGGCCTGTCTGGTGGCCACGGATGACGGCATGAGCGCGCATCTTGCGCGCCTGCTCAAGCAGGCCGGGCGCGATGAAATGCCCACCAAGTCGGTGCTGGAGATCAACCCCGGCCACGCGCTGGTTCAGCGCGTGGCGCAGGACGAAACGCACGCCAGCGATCTGGCGCAGGTGGTGTTCGATCAGGCGCTGCTGGCCGAGGGCGGACAGCTCGACGATCCGGCTGCCTATGTGCGCCGCGTGAATGCGCTGCTCGTCGGCTGAGCCTTTGGCCGTTGGCCGGCCGCGCCAATCTGCGGTCAGCTCAGCCAGCTCACCACGCTGAGCATGGCCAGCAGCAGCATCCACAGCAGCACCGAGCGCCACACCAGCCCCACCACATTGCGCAGATGGGCGGGCTGGGGAACGACGCCGGGCATGGCTGCAGCGCTGCCCGTCTGGTCGTTCTCACCCTCCTGTGTCCAGCCCGGTTCTGTGGGGGATGCAGGGGCGGTGCCCGCCGTGGCGCCCAGACGGATGCCGACCGCACCGGCAGCTGAAGCCAGCATGACCCCGGTGTTGTGGTTGGGCCAAAGCTGCGCATAGCCGCGCCAGACGTCCACCGCGTCTTCGAAGTTGCCAACGATGGCGTAGCCGCTGGCGGTCAGGCGCGCCGGAATCCAGTCGAGCAAGTCAAAGGCCTGTTGCGCAAAGCCGCGCAACGCCGGGCTGGCCTCGCTGTCGGCGTGGTTCCATTTGCCCGCCACATAGTCGCTGAGGCGATACAGCACGGCACCCGCCGGACCGATCGGCAGGATGAACCAGAAAAACACCCCGAGCACATAGCGCTGCACCGAGACCAGGGCATGCTCGATGGTCTGCTGGGTGATGTCGCTCGCGCTCATGTCCACCGTGTCCAGGGCTTTCCATTGCTTGAGCAGGCTGCGTGCGGCGGCCGCGTCGTTGTGGTTGAGCGCGTCCTGGATGTCGGTGAAGTAGTGGCTGAACTGGCGAAAGCCGAGGGTGAAATACAGCACCACGATATTCCACGCCAGTGCCAGCAGCAGGCTGTAGTGCAGCGCGAGAAGATAGATCGCCAGCGTGATGAAGGTGGGTACGAGCACGGCGACGAACCAGGCCGCAACGCCATGGCGTGACTGGCCGGCATCGAAATTGTGCGAGGCCATGTCGGCCAGATTCTGTCGCAGCAGGTAGACGGCGCTGCCACGGCCCAGGGGTTTGAGCTGCTCGATCAGCAGGGCGATCAGGACGGAAAGAAAAGCCATGCGTCTATCCTACGCAATCAGCAGTCGGTACAGGTTGCGCAGCATCGCCGCAGTCGCCCCCCAGATGACATAGCGCCGCTCGCCAACGACATACGGCATGACCAGGAAACGGCGGCGCAACCCAGCAGACTGCAGGGCGCTTTCCCCTGAGGGCGTCCACTCCCGGTGCTCGTGGTGGCGCGGGTTCATGAGGAAGTCCAGCGGCACCTCGAAGACCTCGCTGACTTCATCCGGATGCGCCTTCATGCCATCGGTGTGCTGCAGCAACGCGACAACCGGAGTCACCGCGTAGCGCGATGCGGTGCAATACAGGGGCAGTGTGCCGAGGACTTCCGTGCCAGCCGGGTGCAAGCCGATTTCCTCATGCGCTTCTCGCAGTGCCGTGGCGGCAGGGTGGAGATCGTGGCGGTCACTGCGGCCTCCGGGAAAGCTGATCTGCCCGGGATGCTCGTGCAAGGCAAGTGTGCGGCGGGTGAGCAGCACCTGCAAGCCATGCGGGCGAGGCACCAGTGCAATCAGCACAGCCGCCCCGCGCAGCGGCAGGTTGTTCAGGCGCAGGGAATCTTCAAACAGCTCGGGTTGCCAAGCAGGCAGACGCGCAAAGCGTTGCCGCAGCCGCTCCGGGGTGAGATCACTGCCCGGGATGGCGGGCAGGGTAGTGTCGCTCCCGAGGAATCGGGCGTCCTCAGGGTTGATGATCTTGGCGCGGGATGTAGACAAGTTGAGAGGGACTGGGCAACAAAAAAGCCGACATGCGGCGCAGGTCGGCTTTTTTTGGCGCGCCACGCACAATCGTGGCGCTGCTTCAAAAAGATCAGGCTTCTGCCGCCGCGCTCTGTTGTGCAGCAGCAGAGCGGAGCACCAGCTTTTCCTTGATGCGGGCCGACTTGCCCGAACGGTTGCGCAGGTAGTACAGCTTGGCGCGGCGCACGTCACCACGGCGCTTGACTTCGATCGAGGCGATTTGCGGTGAATAGAGCTGGAAGGTACGCTCCACGCCTTCGCCGGCGGAAATTTTGCGCACGATGAAGCTGGAGTTCAGGCCGCGGTTGCGCTTGGCAATGACCACACCTTCATAGGCTTGGTTGCGCTTGCGGTTGCCTTCAACCACTTTGACCGACACGATCACGGTGTCGCCCGGGTTGAATTGGGGGAAGTTTTTGCCAGCGCTGACGCGGGCGATTTCTTCCTGTTCGAGGATTGCAATCAAATTCATGTTGGGGCTCCAATGATCTTGCCGCCCAGGTTGGAAAAGTATATTGGCCGTCGATCAGCAGCGCGTGGAGCGCGGCAGCAAGCTTCGACGAAGGCAGCAGAGGATCAAGCCTAGGGAGTATAACCCATTGCGGACAGGAACTGGAGGTCGCGTTTGCTCAAGGACTGCGTCGAGAGCATCTGCACAAGCAGGTCCGGGCGACGCCGTAACGTCAGGCGCAGGGATTGTTCGCGCCGCCATTGCGCAATGCGCGCGTGGTCACCGCTGAGCAAGACCTCGGGGACGGTCTGGTCGTTGAGCACCTCCGGGCGGGTGTAATGCGGACAGTCGAGCAGGCCGCTGGAAAAACTGTCCTGCTGCGCGGATTGCGCACAGCCGAGCACGCCGGGCAGCAGGCGGCTGACCGCGTCCAGCAACGCCAGCGCCGGGATCTCACCGCCAGACAGCACAAAATCGCCCAGGCTGATTTCGGTATCCACCCGGCGGTCGATCAGGCGTTGATCGACGCCTTCATAACGGGCGCATAGCAGGGTGGCCCCGTCCGATTGCGCCAGGTCTTCCACCAGCTTCTGGTCGATTCGCCGTCCTGTGGGGGAGAACAGCCAGACCGGCGCGGCGGGCTGGGCGGCCTGCTGCCTTGCTGCGGCGATGGCATCGAGTGTGCGCTCGAGCGGTTCGGCCAGCATCACCATGCCGGGTCCGCCGCCATAGGGGCGGTCGTCGATGGTGCGGTGAGCGTCGGTGGTGAAGTCGCGCGGATTCCAGCACTGCAACTGCATTTGCGCGGAGTCAAACGCGCGCCGCGAGACGCCGTGATGCTTCAGCGGTTCGAAGTAGGCGGGAAACAGGCTGATGACATCGAAACGCAGCATGGCGGTTTTGTTCACACCGTCAGTCGTAGTTGGCGTCCCACTGCGCGACGATGGTCTTGCCGGCCAGGTCAACCGCATCGATGTAAACCTGAACGAAAGGGATCAGCCGTTCGCGCGGCTTGGCGTCGGGTTTGGCGTCCGCAAACTGAACGCGCAGGATGGCGTGCGCAGCGCTGTCGAGCAGGCCGATGACCGTGCCCAGGTTCTCTCCCTGCGGGTTGACGACCTTGCAGCCGATCAGGTCTGCCCAGTAGAACTCGTCGGTCTGCACGGGCGGGAAGTCTGCGCGCCGAACGGCGATCTGGTTGCCGCGCAGAGCTTCAGCAGCGCTGCGGTCTTCCGGCCCTTCGAACAGGGCGACAACAGCACTGCCGTGGCGGCGCGCAAGGCGTACCTGAACCGGTCTGGCTGCGGTCTCGAACCCCGGTCGGCTCAGCCACCAGGTCTTGGCCTTGAGCAGCGCGGCGGCCTGGGGATCGTCCGGGGCGATTTTCACCCAGCCGCGCACGCCCCAGGCATCGAGCACATGGCCGACTTGGTAAAGGTCATCCGGTGTGGTCACGGGGCGATTGGATTGGCAGGGGCGGAAGACAAAAGCGGCGGGGCGACAAAGTGTCGGCCCGCCGTCTTGCAGCAAAAATCAGGGGAAAATCAGGCGGCAGCCTGCGCCGACTTCTGCGCGGTTTTTACCAGACGCTGCACGGTCGGCGAGACTTGCGCGCCAACGCTGGTCCAGTGGTTCAGACGCTCGGCGGCGATGTGCAGAGGCACTTCGGCGCCACGGGCAACCGGGTTGTAATAACCCAGACGCTCGATGTAGCGGCCGTCACGGCGGCTGCGCGAATCAGTGGCCACGATGTGGTAGAAGGGGTGCGACTTGGCGCCGGCACGGGTCAAACGGATCACAACCATTTTGCTTCCTTGTCAAAAAAACGGCGCCTGCGGAGCGCGCCGGGGCCGGGTATGAGGGCGTTCTTGCTGCTGGTTGTCAATCGCCGATCGGCAGCGCATGGCGACCTTCTGCCGGTGTTGCGTTGCAGACCATACTTCGGGCGATCTGTGGACCAGGGCATTCAGAGCTGTTCCGTCTCCATTTGCAGGAGGGAAAACACACGCTCGGATAAACTTGTCATTATAAACATGACTATTGAATGTGCCCCACACATGCCCGAATTTTCAATCCGCCCCGCTGCCGCAGCTGATCTCCCATCAATCACCGCCATTTACCGTCATCATGTCCTGCATGGCACGGGCACTTTTGAAACCCGTCCACCGGACGAGCCGGAAATGTTGCGCCGCCTGCAGGAAGTCACGTCCCGAGGACTGCCCTGGCTGGTCGCCACGCGCGGTCAGGACGGGCGGGTGACCGGATTTGCCTATGGCAACTGGTTTCGTCCCCGCGAGGCGTTTCGACATACGGTGGAGGATTCCATTTACATCGCGCCGGAAGGGCAGCGTCAGGGTCTGGGCGGTCAGTTGCTCGACACCTTGATCGACGACTGCACGGCGCGCGGTGCACGGCAGATGCTTGCGGTCATTGGAGACTCGGCCAACGCCGGTTCCATTGGCGTTCACCGCACCAAGGGATTCACAGAAATGGGCCGACTATCTGCGGTCGGCTGGAAATTCGGGCGCTGGCTCGATGTGGTGCTGATGCAGCGTGCGCTTGGCGCGGGCGCCGGCACGGCCCCCGTTTGAGGACGCGACCATGACCGATCAAACGGGGTTCAAGAACAAATTCATCGCCTCTTTGCTGGCCTTGCTGACCGGGGTCTTTGGCGGTCATCGCTTCTACCTGCATGGCTGGCGTGATCCGTGGGCATGGGCGCATGGCCCCTTGTTTGTTGTGGGGCTGTATGGGCTGCATCGTTTCGTGCAAAACGGCCAGGATGACGTGCTGACCTGGGCGCTGCTCGGGGTGTTTGTCGCCGTCGTGATTGCAGTCGTGGTACAGACTCTGGTCATTGGCCTGACGTCTGACGACCAGTGGGATGCGCGCTGGAATGCTGGTCAAAGCCGCCGCAGCGCAAACGGCTGGGGGCCGGTTCTGGTGGTGATCTTCGCCCTGTTCATGAGCGTGGGCTCGCTGACCGGCGGGCTCGCCTATGTGCTGCAGCGGTTTTTTGGCGGCAGCTGAACAGCCCTACAGCGGGCCGAGCCGCAAGATGCTCTGGCCCTCGGCAATGCACCGGGCGGCCAGTTCTGCAACGGCAACATTCTCCAGTGCGCCCTCCGGCCAGACTTCGGCAAGCGGTGCCAGCACGAAGGCCCGCTGTGCCATGCGGGGGTGCGGCAGTGTCAGGCGCGGGGTCTGACGGTTCAGGGTGCCGTACATCAGCAAGTCCAGGTCGAGGGTGCGGGGGGCGTTGACCGTGCCGCTGGGGCGCTCCCGGCCCATGGTCGATTCGATGTGCAGCAGGGCGTCGAGCAGCGTGTCTGGCGACAGCGCGGTGTGCAGCTTGATGACGGCGTTCCAGTAGTCGGGCCCGCTGGATTGTTGCGGTGCGGTGCGATAGAGGCTGGAGCGGGCCACGACCCGAACCAGCGGCAGGGCGTCGATGGCCTGCGCGGCGGTTCGCAGCGCGGCCGCGCCGTCCCCCAGATTGGCGCCGAGGGCGATGAAGGCCACGACATCGTCGGCGCAAGACATCGCGGTTCAGTCCTGAGGCGGTGTGTCGGAGTTGCCGTCAGTCTCGCCTGTGGCTCCCGGTTTTTTGCGCCGTCGCCGCCGTTTTGCCTTGGCCGCTGCGCTGGGTTGCGGGGCGGCGGCAAGCATGTCGGCACGGCCGTCGGCGTCAGCGAACTGGAAGGTCTCCCACCATTGCGCCAGTTCGGGGTCTGCCTGGCCGCTGCGGGCGCGCAGGCTGAGAAAGTCGTAGGCGGCGCGAAACCGGGGATGCTCGATCAGGCTGTTGGCGTAGCGCGGCGTGCGGCGCTCGAAGCGCGATTGCAGCGACCAGATTTCTCGCATGTCGGTGGCGATCCGGCGCTGGATGGCCAGACGCTCGGCTTGGGCGGCGAGCACGTCGTCCGCCGCCTGATCGAGCGCCATCAGCGGCGCCATGCCTTCGGCCAGCAGGGCGTTCCAGCGCTGCTCCACGTCGTGCCACAGCAGGCAGGCGAACAGGAAGCTCGGGCTGGCCGTCTTGCCCTGGGCGATGCGGGCGTCGGTGTCTTCCAGCGCGGAAGTGATGAAGCGCTCGCCTTCGGGCTTTTCGAGCACCGGGTCGAGCAGCGGCAGCAGGCCGTGATGCAGCCCCAGGCGGCGCAGTTGCTGCAGCGAGGCGACGGCGTGGCCAGTCTGCAGCAGTTTGATGGTCTCATCGAACAGGCGCGCAGCGGGAACGTTGGCGAGCAGGTCGGCGCTGGTGGCGATGGGCGCGAGTGTGGCGGGGTCGATGTCGAAACCCAGCTTGGCGGCGAAGCGGGCGATGCGCAACATGCGCACCGGGTCTTCGCGGTAGCGCGTGGCGGGGTCGCCGATCATGCGCAGACGGCGCTTTTTCAGATCGTCCATGCCCTGGTGGTAGTCAACCACCAAGTCGCGGATCGGGTCGTAGTACAGCGCGTTGACGGTGAAGTCGCGACGCTCGGCATCGTCGTCGAGAGTGCCCCAGACGTTGTCGCGCAGCACGCGGCCGCTGCTGTCCACGGCCAGGGTCTTGTCGGCCAGTGCCTTGCGCGACGTGCGTTCGTTGCCGCTGACAGCCTCGGCCGCCAGCGCGTCGTGCAGCGCGCGGTAGGTGGAGACTTCGATGATGTCGCGCCCGTACATGACGTGCACGATGCGAAAGCGTCGGCCGATGATGAAGGCGCGCTTGAACAGCGGTTTGACCTGCTCGGGCGTGGCGCTGGTGGCCACGTCGAAGTCTTTCGGTTTGTGGCCCAGCAGCAGGTCGCGCACCGCGCCGCCCACGATGTAGGCCTCAAACCCTGCTTGCTGCAGGGTTTGCACGGTGTTGCGGGCGTTGGCCGGAATGCGGCTGGCGTCGATCTGGTGCTGAGCGCGCGGCAGATCGCGGCGCTGGCCGCGGTTTTGCGCGTTGGTTTCGGTTTTGTTCGAGGTGAACAGGCGGCTGATGAATTTTCGGATCATGTCAACAACTGGAGTGTGGGCCAGCCTTTTTCGCGGGCGACTTCGGCCAGCAGCGGGTCGGGGTGGACGACCACGGGATGCGTGGCGTGTTCGAGCAAGGGGCGGTCGTTGATCGAGTCGCTGTAGAACCAGATCTGGTCGAAGTCGCCCCAGCCCAGTCCTAGCGCGCCCAGCCATTGCTCGGTGCGGATGATCTTGCCTTCGCGGAACGAGGGCGTGCCGACCCAGTTGCCGGTGTAGCGGCCCTGGGCGTCGCGTTCGAGTTCGACGCCGATGAGGTGCTCCACGCCAAAGGCATCGGCGATCGGGCGGGTGACGAAGGTGTTGGTGGCGGTGACGATGCAGCACAGATCGCCCGCCTGCTTGTGGCGGTTCACCAGTTGCTGCGCTGCGGGCTGCATTTGCGGCAGCACCACGTCGCGCATGAAGGCGGCGTGCGCGGCATGCAGCTCTGCCGGATCGCGCCCGGCAATGGGTTGCAGGGCGAAGCGCAGATAGGCGGCGAGATCGAGCGTGCCCGCCTTGTACTGGCGGTAGAACGCTTCGTTCTGCTGACGGTGCTGCTCGGTATCGACCCAGCCCAGCTCGGCCACATATTGCCCGAACGCGTGATCGGAATCGAAGGGGATGAGGGTATTGTCGAGGTCGAACAGGGCGAGCTTGCGCATGGAGTGGGAAGGCATGGTGTGGAGTTCTCAGCCGCAGGCGATGCCGGGTGGGGCGGTCTGCAGCAACTGCGGCTGCTCCGCCAACAGGGATTTGAGCAAAGGCACGGTGGCTGGGCGCTGTGTGGCCAGAGCATAGCGGTCAAACGCGGCCATCAAGGCGGCCAGCCGGGACAGATCGCGGCTGAGGTGGGTCAGCATGTAGTGCAGCAGTTCGGGGCTGAGGGTGTAGCCGCGGTCGTGGGCCAGGCGCTGCAGCACGCGGGCGCGCAGGGTGTCGTCTGGCGGGCTCAGGCGCAGCGCCAGACCCCAGCTCAGGCGGGTGCGCAGATCGGCGCGCAGCGGCAGAGCGGCGGGGGTGGCATTGCCGCTGGCAAGAAAGGCGAGCCGGGCGGTGCGTGCGGCGTTGTACAGGCCGAACAGCCAGTCCTGCTGCCATTCACAGAGGTGCTGGGTGTCGTCCACCGCCAGCAGGCCACCGGCACTTTGTGCCAACAGATCGCTGACATCCGGCCAGGCGGATGCCGGGGTTTGCGGCGTGAGCAGCAGCGCCCAGCGGTCCTGCCGTTGCTGTGCATGGCAGGCCGCCCACAGCAGATGGCTTTTGCCGCTGCCGGTTTCGCCCCAGACATAGAGCGCGCCGTGGCTGCGTTGCTGGAGCAGATCATTCAGTGCCTGCAGCACCAGGGCGTTGTCGCGCTGTGTACCCGGGTCGAAATTGTCCAGGGTCTGATCGGGCTCCCAGTCCAGCGGCAGGATTTGCTGGCGCGCGGCCTGACTGGCATGTGGCGGGGCTTGCAGCGTTGCGTTGCGGGGCATGGGTCAGACGAACAGCGCGCTCTTGCGGTACCAGTTCAGCAGGCGGCGCGCCACGACCAGCAGCAAGGCGCCCGCGGGCAGGGCGAGCAAAATGCCCCAGAAGCCAAACAGGCTGCCAAAGGCCAGCAGGATGAAAATGACCAGCAGCGGGTGCAGGCCGATGCTGTCGCCGACGAATTTTGGGGTGACGTAGAGCGATTCGATCAACTGCCCGATGCCGTAAACGACGGCCACCGCGATCACGCCGTACCAGCTCAGGAATTGCAGCGCGCCGGTTGTGAGCGCGAGCAGCAGGCCGAGACCGAAGCCCACATACGGCACGAACACCGCCAGACCGGTGAAGATGCCGACCGGCAGCGCCAGGCTGAATCCGGCGATCGCCAGCCCGGCGGAGTAGTAGAACGCCAGGATGAGCATGACCACCAACTGTCCGCGCAGATACTGTCCGAGGATGACGTCGCAATCGTGGAAAAAACGCAGCACGGCGTCGCGGTGTCTGGGCGGGATCAGTGCGCTCAGCCGGGTCAGTGTCTGACTCCAATCGAGCAGCAGGTAGAAGGCCACAACGGGAATCAGGGTGAGGTTGCCCAGCAAAACAAGCAGACCCACGCCTCCCGTCCCTGCCGAGCGCAGCAGCAGAGCAGCCCAGTCTTCCCCGTGGGCGCTCAGATATTTGGACAGGGTCTGCTGCACGCTGGCGGGGTCGAACTTGACGTGGATATCGAACCGGGCGAGCAGCGGCGTGCCCCAGTTGACGATGGTCTGCAGCAGCAGCGGAAATTTTTCGCGGATCAGCGGGACGATCTGGCTGATCACCGGCACCAGCAGCAAAAACAATCCGACGAACAAACCGATGGCCACGGTGATGGCCAAGGCTGCGCCTGCGGCGCGCGGAACATGGCGCCGTTTGAGTTTTTCGACCAGGGGATGCAACACGTAGGCCAGGGTGATGCCGACGAGAAAAGGCATCAGGATGCCGCCCAGCAGCCAGACCAACCACAGGGCAATGAGACCGATCCCAAGCCAGATGAGCGCGTGTTTGAGGGGAGGGGTCAGGAGCATGTGGCGCAGGACTTGTTGTCGCTGAAGGGTTGCACGCGAGTGCCGGACGGGTAGGCGCAGGGCGCGTGCACTCTAAAATCAATCGCTCGTCATTTTATGCGGTGCATGGCGCGGCGCACGCGCCATGCACCGCGCCGCCTGTCTGCAGGCGGAAACACCGCCCAGCCGCCTGCACTGCCTTTTCAAACCCTGCCATCATGCAAAAAACTCCCTTGACCTATCGCGACGCCGGCGTGGACATTGACGCCGGAGATGCGCTGGTGGATGCCATCAAGCCCCTGGCCAGGCGGACGCTGCGTGACGGCGTGCTTGCCGGAATCGGCGGTTTCGGCGCTTTGTTCGAAGTGCCCAAGCGTTACCGCGAGCCGGTGCTGGTGTCGGGCACGGACGGCGTGGGCACCAAGCTCAAGCTCGCGTTCGAGTGGGACCGGCACGACACCGTGGGCATCGATCTGGTGGCGATGAGCGTCAACGACGTGCTGGTGCAGGGCGCCGAGCCGCTGTTCTTTCTCGACTACTTCGCCTGCGGCAAGCTTGCGGTAGCCACCGCCACGCAAGTCATCGGCGGCGTGGCGCAGGGCTGCGAGCAGGCCGGCTGCGCGCTGATCGGCGGCGAGACGGCGGAGATGCCGGGCATGTACCCGGCGGGCGAATACGACCTGGCCGGTTTCGCCGTCGGCGCAGTGGAAAAGAGCGGCATCATCGATGGCCGCAGCATCGTGCCGGGCGATCGCGTCATCGGTCTGGCGTCCAGCGGTGCGCATTCCAACGGCTATTCGCTGGTTCGCAAGATCATCGCCCGCACGCCGCAGGCCGAGCTGCCGCAAGCCCTGGACGGCAAGGACTTCCGCAGCGCCGTGATGGCGCCGACCCGCATCTATTGCAAACCCGTGTTGCAGGCGCTGGCGCAGCACCCGATCAAAGGCATGGCGCATATCACCGGCGGGGGGCTGAGCGAAAACATTCCTCGCGTGCTGCCAGAGGACGTGCAGTGCATGCTCCAACCCTCTGCCTGGGGACAGACCGAGCTGTTTGCCTGGCTGCAGCGCGAAGGCGGCATCGACGACGACGAGATGCGCCGCACCTTCAATTGCGGCGTGGGCTTCGTGCTGGTGGTTGCGGCACATGACGCCGACGCAGTGCTCGCCACCCTGCGGGCGCAGGGCGAGACCGGCTGGATCATCGGCGAGATCGTCACGCGGCCGTCTGCCGACGCGCACCAGGTGCGCTACACCGGCTGAACCGGACGCGGCGCTTACTGAAACGCCACTTCGTCAAAGCTGCGCAGCTTGCGGCTGTGCAGCCGTCCCATGCTTTGCTGGCGCAGCCGGGCGATGGCGCGCAGGCCGATGCGCAGATGCTGTTCGACCTGCTTGCGGTAGAACTGATCGGCCATGCCCGGCAGTTTGAGTTCGCCGTGCAGCGGCTTATCGCTCACGCACAGCAAAGTGCCATAGGGCACGCGGAAGCGAAAGCCGTTGGCCGCCACGGTGGCGCTTTCCATGTCGAGCGCAATCGCCCGACTCTGGCTGAAGCGGCGGTCCGGGCCGGGGTAGGGCAGCAGTTCCCAGTTGCGGTTGTCGGTGCTGGCCACGGTGCCGGTGCGCAGCACCCGCTTGAGCTCGTAGCCGTGCAACTGGGTGATGTCGGCCACCGCGCCTTCGAGCGCCTGCTGCACTTCGGCCAGCGGCGGAATGGGCACCCACAGCGGCAGTTCCTCGTCTAGCACATGGTCTTCGCGCACATAGCCGTGCGCCAGCACATAGTCGCCTAACCGTTGCGAATTGCGCAGCCCGGCGCAGTGGCCGAGCATAATCCAGGCATGCGGACGCAGCACGGCGATGTGGTCGGTGATGGTCTTGGCGTTGGCCGGGCCGACACCGATGTTCACCAGGGTGATGCCGCTGTGGTCGGGCATGACGAGGTGATAGGCCGGCATCTGCGGCAGGCGCGCCGCGGGAAGGCCCGTGGTCTGCGCCGGTGCCGCAGCGCCCGCGCGGGCGGTGACCACATTGCCTGGCTCGACAAAGGCGGTATAGGGCGGCTCGTCATCGGCTGTGGCGCCGACGGGCCGGGCCATCAGCGCATGCGCCAGGCGGACGAATTCGTCCACATAGAACTGGTAGTTGGTGAACAGCACGAAGTTCTGGAAATGCGCGGGCGCGGTGCCGGTGTAGTGCTGCAGACGGTGCAGCGAATAGTCGATGCGCGGCGCGGTGAACAGCGCCAGCGGCAAGGGCTGGCCAGCAGACGTGTCGTGCGTGCCGTTGGCGATGCCGTCGTCCATCGCGGCCAGATCGGGCAGGTCGAAGATGTCCCGCAGTTGCTGGCGTTGCTCCAGGCTGAGATGGCCTTCCACATGGGTCTGCCCGGCAAAGCCGAAATGCAGCGGAATCGGTTGTTCGCCCACGCCGACTTCCAGCGCCACGCCGTGGTTGGACAGCAGGAGCTGGAACTGCGCGCGCAGATAGTCGGCGAACAGATCGGGACGGGTCAGGGTGGTTTCATACAGCCCGGGCGCGGCGACGAAGCCGTAGGCCAGACGCGAATCCGGCCGCACCACGCTGTCGATGCGCACCCGGACTACGGGATAGCAGGCGCGCACCCGCCCCGGCGGCAGGCGGCCCGCGATGAAGGCGGCGAGCTTGTCGCGCAGGTGGGCGACTGCGGCCTCGTAGATGGCCTGCACATGTTCCAGCGCGGCTTGCGCATCGGTGAACACGGCGCCGGGAATGGGTGCGGGGCGATGCAGGGTGGGTTGGCTGTGCGGCATGGTGTGAAGAAGACGTCAGGATGGCCGCCATTGTCCACCCGGTTGTTTTCATCCACATGGCGGCATGACGCGGGCGGGGAATCGAATATGCTTACCTGATTCCCTGAACCGAATCCGTTTCCATGCGCATCCTGAGCTGGTTTTTGCGGCTGGTGGTGTTCCTGCTCCTGTTTGGCCTGGCGCTGAACAACCTCGAACCCGTCACCCTGCACCTGCTGTTTGGCACCCAGTGGCACACCCCGATGATCGTGCTGCTGCTGGTCGTGTTCGCCCTGGGCGCTGTGCTGGGCGTGCTGGCGCTGCTGCCGTCGTGGATGCGGCACAAGCGGCGCGGGAAGAAGCGGCCCGGCAACGACTCGGCAGAGACTTTGGCCGCCAAGGCGTCGGCCGCGCCGGCAGAATTTCCGCGCCAGCCGATCGATGGGCCGATCGATGGAGTTTGACCTCTGGTGGCTGCTCGTCCTGCCCCTGATGTTCGCCCTGGGGTGGCTGGCTTCACGGGTCGACCTGCGGCAGGTACGCACCGAGGGCGCGCTGCGCCGCGACGCGCCGCAGGCGTATTACCGCGGCCTCAACCACTTGCTCAATGAGCAGCAGGACAAGGCGATCGACGCCTTCATCGAAGCCATGACCGCCGATCCCGACACCGTCGATCTGCACTTCGCCCTGGGCAACCTGTTCCGCCGCCGCGGCGAATACGAGCGCGCGGTGCGGGTGCATCAAAACCTGCTCGCCCGCGCCGACCTGCCACGCGAAGCGCGCGAGCGCGCCCAGCTCGCGCTGGCCCAGGATTTTTTCAAGGCCGGCCTGCTCGATCGCGCCGAATCCGCCTACCAGGACCTGCAGCGCAGCGCCTATGCGTCGCAGGCGCTGACTGCGCTGCTGCAGATCAGCGAGCGCACGCAGGACTGGGACAAGGCCATAGCCCGCGCCGGCGAACTGGAGCAGCGCGCCACCGGCACCTATCAGCGGCAGATTGCGCAATACTGGTGCGAGCTGGCGGCGCAGCACCACACCGCGGGCCGCGGGACGGAGGCGCAAGCCGCGCTGGACGCCGCCGTGCAGGCTGCGCCGCAGGGCGTGCGGCCGCGGCTGATGCGTGCGCAGTGGGCACAGGAGCGCGGCGATCTCCAGTCTGCCTTGCAGACGCTCGAATCCATCGACCTGGTGCAGCCCGAATTCCTGGCCCTGGCCGCGGTGCAGATTGCGCAGTTGCGGCAGCAGATCGGGCAGGTGGACGAGGGGCTGGCCTGGTTGCGGCAGCGGCTGGCGCAGACCCCGGCCATCGACCTGCTCGACGCCGTGCTACTGCTCGATCCCGACCCTGCCTCCAGAGCGCAATGCGCGCAGCAGTATCTGCAGTCGCACCGCAGCCTGCTCGCCCTCAAGCGCGTGCTCGAACACCCCATGCCCGGCGCCACGGTGCCCGAGGCTGTGGCCGCCATGCAGGGCGCGGTGGACAACGCGCTGCGCAGCCGCCAGCGCTACCGCTGCGCCGCCTGCGGTTTCGAGGCGCGGCAATATTTCTGGCATTGTCCAGGCTGTCAGGGCTGGGAAACCTACCCGCCGCGGCGCCTGGAAGAACTCTCCCTCCTCGGATCATGAACGCAGAACAACTTGCCCAATCCCGCGTGCTCATCGTCGGCGACGTGATGCTCGACCGCTACTGGTTCGGCGCGGTCGACCGTATTTCGCCCGAAGCCCCGGTTCCCGTGGTGCGCGTGCAGCGCGACGAAGACCGCGTGGGCGGCGCGGCCAACGTGGCGCTCAACGCCGCCATGCTCGGCGCGCAGGCCACGCTGCTGTCGGTGGTGGGCGCGGACGAGCCGGGGCGCAAGCTCGCCACCCTGCTGGTCGATACCCCCATCCGCAACGCCATGCGGCAAGACCCCACGCTCAAGACCACGGTCAAGCTGCGTGTGGTGTCGCGCCAGCAGCAGCTCATCCGTCTCGACTTTGAACACAAGCCCGATCACGAAGTGCTCGCCGCGATGATGGAGCGTTACGAGCAAGAGCTGGCGTTTCACGACGTGGTGCTGCTGTCGGACTACGGCAAGGGCGGGCTGGAACACCTCGACCAGATGATGAACCTGGCCCGTACCCAGGGCAAGACCATCCTGATCGACCCCAAGGGCCGTGACTACAGCCGCTACGCCGGTGCCACCCTGTTGACGCCCAACCGCGCCGAACTGGCGCAGGTGGTGGGCGACTGGAACAGCGAAGACGAACTCACCGCCAAGGCGCAGGGCCTGCGGCGCAAGCTTGGCCTCAAGGCGCTGCTGCTTACGCGCTCGGAAGAGGGCATGAGCCTGTATGCCGATTCCGGCGAGGTGCACATCCCCACCGAGGCCAAGGAAGTGTTCGATGTGTCCGGCGCCGGGGATACCGTCATCGCCACCGCTGCGGTCATGCTGGGCGCCGGGCTGTCGTTGGAAGAGGCGGTGCGCGTGGCCAACCGCGCCGCCGGCATCGTGGTGGGCAAGCTCGGCACCGCCACCGTCACCCCGAAGGAGCTGTGGACATGAGAGTCATCGTCACCGGCGCGGCCGGGTTCATCGGCAGCAATCTGGTCAGAGGCCTCAACGCCCGCGGCATCACCGATGTGATCGCCGTGGACAACCTCACGCAGGCCGACAAGTTCCGCAACCTGGCCGATCTGCAGATCAGCGACTATCTCGACAAGACCGTGTTTTTCGAGCAGTTCGCGCACGGGCATTTCGGCAAGGTCGAGGCCGTGCTCCACCAGGGCGCCTGCTCCGACACCATGGAGCACAACGGCCGCTACATGCTCGACAACAACTACCGCGCCAGCAAGACCCTGCTCGATGCCGCGCAGGCGCAGGGCGTGCGCCTGCTCTACGCCTCTAGCGCCGCCACCTACGGCGCCAGCAGCACCTTCCGCGAAGAACCCGCGTGCGAGCGCCCGCTCAACGTCTACGGCTACTCCAAGCTGCTGTTCGACCAGATCGTGCGTCGCGTGCTGCCGCATGCCACGGCGCAGATCGCGGGTTTTCGTTACTTCAATGTGTACGGTCCGCGCGAGCAGCACAAGGGGCGCATGGCTTCGGTGGCGTTCCACCATGTCAACCAGTACCGCGCCACCGGGCAGGTGAAGCTGTTTGGAGAGTACAACGGCTACGGTCCCGGCCTGCAGGAGCGCGATTTTGTCTGGATCGATGACGTCGTGGCCGTCAACCTCTGGTTCTTCGACCACCCGGGCAAGATCGGCATTTTCAACCTCGGCACGGGCCGCGCCCAGCCCTTCAACGACGTGGCGCTCACTGTGGTCAACACCCTGCGCGAACAGCGCGGACAGCCCGCTTTGCCGCTGGCCGATCTGGTAGCGGCAGGTGAAATCGCCTACATCCCGTTTCCCGACGCACTGGCGGGGAAATACCAGTGCCACACCCAGGCCGACCTGAGCCACCTGCGCGCCGTCGGCTGCACCCACCACTTCGCCACGGTAGAGGAGGGCACTGCGGCTTACGCGCGGGCGCTCGTCGCCGGGGCCTGAGCCAAGTCGCGCAGCATCACCCCCAGCAACACCATGCCAAGCAGCATCACGACGGCGGTCAGCGCCAGCGCGCCGCGATAGCTGCCGGTGCTGGCGGCGATGTACCCGGCCATCGCCGGGGCAACCATCTGCGACACGCCATAGCTCAGCGTCAGACGTGCCATCGCCTTGGCCGGGTTGGCCGGAAAGCGACGGCCGATCAGCGTCAGGGTCAGGCTGACAATGCCGACGAAAGTGCCGCCGTACAGCACCGCGCCGAGCAGGTTCAGCGCCACATTGGCCGTCAGCGCGGGCAGCACGATGGACACGGTTTGGAGCGCAAACGCCAGCAACAGCGCGGCAATCTCGCCCCAGGCGCGGGCGATGCGATCCCAGGCAAAACTCGACGGCGCCGCCGCCAGCCCCACGATCACCCAGATCCAGCCGCCCTGACCGGCCAGCAGCGGCAGCTTGTCGAGGATGGCGACGATGAATGTGGCGCTGATCACATAGCCGAACCCGGCGCAAAAATACATCGCCGTCATCAGCAGCATCCAGCGCCGGGGTGGCGCGGTCGCTATGACGTGCACGCTGCCTGCATGCAGCGGCGCAGCAGGTGCGGGGCGCGGCAGCCACAGCCAGGCAGGCAAGAAAAACACCAGCCCCAGCAGCCCGAGCCAGAACCACTGCTGCGCCCAATTCAGCCTGTCCGTCATCGCCCCCACCGCCAGACCCGACACCACGATGCCCAGCCCCAGCCCGGTGAAATGCAGCCCCAGCTCAGGCCGATGGCCGTTGCGGATCAGCCAGTTCAGCGCCAGACCCGAGGCCAGCAGCAGTCCGGCCGTGCTCGACAGTCCGGAGAGAAAGCGCAGCACCGCCCACAGCGCGGTGTTCTCGGTCAAGCCCAGCGCGGCGGTCGTCACCACGGCGAGCACCAGGCCAGCGCGGTACAGCACGAACTTCTGCTGCAGGTTACCGACGGATGCGGCAAGCATCGCCCCGGAGATGTAGCCGGCATAGTTGAACGTCGCCAGCCAGCCCGCGGCCACCGCACTGAGCCCGGCTTGACTGCGCATCACCGGCAGCATCGGGGTATAGGCAAAGCGCGCCAGCCCCACGGTGAGCACCAGCGCGCAAATGCCGGCGACCATCACCTTGCGGCGCTGCGCGTGGCTGGCAGTTGGGGAGGATGGCGAAGACATGGATCGTGCATGCTACGGCCCCCACCCCGCACCAGGCTTACATCAGCACATGCTCGCCGGCGTTGTTCTGGCCGAGAATGATGTAGTTGACCTTGCGGATGTCCGCCAGTTGCGTGCCCCCGGCGTAGGAGATCGAGCTTTGCAGGTCTTCTTCCATTTCGCGCAGGGTGTCGGCCAGACGGCCCTTGAGCGGCTCCAGGATGCGCTTGCCCTCCACGTTGCGGTACGCCCCCTTGTTGAACTCCGAGGCGCTGCCGTAATACTCCTTGAACAGCTGGCCATCGACTTCCACCGTCTTGCCCGGAGATTCCGCATGCCCGGCCAGCATCGAGCCGATCATCACCATGCAGGCGCCAAAGCGCACGCTCTTGGCAATGTCGCCGTGCTCACGGATGCCGCCGTCGGCGATGATGGGTTTGGTGGCCACCCGCGCGCACCATTTCAGCGCCGAGAGCTGCCAGCCGCCGGTGCCGAAGCCGGTTTTCATCCGCGTGATGCACACCTTGCCTGGGCCGATGCCCACCTTGGTGGCGTCCGCGCCCCAGGCTTCCACGTCAATCACGGCTTCGGGCGTGCCGATGTTGCCTGCAATCACAAAGGCCTGCGGCAGCCGGTGTTTGATGTGCGCAATCATGCGCTGCACGCTATCGGCGTGGCCATGAGCGATGTCGATGGTCACATAGTCCGCCCCCGTACCTTCGGCAGCGAGTTGGTCGATCATCGCCATGTCGTCCGCCTTGACGCCCAGCGAGATCGAGACGAACAACTCCGCATCCCGCATCTGCCGGGCGAAGGCCACCACGTCCACATCGAAGCGGTGCATCACATAAAAATAGCCATGCGCCGCCAGCCAGCGGCAAAGCGGCGCGTCCACCACGGTTTTCATGTTCGCGGGCACCACCGGCAGGCGAAACCGTCGCCCGCCGAACTCGGTAGACGGGTCGCACTGGCTGCGGCTGTCCACCCTGCACTTGCGCGGCAACAGCAGAATATTGTCGTAATCGAAAATGTCCATGATGCCTCCTGGCATGGCGCGATGAATGTGGCGCGCACAAAAAACCGGACGGCAACAGTGTGCGGCCCGGCCACCCATTCTAGGACGCTCCCTGGCGGCGTCCTGAGACAATGCCGAGCAAACTTCTTGCGCGCCGCGTACTCTGGCTGGAGGCGGTCAGCATGCGGTCTTTTCCCTCCGCAGACAGGCGCGCGTCATCGCAGGAACGCACGCCGGGCCACCCTAAAATCCGTCCATGTCCACACTCCTGTACAACCTCAACCCCGAGCAGCACGCCGCCGTCACCCTGCCTGCGGAAAACGCCCTGATTCTGGCCGGGGCCGGCAGTGGCAAGACGCGGGTGTTGACCACCCGCATTGCCTGGCTGATTTCCACCGGGCAGGTCTCGCCGGCCGGCATTTTGGCGGTCACCTTCACCAACAAGGCGGCCAAGGAAATGCTGGCTCGGTTGTCGGCGCAACTGCCCATTCCGGTGCGTGGCATGTGGATCGGCACGTTTCACGGCCTGTGCAACCGCTTTCTGCGCGCGCACTGGCGTGAGGCCGGGCTGCCGCAGACCTTTCAGATTCTCGACATCCAGGATCAACTCTCCAGCATCAAGCGCCTGCTCAAGGGGCTGAACGTGGACGAGGAACGGCACCCGCCCAAGCAGGTGCAGTGGTTCATCAACGGCGCCAAGGAGCAGGGCCTGCGCCCCGGCGACGTGGAAGTACGCGACCCGCAAAGCCGCCAGCTTGCCGAGATTTATCTGGCCTATGAAGCGCAATGCACGCGCGACGGCGTGGCCGACTTTGCCGAGCTGCTGCTGCGCTCGTATGAAATCCTGCGCGATCACGCCGCCATCCGTGCGCATTACCGCCAGCGCTTCCGCCACATTCTGGTCGATGAATTTCAGGACACCAACCGCCTGCAATACCAGTGGCTCAAGCTGCTGGCCGGGCCACAGGAGACGCAGCCTGCCTGCGTGTTTGCCGTGGGCGACGACGACCAGAGCATCTACGCCTTTCGCGGCGCGCATGTCGGCAATATGGACGACTTCCAGCGCGAGTTCCGCGTGCGCCACCTCATCAAACTTGAGCGCAACTACCGCTCGCATGGGCACATTCTCGACAGCGCCAACACTCTCATCGCCAACAACGCCCGCCGCCTGGGCAAAAACCTGCGCACCGAGGCCGGTGCGGGCGAGCCGCTGCGGGTGTTCGAGGCGCCGAGCGATTACGCCGAAGCCAACTGGCTGATCGAAGAAATCCGGCAACTGCTGCGCGAGGGCTTGGCGCACGGCGAAATCGCGGTGCTCTACCGCTCCAACGCGCAGTCGCGGGTGATCGAGGGCACATTGTTCAACGCCGGGTTGCCTTACCGCGTGTATGGCGGCCTGCGGTTTTTCGAACGCGCCGAAGTCAAGCACGCGCTGGCCTATCTGCGCCTGCTCGACAACCCGCAGGACGACACCGCCTTCCTGCGCGTGGTCAACTTCCCGGCACGCGGCATCGGCGCCCGCACCCTGGAGCAGTTGCAGGACGCTGCCCGTCTGCGCGCCACTCCGCTGAGCGAAGCAGTGGACACCCTGGGCGGACGCGGCGCTGCCAGCCTGCAGACCTTTCTCGATCTGGTGGCGCAGATGCGCGCCCAGACCGCCACGATGAGCCTGCCCGAACTGGTGCGCCATGTGCTCGATGCCAGCGGCCTGAGCGCCCATTACCGCGAAGAGCGCGATGGCCAGGACCGGCTGGAAAATCTGGATGAACTGGTCAACGCCGCCGCCGCTTTCGTCACCCAGGAAGGCTTTGGCCTGCAGGCCACGGCGCAGCAGCGGCAAGCCCTCGGCGCTGTGGCCGACAGAGTTGCGGCCCTCGACAGCATCGACCCCGCCACTGGCGAAACCCTCTCCCCGCTCACCGCCTTCCTCACCCACGCCGCGCTTGAAGCCGGTGACAACCAGGCACAGAACGGGCAGGACGCCATTCAGATGATGACCGTGCACGCCGCCAAGGGGCTGGAGTTCGACGCCGTGTTCATCACCGGGTTGGAAGAAGGTCTGTTTCCGCACGAAAACGCGCTGAACGAAGCCGACGGCGTGGAAGAAGAACGCCGACTGATGTATGTGGCCATCACCCGTGCGCGCAAGCGGCTCTACCTCAGCCTGGCGCAGACCCGCATGCTGCACGGCCAGACCCGCTACAACCTGCGCAGCCGCTTTCTTGAGGAACTGCCGGGGCAATCGCTCAAATGGCTCAGCGCCAAACAGCCCGGCTTTGGCGGCGGATTCGGCGCCGATCAGCACAGCACCTGGAGCTACACCCCCAAGACCACCGTGCCGGCCTTCACTCCGCCGGTGTCCAAGCCCGCGCATGGCCTGCGCAGCGGTCAGGCCGTGTTTCACAGCAAGTTTGGCGAGGGCGTGGTGCTCAGTCTGGAAGGCGACGGCGAAGACGCCCGCGCCCAGGTCAAGTTCAATCGCCACGGCACCAAGTGGCTGGCGCTGAACATCGCCAAGCTCACGCCGGTTTAGGGTTTAGGGACTGCGCGGTTTTTTCGGTGCGGTCGCTTTTGTCGCCATAAGCCGCGTCCACCGCGCGGTCGTTGAACACACCGTCGAGAAAGCGCTGCACCCGCGCAACGGTTGGTGCCTCGGACAACAGGACATCACAGGCAGGTCGATGTGTTTGGACCCGCAGTGCCTTGCGGAGGCTGCGCCAACGCGGCGGCAATGACCTCGCGCGGGGTATTCACCAGCACAATCTCCACACTGGCCGCAGCCTCGGTGCCCACTTGCAGTTCGGCTGTGATGACCGCGGAGGTCAGTGACATCTGCCGCGAGCGGGCGTCGATGCGCACCCATTCGTTCGGGCGCACCGCACGCCGGAAGCTGCATTTGCGCACTGCCGCAAGCATGCCGACATGGCTGCTGCGGAAACGATGCGCGGTGGCGTCGCCCTCCAGCATCCCGGCGCCAGCCACCTGCGCCACAGCTTCGATCAGCAACACCCCAGGCACCAGCGGCATGCCGGGGAAATGACCTTGCAGCAGCGACAGATCGTACGGCCAGACGGCGTGACCGATGTAGTGGTCGAAGTCCAGCACGGTCAAGCGGCGCACGCACAGAATGTCTCCACGATGCGGCAGCACCTGTGCAATGGAGGTGGCATCGAGGGTAATGGGATAGGTTCGATCAGGCAATCTCATGGCGCAGAGGGCGGCAAGGTCGGGCGCCGGTTGCGCGGCCGGGTGAGCCAGGCCATGACCGCGCCCAGTGCAGCGCCACACAGCACGTCGATCAGCACATGCTGCTTGGTCGCCATGGTGGAAAACACGATCAGCGCGCACCACAGCAGGTTGAGGCTGCGCAGCAGGTGGCCGAAGCCCAGGCGCGGCGCCATCCAGTCGAGCCAGATGGCGCTGAACACCGCCGTGGCCACATGCAGCGACGGACAGGCATTGCCTGTGGCGTCCGTGCCACGCAGGATGTCAAAGCTCGGATATTGCGCCCAGTTCACGGCATAGGTCTGAACTTCGGTGGGCCAAAGGTAGAACAACGTCAGGCCAACCACGCACAGCGCGCCGATGCGCAGACCGTAGAGCGTGATCTCGCGCCGCGTTGCCATCAGCGAGGCGGGCAGCGAGACATACACCCACAGCGATAGATAGAACGGCAGAGCCCAGGGCTGCAACCCGATCCAGCGATCAACTGCCGTCATGGGAATGACTGTGGGCGCCTCGCGCGGGTGTTGCAGCAGATAGAAATAAGCGATGAAAAACGTCCAGGTGAAGGCCGTGGTGCCGATGGCCTTGAACCAGCCGTGGCGGAAAAACAGCCGCAGGGTACGCAGCGCAGTGTCGCGCGCGCCAGTCGGCGCGACAGTGGTCTGTGAGAGGGACACGACGAAGGAGGGCTTCAGTGACGCACGCGCCGCGCCACCAGGCTGGCGTTGCTGCCGCCGAAGGCGAAGGCATTGGACATCACGGCATCGACGGTGCCGAGTTCGCGGGCCTGCAGCGGCACGCAATCCAGCGCGCAGCGCGGATCGGGATCTTCGAGGTGTGCGGTGGGAGGCGCTAGTCCGCGCTGCATTGCCAGGATGGCCAGCGCCAGTTCCACCGCGCCACCGGCGCCGATCAGATGACCGTGCACCGCCTTGGTCGAGCTCACCGCCAGGGTGTTGGCCGCAGCGCCGAACACTGCACGGATGGCCTGCGCTTCAACGATGTCCCCCACCTCGGTGGCGGTGCCGTGGGCATTGAGATAGCGTACTTGCGCGGGCTCCAGACCGGCCTCGGCCAGCGCTTGGCGCATGGCTGCAGCCTGTCCCTGCGCGGAGGGCGCGGTGAGGTGATGCGCGTCGCTGCTGGTGCCGTAGCCCGCCAGTTCGGCATGCGCCCGACCTTTTCGGGCGCGCAGCCGCGCCCGGCTCTCCAGCACCAGCGCAGCTGCGCCCTCGCCGAGCACAAAGCCCGTGCGGGCGCGATCGAAAGGGCGGCAACTGGCGGCGATATCCGGGGCATGCGGCCGCGCCATGACTCGCAGCGCGTTCCAGGCCACGAAGGAGCCGGGGGTCAGCATCGACTCGGCGCCGATCACCAGAGCGGCATCGAGATAGCCGTGCCGGATGGCGCGCAACGCTTCGCCAGCGGCCACGGCCGAAGACGCGCAGGCCACCGAATAGGTGCTGCCCTGGCCGAGAAGGCCGTAGCGCAGCGAGACCGCGGCGTGCGCGGCGTTGGCCATCATGCGCGGCACCGACAACGGGTGGACGACCGTGGCGCGGCGGCGGCTTTGGGCGTCGCCGTACAGCGCGGTGTAGTAGCGGGCGAACATGGCATCGAGGGTGTGTGCCCCGCCGAAGCCGATGCCGACGAACACGCCGAAGCGCTCGGCATCAGCAGGCCGGGGGGCGATGTCGGCATCGGCCATGGCCTGCTGCGCAGCCACCAGCGCAAGCTGGGTGGCACGATCGAGCCCGGCGGCCTGGCTATCGAGCAGGCCCAGCGGCTCGGCGGAAACCGGGGCCATCAGCAGATCGGACAGGCCTGCCGCCAGCGCCTCGGGCACGGCCCGAACGGCGCTGCGGGCGGCGCAGGCGGCCTCGAAGCTCGACGCACAGTCGGCTCCCAGAGGCGAGAGCATGCCCATGCCTGTGACCAGCACCGGGTTCATCGTGGGTGGACAGCGGAACCCTGCGCGTCGATGCGCGGTAATTCGCCATCGTGATGCACACGCACTTCGGCCTCGATGGCCGTCACCATGTCGGCATAGCCCATGCTCTGGTAGCGCATGGGATCGGAGAGCTGAAAACCGAAGCGGTCTTCGATCTCGAACAGCATCTCTACCATGGCCAGCGAATCCAGGCCGAGATCGGCCACCATCAGGCCGGACTGGTCGAACTTGGCCGGATCGACCTTGGCGCTGGTGATCAGATAGTTTTTGATGAGTTGCTCAAGCATTGCACAATGTTCCGGGCGACTTATGGGGGCTTTGTCAATGCCATGTATCCGCATCGATCGGGCAAAAACATACTAACAGCGCCCCGCCAGGCCCCGAATATTTGCGCGGAGTTGCGCGCGATCCGTGACATCAAATGCGTTTTAATGAACAGGCACGATTAATCCTCAAGCCGTAGCGCGCGTCCATGACGTGGAAGCAGGACGGAATGCGCTGCGGATTGGATCGAACGCCTGGCTTGCGCTGCTCAGCCGCGTCGCTGCGTTTGAATCGCACCGCCAGCGGGTGTTGGATGCTGAGTTGGCTCACCTCATCCGGCCAGAAACGGCGCCCGCACCGACTCCAATCGCGCTCCACGACGCGTAAAATCAAGTGCGACTTGGGTTTTGCAAGAAACTCCGCTGAAAAGATGCGCACGGCATCCATAAAATATTCGGGGAAACAGATGGAGACGGCGAAACAACAGCAGTCGGGCGCGATCATGGCCTCTGTGCCAGAGGTGGATGTGCTGGTCATTGGCGGCGGCCCGGCCGGAACCACGGCAGCAACTTTGTTGCACGCGCGCGGATTTCGCGTGACCCTGCTGGAGAAAGAGCATCACCCCCGGTTCCACATCGGCGAGTCGCTGCTTCCGGCCAATCTGCCCCTGCTCGAAAAACTGGGCGTCGCTGATCAGGTCAAGGCCATCGCCATGGAAAAGTGGGGGGCGGAATTCGTCTCTCCCTGGCACGCGCGGAAAACCCAGATGTTCGAGTTCGCCGATGCCTGGGACAAGTCCATGCCCATGGCGTATCAGGTGCGGCGTTCCGAGTTCGATGAAATCCTCATTCGCAACACTGCGCGCAAGGGCGTGGAGGTGATTGAAGGCTGCAAGGTGGATGACGTGCAGTTCCTCCCGGGCTGCCAGGGCGCGATCGTCGCCGCTGGGCACGATGACGGCCGCCGCTCGACTTGGCGCGCGCGCTATGTGGTGGACGCGTCGGGTCGTGAGACCTTTTTCGGCAGCCGCTTCAAGACCAAGGCACGCAACCCGAAGCACAACAGTGCCGCACTCTTTGCCCACTTCACCGGGGCGCAGCGTCTGGATGGCAAGGCACAGGGCAATATCACCATTTTCTGGTTTGATCATGGCTGGTTCTGGTTCATTCCGCTGGCTGACGGCGTGACCAGTGTGGGTGCGGTGGTGTGGCCGTATTACCTCAAGACTCGCAACAAACCGCTGGACGAATTTTTTGCCGACACCATTGCCATGTCGCCCGAATTGAGCGCGCGACTGGCCCACTCCAAGCGGGTGACCGAGGTCGAGGCCACGGGCAATTTCTCCTATAGCTGCAGCCAGACCCACGGCCCGAATTACCTGCTGACCGGGGATGCCTACGCCTTCATTGATCCGGTGTTTTCCAGCGGGGTCATGCTGGCGATGCAGAGCGGATTTTTTGCCGCCGACGCAATTGAGACCTGTCTGCGTCAACCCGCGCGCGCGCCGCAGGCGCTGGCCCGCTTCGACCGTGAGATGCGGCACGGCACGCGCGCGTTCTCCTGGTTCATCTACCGCGTCAACCACCCCACCATGCGCGACATGTTCATGGGGCCGCGCAACATCCTGCGGGTCAAGGAGGCCTTGCTGTCGGTGTTGGCGGGGGATATTTTTGGCAAGACGCCGATCTGGGCCTCGGTGCGCATACTCAAAGGCATTTTCTACGCGGCTTCAATCAAGCATTTTGGCCGCAGCTGGAAGGCGCGGGTGCAACGCAAGCGCCAGATCCAGATTCACGACGATCCCCAGCCCGGGGCGCATCACGGTTGAGTTCACACGCGTTCATGCTGCAACTGCATTATCTGCCTGCGGGCGCGCTGGCACAGGCCGCGCCCAGTGCATCATTCCCCCTATTCGGCGTTGCCTGTTTCGGTCCGCAGACGCAAGGCGACATGTCGCCTACCGCTCCTCCCGTGGCCTGGGTGCAGCTCGAGCCGCCGGCGGGCGAACCCGCCTTGTGCGAAGCATGGTCGACGCAAGGACCATTGCAGCGCGGGCAGCATGGCCGCGTGCAGTGGTGCGGCAACGCCGGGTTGCTGTTCGGCGCGGTTCAGGTGCATGAGAGGGCACTTGCACAAGCCGAAACTGTTCCGCCACTGCAAGAAGCTGCCCGCGTGGCCTATGCCGAGTTGTTTGGCGCTCTCGACGGGTTGGGCTATCCGCATCTTCTGCGCGTGTGGAACCATGTGCCTGACATCAACGGGATGAGCCATGGCCTGGAGCGTTATCGCCTGTTCAACATCGGCAGGCAGGACGCCTTTCTGGCAAACGGGCGCAACGTTGTCGGAGCCAGCGTGCCGGCGGCCAGCGCCCTGGGGGCTGCGGCCAACGCGCCGCTGCTGGTGTATTGCATCGCCTCGCGCCAGCCCGCCGCGGCGATTGAAAATCCGCGACAGCTCAGCGCCTATGACTATCCGCAAGACTATGGTCCGCGCAGCCCGACGTTTTCGCGCGCCAGCCTGGTGAGCTTCGGCTCGCAGCGTCTGCTGTTCATCTCGGGTACCGCCAGTATCGTCGGGCATCGCACCCTGCACGCGGGCGACGTGGCGGAGCAGACGCGTGAAACCTTGCGCAATATCGATGCCGTTCTGCAGCAGGCGCAGGCCAGGGGAGCTGCTGGCATGACCCTTGCCGATCTGCACTACAAGGTCTATGTGCGGCACGCTGCGGACTGGCCGGTGATCCGTGCCGAACTGCAACGCGCGGCAGGTGCGGCGGTGCGCGTCATCGCCTTGCAGGCCGACGTCTGCCGCATGGATCTGCTGGTGGAAATCGAAGCGACCGGATTGCAGCCCACGAGCCAGGGCACTTCATGATGATCCATCGCTTGTTTGCTGCGGGCGCTGTCGCGCTGGCGTTTTCCGCCCAGCCCGGTATGGCATCTGCAGAGCAAAAGCCCTTGTGGGAGTTCGGCCTTGGCGTGGGCGGTGTGAGCTTTCCTGCCTATCCTGGGTCGGATGAGCAGCGCAACTATGCTGTGCCGGTGCCGTATGTCGTGTACCGCGGCGAGATCATCAAGGCCGACCGCAATGGCGTCCAGGCGCGCCTGTTCGATACCGATCGGGTCGAGTCTTATCTCAGCCTGAGCGCCTCGCCGCCGGTCAACAGTTCGTCCAATGGCGCACGCAGCGGCATGCCCGACCTCAAGCCCATGGTGGAGTTTGGCCCGGCGCTGGAAGTGCATCTGTGGCAGTCCGCCGAGCAGCGCATGCAGCTCGATTTCCGCATGCCGCTGCGCACAGCTTTCACCGTGCAGACCCATCCCCATCAAGTCGGCTGGGTGCTGGCCCCGGTGCTCAATCTCGACATCGGCAACGTGAGTGGACTGCCGGGCTGGAAACTGGGCATGCAGACAGGCCCGGTGTTCGCCGACCGCCAGTACAACCAGACCTTCTACGGCGTGGACAGCGTCTATGCAAACGCCGCACGTCCTGCCTACGCTGCACATGGGGGTTATTCTGGCAGCCAGTTCACCCTCGGCCTGAGCAAACGTTTCCCCAATCTCTGGTTTGGCGCGTTTGCCCGCTACGACAATCTGAGCGGTGCCGTGTTTGCCGACAGCCCGCTGATGCGGCGCAAGCAAACGGTGTCATTCGGCTTCGGTATCGCATGGATCCTCGGCCAGTCGTCCCGGATGGTGGACCGCCATGAATGAAGACGTGATGATGCGAGACACCGCGGTCGCCTCCACTCTGCGCGTTGTCTGGGACATGACGCGGGTATTTTTCGGCCTTGGCCTGCTGGGTGTGATGGGCTTGCTGTGGTCGCTGCTGGCGGTGCCGCTGTACTACCTGCTGCCGCGCCGGGCCGGGCTGGTGGTTGGTCGCTGGCTGATCCACACCGGGTTTCGGGCGTACCTGCGCACGCTCTCCGTCATCGGCGCTTGCCGCTTCGACCTGACTGCGCTCGATGCTCTGCGCGATCAGCCGCCGATGATCGTCGCGCCCAACCATCCCTCGCTGATCGACGCCGTGCTGGTGATCTCGCGGCTGCCTGGTCTGGCCTGCATCATGAAATCCAGCATTCTCGACAACCCCTCGCTGGGCGCGGGCGCGCGGCTGGCGCGCTACATCCGCAACGATGCCCTGCGCAGCATGATCCATCTGGCCGTTGCCGATCTGCGCGCGGGCCATCATCTGCTGCTGTTTCCCGAAGGCACACGCAGCACCGCGCGGCCCATCGGGCCCGTCCGTGGCGGCGTCGGGCTAATTGCCAAGCATGCGCAGGTGCCGGTACAGACTGTATTCATCGAGACCGACTCGCCCTTTCTCGCCAAAGGCTGGCCGCTGATGCGCCGTCCGCAACTTCCCATCACCTATCGCGTCCGGCTGGGCGAGCGCTTCGACCCGCCAACCGATGCGCAGGCTTTCATTGCCGAACTCGACACCTATTTCCGCAGTGCGCTGGCTGCTGCCACGCTGCCCGAGCCGATCGTCTCCGCAACCACAGATGACTGACCCCAGCGTTGCCACAGCCGGGCCGCAACCCAGCGTGACCCACCTCGTCCTCATCCCCAGCTACAACCCAGGGATCAAGGTCTATGAGACGGTGCGGGCGGCGCGTGCGCAATGGGCGCCAGTGTGGGTGGTGGTGGACGGCAGCAGCGACGGCACGCCGCAGGGCCTGCGCGACCTTGCTGCTGCCGACCCACAACTGCGCGTGTTCGTGCTGCCCTACAACGGTGGCAAGGGCGCAGCCGTGTTGCACGGCCTGGACGCCGCTGCCGCCGCCGGTTTCACCCATGTGCTGACCATGGACTCCGACGGCCAGCATCCGGCCGAACGCATTCCCGCTTTCATGGTCGCCTCGCAGCAAAGTCCGCAGGCCATGGTGCTCGGCGTGCCTGTGTTCGACGCCAGCGCGCCCAATTTGCGGGTGCAGGGGCGCAAGGTGTCCAACGCCTGGGCCAACCTGGAAACCCTGTGGGCCGGCATCGGCGATTCGCTCTACGGCTTTCGCGTCTACCCCATCGATGCCCTGCGCGCAGTGATGCGCCGCCAGCACTGGATGCGCCGTTTCGACTTCGACCCCGAAGCTGTGGTACGGCTGAGCTGGCACGGCGTGCCCGCGATCAACCTCCCCGCCCCGGTGCGCTATCTGCGCGCCGACGAAGGCGGCGTGTCACACTTCAACTACCTGCGCGACAACGCCCTGCTGACCTGGATGCACACCCGGCTGTTCCTCGGCTTCGTGCTGCGTCTTCCCTTGCTGGCATGGCGGCGTCTGCGCACCCGGAGATCAGGCTGACCCGGCTTTGGCCGAATCGGCACAAATCGGTACCGCAGGGGGAGAGAACACCATGCGCGGCAGCCATAGCCGCAGCAGCGGCGCGGTAATGATCGTGCTGAAAATCGCCATCAGCACCAGCATGGTGAACACGTTGTGCGAAATGGCGCCCAGGTCGTAGCCGACGTTGATGACGATGAGCTCCATCAGCGCGCGCGTGTTCATCAGCGCGCCCATCACGCCCGCTTGCGGGCGGCTCATGCCGCGCCAGCGCGCCGCGAGATAAGCCCCGCCAAACTTGCCCAGCGTCGCCAGGGTGATGAGCAGCGCGCACCAGCCCCACAAAGAGGCACTGGACAGGCCGCCGATGTCGGTGCGCAGACCGGTATAGGTGAAAAAGATGGGCAGAAAAAACACCAGCACAAAAGGGCTGATCTGCGCCTTCCACGCCTGTACCAGCCGCGGCTGGTCATGCAGGATGACGCCCATCATGAAACCGCCGAAGATGGCGAAAATGCCGATTTGATACGTTGTCATGGCAGAGACAAAAATCGCTGTCAGCACGACGCCCAGCAGATTGGGCGACAGATCGGCACCGCCGGCCTGGGAATGACGGATGACGCGGTGCATCAGCGGCCGCACGATAAACAGCCACAGCAACGCAAAGCCAAGCACCAGCAGCACCTGCAGACCGAAGGTGGCGGGCTCGAAATGGCTCATCGCCAGGGCGGTGACCAGCGCCAGCAACAGCCAGCCGATCACGTCGTTGAAGGCGGCTGCGCTAATGGCAATGACCCCCAGCGGGGTGCGGTGCAGGTCGAAGTCCACCAGGATGCGTCCCAGAATGGGCAGGGCGGTGATGGAGAACGCGGTGGCGATGAACAGTGCGCTGGTGACGAGCCCGGATTGCGGCGATAGGGCTGACGCGCTGGCGGCGCCAAACCCCAGGCCGAACGCGAAGGGCGCCAGCATGCTGGCGAGACCGATCCACAGTGCGGCGCGGCGGTTGCTGCGCTCGCTCAGGTGGGCGAAATCGAATTCCAGACCGATCTGGAACATCAGCAGGATCAGGCCGATCTGTGACAGGATCTGCAGCGGCGTGCCCGAAGCGGAATGGAACACATAGTGAAATACCCCGGGCGCCAGCAGGCCGAGCAGCGACGGCCCGAGGAGGATGCCGATCACGATCTCGCCCACTGCGGCCGTCTGTCCCAGACGCCGTGCCAGCGCGCCGCCCGCGCGCCCGGCCAGCACGATGACCGAAAGCTGCATCAGGGTGAAGAACAGCAGGGTCTCGGCGGCGTGAACGGAGAGTGGGGCGTTGCCTGTCATGTGGATTGGCCTGTGTGCAGGGTTGGGAGGCGATCAGATCATGCCGCCGTTGATGGAGATGATCTGTCCGCTGATGTAGGCCGCCTGATCGGATGCAAGAAAGCCGACGAGATCGGCCACCTCTGCCGGCTGGCCCGCGCGCTTCATCGGCACCAGCCGCGCCACGGCCTCGGCGTCGAAGTGGCCCGTGCTCATCGGGGTGGCGATGATGCCGGGGGCCACGGCATTCACCGTGATGCCGCGGCTGGCCACTTCCAGCGCCAGCGATTTGGTTGCCGCGTGCAGTGCGCCCTTGGCCGCGGCGTAGTTCACCTGGCCGCGGTTGCCGACGATGGCTGCCACCGAGGTGATGTTGATCACGCGTCCCCAGCGGGTGCGGATCATGGGCAGCATGAGCGGCTGGGTGAGATGAAAAAAACCGTTGAGATTGACGTCAATGACCCGCTGCCATTGCTCGGCGCGCATGCCGGGAAACACGGCGTCGTCGTGCAGCCCGGCGTTGTTCACCAGGACCTGCACTGGGCCGTCGGCCAGCAGCCTGTCGACCGCTGCGGCAGTGGCTGCGGGGTCGCTCAGGTCGAAGGCGACGGCCTGAGCGGTCTGGCCCTGCGCACGCAGTTCCGCAGCCAGTGCTTCGGCGCGGACGAGGCCGCTGTTGGCATGAACAAGGACAGAAAAACCGTCGGCGGCGAGACGGCGGCAGATGGCGGCGCCGATGCCGCCGCTGCCGCCGGTGACCAGGGCGCGACGTGAAAGTGGCGTGGTGTCAGTCATGGATGAGTGAGCAATTTGACATCAGGCGCTGCCCAGCAGCACCGAGGCGCGGCCATCGAGCAGCAGACGGTCGGCAGCGCGCACGCGGAACTGGTAGAGCAGCATTCGGGCATCCCCACTGAGGCGCTCGGCGTGCACCGCGAGGTCGGCGTCGATGTCGTCAAGTCGCGTGGCATGCAGTTGTACCGCGCGCACGCTGACCAGCATGCCGGGGCGCGGCGGCTCGTCCCGACTCGCCACGAGGGCGCCGTGCACCGCCATGGCCTGCGCGGCGTATTCGATGCCGCAGGCCGCACCCAGGCGGTCGAACTGGCGCAGCGGATGATCTGTGTTGCGGTGGCTGCTGGCGTTGCAGACGATGTGCTGCGCATCCCATGCCAGCACCCGGTCGAGCAGGCACATGCGGCCCTGATGCGGAATATGCGCGGCGATCCAGGCATGATCCAGCGCCGTGCCGTCGTGCAAGGCCGGAGTCAGCATGGGACGAGGTCCACGGCGAGTTGCTGATTGGGCAGGTGGTCGAGCACCACGGTTGCACTCTGTCCCTTGCACAGCGCCTGCAGCAGTGGCAGGGCGCGGGCGGCGGGGATGGAGTGGCGCAAGGCTTCCAGCGCGGCATTGGTGAGCCGGTCTGCGGGCGCGCTGGTGAAAGGCGCTGTGGGATCGAGACTGAGGCGGGCCAGCGTGTGCGCTCCGGACTCGGGGGTGAGCGCCAGTGCAACGCCGAAGTTGTCTGGGATGGGGCGGGCACTGTGCAGCGGTTCCGGGTAGCAGGTGTCGTAGGCCAGCAGCAGCACGGGTTGGCGCAGCAGAGTGACTTGTACCAGCGCTTCGAGCAGGCCGGTACTGAAGCTGGCGTCGAACGCGCACAGTACGGCGGACGGGGCCATTGCGCCGGTGGCGATGCCCCAATAGCCCGAGGCCGCGTTGTGCACAGAATTGTGGAAGCGCGTGGGCGAGATCAGGCGGTCTGCCGACGCCAGCGCGGAGCAGATCTCGTGGCAGTTGCGCCCGTCGCCGCCGGAGGAGGAAAACACCGTGGCCAACTCGGCTGCCTGGAGCCCAGCCGCGGTCACGGCCTCCAGCCCCGTGGCCAGAGTGAGCTTGATGACTGCGGTGGCACGGCGGCGTTCGGCCGGCGGCAGAATTTGCGGAACTGGCAGGACGGTGGGCTCGGAGAGATAGGGCGCCTTGTCCAGCAATACGGCGCGTGCCTGCGGCCAGCCGTTCAGACCGGGGCAGAGCAGGCCGATACCGTCCACGCAGGCGCTGAGCAAGTCGAGCGAGCTCATCCTGCATCTCCCCGCGCCAGGACCAGGCTGCAATTGGTCCCGCCAAAACCAAAGGAGTTGGATAAAACCCGGCGTGGCGCTGAAGGGCGCGATTCCAGCAGATAGTCCAGCGGGGCGACGCTGGCAATGGCGGGGTCGAGCGCTGTTGCACCCACCCCGCCAAGCAGGATGCCATGGCGCAGCGCCAGCAGGCAGAACACGGCTTCCACCCCGCCCGCAGCGCCCAGGGTGTGGCCGGTGGCACCTTTGGTCGAACTGCAGGGCACTGTCGCGCCAAACAGCGCACCGACTGCGCGCCCTTCGGCGCTGTCGTTGCTGGGGGTGGCTGTGCCATGGAGATTGATGTAGTCGATGTCTGCAGGCTGCAGCTCGGCTCGCGCCAGCGCGGCCTGCATCGCCATGCGCGCGCCCAGCCCATCCGGGTGTGGCGAGGACATGTGATACGCGTCGCTCGATTCACCCACACCCAGCAGCAGCACGGCGTCGTCTGCCGGGTGCTGCGGGGCGGCTTCGAGCAGCACGAAAGCGGCGGCCTCTCCGATCGACAGGCCATGACGCTGTGCGTCGAACGGGCGGCAGGGCTGGGTGGAGAGGAGCTCCAGCGAGTTGAAGCCGTACAGCGTGGTCAGGCACAGGCTGTCCACGCCGCCCACAACGGCGCAATCGATCAGGCCGACGGCGATCATGCGCTGGGCGCTGGCGAACACCTTGGCACTGGATGAGCAGGCGGACGACACCACCATGGCCGGGCCGAGCAGGCCGAAGCGGGCTCGCACATAGGCCGCCAGCGAGAAGGTGTTGTGCGTTTGCGCATAGTGATAGCTGGCGGGCAAGGCGCCTGCGGCATCGCGCTGGCGATAGGCCAGTTCGGTCTGCAGGATGCCCGAGGTGCTGGTGCCAAGAAACACCCCCACGCGCTGTGCGCCGTGGCGGACGGTGGCGGCCTGCACGGCGTGAACGAAGTCGTCCTGCTGCAGGGCGAGTTCGGCTAGGCGGTTGTTGCGGCAGTCGAATTCAGTCAGTTCGGGAGGCAGGCGCACCGCGTCCAGGTTTGCCACTTCGCCGATCCAGGTGGGCAGATCGACGGTGTCGAAGTGGCAGGGCGAGAGACCGCTGCGACCGTCGCGCAGGGCGTGCAGATGCGCATCCAGTCCGGCGCCGAGGCAACTGGTGACGGTGGCTGCGCCGAGTTGCAGATGCGGCAACGTGATGGGAGGGCGAGACATGCGGGAAAGAGGAATCAGGCAGCGGGTTTGACTGTGGCGACGGAGGCGACCAGCGATACGTTGGAAAATGGCGCGCCCTGACTCCTGGGCATGGACTGGACGTTGAACCCCAGCGCTTGCAAGGCATGCCTCCAGTCGGCCAGGGTGCGGAAATCGAGTTGCGCCGTGCGGTGGCCGCGGGCGCAGGTGACGATGCAGTCCACCCGGTTGCGGATGCGAAAGGGCAGGCCGGCGGCGGCGTCGACCAGGCGGGCGATCCAGCCTACCGGAGCGGGAGAGGCGCATGTATTCATGGGCGGTATGGCGTGGCGGGCAGGGCGTAGGCAGCCCGCAGGGTGACGGGCGTCAGGTTGGCACTGCGGATGGCGTCGAGCAGGGGCGGCAGAACGTCGAGGATGACCGGGCGACCCTGCGCGGTGCGCGCGGCGTGGCCATCATGCAGCAGCAGGATGTCCCCGGGGCGCAGCTTGCGCAGCAGCCGCTGCAGCACAACAGCGGGCCGGGTTTCGCGGGTATCGAAGCCACGACGCGTCCAGCTGGCCAGCAGCAGGTTTTGCCGTGCCAGAACGGGGCCGAGAAAGGGATTGCGCAGTCCGGCAGGTGCGCGAAAAAAGCGGGGTGTGGTGCCTGTGATGCTGCTCAGGGTGCGTTGTGCGGCCCGCAATTCACGCGCATAGCCGCACGGCCCCAGGAGCGAAAAGTTGTGGCGGTGGCGGTTGCTGTGATTTTCGACCGCATGGCCGCCTTGCACGATGGCGCGGCACAGCGCGGGATGGGCGCGGGCGCGCTCACCGATGCAGAAAAAGGTGGCGCGAACTCCGTGGGCGTCGAGCAGATCGAGCACGGCGGGAGTGACATCAGGGTCTGGCCCGTCGTCGATGGTTAACGCCACTTCGCCGCGTTGTGCGGCGGCTTCAGGCAGGCGCGTCAGGTTGGGCCCAAGTGCCTGGCTGCGCGGCCACAGGCTGACTGCTGTGAGCATGGCATGGTTGAACACCAAAACCGCCAGCGCCCAGGGCCAGAGCTGGAGCCGCCACAATACAGCCCCTAGTGACAGGATGTGGACCGTGATGGATGCCAGGATCAACGGCGTGGGCCGCCAAGTCAGCAAGTGGGCGTTGGTGTCTTGCATGGTTCAGTGCACCTGCGCAGGAGCGGCGGTCTTGTCGGGCGCCGACAGCATGGCGGAAAACAGCAGAGCGAGCAGGGCGCCGGGAGCAACCGTCGCCCCTATCGCCTGCAACACCGGCACGCCTGACAGCAGCAGGGGGGCGAAGCCGGCCACGGTGGTCAGATTGGCGAACAGCAGCGAGGCGAGCGTGGAGGGTTCGATGCCACCAGTCTCGTCCTGCCCGCGGTTGAAAAACAGCGCGTAATTCGATCCCACGGCCACGATCAGCATCAGGCCCACCAGGTGCAGCAAGGTGAGTTGCACGCCTGACAACAGCAGCCCGGCCACTACGACCAGCACCGCGGCGAGCAGCGGCACGAGCACCCGCGCCGCGCGCACCACCGAGCGCAGGACGACCAGCAGCAGCACGGCGATGGCAGCGATGCCTGCGAGCGACAGTCCAGCCGCCGTGCGCAGATAGCCGTTATACAAGTCAGTGCTGGCTGTGCCCAGATTGATGATGTGCGCACCGCTGCCCTGTAATGCCGCTTGCACGCGCGCGTCGTCAATGTCGGCATGCGGTGGCGCGCGCAGCGGCAGCAAGGCGGTATAAGCATTTGCGCTCTGGCGCAGCAGCATGCCATCGAGCGCCAGGGCAAACGTGGTGTGCGCCAGAGCGGGGCGGGTGAGTGGCGGCAGATGGCGCGCCGCCGCGACATCGCGCAGGAAAGGCGCCAGGACTGCGGGCTTCACGGGCAGGCCTTGCAGCGCCGCATCGAGCCGGGCTTGCAGCGCGGCGGGGTCGGGCAACGCCGATTGACGCGCGCGCTGTGTGGCCAGGCTGGGCAGATAGCGTGCCGGACTGTCATAACCGGCGATCACGCCTTGTTGCTGGAGGGCTTGCAGTCGCGGCGCGATGCGCTCGGCTGCGGCGAGCGCCGCGTCCAGGCTGGGAGCGCGAATCGTCACCAGATCAACCGCATCTGGGGCGCCCAGTTGCTGGCGCAATTGGGCATTGAGCGCCAGGGCTTGCGGGCTGATCGGACTGAGCGCGGAGAGCTGAGTATCCCAGATGGATTGTCGATGGACCGCGACCACGGCGATCGCGCCGAGCGCGAGCAGGGCGACCAGCCAGCGCAAGCGGCGCAGGTGTGCAACCAGCCGCTTGAGGCGCTGCCCGGTGCGGCTGAGGTCGCGCACGGCGAAACCGGCGGGCAGGAGTTGCGGCAGCACGAACCGTGTGACCAGCGCAGCGGCCACTAGGCCCGCAATGGAATAGGCCCCGAGCTGCGCCAGGCCGGGAAAGTTCGACAGCAGCAGGGTGGCGAAACCGACCACTGAGGTCAGCATGCCCAGGCGGATGGTGGGCCAGAAGCGGCGCAGCCAGTCGCTGCGTGCGGCATCCGGCGCCGCGCCCGGCGCGCCGGCACGCCCGGACTGGACGAACAGATAAATGGAGTAATCCACCGCCTCGCCGATCAGGGTGGTGCCAAAGCCGAGGGTGATGCCCTGGACCACGCCAAACCCCAGGCTGACCGCGGTGATGCCAGCAAACACGCCAGACAGCACGGGCAGCAAACCGAGCAGCAGCACGGGCACTGAGCGATAGACCAACAGGAGCAAACCGACGATGAGCACGCCGCCGAACAGGGACACGCGCTCGATTGCGCTCTTGATGGTGGCGCGCGACTGCACCGCGAACACGGCCGAGCCGCTGATCACCAGTGTGGCACTGCGTGCCGCGGCTTGGCCCGCCGCAGTGTGTTCTTCCGACGCGACTTGCCGCTGCGCGGCGGCGAAGGCTGCGCGCGCCGCGTTGATGGCCGCCTGCTGGCCATCTGTATCGGTGCCTGCATCGCGGGTTTGAAGCAGCAGCAGGGCGCGGGGCATGTCGGCTGCGGCCCAGACGCCATTGTCCTCGTGCGGCTGCGCACCGTCGGCCATGCTGCCCAGCAATTGCAGCAGGGCGCCAGTGGGATCGGCGGGGAACAGGGATTTGAGATTGCCGCCCATGGGCGATGCGATCCGGTCGATACTGGCAGCGATGGCCTGGTGCAGTCCGGCTTCGGAGAAGGTCTGCTGCGTGGTGGTGGGGCTGAGCAGGTAGCGATACTTGAACAGCAGGGCTTCGTCGGGACGCGCATCGACCGGCTCGCCATTGTTGACCGAGACAAAAGCCGCTTGCTGACGAAGCTGCGCCGCCAGTGCGCGCGACAAGGCGGCGCGGATGCGGGCGTCACCGCCATCGATACCCACCAAGAGCAGACGCGAGATCAGGCCGTCGCGCAACTGATCGACCAACACCTGCTCCTGCGCCGTTGGCTTGTTCGGCAGGAAGGCCGACATGTCAGCGGTGTAGCGGCTTTGCAGGATGACGGCTGAACAGATGGCCAGCGCGGCCAGCCAGAGCAGCACCGGGGTGAAGTGTCGCCGCATCATCCGCGCGTATCCAAAAGAGGAACGACCGGCACGGCACTCATTGCAGCGGCAGTTCGTGGATCGTCATTAGCGAGCGATCGCCATCGGCCTGCTGCACGGCGATGGTCTGTACCCGTCCTTCGCTGCCGCCGATCTGAATGCTGTTCACCCGCGCGCGCGCCTTGGCGTCCAGCGGCGTCAAGGTGAGTTTCCAATTGGAGGCATTGCCTTTGAGGGAAGTGGTGTAGTCGCGTTGCAGCGCCTTGCGGTCCCCGTTGAGGGTGGCGCGAATGCTGTTGATCAGCACGGCGACATCGGGGTGGTCGCGCAGATCGAACTGGTGGCTGCGTCCGTCGATCTCGGCGGTGATCTGGTTGCCTTGCAGCATCAAGGTCTGCGGCTTGGGTTTGATCGTGCGCATCTCTAGGAAATCGGGCGCGGCGAAGCGCAATTCACCAGACGACTCGATAGGCGCATCGAGCATCGCCAGGGTCTTGGTCTCGACAAAGCTGGCGCGGTTTGCCGGATGGCTGGCAAGTGTCTGCATCAGGGTGTCGAGCGTCCAGTCTGCTGCCAGGGACAGCGCAGGAACCAGGAGGGCGCTGCCTGCCATCAGGGCGCACAGGATGAATTGGCGGGTGGGTCGTGTCATGGCTCTGCGGGCCCGGCAGCTTCCGCTTCGGGGCCTTTCCAGAAATCGTAGAAATTGAACCAGTTGTAGGGTGCGTCGACGCAGCGAGCTTCGAGGCGTTTGACGTAGTTTGCCAGCGCGGCGTCAATGGCGGCGGCGCGCTCGCCGCGCCCGACGCTGGAGAAATCGGCAAGTCGTTCGAAATGCACCTCATAGCGATTGCTGCCGCGGTAAATGCCGAACATCAGCACCACCGGACGTTTGAGCAGGGCGGCGATGCGCAAGGGGCCACGCGGCCAGGGCGCTGGCTGGCCGAAAAAGGGCAGGGTGGCCGTGCTGTCGTCGTGCAGGGAGCGGTCGGCAAGAAAACCGACCATGCCGCCCGCATCAAGCCGCTCCTGCAATCGCAGCATGGAATCGATCCGTCCCAAAGGGATGATGTCATGCGCGGCGGCGGGGTTGATGGCGCGCAGCGCGGCGTTGATCTTGCGCGCATTGTCGGGATACATCAGCAGCGACACGTGTGTGGCCGCATCGCGCCGGGCCAGTGCGCGCAAGACCTCGAAACTGCCGAAGTGCGCTCCCATCAGGAAGGCGCCCCGGCCCCGCGCCAGCACGGCGTCCAGGAGGTCTGCGCCGTGTACGCGCAGATCAAACAGATCCCAGCGATCGTTGAGCAGGTAGACGCGGTCATGGATGGTGGAGGCGAAGCTGAACACATGGCGATAGCCGTCGGCCCAGTTGGCGTCGCGACCGAGCACGCGTTTGAGGTATTGCCGCGAGGCGCGCCGTGCGCCAGGGGCGAACAGCACGAAATACACCGCAATGCCCATGAGCACCACCCGTCCGATGCGCCGACCAAGGTGCAGCGAAATCCAGGTCATGAGACGCAGCATGTGGTGGTTGCTGCGCTCCTCTTCCTGCGCCCAATCGGCGCTGGGCGCAGCGGCAGCGCTCTGGATTGGCCGCTCAGCGCCCGGGGTGGAAAATGGCACGGTCATGGTGACGAATCGGATGCCGTCTGCGCTGCGGCGCATTGCACCTGACCAGCGGCCACCAGACGCGCGTCGCTCGCGGCGCGCAGCTCGAAACGCACGACACCCTGTCCGTCCGCTACATGGCTGAGCTGGAGTGCTTCACCGGGGCCGACCGCACTGAGAAACTTGGCTGCGACAATGCGGCAGGTGCGGACGCACAGGTCATGAGCAGTGCAGATGTGGTGCAGTGCCGCGTCGAGCAACAGCACGCCAGGAACGATGGGGCGTGTGGGGAAATGCCCGGCGAAGGCGGGATGCACCGCATCATATGCGAGCAGGGTCTCGGTACGGCTCATGAACGGGCCTCCGTTTTTCTGCCGTTTTCCGCGGCCAGCGCTGCGAGCGCTGCGTTCGGCAGTTTGCCGGTGGTATTGCGCGGGAGGGATTCCACCAGCACCAGCGGGCGCGGCAGAAAGGCCGGATCGATGCGCTGGCGCAGCGCCGCCTGCAGTGCGTCGCGCTGCAGCGTCGGTGCAACGACAAAGGCCATGATCCGGGGCACGCCTGTGTCGTTCCCACCGGGCATGTAGAACGCGCCATCAACCACCCCTGGAATGGAGAGCAGCTGGTGGTTGAGGTGCGTCAGGGAACTCCGTTTTCCCGCGATGTTGACCCCGTCTGTGTGACGGCCGAGCAGGCGGAAATGCTGGTTGTCGAGGCGCTCGATGTTGTCGCCAAGCGGTACCGGTTCGTCCAGATGTCCGCCCTGTGCTTGCACGGCGCCGTTCAGTGTTTCTTTCAATGCGATTTCGGGAAACAGCGTCCAGACGTCAGTCTGCGCAGTGCGGCGAGTGGCGATCTGGCCAGTTTCGGTCGAGCCATAAATTTCCAGCAGTGGCGCCCCCAGACTTTGCTCCACGGCGCAGGCGAGGGTGTGATCGAGCGGAGCCGTGGCGCACAGCACCATGGCAACCGGCGGCAGGCTTACTCCCGAGGCCAGCAAGGCGCGTAGATGCACCGGCGTCGAAACCAGCAGACGCGGCGCGGGCACGTCGGCCAGGGCGGCGGCAATGTCTGCCGGGTAGAACGGATGAGCCGCGCTGAGCACGGCGCCGCCCTGCAGCGCGAGCAATAAGGTGGATTCGAAGCCATACATGTGTTGCGGCGGCACCGTGCCCACGAGCTGCAGCGGGCCGCAGTCGACGGTCTGGTCGATCCTGGACGACCCGGAACGCACGCAATGCGCCAGTGCGCCCCAGGTCTTGCTGTGCGCCAGCGGCGTGCCGGTGGATCCGGAGGTGAAGACTTGCGCGACCTGCTGCTCCACCGGGATCATGGGCACAGCCAGGTGGGCGCCGGAGTTCGCGGGACTGCTCGCGGGAAAGGACAGGAAGGGCAGGTCGAGCCCGCCGGGCGCGTCACCCAGATGAAACAGATCTGGCGCCATGGCGCGCAGTTGCGCCACGGTGTCCGGGGTGCGGGTCGAGGGCAGCAGGCTGACACGGTTGCTCATCACGGCGGCGGCAAAGCCGACGCAAAATTCGTAGCGGTTGGAGCAGGTATTGAGCACATGCCGCCCGGCAGGCATGCTGGCGGCAACTTGTTCCACGTCGCGCAAAAACGTCTGAACCCGCACGGGGTGGCCCTGACGCCAGGCAAAAATGGCTTCCGGCGAAGATTGCGTGAGCAAGGGCAGGCGGGACATGACGGAACGGCGCGACTGCGTCTTAATGCCGCTTGATCATCCCAGACGGCAAGACGCTGCCCGGCGCTTCGAGCCTCTGCGTTTTGCGCTCTGTGTTGTAACGCAAGTAGGAGCGGAATGCCTCGATCGGCCCTGCGCGCTCCTCTGCAGGCACTCTGCGTCGGCGCACCAGATATTCGGCGACGAACATGCTCAGTAACAGCAAGGGACTTGCGACATTGGCAAAGATCGCCCAGATCGACAAGGGAGTCGCGGCAAACAGCAGGACCGAACTGCATGCCATCAGGCAGAAGAACAGCGTCCACGCCCAGGTCACGCTGCGGGTGTAGCGGGCAACAAGCGGTGAAATGCTGCCATGGGTCAGCAGGGCAAAGCGGGTGACCAGCGGTGTCTGTCCATTCAACAGGGAGTTGCCAAACACCCAGGCGAGCAGGGCCATCATGCCGGCATGCTCGGCCAGATAGGCCAGGTCATAGTGGTGCAGCAGCAGCGCACGTTGCTCCCAGAGCAGCGCAAGCAGCAGGGCGATCAGCGCAAGCAGGACGAGCCGCCGAGGCGATTGCCACGCCAACCAGATCACTATCACCAGCGTGGGAGCGAAGGCCACAAATGCGCCAAACAAATTGGGCTGTGGCAAGCGCGCACCGATGAACGACGTCACCGGATAGGCCACGCACAAAACTGCGAACAAAGAACCGCGCAGCGCTCTGGCGCGGATGAGCGTGGCCATTACGCGCTTCTCTTGGCGGCGAGATAGTCGGCCAGATGGCGCAGCGAACTGAAGATGTGCTGATTGTCTACGTCATCTGCGCGCAACTGCACGCCAAAGCGCTTGGAGATCACCAGCGCAATTTCCAGAATGTCGATGGAATCGAGCCCCAGGCCTTCGCCGTAGAGGGGCTCATCCGGATCAATGCTGGCGGCGTCGACATCCAGGCCGAGAGCGTCCACGATGATCTGAGCGAGATCGAGAATGAAGGTGGTGTCTGCCGACTTGGATGGAGTGAAGGATGCGGACATGGGGGAGTGAGGCAAAACTGTGCTACTTGCTAATTTGTACAGTATAGAGAAAGCATCGTGTGCGAAATCGCCTGCAAAAAACATCCGATTTGCCGCGCCAACGCAATCAATTCAGCACTCCAACCTGGAAATGGGCTGCCCCGTGTTTGCTGGTTGCTGGACAAGACGGAAGAAAAGATGCCTCAAAAGACGCAAAAAAGCCCACGGGTTTAGCGTGGGCTTTTGCAAGTCACTGAGAAAATATTGAGCATTTTTTGGTGCCGGTGAAAGGA